>JBJTQF010000382.1:0-6486 GCA_046075485.1 Myxococcota bacterium | reverse complement strand
GGGGGGCTCACTCAGCTTGGCCTGACGGTGATGCCCCCGCTGTTGCTTCTGCTTTCTTTTCTCGAGGGGAGGTGGAGCCTTCGACCGCGCCGAGGGCTGCTGGCGGGGCTGGGCTGGAGTGTCTGGGTGGGGTTGGTGGTGCTGGTCCTGCTCCTGCTGCTGGGGGCATTTCCGTCTAAGCCGGAGACGGGGTGGAGCCAGGGGCTCCTGCTGCTCCTGGAGTGGCTTCACCTTCTTGCCTGGGTGGATGCCCTGGAGGGCCGTATCCCGCTGGAGCCGCTCAACCTGGGGTGGTGGTGGGGTGGGGTGTGTTTGGGCCTGCTGAGCTTGCGCCTGCTCTCCATGCGCACGGCGGCTTCGCGGTTTTTGAGCCTCTGGGCGCTCTTGTGGGGGGTGATTGTGCTGCTGGGTCATAACTTCGCCAGTGCGCGTTACGCGGTCTGGATGGGGTTGCCTCTTCAGCTCTTGCTGCTCGAGCGGCGGCAGCAGGGGGTGGCGCGCGGGTTTTGGGCGCATCTTCCTGAGCGTTGGACGTTGGGGGCCGTGCTGCTGGCATCGCTCCTGCTGACCGTGAAGGTGCGGCAGGCCGATGAGCACGTCTCGCGAGGGCAGACGGCGCTGGCGCAGGAGGGGGTCGCGTGGCTCAAGCAGCGCCAAATTCCGGCAAAGTCGGTGAGTTTCACGGGCGAGTGGGGAATAAGGGCGGTGCTCGAGCGGGAGGGTTATGCGATGTTAGCGCCTGGTGAAGCTCCGGCGTCGGGTTACTGTGTGAGGGTGCTGTATGCGGCTCCGGCTTCGGAGGCATGTCAACAAGGCGACGTGCTCCGTACTTGGCGGCTCGAGCAGGCGGGGTTTCAGGTGTTCAGTCCTTCGGAGGGCATCAGCTTTTACGCGGAGGTGCAGGGCTTACTTCCATATGGTTGGGGAGTGGGTCCGCAGGAGGTGCTGGAGGTGCTGGTGCGGGAGGATTCCTCACCGGGGCCTTAATCAGCTTGCTGAGCGACGTGAGGAGCGCTCGGGGGGAATTCGGGGGCGACTCTTCGGTGGTGTTTGCCACACCTGCCACGGTGCCGTTCATGCTTGCCGGATGACCTTCTGGAAGACGGTGAAGACTTCGCGGTCGATGGCTTGACGGCGTGCGTCGCGTTCGAGCAGCTCAAATGCTTCCTGAGGGGTCATGGGGTCTCGATAGGAGCGGCCTCCACCGGTGAGTGCATCATAGATGTCGGAGATGGTGAGGATGCGCACCTCGAGGGGCAAGCTGGTGATGCGGTTGGGATAGCCGGAGCCGTCGAGTTTTTCGTGATGGGAGCCTGCGATGGTGGGGATTTCCCGCAGCTCATCGGGCCAGGGGATCTGCTCGAGAAAGCAGCGGGTGATGGTGGCGTGCCGTTCGATCTCGAGGCGCTCGGAGGGTGTGAGGGTTCCACGGCAGGCCAGGATATCTTCGAGCTCTTGAGGTGTGAGGAGCTGTAGTCCATCGACGTAGTCGGTGAGGTGTCGTAGGCGTACCAAGTCATGGGATTTGATGGGATCCACCCCGAGCAGGGTCAAGAACCAGGTTTCCTCTTGATCGAGCCATTTGACGCGCTCATTGAAGTCTGGGTCCGTGCCGATGAGCATGTGGAAGGTCTCGGGGTTTTCGCGCAGGGCTTGTACCCACTTTTCGGCGGCGAGGGCTCGTGCTTGCATCTTGGCCAGGGCAAAACGGCTGCGGATTTCATCGATCTGCCACTCGTGGAGCTTGCGCGCTTTGAGCAACACACTCTCGCGTACACTGACCTTACCGAAGTCATGGAGCAGCGCCGCATAACGGAGGGTGCGCAGCGCGGTGCCCGAGAAGAACGTATTATGAAACGAGCCTTCCTGGAGATCATGGATGGCCTGCGCCACCACCACGCTGTAGTTGGCCACCCGCTCGGAGTGCCCTGCCGTATATTTATCCCGCGACTCAATGATGGAGACGGAGGCTTGCACGAAACCTTCAAACATCTTCTCGATGCGCTGAGCGGTGCGCATGCGGTCGAGTGAAGCGGCCACCTGCTCGCCGAGCAGGGTCAGCAAGTGCAGATCCGCCGACTTGAGGGTCGCGCGTGAGTCACGACAATCGGCCTGCAAGACCCCGAGATACCCTTGTGTCCCCCGGATGGGCACACATACCGTCGAGCTCAGGCTGGCCAGATGGACCGATTCCGTGATGGGCAGATTCTCGTCATACAAGATCGAGGTGCCTTCTTTGAGCACTCGCTGAAGCAGTGTCCGGCTGAAATGAGGCGGATCGGTCTGGAGCCCATGCCGACGCCAGTGCCAGCGCACTTGAAAATCGTCGTTGCTCTCGCGCTCGGGCTCCAGGAGCAGCACATGAGAGACAGTGGGCACCGTGGACTCGATCACCCGCTGAAGAATGAGGAAGATCTCGGTTTCCTCGCGGCAGGTGGCGAGCTGCTGAGCGGTATCAAAGAGGGTGCGCAGGGTGCCTTGTGCCCCGTGTTCGGGCAGATCCAGTAAGGTCAGGGCCTGATGGGTGGTCCAGATGGAGTGAATGGAGGGTGGTTTATCTTCTCCGGGCACCACTTTAAAGAGGGGGCTGGGGAAGGGCATGATCTCGATGAGCACATCACCGATGCGCAGGCGCTCGCTCCCGCGCAGGCGATGAGGGCCGGGTTTGAGGGGTATAAACGCGCTGGAAGTGCCACCTTCGGGGCGCTCATCGGAGGTCATGATATAGGTTTTATTTTTGCTCTCGACGTCTTGGTAGCTCCAGCCATCTTCTTTGAGGACAAAAAAACCGTGATGTCTTGAAACATAGGATGAGGAAAGGCACAGATCATTGTCTTGAGAGCGCCCCAGCGTGACCTGTGGTCCCAGAAATGTAAAGGAACGAGGTGTGTTACGTCCTGTGGTAACGACCAGTCGAATACGCTCGTCCAGTTTCATGAATCTCCTCACGCGGCGAAAGTCTGATGAAATCGGGCGGATGACACGAGGGCCGAATCCAGACACACTCAAGATTTTCATTTTACCCTGAGTGACGCATAGATGAGGGATGAAATCCTATCACTCTGGTCTATTTTGAGCGTGTAGTCCGTGTATGCGTATTCGCGTGCGCGTGCGAGTCCGTGCGCGCGTGCGAGTCCGTGAGCCAGCCTCGAAGCCCGCGGCTGCTTGGCGATCCGTGATTGACAGCAGGGGATGGCCATGCTATCAGAGAACCTTACCCTGGTCTCCGCCGATAAAAAGCCTCCTGCGTGCGTGTATAGATCCTATGACAAGTCCCCTGCCACGATTTTATCTGATTTCGCCGGGTCTGCATGGGCAGGGCCACGAGCTGGTCCGCGCTGCGGAAGTCGCATTTGAGGCAGGTGCGCGCATGTTACAGGTGCGTGAGCCTCAGCTTCTCGACGGGCCGCTCACCGAGCTGGTCCGTGCCCTGCTGGAAGTAGCCGCCCGTTATGACGCCCGCTTGGTGCTCAACGCAGGCAAAGGAGCGGGGCTGAGGGTCGCTCGAAAGCTCAAGCTCCCGGTCCACCTGGATGCGAGCTGGCCGGTCTCCGGTGTTCGGCGAGAGCTTCAAGGCATGTTGGTGGGTGCCAGTGCGCACACGCCGATGGAAGTGGCTCAGGCGGCGGCGGCTCGAGCGGATTTTCTCCAGCTCAGTCCTCTTCTGGAGGCGCGACCGGGTGCGCAGGTGCCTCCGATGGGGCTGGAGACACTCAGCGCATTGTCTCGTAAGGTGCCACTTCCGCTGTATGTGATGGGGGGCGTGGGCCCGGAGCAGGTGCCGACGGTGCTCCAAGCGGGTGCTTATGGCGTGGCGGCTCGCACCACGGTGTTTTTTGAGACCCGAGTGACGGGAAATGGCTCAGAAGAAGCCGGAGCGCTGGTCGATCTGGAGCAGCTCTCCAAGCGGGTGAATGCCTACGTGGAGGCGCTGAGTTCGTGATGGCTCTCAAGCGAATGTGGTTTCTGGTGTTCTTGCTCTGTGTGGGGATTTCGCAGGAGGCATGGGGGCAGACACAATATATTCCGCGCAACTACGTGGAGTTTTATGTCTCCTACTTATTGGGCGATGGGCTCTCGAGTCCGGACTCCTCTTTCCGGCGTTTTTTGGATGCGGAGCATGCCCGTCGATATCAGCTCACCACTTGGGGCGAGGCGCGGCAGAACCGGCCTCTGTTTGTAGATTTTAGCTTCTATTTCTCTCAACCTTGTATTGAGAACGTGCTGGACGACTCCGCCCTCTGTGGGATGCCGGGTGAAGGGCTCAACTTGGGGACGCTGCAAGAGGCGATCTTTTTTGAGCCGGTGTTTAAAGTGGGCATGGAAGCGTTTGCCTCGGGCAAGGTGACCAAAGACTGGACCTTGTCGGGGTATTTTTCGGTGCGTACCCCTCTGCTGCTGCGGGAGACCTTGCCGCTGGAGCTCAAGGGGCGTTTTTTGGCCACTCGCCGAGTGTTTACGGGGCTGATGCCGGTGGATCTGGGCTTTTTGATCGGCCCGGAGATTTATCCGGTGAGCACGGGCATTCCGGCCATGACGGTCGGTGGTTTTGGGATGTTTCACACCTCCCGGACGGCCTATACCCGAGCCAGTGTGCTGGGGACCACCGCGTTGGGATTGGAGCCTTTCTCCAGCTTCTGGCGGCTGGAGATCAGCGAACAGCTCATGCTGAAGCGGAATTTCTTGAGCCTCCAGCTCGTTGGAGGGCTGCATCTGCGTCCGGTGAACGTGCAGAACTACAACTTGCTCTTTGAAGAGGGGCCACCGACCCGCAACTTTGTGGATATGGTGGTGAATGCCAGTCTCTTGTTTCAGCTTCCGCACAATATAAAGCTGGATCTCTCGGGACAGATCATGCCCTACCACACACCGGATGAGAAGCTGGTGCGTTGGTATCGGATGGTGGGGCCGGAGCTGGGGATGGTGGCACACTATCGGCTGGCCATCTTCGACTTGACGGGTGGTTATACGTTTGCGCTGGTGCCACCGGTGCCGGATCCTCAGACGGAGTATGAGGACACAGGCGGACCTGTGGTGCCCGGCTCGGGTCCGGGACATCGTTTTTCGATCTCACTGGGTCTTCACATCTGAGCCTCATGTCGATGGCTCGGTTGAATAAGTGCTTCGAGGGCGACAGGGGTTGCTCTCATGTTCATGAAATGAAAGGTTCGATGCATGTGGAAGAAATCGCTGACTGTACTGGCCCTGACGGTGTCTCTGTTGGGCTGTCAGCCCATGAACTCTGCTCCCGTCCCCACGTCGCCCACCACCGAGGACGATAAGACGTTTTATACCCTCGGGGCGCTGGTCGGTCGTAATCTGAAGCTGTTTAACCTGACCCCGGCAGAGCTGGCGATGGTTCAGCAAGGGCTGGCGGATCAGGCCACTGGCAAAGAGCTGCTGGTCAAGATGGAAGAGTATGGTCCGAAGGTGGATCAGCTCGCCTCCAGCCGCCGTCAGGCCGCCATGACCGCCGAAAAAGAGAAGGCAAAGATCTATCTCGACAAGGCCGCCACCGAAGCAGGCGCTCAGAAGAAAGAATCCGGTCTGATCTACATCCCTGTCAGCGAAGGCACCGGCGCTCAGCCGACCGCAGCGGACACGGTGAAGGTACATTACACCGGCACGCTCACCGACGGTACGAAGTTCGACAGCTCCGTGGATCGCGGACAGCCCGCCGAGTTCCCCCTGGGCGGCGTCATTCGCTGCTGGACGGAAGGTCTTCAGCTCATGAAGGTGGGCGGCAAGGCCAAGCTGGTCTGTCCTTCGGACATCGCTTACGGAGATATGGGCCGTCCGCCCAAGATTCCAGGAGGTGCCACCCTGCTGTTTGAAGTGGAGCTGCTCGAGGTCCAAGCCTCTTCCGCACCTCCCGCCATGCCAGGCATGCCCGACATGCCTCATCACAGCGGCGGCGAGTCCAAATGAGCGGGTTCGAGCCGCTTCTTCCAGCGGCTCCAGCCCCTGCTGAGGGTTCAAGTCCGATCCTCCCGCAGCACTTCCGCCCGCTCCCTTCTCTTTTGAAGATGAGCTTTATTTTACCAGCCTCTTCAGCATACACCCCTCCACCCACAACGCCCCCGTCGCCCGCTCCATTCACCCCACGTTTCACCCTCGCCCCTGTCTTTTGCAGCTATAATGCTGGTCATCCCCTCACGGTTTTACCTGTTTTATCTGTTTTACCTGCTCCTTTGGAGGTTTCCTCATGCTGATTCCCTACGGGCTGGCCGACTTCAGGCGCATTCGAGAGGAGTCTCAGCTCTTTGTGGATAAGTCGGAGTATATTCGGCTGCTCGAGACCTCCCGCGAGGGTGGGCCCTTTATCGCTTGGTTACGCCCTCGACGCTTTGGGAAGTCCACTTTTCTGTCGATGCTCCATTCTTATTATGATCTGAAGCAGAAGGACGACTTCGAGCGGCTCTTTGGTGAGCTGGCCATCGGGAAAAACCCCACGCCTGAGCATAATCGTTACCTGGTCTTGCGGCT
>JBJTQF010000381.1:0-10425 GCA_046075485.1 Myxococcota bacterium | reverse complement strand
CTGGTTGCGGACTGGCTACAAGAATTTATACAGTTGAGACTTACCGAGGAAATCTTTAACGAATTTGAGCGCAGGAAAGATCCTGAGGAGATTATTCGACTCAAAGCCTTCGCCCGTCGCTTCAAAAGACTGCGCCCTCACATGAAGGCTGTTGAGTTATGCATCACCAGTCTGAAAGAGCAGTTGCCAATCCAGAAGAAGCAGACCAGCTACCAATCCGATATACGCCAAATAGCGCATGCTATCGTTGGTCGAGCACGGTTCTTCGTGACCCGAGACAATGATCTGCTTAAGCAGCATGACATTCTTCTGGACCTATTTGGTATTGAGCTGGTGCGCCCCTGTGACGTTATACTACGCATCGACGAAATGGCCAATTCTGCGAGATATGAGACTGGACGTTTTGGAGGCGTCGCTAGCCTTGACTGTAGGGCCATCAAAGCTGGAGAAGTCAGGCAATTATCGCAGTTGTTCCACCTCCGTGGGGAAAGAAAAGCGGACTTTGACAGTAGGCTTCAGCGATGCCTCTCTTCTCCTGCGGAATATACTTCCAAGGTCATTCTTGACAATACTGTTCCGCTGGCGCTGCTGGTCCAGTCGAACGACGACAACTCTGGCTTTTTGGAGATCCCCGTTATTCGCCAAAGCCATGCTCTCGCACCATCAGGACTGTTGCAGCATCTCCTCTTCCAAAGCGTCGTTGGTGCCCATCAGAAAGGACATCGACTTGTTCGCATAACGGAACCCCACCTAACACCGGATGCTATTGAGTCACTACGCGAGGCGGGCTTCTGTAAGAGAGCTCATGAATGGGTCAAGCCTGTGGTATCTCGAGTTTTGAGCGTCAAGCAGATTGAAGGTTGGCTTGCGGAAGACGATGATCTACCCGATGCAGTTCGCAAAATTGCGGAAGAAGTTGCTCTTGCTACGGATGCAACGGATCTTACCTCCGTGCAGAAGATGCTCGAATTGGAGCGCCATTGCTGGCCACTCAAAATAGTTGATGCCCCTATCCCCACATGGGTCGTACCGATAAAGCCCTACTGGGCTGGTCAACTGTTTGAGGAAAGGATCGCCCAAGGGCAGCTCTTTGGTGCCAAAAAGGATCTTATCCTGCGAAATGACAACGTATATTACCGTGCCAAAGGCAACCAAAAGCTAATAGCTCCGGCTAGATTGTTGTGGTACGTGAGTTCAGCCCATCATGAACCGTATTCTGGAAGCATATCAGCCTGCTCTCTCATGAGTGATGTCCAGATCGATAAACCAAGCCCTCTATTTCGTAGTCTCCGACGTGGTGGCGTCTTCAAGTGGCAAAATGTGCTTGAGACAGCAGGCGGCGACTTGCAAAAGGAGATTATGGCTTTCCGCTTCAGAGATACAGAGTTACTCACACCGATTTCACTGGAGTTCCTTCGTAAGATAGTCTCGCAGGAAACTGGTAGACAACCCAATCTTGTGAGCCCGTTCAAAATTTCAGCGGCATGTTTTGAACAGTTGTACCGTGAGGGACGTGGAAATGTACTATCTGGAAGGTGACGGTCAACAAAGAGCAGTACTTCTCTCCATTAAACCCAAATACTTTGAGAGAATTCAAAGTGGCAGGAAAACGGTGGAGCTTCGCCGGAGGTTTCCACGTCTCGTGGCCGGTTCACTGGCAATCGTTTATGCCTCTGCGCCATTAAGTGCTGTTGTTGGCGTACTGGTGGTTGGTGAGACTCTGCGGTCCCCCCCAGAGGATTTGTGGGAGCTCGTGGGCGATAAGGCTGATGTCACGCGAGACGAATTTGAACGGTACTATATAGGAGCTGAAGAAGCCAATGGACTTGTTGTAAATGGGGTGTATCCCGCTCGTCCAATACCGTTGGCGGAGCTTCGCTTGAGATGGCCATCCTTTTCCCCACCTCAGAGTTATAGGTATATCGCTGTGAAGACGGAGGATGCTCAATTGCAGTTTGGTCCTCCTGATGGAGAGTCATGGATCGGGGTAGCTGATCTTTAGAGGTGGAGTCTGTATTGCTCCCAAACGGAAGTTGAGTGTGATGTTCTCCACCGCTGATGGACATGTCAACAAACGAATCGCCCCTCCCAACAGTGCCTCCCTCACCTCCCTTACACCCCGAACCCTTGCAGCGTGCTCTGCCGTTTGAAGCGTGACAGTTCTTCCTCGCTGAGTGTCGGCGCATTCGGAGAGAAGGGTTGACGGCAGTCTCGACAGGGTAGGCGCTGATGCAGCTCTCCACGCGCCACTGCTCGGCGCAGCTCTTGGGTTGTTCCTTTTTGCCACCAGATCTCCACCAGATCTTCGGTGAGCACCTCCCCGACCTTCAGCTTGAGAAAGCGGTCCTGCTCGCACACCGTGACCTTGCCATCCCAGGTGATGGTGGGGGTCTTAAAGGGTGCCGCGCAGCGTGGCATTCGCCCGGCGTCTCGATCCAGCACCACCTCCGCGAAGCCGAGGGCCTGTGCCACCTGCTGGAAGGCTTCTTTGCTCTTGAGCTGCTCCAAGAAGTTATCATCATCTTTCCGACGGAAGAGCAGCACATCGGGGAGCGGCTGACCCGGCACCCGCGCGGGCACACTGCTGAGCGCCACCGAAGGCTCGGCCAGACCTTCTTCCTGAAAGCGTCGTCTCCAGAACGTGCAGAAGGCGCTGGCTTGTCCTGCGTTTTCGGGCAGCGCCGTAAACACGGGCACGATGCGCACATGATGCGCCTGATGCCGAGCCTTCATCGCCAGCAGGTACGCGATCCGGTCACACACGGCACCCAAGCGGTCCTGTCCCTGAACCTGGGCGAAGGTCGCCGCATCCGCCGCATCGATCAGGAGCATCCAGGTGATGGGGAACCCCTGCGCTTCCGCCATGCAGATATCCACATACTCGGTGTTGAGCAGCGTTGCAGATGTCTCGATGCGCAGCTCGCCGAAGCTCCCGGTGGAGGCACCTTGAGCCAGCAGATAGCGCAGCACCAAGTTAAACTCCGGGTGGAGCAGCGGATCCCCTTTGCCTGCCAGCCGAATCCGGTCCAGTTTTACCCCTGCGCGGGCCAGCTCGGGCATAAACTTCTGGATCACCTCCAGCCCCATAAAGCCTCGGTTGAAGTTCAGATAACCTCGGTTCCGCATATCATAGAACTCAAACGGGTCGTTATAACAGCGTTCAAAGGGCACCGGGCTCTTGATGACGAGCTGCGTAAACCGCTCCGCCGAGCGGGTGCTCAGGTGAGGGGGGTTGAGATCTGCAACATCGGACAGCTCCAGGGTCAGCTCGCTGTCGGGCACATGCACCCAGCGCGAGGGCTTGAGCGGGACTCGTTTTTTCAGCGCCGAGACCACCTTCTGGCCCACTTCTTTGACGATATGTAACATAGAATCTGAGCTCTCCCTGAGATAGCAGTCTTGGATACAAGGGCTGGTGCAGGCTTTAACCACTTCTCGCCGCTGGCGGAGGGCTTCGGAATCCCACAGCTCTTGTAGGGTGTGCTCCCGGATATTGCCAAAGGCTCCGTTGAGAAAATCGAGCGCCCCGTCGCACATGATCACTTGCCCATCGGCGTTGATGTACAGCTCTTTCCAGCCTGCATAACACTTCGCTTTCCGGGGTGGCAGGGTGCCGCGATAGTATAGCTTCATGATCTCCAGCTCGTGCCGTGAGTTCACCAGCATAAACTGCTGCGGGTCGAGCCCTTCCTGATACTCGAGCACTTCATCCACCATGCGGTCGAGAGCTGCCCATCTCTCGCGCCCGATCCATAGGTGCTTGAGCTCCCGGGGGATCTCGGGGCCTGCTTTTTTGAACAGGTTGAGGAGCTGGACCCCTTGAACGCCGAGACCTCGACAATACTCTAAAAAGGCGGGCACCTGATCGAGGTTGAGGTTATTGACCACGGAGTTGATGAGGATCTTCCGAGGTGGATTTCCGGCGGCTGCGTCGGCTTCGCGAATGTGGCGGATGCCTTCCAGGGTGCGTTCTAACATCCCGGTGCCTCGGATGCGGTCATGGACTTCGGCGAATCCATCGATGGAGAAGTTAAAGTGGAGCCGGTCGTAGGCGATGCGGGCGATGCCTTCGGCGTGTTGCCGGGTGATCAGGGTGCCGTTGGTGGTGAGGGTGATATAAAAATCCTTCAGCACCGCGTATTGTAGGATCTCGATGAGGTCGGGCCGGACGAAGGGCTCCCCTCCCAGCGGGTTGAGAATATGAACGCCCCACAGGGCGATCTGGTCGATCAGGTCGAAGATCTCTTCGCGGGTGAGCTCTTGGGGGACATCGTAGCACGTATTGCACATGGTGCAGTGCAGGTTACACTTCAGCGTGAGGTTGATCGAGACCCAATCCGGCGGGGTAAAGGAGCGGTTCAGCTCTCGCGAGAGGTTAAACAGTGCGTCGGTTTTGAGGGCTTGCAAGCTGCGCGTCATATCCGCCTTTCGTCTGCCGCCGCCGTGCGCGTATTCGGGAAGCTCTGGGCTGCTGCTGTCGGTGTGTGAGCCTGCTGGGTTTTGCCGCGTGCTCGAGCGGTGCTCACAGCTTACCTTATTATAAGCGTTGCGGGGGTTCTGTAAGCGACCCCGTTGCTTTCGAGTGCTTCCTTTTCGGGGTCTATGCTCTTCCGGGTCTAGGCTCTTCCAGGTCTGTGCTGTTCTGAAACAAGATGGACGATGCGTTATCGCTCTCGTTCCAGGAGCTGGTGCAGCTCATGTTCTCGAATCCCGAGCAGGTACAGGATGGCATCGAGCTGTGGCTGGTCGAGGGTATGTTCAGCGGCGGCGCGCAGGGAGCGTTTGGGGTTGAAGGCCACCCCGAGCCCGGCACGTTTGAGCATCTGGAGGTCATTGGCACCGTCCCCGACGGCGATCACTTGGTCGAGCTGGATGCCTTCACTTTGGGCGATGGTCTCGAGCAGGTCGGCTTTTCGGCGGGCATCGACGATGGACCCTCGGAGTTTGCCGGTGAGTTTGCCTTCGCGGATCTCCAGCTCATTGGCGTAGGCGTAGTCGAGCCCGAGCTGTTGTTTGAGCCAATCTGTGAAGTAGGTGAAGCCTCCTGAGATCACGGCGATGCGGTAGCCGAGTTTTTTGAGCACTTTGAGCAGGTCATGTCCGCCGGGGGTGAGGGTGATGTGGGTGCGGACTTCGTTGAGCTCGGCGGTGGTGAGTCCTTCGAGCAGGGCGACACGCTGGCGAAGGGCTTCTTCAAAATCGAGCTCTCCTTGCATGGCGCGTTCGGTGATGCGGGCGACTTGTTCTTTGACCCCGTGTTTTTCGGCCAGCTCATCGATGACTTCGCCCTGGGTCAAGGTGGAGTCCATATCGAGCACCACCAACCGTTTGGCTTTGCGGTAGACGCTCTCTCGTTGGAGTGCCAGATCCATGCCGTATTCGATGCTGAGGGGGAGCAGGGACTGCTTGAGGGTCTGGAGTCCAACGGAGTCGGGGGCGCTGAGGATCAGCTCCAGGCAGGAGAAGGTGTGGGCGGAGAGCTTATGGATCTTATCGATGTTGACCCCTTGACGGGCGAGGGCTTCGGCGAGTCCTGCGATGGCGGCGGCGCAGATTTCGTGTCCGAAGACGGTGAGGGCGTAGATGCGTCGTGGGTTGTGGGGCCGAGTGTCTTCTTCGAGGAAGCGGAAGTCGGCATGTACTTCGAGCTCCCAAGCGGCATAGATGAGGTCTTTGAAGACGGGGTGGGAGCGGTCGGCGTTTCCGGGGGCTTGCACCAAGAAGCTGAGGGCGAGATTTCCGCCGGTGGTGACTTGTTCGATGTCGGCGATGGGGAGCGTATGGGTGGCCAAAACACTTGCGATGCGTGAGGTGATGCCGGGACGATCCGGCCCGGTAACGGAGATGAGCACCAGACGGCGAGACATGCAGAATCCTCCGGGAGCAGCGGTACAGTGGGCCGAGAGCCCCGGATGGGGCGGCCTGAGCGCCTTATTATAGCGGCAGTGGGGTGGAACGCAACGCTGGGGTGAGGGTGCTCGGGCGTGCTCATCGTTCCGTGTGGGTGTGAGGGGGGGAATCTTGCGGATCGGGTGGTATGCGGAGGGTGAATGCGGAGCGGTGGTATACGGAGGGGATGGACGTGCTGCTGGAGGAAGGCCATTCCATGGGTGTGCTGGAAATACGGTCAGAAACGCTTCTTGCTGCGTAAGATTTTGAGTTTTCCGCAGCAAGCAATTGACGCCGATTTCCGCTCTTTTATAATCGTTGGGGTTGAAATGTGCGGAAGTTGCGGTCTCAGTAGCCACACGTTGGAGGCGTTCGATTCATGCAGACACAACCACCCTGGGTACACACAGCCGAGGCCGCGCCTCAAGAATTGTTGGCAAGCTCTGATGACGATCCGGACCCAGAACGTTGGCGGTCGTTGCAGACCGCGTCCGCTTCTGCGTCTTTGCTCAACACGCCTCGTCCTGCCTTTTGGTCACACATATCAGACATACAGTGGAATGATTGGAAGTGGCAGCTCTCACACCGGCTGAACCGGGTGGAGGAGCTGGCGCAGCTCATCCAGCTCACCCCCGAGGAGATCGAGGGGTTGGAGGCGGAGGGCATGTTTCGGGTGGACATTCTCCCTTATTTTGCCAGCCTGATGGATCCGGTGGATCCGGGCTGTCCGATTCGTCGCCAGGTGATTCCGCTGGGGCGGGAGCGACGTGCTTTCCAGGGGATGCGGGAGGACAGTCTGGCGGAGGATGCGCATAGTCCGGTGCGGGGTTTGGTGCATCGGTATCCAGATCGTGTGTTGATGCTCTTGACAACTCAGTGTGCCAGTTATTGTCGTTATTGTACGCGCTCGCGCATGGTGGGCGATCCGGATCAGACCTTCAGTCGGCGGGATTTTGAGGCGCAGCTTGCGTATCTTCGGCGCACGCCGCAGGTGCGAGATGTCTTGTTGAGCGGGGGGGATCCGTTGATTTTATCGCCTCGCACGCTGGAGCTGGTGCTTCAGGGCTTGCGGGAGATCGAGCATCTGGAGATCATCCGCATAGGCAGCCGGGTGCCTGTTTTTTTGCCACAGCGGATCACGCCGGAGCTGGTGGGGATGTTGCGGCGTTTTCATCCGCTCTGGCTGAACATTCATGTCAATCATCCCAAAGAGATCACGCCGGAGCTGAGTCGGGCGCTGGCGATGTTGGCGGATGCGGGCATTCCGTTGGGGAATCAGACGGTATTGTTGGCGGGCATCAACGACTCGGTGGAGATTCAACGAGTGCTGGTTCACAAGCTGGTGCGGAATCGTGTCAGGCCATATTATCTCTATCAGTGTGACTTGGTGAAGGGGGCGGGACATTTTCGCACGCCGGTGTCGAAGGGCATCGAGATCATCGAGGGTCTCCGTGGGCACACCAGTGGATATGCCATTCCGACGTTTGTGGTGGATGCGCCGGGAGGGGGTGGCAAAATCCCGGTCCAGCCTCAATATATGCTGAGCCAGTCGCCGGGGCGGGTGGTCTTTCGTAACTACGAGGGTTATATCACCACGTATGAGGAGCCGCGAGACTACACGCCTTCGATGGAGGCGGCGGCGTTGGCATCTGGAGGGTTGGCGACTGCTTCCCCGAGGATGGATGGGGCGTCTGGTGGAGGCGTGGTGCCGACGGTCTCGACCTTGCTGTCGGGGCATCATGTGGCGTTGAAGCCGGAGGGTTTTGACGTGCATCACCAGCGTAATGCGGTGGGGTTGGATGAGGAGAGCTCTTGATATGCGCATTGCGGTATCACTGACAGCGCCTGTCAGCCGCTCGACACTGCCATGGGATGAGGAGAGCTCTTGATATGCGCATCGCCGTGCTGGCCAATCTCAAAAAAAATGCCCCGGTGTATGAGGGCATGCCATCGGATCGCTGGGACGACTTGGACAGTGTGAGCACGGTGGAGGCGCTGGTCGAGGTGCTTCACTCGTTGGGTCACGAGGCGATGTTTTTTGAGGCGAGCTTAGCGGCGCCCCATGTGCTGCATGAGCGGCTTCCGGCGTGGAGGCCGGATCTGTGTTTTAACCTCTCGGAGTCGCATTTTGGGGATGCGCGGGAGGCGCATATTCCGTGTTTGCTGGAGATGTGGCGGCTTCCGTACACGGGGAGTAAGCCGTTGACGCAGGCGTTGGCATTGGACAAGACGCTGACGAAGCGGGTTTTGCTCTCGCATGGGTTGCCGACTGCGCCATTTCAGCTCTTTCGGCAGGCGGACGAGCCATTATTGCCAGACTTTGTGAATGCTCAGGGGGGGCTGCGATTTCCGCTCTTTGTGAAGCCAAATGCGGAGGGCACGAGCATTGGGGTGGATGAACACAGCATTGTGGATTCGGTGTCGGCGTTGCGTGCTCGCGTGAGGCGTCATCTGGAGGTGTATCGTCAGCCGATCTTGGTGGAGCGTTATATTGCGGGCCGTGAGGTGATGGTGGGGTTGGTGGGGAATGTGGGGAGGTTTGGGGCGCCGCCGCCGCCTCTGCATGTGCTTCCGATCCTGGAGGTGGATTTTGCGGCGCATGCTCAGCGAGTGATGATCTACACCAATGCAATGAAGCGGGTCGATCCGGGGGAGTCGTTTTACTACCTCTGTCCCGCGCCCCTGCCGGAGCCACTGGCGGAGGAGCTGCGTCGCTTAGCATGTGCCACCTTTGAGGCGCTGGATTGTCAGGACTTCGCCCGAGTTGATTTCCGTCTGGATGAGTCAGACGGGCTCCGTCCTTATATCTTGGAGCTGAACACGTTGCCGGGTCTGGCTCCCGACTACAGTGATCTCTGTCTGGAGGCGCTGGCGCAAGGGTGGGGCTATCGTCAGCTCATTGAGACCATCCTGGAGGCGGCATTGATACGACATGGTCTCCGCTGAGATGTCGGCGGGACAAGGGTTCTGCGTATGGGTGTGGTGGGCTCGGGTCTCTGACGCGGTTTTGTGGTGGTCAGCGTCGTGATTCCACGTTATATGCTAGCGTCGTTTTTTTATTGGCACTCACACGTAAGGGCTTCATGCACGCGCTTGGTCTCCATGTTCTGATTGAGCTCTATGGTTGTGACGCTCAGATCATCGATCAGCTCGAGCGGGTCACCGAGGCCATGCTGGAGGCGGCTCGTCGAAGCGGCGCGACCATCATCAGCCATCACCTGCATCGGTTCAGTCCTCAAGGGATTTCGGGGGTGGTGATCATCGCGGAGTCACATCTCGCCATTCATACGTGGCCGGAACACGGATACGTCGCAGCAGACATCTTCACCTGCGGGGAACGCCTCGAGGCTCAGGAGGCCGTGGATGTGCTCAAGACCCAGTTTAGAGCAGCACGGGTCGAGGTCACACGGCTTGCTCGCGGCTTAACGCAGCACTTGCATCAAACCACGGACTGATGATCGTCACGACCGCCCACGTTGTAGCTGGTGCCCTCGTACAACCAGGGGTTGAGACTCAGTTCAAATGTGACTTCAGCAGGGCAAGGGCTTCAGGCGTGAGCGCCGCCACCAGCTCCTCCGGCTTAAATGCCTTCAGGACGTCATCCACTTTCATTCCTGCCAGACGTTCTTCCGGACGATAGGCTTTTAATACCTCTTCAGGACGATAGGCTTTTAATACCTCTTCCGCTGGAAGCCCCTCCAGACGCTTCTCCAACGGCAACCCCCGCATGTACCTCGCCATGATCTCTTCTACCTCTGTCTTCAACGCTTCGTAGTTCGTCAGCGCCATACGCTCCTCCTTACTTAAGCTCAACAGTCGGTCTACCATCATTATATATACCAGCCTCTGCATTTCTGTCAGCTCTTTTGCCCTCTCCGGCTCCCGCACAAACCCCGGACTCAATAAATACCACAATCGCTCGTGCTCCCCCGCCTCCCATAACTCCCCCGTCTCCAATCCAAATAATACACTCCCCCCCAAATGCCCCTCCCATACCCCCTGCGACACCCACTCCAACCGCCCCCCATGCCCCGACACCCGCTTTAACACCCTCTCCCCAAAACTCGAACCTATCAAACCTAATGTCAAGTCCTCCGGTCCACGCCCCTCCATCACCCCGTACTGACACCCATACCCCAACAACCTGCTGATGTCCTCCCCACTCACCACGTCCGTCGGCCCCTTAAACTCCAACAACGTCACCTCCCCCAAATGCGACACCAGCGACGGAAGCTCCTGCTCCGCTCCCACCTCCTCCTTCAATCCACGCCTCACCACCAACATGTCTATCCGCTGCGGCTCTCTGTACAACGGATACTCCGCCTGCACCTCAAAGTTCGGCGGCAATAACCGCCTCAAGAGCTGATAAAACGCCGCATGATACGGCGTCGGCCCTCGACGCTCCACCTTCTCCACATGCCCAGGCACAGAAGACTTCCGACGACCCATCCCTTACTCCGGTGCAGGTTTTGCATTCCTGCTCCATCTGACAACACTCCCTCACCCCCTGTCAATCGTTTTAGATACCCCTCCCTC
>JBJTQF010000380.1:0-38782 GCA_046075485.1 Myxococcota bacterium | reverse complement strand
CCGAGGAGTCCGACAAGCTGTATGGCATGAACTGGAAGATGACGGCCAAGACCATTCTGGTTCAAATGCATCATAAGATTCAGACATTCGAGCATGTTCACAAGAAGCTGGTGCTCGTCGTCCAAGATAAGCTTCTCGCCTACATGAGCCGGGAGTTCAACTTTACCCCTTTAAAGAATCCGGCAGTGATCGGTGACTCGATGCATTTACATGCTTATCGGATGGACAAGCAGCCAGACAATTCCTTCAGACTTTCAATGCAAACCAGGATGAGCACCGATGCGGTCGGCATCGCAACTTGTCTAGGGCTGCAAGCGGAGGCGAGGGTCGAGCTCGATCAGATCATTTTTGCTCTTCAGGCGAAGCTCTCCCCCAAGACTTTGTTTGTTCCCGTCTAGGTTCTGTTTCTCTAGGCTCTGTTTCTCTAAACGAGCTTCAAGATCAGGCGACATCGTTCATATGATGCTCAGATTCTCCAATTCGCAGAGATTGGAGGTGCTGAGAATGTCACTCATTGAAAAATGAGTTGCCCGAGACGTCGTGGAATATCTTGGAATTCCTCATTCCAAAACAGCAAAGCAGTGCTAGATCTCATCGAGATCATCGCGTGGTGAGCTGGCATGCAATGGACTCACGATCATCCGATGGTTCCTTTGGCCATCCTCAAGAGAATCCAAGCTGCGCTGTCCCGGAAATTTGGTTTGGAGAAACACACCCCTTAACCCTCAGCGGGCCACCCATAGGCGCTGGCTCAGCTTCTGCAAGAGGGCTTCGGGTGTGTGGCCGAGCAGCAGCTCTCGCCAGCGACTATACCCTTCGTACCCCACCACCAGCAGATCGGCTTCTTCTTGCTCCACCTGAGAGAGAAGCTGGTAGAGCGACTCCCCCACCACGGCGCGGGGTGTGGCTTCCACCCCCAGCGGTGCCAGATACTCCAAAGCCCCTCGCAGCACTTCAGAGCTCTCGGTCTGCTCATGCGCGTGTACGTGCGCCAGCACCACCCGGAGGTTCAGCTTTTGTGCCAACATGGCCACTTGTTTAAGCCCTCGCCAAGCACCGGGACTGCCATCAAACCCCACCACCACTCGACGGAGCGGAATGGCAGAGCTGCCCGTCACCATCACCGGCACGGCACTCTGGCGAATAAGCTGCTGTACGGTCACGCCCACCGGATGTGAGCTCGGCTCCAGATCCCACGCGGAGCCATGTCGTCCCACCACCAGCAGGTCGTTACGATGGGCCAGCTCCAGCAGGGTCTCGACCACGTTGGCGGCTTTCATAAAGCCTTCGGCTTCGACGCCTTCTTCGGCGCATCGTTGTTTGAAGGCCGCCACCAGCGTCTCCCCCACACTGCACATGTAGGTCTCGAGCTGCGTGCGCAGGTGAAGCTGAGGCTCCATCCCCAATGCACCTCCAAAATCATGCAGGGTCGAGCTGCGGAGCATGCCAATGTCGAGCACATGCACGCCGATCAGCCGGGCTCCGAGCTGTTTGGCCAGCAAGATGGCCTGCTCTCCCGCCGCTTGTCCGTGCAATGAGCCATCCAATGCCACCAGAATATGTTGATACATGCACTTCTCCTGACTGGGATTCACCATCCTTCACGGTCGAAAAGATTCCAACCTCGGGGCCGTCGAGTGGGAGGGCAGGAGGCTACAGCTCCACAAGGCAGGCTGATAGTCTCGCTGGCCCTGCTCAAAGCTCTTGCCCACCAGCGCCAGCAGGCTCACACCCACCAGCAGCATGGCGAGCTGCACCAACCGCTGATACAGGCCGGGAGACGCACTCATTTGGAACTCCTGTCCTTCAGGTCTATTTCGGGCCAGCGCGGTCTGACGACCGCCGATGCCGTTACGATATACCCTTGTCTGCCTCCAAACAAGCCGCCTTGAGCCACTCCAACAGCTCTCTCGAGAGAGTGTGCCTGTTTCTCAAGCGGGAGACCATGACGTGGGTCATAACAGCCCCCGATGCCTGAAACTCGCCTTCGGTGAGGCTGCTGCTGCGGATATTCGGTTTACTTCACACGCTCCGCCGGTACAATCCCAGCACATTTAACGGAACGCCGTCATATCCGGCGGCTGCTGGACCCTTCGTCTATTCGCGAGGCACATCATGACCACCTCGACCCTCGAGATCCCGGAGTACCTCCCTGGAGAGCCCCACTCACCCCTTCCCACCGCAGGGCTTTATCTGAAGCATCTGCTGCTTGGCGGGGTGTTGATCACCGTGGCGGCGCTGACGGCGGTGGTATGTCTCCCTTTTTATGGACTGATCCGGCTGTTTTGGCCACGTCCGCCGAATGTACCGGCTCTTTCCCAGTTTCGACGGTATCTGAAGGCTATCTGGGAGCGGACGGCACCCGGGCGAGCGCATCCCCTGCTCCACCGGCTTAGTGTACCTGCTTCGCTCGTGCGCATGTGGCTGACCGTCCCCATGCGGGGCTTATGCTGGCAGCTCGACGAGCTGCTCTTGGCTCGCTCTCTGGCGCAAAATCCGGTCCATGCTCCGCTGATCGAGCTGAGCGCCGCACGCAGTGGCAGTACTCAGCTCGCGCACTATCTGGAGGACGATCCGGCACTGGCGGCACCCAACGCGCTGATGGCGGTGATGCCCTATCTCTGGCTGTGGAAGCTGGTCCGGTTCCTGCTCGGCAAGCGTGTGGACCCAGAAGCCTTCAACAAACGCATGCTCGCGCGGGTGCCGCCTCAGATGCTCCAGCGCCACGAGATGCATCTCTTTCGCACGGATACGCTGGAGGTCTTCTTTTACAGCCATCACCTGAACACCCTCTCCATTTTTGTGGATGAGACGTTCTTCTGTCAAAATATGGCGTTTGCGTACTTTTGCCCCGAAAACCAAGAGCAGTTCGAGCATGTTCACCCGCTCCGGTCCTGCAAAACGGTGTGTGATCCCGTTTGATGCCTACGTCCAGGATCTGGAGGGCACATTGCATAAGGTCTACCGAGACTGCATGGGTCAGCAAGACCTGCCCCCTCACCTCTTGCGGGTGCATACGGAGCGTGTGCGCACCCACTACATGGTGGATCGTTCGCTGGAACAACTCGGCATCGATGCCCAAGCACTGCGGACTCGGCTGGCACCCTACGTGTCATGGTGTCGCTCAGGACTGCATGAGGTGTAGGAGGCAGGCTCAGCTCTGAGAGGCTTCGTCTGAGCGCGGAGGCAGTGCTTGAGCCTGGACCTCTCGTCCTCGATGCTCTGGCCGGATCACCTTTCCAAAGGCGGCCACTTGAACGCCTCTCACCCACACACCGGCGGGTTTGGGCGGCAGCTTCCAGCCCAAAAACGGACTCCAGCCGCAGCGGGTGTAGAGCCCCGCTTCGGTAAGCACCTGAGCTTCTCCGGCATCGACCAGGATCAGATCGGCGTCAAAACCTTCGGCGATTTGGCCTTTGCTCATCAGCCCAAAGATCCGGGCGGGATTGGCCGAACCGAGCGCCACCAGCTTCTCGAGGCTCAGCCAGCCCTGCTGCACCGCCCACATCATGCTGCGATAAGAGGTATCCAGATGAGGAATCCCGGAAGGTGCTCTCCCGTAGTCCTGCTCTTTCTCTGCCTTGAGATGAGGGGCATGGTCGGTGCCCAGCACCTCCACCCGCCCGGAGCGCACCGCTTCCCAGAGCGCCAGCCGATCCGACTCGGCGCGGAGCGGTGGGTTGACCTTCACATAGTGCCCCAGGGTCTCCTCCAGGGTCTCGTTCAACAAGAGATGATGGGGCGAGGCTTCACAGCTCACAAGCTGGGGCGAGATGGCCTGCAATAACGCCAGCTCCACCTCGGTGGAGACATGACAGATGTGCAGGGGACAGGCATGCTTCAGGGCCAGCTCCACCGCGGTGGCCACCGCCTTCACCGCTGCTGCCGGAGGTCGAAGCTCCGCGTGCGTGCGGGTGAGATGATGTTCGCGTGCCACTTCCGCCGTGACCTTGAGGATCTGCTCGTCTTCGGCGTGAACGGCCACCAGCCGCCGCGTATGGACGAAGTGAGCTTCCAGCGCGTCGGGATCACTCACCAAGAGCTCACCGGTCGAAGCGCCCATGAAGATCTTGATGCCCACAAACGGGGTCTCATCTTCTTCGGCGGCGCGCAGCTCGGCGTGGTTGTCGTGGGTGGCACCCAGATAGAGCCCAAAATCTACCACCGAGAGGCCCGAGACCAGCGCTCGTTTTTCGGCTAAGCGGGCTCGAGTGGTGGTCGGCGGTGAGGTGTTGGGCATGTCCAGCACGGTGGTGACACCTCCGCTGGCGGCGGCGAGGGTGCCGGTGTAGAAGTCTTCTTTGTGGGTGCCTCCGGGGGTGCGCAGATGCACGTGAGGGTCGATCAGGCCCGGCAGGAGGAGCTGAGCTTCGGCGTTGATTTCCTCTCGGGCGCGCAGGCTCGAGCAGTCGCCGACCACCACAATCTTTCCATTTTCCACCCCCACATCCGCTTGACGGCGACCGGTCGGGCTTACCACCGTCGCGCCTCGAAAGATCATCTCCAGCGCCATGATTTATTTCCCTTCGATTTTTTTGAGCATCTCGCGGGCTTGGGTTTCGTAGCGGGTGCCTTTTCCGTTCTGGATGGCTTTGGACCAGTAGGTGCGGGCTTTGGGAAGCTCACCTTTGCTCTCGGCGTAACGACCCAGGAGCAGATATCCCGCCGCCTTCTGATGTCCCTGGAGGTTCGCAGGAGGGGTGGGCTCGAGCACTTTTCGCACCACGGCGACATCTTCTTCGACCAGACCGGAGCGTCCCAGGAAGCTGGGGGCTCCAAATCCAGCGGTGGCTCGGAGCAACCGGATACGATAATCCTGGGGTGCCAGGGCCACGGCTTTATCCATGAAGGCTAGTCCTTGATCGGCCAGCCTTTTTTTCTCCAGCAGGCTGGTTTCTTTGTGGCGAGCTTGGAGCGCCAGGGTGCTGCCCAAAAAGATCAAGGTGTGAGGGTCGTTGGGCCGGAGCTTCTGGGCTTTTTCCAGGTGCTCCCGGGCCTTGAGGATATACTCCCAGTTGTCTGGCGCACCGAGCACGTTATAACCAATGCCCACGTCTCGCAGAATATCTGCATTCTGAGGATCTTTGGCCAGCCGCGCGAGGTCTTCTTTGAGCCATGCCTCGTTGCGGGGATACGCTCGAACCTCGGGCTCGGCGGCGGAGGCGCTTGAAGGCAGGCTCGCGGAGCTCAACAGCAGCACACTCAGGAAGAGCAGGGCCAGGGGGCGCAGCCGTTGCACGAAGGTGTCGCGGCTTCCTTTCGCCGGATCCGGCGAAACGTTTACCCCACGAGAGGACATCACACGATCTAAAACAGCACGAAGAGCAGCAGGCCGCTGAGCGGTACACTGCATCGCGGGCTTCATCTCTGGCTGAGAGGTTGTCATCTTCCGCCTCCAGGCGGGAGGTGTCCCGCCACTCAGGTTTTTGCCGGGAGGGTCTCCCGTAAGGTCTCAATGGCCTTTAAGTTGTCCACCCAGAAGAGCTGTCCGGCTCTATCGATCCCTCGGGTCATCTTGGAGAGGGAGCGACCGGGGCCCACCTCCAGATAATGCTGAATGCCTCGCTCTTTGAGGCCGAGGATCAGCTCATGCCAGCGCACGCACGAGGAGATCTGATAGGCGACTTCTTGCCGCACCTCGTGAGGGTCCACCAGGTCTTCCAGGATGATGCAACTGACAATCGGACAAGAGGGGACATGAAAGGGAATGTCCTCCAGCCACAGCCGAAACTCGCGGGCGGCGTCGAGCACCAGGCGCGAGTGATAGGGGAGGTCAAAGCCCATCGCCCGTACTTCAAAGGCCCCTTCTGCTTTGGCGAGGGGGACAAACTTTTCGACGGCTTCATGCTCTCCGGCGACGAGCAGGTGGTGCTCGCCGTTGATGTTGGAGATCTGGATGATGCCGTGAGGCCGAACCAAGTCACACAGGCGTTGGACTTCGGCCACCGAGAGCCCCACCACGCCGACCATATCTCCCTGGACACCTTCCATCACCTTGCGCATCAGCTTATAAGAGTGATGCAGGCAGCGCAATGTATTGGCAAAGGTCAGGGCTCCGGTGGCGGCGAGGGTGGGATAGATCCCCATGCTGTAGCCTGCCACGTAAGCGGGCTTGAGCCCCAGCTCTTCCATCAGCAGGCGAGAGTATGCGTATCCAAAGGTGGTGAGCGCGGTCATGCCTTTGAGATCGTCGCGCATTTCTTCCACTGGACCTTCGAGCCAAAGGGCGCGCACGTCAATCCCGGTGACCTGCTTGGCTTCGGCGAGAATGTCTTCCACCTTCGGATACCGCTCCAGCAGGGCTTTGCCCATGCCGACGTGCTGCATGCCCACGCCTGGATAGACGAAGGCCAGAGACGGATATTCAGGCATCGATCTTCCCGTCAACGATGTGGATGATGCGGCGGGCTCGGTCCAAGATCCGATCATCATGCGTCGAAAACAGGAAGGTGGTTTTGAACTCCTGGTTCAGTTTCAGCATGAGGTCAATGATCGCCAGCGCCGTCGAGGTGTCGAGGTTTGCGGTGGGCTCGTCGGCCAGCACCAGCCGAGGCTGTGTCACCAGTGCGCGGGCGATGGCCACACGCTGCTTCTGCCCGCCCGAGAGCTGATCGGGCCGCTGCTTCCAACGATCTCCCAGTCCCACTTCTTTGAGCAGGGTCATCACCCGGTCACGACGCTCTTCCACCGAGATCGGACGTGGGTTGATCAGCAGGGGGAACTCCACATTCTCAAAGGCCGAGAGAATGGGGATGAGGTTGAAGTTCTGGAACACAAATCCAATCTTATGGTTGCGCAGCTCGGCCAAGTCGTCAAAATCGCGGCTGGCCACCTGCTCACCGTCCACAAAGTAGTCTCCAGAGGTGGGACGGTCCAGACACCCGATGATGTTGAGCAGGGTGGTCTTACCGGATCCAGAGGGGCCCGAGACCACCGTAAACTCACCTTCCTGCACGGTCAGGTTGACCCCTCGAAGGGCCTGCACCACGTCAGCGCCGAGCTGATAGCTCTTGGTGATGTTTACCATCTTGAGGAGGGCACGGTTCTGGGAATCCTGGGGCGTACTCATAAAACACTCTTCCTCAAAACAAGGCGGTCATCCGCAGGTTAGCAGAGAAGCGGTTTGGAAACTGAGACACTTGGGTATCATCACCGCCCAGGAAGATCAGGGCTCCTGCCATCAGCTTGACACTGCCACGTCCACCGCTGCTGGGCGACAATACAAAATCGACCGATGGATAAAGGGTGCCACTCAGGTCGTCCAGGTTCATGATCAGGCTGAGCTTGGGCTCAAAGAGATCCATGATCTTCGACTTCATGAAGGTGATGCCCATATAGTTCTTACGAAGATAGGCTTCTTGATACATATACGGTGCTTTTCCCAGCAGGCCCAGCCAGCCTTCTTGCACCGCTTGTTGCCCCGCTTCGTCCAGCTCGCCGCTGGAGGAAATCAACGAGAGCACATCGCCCGACATCTCTTCCTGCATGTAGCGGGTCACGTCTCGATAGAGCTCGTACTCGCCCTGGTTCATGCCGGTCATGCGGTGGAGATACTCTACAATCAAGAAGGAGCTGTCGTTGAGGGTATACGTGCCACCCAGCAAGATGTCTCCGTAGGGCTTGCCGTTCTCCAGCTCAAACTGTCCCACCTCATAGGGCGGCAGATAGTCGGCGTAGGGCACATCTGAGGAGGTGGTCTTCACCAGATAAGTGGGCCGTCCTTGTTGCCAGAGGGTCTCAAGATGCAGCTCGACCACATCCACATAACGCGCCAGGGAGAGGCCCACATACGGACGCCCCTGGTTTAAGTACCCCACCAGGTTGATGTCGGTCTCAAATTGGTTGGTATAGACCCGCAGGAGCGACAGGTTCTTGGCAAAGTCGATGGACTTGGGCACGCCTCGACCACTCTCCTCCAGCTTGGGCTTGTACAAAAAGGAGAAGGTCGCCGCCGGAAAATGAATCAGGTCCAGGGTCAGGTTGTAGCTGCCCTCGCGGAGCAAGGTCGGCTCCAGCGGATTACGCGGCGGGTTGATCACATCCATCGGGGACCAAGTGAAGGCACTCCCGTAAAACATCCGGCGCTTGCCCAGGGTCATGGCCAACCAGTCGGGCACTTGGGCATTAAAATACAGCTCATTGACCAGCACACGCTCCTGCTCGCGTCGCACAAACGCTCCACCGGCGGCGCCTGGAATCGGCACCCCCGGATCGGTGGTCTGAGCGGCGGATAGGTCTCCCGTGCCAATGATCAGGTCTTGAAGCTGCTCAAAGGTGGTCTGCTGTGTTCCGGTGGTGCTGAAGACAGCCGAGAGGTCGCCATACAACGAAAAATTGCTGAAGCGCGACCACTTCACCTCTGCGTTGGCTTCGAGGTAACTGTCATGGGTCTCCGGCGCGAGCATCCCAAAGGCCATGTAGGGCGATCCCCGAGGCGTCCAGACGTTGAGGGCTTCGTCGTACCCATACTCCAGATTGGGGGTGTTGAGCTTAAACTCACCGCGCAGATAGCCTCGCACTCGCCAGCCGGTGACACGCTGCACCTGAGCACCTTCCTCGAGCGGGGCTTCCACGCTGCTGTCGGAGGCGGGGGTCTCTTCGGTGGGGACGGGGCTGGGCTCAGCAGGAGCGGCTTCTTCTCCGGTGGTGCTCTCGGTGGTGCTCTCGGTGGAGGGCGTCTCACCCGAGGCGGCTACCGATGAGGCACTCACGGACGGGGCACTCACGGACGGGGCACTCACGGGGGTCGCTGCGACGGCAGGAACAGGCTCTGAGGCGCTGATGGCAGCAGGAGCAGGAGCAGGAGCAGCAGAGGTGCTGGCGACGGCACTTTCTGACCTTGCCGGAGTGAACGACACCACTTCCGCTGTGGCCGACGCAGGAACGTGTAGCGCTGTCGAAGCAACCCTCGAGGACGCAGGATCCGCCATCGCCGAGGTGGGCGCGATTGCCACCATCAGGGCGAGTGGGACACTGCACCACAGGCCCTTGTGCCAGTCGCCGATGGTCTTTTTGTCTGGGAACTCGGGATGTATTGCCGACCCTGCCTTCATGCTCAGTCCTCTCTGCTCAGAGCGTGCGCAGGGCTTCGGCGGGCCGCATGAGCGAGGCGCGCACCGCCGGATAGAGCGCCGCCAACACCGCCACCACAACCGCTACGGCGATCACCATGCCCATATAGTCGAGCTGGATATAGGGATAGATGACCGGAGACGTACCGCCTCCAATCGAAGGAAGGGGCATGCCTGCGCTCCCGAGGAATCTGACGATGCCTGCGCCGATGCCCACGCCTGCGAGGGCACCCAGGGTGGAGAGGGTCACGGCTTCAAACAAAAACATCACCAGAATCTTCCAGCGCCGGATGCCGATGGCCATCATGGTCCCAATCTCGCGCACGCGCTCGAAGACCGACATCAGCATGGTGTTGACGATGCCGGAGATCATCACCAAAAACAGCACAAAGATCACGATGAACAGCACCTGGTTTTGCAGGTCGATGGAGCCCAAAATAAAACGGCCCACGTCGAGGTCTTTCCAGGAGTTCGGGGTGAGCTTGAGGTCGGAGAACTCGCCGCTGAGCTGCTGCTGAAGCTGAGCGGTGGCCACATCGGCGTCGTCGAGGGACTTCACGTTGGCCACCACTTCGGTCACTTTGTCTACCATGTCGAGCTTCTGCTGAGCAAGCTGGAGTGGGATGTGCAAGATCTTGTTGCCCACACCGGGGATGCGGAACTCGGCGATGCCCACCACGGTCACGTCCATACCCACCAGGGCACCGGCGCTGGAGTTCATGAGGATCTGGAGCTCGTCGCCCACCTTCACCTTGAGGGATTCCGCGAGGGCTTTGCCGATCACCACCCCTTTGGGGTTTTCCATCGAGAGGGGCTGGCCACCGGCTTCGATGTTGTTTTTATTGCGCGGACAGACTTTGTATTCGTTGTCGGGGTCGATGGCCTGTCCAAAAAAGAGGGTGGTCTCGTTGCCGTTGCTGATCATGCCAGAGAAGGAGATACGCGCGGACCAGCTCTCGATCTCGGGCACTTTGCTCATGAGGGCTTGAAACCGCTCGTCCACGGCAAAATTTTTGTCCAGGGGGAGGGCTTGGCTGGCTTCCAAGTACTCTGGATGGTGAAGCTGAAGGTCTCCGGCTTGGGTCTCGGTGACACCTGCGACCATCGCGGCGTGAAAGCCGTTGAGTGAGCCTCGAGCAAAGATGATAAACCCGGTTCCAATCAAGACAGCCAGCGCGGTGATCAGCGAGCGGCGAGCATTTCGGGAGACGTTACGAAAGGAGACACGCAAGATACTCCAGAGCATGGGGAGATCCTTTCAGACGCCAGCGAGCGGGGGACGGAAAAAGAGTGTCCGATAACATATCAGAAACTGAATTCACCCGCAATGCCAAAAACGACGAAGATGGCGGGAAGGAGGCTGCGAAATCCGGCGCAGTGGATGTCTGACAACCACTACACCGGAAAAAATGCCAGATCCAATCACGCGGCTTAGGCCGTCTCGCCCAGCTTGGATTCGATAAAATCCACCAGCATCTCGATGGAGTACAGATACTGCTGCGCATGCGGACCCAAAGCGCGGGCTTTGTTTAAGTACCCAAATGCTTGCAGGGCCTGCTTGCCTTTGTCGGTCAGACCTCCCGCCGCCCAGTTGCCACTCTCGGGGGCAAAAAAGTCTTTGTCGGTAAACAGCATGTCGCTGCTGATCTCCACGCCAAAGGCGGAGTCCAGATTGTAGATGATGTCGATGAAGTCGATGGACTCCACACCCAAGTCGTCAAAGAGATGGCTGTCTCCATTGACGTTGGATTTGTCGGCCAGGGTCACCTGAGTCACCACGTCGATGATCTTCAACTGAATTTCAGCTCGAGAGGCCATGCTTCATACTCCTGTATCGGAACGGGGCGCTGAAGGAGACGCACCTCCGGCAGCATCCGCAGACTTAAAGACCTTCTGCCAAAGCTCTGAGAAATACATCCGCTCCAGCTCGAGCCCGGCGCTGAGGGGTACCTGATTCGCTGCTTTGACCGCACGAATGGCACGCTGGAGGGCAATCCGATCTTTGCTCATCAGCTTCCGGGCGAGGGCGACGGCTTCGGGATACACGTCTTTACGCGGCACCACTTTGTGAACGATGCCTTTGGCCAGGGCTTCGTCAGGGTTGATGGTGGCACCGGTGCAGATCAGCTCCAGGGCCGGGCCTTCGCCGATCAGCCGGGTGAGACGCTGAGTACCCCCCAGACCGGGAATCAAGCCCAGCTCGATCTCCGGCAGGCCCACCAGTCCCCGATCCGAGATGATGCGGAAGTGACACACCAAGGCCAGCTCCAAGCCTCCGCCCAGACACGTCCCGTTGATGGCGGCAATGATGGGCTTGGGAAAGTTCGCCAGGGTCTCAAAAAAGGCGTGCCCTTTGACGCTGAACATGTCCAGGGCTTCTTTGTTCGGGATGCTGGGCATCTCGTCCACGTCGGCACCCGCACAGAAGATACGACCGGTCCCCGTAAAAATAATCGCCTGCACTTCCGGCTCGTAGAGCTGACGCTCCAGCTCAAACAGGGTCTTCAACACCGCCATCGAGAGGGTATTTCTCGGGGGGTTGTTTAAGGTGATGGTCAGAATGCCAGCGTCCAGCGAGGTCTCAACGACCGCCATCGGGCTTCTCCCTTCTGCGAATGAGCGCGGCTTTGAGCAGGCACCTGCCTCAGCCGTCCGCACTCAGGCTTTCAAAATTCCCAGCGGCTCAAAACGAGGGCCATACACCGCCGCCAGTGCTTCCGCGCGTGTACGTGCTTCGGCGCGTCCCACATGCTCAATCCATGCCAGGGGGCCCCGCTCGAGACCCAAGATCTCCTTCACGGAGGCGTCGATGTCTTCGGGGGTGCCGATGTCACGCTGGAGGGTCAAACAGGCTTCGAGCACCAGCGACATCCATAAACGTTCGGTCAGGACGGCTTCGTCTCCTTTGGGGGCAGAATGATAGTCCGCCGAGGTGCTTGAAGCCTGCCGGATATACTCCGCATCTTCTAACGCACGTTTGCCGTCCCACTGATAAAAACCTAGGCCCGTCTTCATGCCCAGGCGTCCGTCGGCCACGAGCTTGCTAAACATCACAGGCCAGCTCTTTAAACCCCGGGTCTGCTTCAGGACGTGATCTTTTTCGCCCCAGTTTTCATCGGCATAGAGCCAACCGTTGTGAACCACGTCGATGCCCGCATAGTCGAGGCTCTCACACGGGCCCATCATGGCGATCTTTCGACCTGCCTTGTCCACTTCTCCGGGGAGCCAGTGACCTTCTCCGACAATGCCCGCCCCTTCGTTGTAATAAGCAGCCAGAACCCGGTTGATCAAGAAGGCAGATACCTCTTTTTTGATCCGAACCGGGGTCTTGCCAATCTTACGAAGGAACTCGGCAAGCTGCTCTGGAATCTCCGGGAGGGTCTTCTCGGCGGCCACAATCTCCACGAACCGCACCAACGACACCGGAAAGAAGAAGTGCAGGCCCGCAAAAGACTCTGGACGCGCCAGATGACGGCTCAACCACGAGGGGGATAGGCTCGAGGTGTTGGTGGTGAAGATCGCTCCCGGCTTCACCAAACCATCGAGCTGCCGAAACACTTCCACCTTCACGGCGGCCACTTCAGACACCGACTCGATCAGCAGATCGCAGTCGGACAGTTCAGACAGCTCGGTGCTGACCTTCAAGGCGTTGAGCCGAGCCTGGGCTTTGGCACCGTCATCACCTTCTTTTTTGGCCCGCCGACGGAGCCGCTTGAGCAGCTCTTCTTCCAGGGCGGCTGCCGCATCCGCTCGCCGCACGTACAGCACCACCTCAAACTCGGTGTCCAGGAGCAGCTTGAAGATCTCGGAGGACATCTTACCACCACCCACCAAACCCACTTTTTGAATCGCCATGAATACCTCGACACATCGAAGGGTGCTGACGCTCGACCGCTGAGACGGCCTCTCTTTTCAAGGAAGGCTGAAACGTATTCCGCTTCAGCCCTCTTGTATACGCTGTGAAGATTCCGGGAGTGCCCCTCAGCCCACGTACTCCAGCAGGAAGCCTGCATGCATCCACTTGGAGGACTCGGTGACAAAGCTGATGATGGCGTCGCGGTTCTCCAGCTTCTCCTGAGACATGAGCTTCTCGAGGGTGATGAGGATGGCCGCCGGGCCGGTATAACCACGCTTTTCGGTGGTGGAGTAGTACATATCGAACTTGGCGTCGCGCAGCTCGCGGAACTTCACCTTCAGCTCGTCGGCGGTGAGGTCGATGAGGTGACGGGTGGGGACGTTGACCAAGAAATACTTGGCGTCATGCACGCGGCGCTTGTACTCTTCTTCGCCCAGCTTGTCGCGGAGCTGATCGCAGAACTTCAAGAAGCCGTCGATGAAGAGCTTGGGTCCAAGCTGGCTCACATCGCGATAGTCCTGGGTGATGTGGTGGTTACCCGCCAAGTAATCCAGCCGAGGTCCAGCGGTGGAGGCACCCATCGAGTTATACATGTGTGGCGAATACTTCGAGCCCACACTCTCCACGTAGCTGTCGCGGAAGTACAGACCCGGTGAGCCAGACTCATCGGCCTTGAGGATGATGGCGCCCGCGCCGTCGCAGAGGAACCAGCGCAGGATGGCTTGGTTCTTCTCCAGCTTGGCCTGATTGTAGAAGTCCGCGCGCAAGGCAGAGGACACCAAGTTGGAAGAGCACACCATCGCAGTCTTGTAGCGCCCATTGGCGATCATGTCGGAGGCGACCTGAAGGGCCTTGTAGGTGGCGGTACAGTTGGAGTGAATGCTCATCTCGGCGCAGTATTCGATGCCCAGCTCCTGCTGCACAAAGGTGCTGGTGGGCGGACAAATAAAACGGTCGTTGGAGGAGCCGGCATAAATGAGCAGGTCGATCTCCTGCGCATCCATGTTGGCCATCTTGAGGGCGGCACGTCCTGCTTTGCCGGCCAAACCCGCGCAGGTATCGTTGGCCAGCCCGGTCTCCGGGTCGATGGCGTAGTAGTAGTTCTCCATGCCCAGGATCTGATACATCAGGTTACGGGTGCGCTTATACCACTTCTTGAAGTCATCGTTGACTTCGGTGAGCTCGCCCAGCACCTTCTCGATATCATGGAACTTAACGGGCTCTCCGGGGAGATAGGCACCCGCTCCGACGACCTTTACCGGACGCTCATTCATTACTATCCTCCTGAAATCGAGGCGCTGGAAGGCCACCATGCCCTCATACGACCTCGCTTTCTAACCCGATGATCTGCTCCCAGGCTCAAGCCTCTTCACGAGCACTTCCCAGGCAGCACCATATTGACGCCCCTCATGGCGTCGAGAGTACAACTCGAAAGGACAAGCTGGGCGATGACCAAGTCTCCGCAGGCGGTGACGGCTGCGTCGATGTGGGTGCCTCCTCGCTGGAGAAAACACGCTTGGGCCGCGCCCGAAAATCGAATGTGGGGTGAGGCCACTTGCCAGGGGCTGAGCAGCTCAATGTCCGTCCAGAACAGAGCACTCTCCAACCAGCCTTGCTGAAGGGCTTTAAAGGCCGCTTCTTTAAAGGCAAAGGCACTCACAAGCTGCATGCTGCGCTGCTCGTCGTGCGCGAAGGCCACTTCTGCCGAGGTAAACACCTGAGTCAGCAGGCGTGGATCGCGGGCGAGGGTGCGCGAAAGGCGGGAGACTCGTGCGATGTCAATCCCAAGACCAACAATCACCGGGCCTCCCTCGGGTTCAGGGTCCGGGAGCATGCAGACTCCCGCGACCCCGTCTCCGCTGTGCTCACGCCTTCTCGGCGGCTTTAGTAGCTTCTGCCAGCTCGCTCTCGGCCAGCTCGCGGATCACTTCTTCACCACGCTCGATGAAGATGTACAGCGTGTTGATGGCCTCACCCACGGTCTTGATGGGGTTCTTCACGATATACTTGCCGATCTGACGAAGCTCGACCTTCATGTCATAGTCCTGCTGAATCTCCTGGATCAGCTCCAAGAACATCAGCGAGTCGGCCTTGAGGTCGTTCATGATGTCGGTATCGTTGGTGATGCTCTCGACGTCCACATCGCACTCTTCGGCCAGGAACTGCTTAATCTTGGCTTCGAGGGCGGTTTTTTCTTCAGCAGACAGCGTCTGACCCATGCTCGTTACTCCTTCATTGCGATGGTTCTACTGCACACTACGATGGTGATGAGTGTCGGCACCTCACCTGAGATCCGACGGGCGGGTACCCTTCACCGCCGATACTTACGGAGGACATGGGACACGTTATGTCCTCCAAAACCGAACGAATTGCTGATGGCCCCGTCAATCACCATCGAGCGGCCCTGGTTGGGCACATAGTCGAGGTTACAGTCCGGATCGGGGGTCTCGTAGTTGATGGTGGGGGTGGCGAAGTCTTCGGCAATCGACAGCGCCGTGACCACAAACTCAATGGCACCGGCGGCACCCAAGGAGTGCCCGACCATCGATTTCTGAGAGCTCACCGCCAGCTTGCTGGCATGTTCACCAAAAGCGCGGTGAATGCCTTGAGACTCACAGCGGTCGTTGTGACCGGTGGAAGTCCCGTGGGCGCTCACGTACTGGATCTCTTCGGGGGCCACGCCTGCATCTTCGAGGGCCGCCGACATGGTGATGCCCATGCCCACGCCTCCCTCTTTGGGCTGCATGATGTTGCTGGCTTCGTTGGTTGAAGCGTATCCAGCATGCTCACAGATGATCTGCGCACCACGGGCCAAAGCATGCTCCTCACTCTCGAGGATCACCAAGCCGCCCCCTTCGCCCATCACAAACCCTGAGCGGTTCTTGTCAAATGGACGGCTGGCTCGCTCCGGCTCGTCGTTGCGCTCGGAGAGGGCCATCAGGTGGTTGAAGCCCGAGATCGAGCCGGTATTGACCACGGCATCGGCGCCGCCCGCAATCACCATGTCGAGCCGCCCCGAGGTGATCAGGGTATGGGCCACGCCCAAGGCATCAGCACCCGAAGCACAGGCGCTGTTCACGGTATAGGCAGAACCTTCCAGCCCAAACTCCATCGTGATCCAGCCGACCAGGGCGTTGGGCATGTTCTTGATCACCGCCCAGGTATCGTCCTGACGAAACAGCTCTGGATCGTAGCCCCCCGAACCACCCGTCCCAATGATCACGCCAATTCGACGACGGTTGAGGTTGGCAAAGTTCGGGTTGTACTTCTCGACGAGCTGCTTGGCCAACACCAAAGCCAACTGTCCCGAAGTATTGGCTTGGCGCGTAAACCGACGGCTGGTATACTTTCGCACCAGCTCCGGAAATCCCACCGGAAGCTCTGCGGCAATCTTCGTGGGCGTCGTACTCAGATCCCACTTGGTCCCGCGCCGAACGCCCGATTTGCCTGCCTTCAGCCCTGCCCAGCTCTCGTCGAGGTTCAACCCCAGCGAGGTGATCAGTGACATGCCCGTGACGACCACTTTCTTGCGACTCATACGGCTCCTCAAGACTGCCAGACACTCAGGCTGAGCGCTGCACAGCTTCCGTCCAGGTCCAGGTTGGTGACGAGTGACGACTCCATTGACTTCATAGACGCCCAGGGCTCCCGCGTGCGAACCTCGGGTTCCAGACTCTCGACCCCGGCCTTCAGGGTGGAGGCACGGCTCAAGAGCTGAGTGGCCAGCAGTGCAGAGACTGCACCGGCAGCTCCGAGGGTCTCTCCCAACACCTTCTTGGGTGACAGGAAGGTCAAGGAAGCAGCCTGGGCAGCGAGTACGGCTTTAAGTCCAGCTTTCTCCTGCCGATCCAGCGGCTCAAAGCCGCTCGTATTACAAAACACCGTGTCGGGATGGGCTCCCGCCAGGGCTTCTTGAATGGCACGGGCGACGGCTTGCGCTCCAGGCTGACCGGCTGCGCTGGAGAATCCCGCCCCACGCACTTCGGCCAAAATATTGGCACCTCGCGCTTGTGCGGACTCCAGAGACTCCAGCACCAAAAAGGCGGCACCGTCGGAGGGCCGTAAGCCCGCCTCTCCTGCCTGCTCGAGCACCCGCGCACGCTCGAGGGTCAGGTGTGTGAAGGCACACAGCCGCTCCACTCCACCCGCCAGCACCGCTTTACACCGTCCCAGCCGGATCAAGTCGTAGGCATAGGCCAGAGACGCCGCGCCCGAGAGCCAGCCCTGGTTAAAAACCGAGACCGGTCCTCGAATGCCCATCAACATACACATATAACCGGTGACGGCGTTGGACACCGTATTCTGATAAATCACCGGGTTCACTTTGGTGCGAGTCAGTCCGGCGCTGAACTTCTCATTGGACTCGAGGCAGGCATACGCACTGCCCACCACCAGCCCGAGCTGCTCCGCCCAACGCTCTCCTTCGATGCCCGCTTGGGCGAGGGCCTGATGTCCAGCCACCACCGCATATTGACAGAAGGTGTCCATCCGGCGGCTGTCTTTGGTCTGAGTCAAGCCCGTCCGAGCAAAGACGTCAAAAGGTGCCACTTCCAAACCCAGGGCGGAGGGGGTGGGCATGGGCACTTGACCCAAAAGGAGTGACTCTAAGCTCGCCACATCAGCGGCTCCGGGGGTCAAAACACCCAACCCCGTCACCACCACTCGAGGAGGCTCAAACACCGGTGGCTTGGAGACCTCTCCCTCCCTTAGCACCGCCCCCGGACGAGAAATCACCACCGCCGCGTTGCTGCCTCCAAAACCCGAGTTGGCACTCATCACCACATTCAGGGGCTGAGGCCGAAGCGCGGCGCTGAGGTTGAGCGGACAGTCTTCGGCAGGCTCGACCAAGTTGATGGTCGGGGGCACAAAACCATACTGGATGCTGAGCACGGCGGCGATCAGCTCCACAGCACCCGCTGCGCCCGAGGTATGACCCACCATCGGCTTGATAGAGGCCACCGGCAACTGTGCGGTGCGCTCTCCAAAGGTCAGCAAGATGGCCGCAGACTCGGCGGAGTCATTGGCGATGGTGCCCGTGCCGTGGGCGTTGAGGTGCTCGATTTCTTCGACGGTCAGTCCGGCATCTCGGAATGCCATGCCAAAGGAGCGGGCGATGCCTTCTCCGGTGGGATTGGGGTTGACGATGTGAGCGCCGTCGTTGTTGAAGCTATGGCCGAGCACTTCCGCATAGAGGGTCGCGCCTCGTGCGACGGCGTGCTCGTAGTCTTCGAGCACCACAAACCCGGCCCCTTCGCCCAACACCACTCCACAGCGGTCTTTGTCGAAGGCGCGATAAGGAGGCGCACCCAAACCGTTGAGGGCGGCAAAACCACGGTAGATAAACCGAGAGATGACATCCACACCACCGGCCAAGACCACTTGGCTTCGGCCTGCGCGGATGTAGTCGGTGCCCACGCCCACCGCATGCGCGCCCGAGGCACAGGCGACGGTCACGGTATTCACGGGTCCAGTGGCACCGGCCAGCTTCGCCACATGCTGAGTGGCGGCGTAGAACGACATCTCATCCACTCGCCAGTCGGGGATGGAGTTTTTATCGCCGCCGTTGGAGAGGACTTCCGAGACTTTCTCGAGGCTGAGCACACCGCCACAGGTGGTTCCGACCACCACACCCGGCCCGGTGCCGTCCCCAGGGGTCAGCCCCGCATGCTCGAGGGCCTGTCGTCCGGCGTGAACCGCCAAGAGGGAGGCGCGGTCGAGGTGCTCTGCCTCTCCGGCGGAGAGGGGGAGCGTGCGGATTTCACCGGCGATTTTACAAGCGTAGTGGCCGGTGTCGAGCTGAGTGATTTCACCGATGCCGCTGAGACCCTGCCTCAGTGCTTCACCGAATGCAGTGGCGCCCTCCGCATTGGAGGTCCAGATGCCGATTCCGGTGATGACGACCCTGCGTTTCATGGCACCCTTCAGTGTGGTTCCCGGGGGGGGGAATACAGAAGTTAAATGGCCTTGCAATTTCACTCAGAGGGGTATCTGATAGCCGGTGCAGGACACAAGCGTCAACAGTTTTTTCCGACGGGGAAATATGCGGGCGAAATTATCAGTCCGCCGCCTTACAGCCTTACCGGATTCCGAGCGTTTTAGTGTTTTCCCACGTACATTTTCTTGTATTTCCATAGGCTTTATGCATAACAGCACTCCATGAAGTACCTGCTCCTGATCCTTTCAGACGAATCCTTGACCACGGGTGTGGTGTCTGAGCACCCATTCCGGCACGGAGGACAGCGCCATCACCTGCTCACCTATCGGCTGGAGGGCCAGATTTTTTGCTGGGTGAACCGTTGTCCGCACTGGCAGATACCCCTCGGACTGCTGGATGGGATGTCCTTACCTTCTTCTGATGCCGTCTTGACCTGTGGCACACATCGTGCTCGTTTTCACCCTCAGACGGGTGAGTGTCTCGTCGGTCCTTGTCTGGGAGAATCCCTGTTGCGGGTGCCCGTCACGCAGGCGCTGGGGCATGTGTTTTTTTATCTCCCGCGAGAGTGGCGAAATCAGTAGCGGCTTAACCGGTTTGCGACTACAAGAATAGATTGACCTTTTGGGGTGAGGCTCCGCCTTGCTCTGAATGCGCTCCCGTGCGGTCCTCCGCTCCAGGCCCATACATCCCTTTGGAGGCTTCCTCGTATATGTCGTATCTTCGTACTGTGGCGATTGCGCCACCTCCTCATGTTCTGGACCCCGCCAATGTCCGTTATTATGCCGACGCTTTTGCACGCCGCTGGGAGATGCGCCCGGAAGTGCTGCTCCGCATCCTCGAGAACGCTCACGTTCACACCCGGCATTCGGTGCTGCCCATCGAAGACGTGGTCCAGCCTCGCACCTTTAAGCAGAACAATGACCTCTTCATCGAGCACTCCCTGAGCCTCGGAGCCGAAGCAGTCCAGAAGTGTGTGGAGCAGGCGGGCATCACCCTGGCCGACATCGACATGCTGATCACCGTGAGCTGCACGGGCATCATGATTCCTTCGGTGGATGCGTTTCTCATCGACCGGCTGGGATTCCGACGCGACTGCAAGCGTATGCCCATCACCGAGCTGGGATGTGCCGCCGGTGCCGTGGGCCTCTCGCGGGCGCATGAGTACGTGCGGGCCTTCCCGGATGCCAACGTCTTGGTGCTGGCCATCGAGCTGCCTTCGTTAACCTTCCAGCCCAAAGACGTCAACATGGCCCATGTGGTGAGCGCCATCATCTTCGGAGATGGGGTGGCCTGTGCCTTGGTCAGCGGCAAGAAGCTGGGACCATCCCTGAACCTGCTCGACAATCGTTCGTATCTGTTCCCGAACTCGAGCCGTTATATGGGCTTCGACATCGACGGTGAAGGTTTCCACATCGTGCTGGACAAGAACGTGCCGATGGCCGTGCGCTCCGCCATTGGGGGCCTGCTGGGAGATTTTCTGTCGAGCCATCACCTCTCGGTGGAGCAGCTTGTTTTTCATGCCCTCCACCCGGCGGGCAAGAAGGTGCTGCACTTCATCGAAGATGAGCTCAAAGTGCCGCAGACCCTGACCGCCTCCACCTGGGACGTGCTGCGGGATCATGGCAATATGAGCTCCGCCTCGATCTTGTATGTGCTGCGTCAGCTCATGCAGGTGCATACCCCCAGCGAAGGCGCACTGGGCTCGATTGTGGCCTTTGGTCCGGGCTTCAGCGCCGAGATGCTGCTGGCGCGATGGGAGGCATGATGACAACCTGGTATCTGCTGCTCCTGGCGCTGGTGGCGCTGGGACGTCTGGGAGAGCTGGTGGTCTCCAAGCGGAATCGGGAGCGAATGGTGCGGGAGCATGGGGCTCAGCCGGGTCGAGATCCCATTTTTCCGGTGATGGTGTTTTTGCATGCCATGCCTTTTTGGGCCATTCCGCTGGAGCTGACACTCCTGCCGCGCTCATTTGAGCCAGTGCTGGGTTTTTCGATGCTGGCGGTGTTCATCCTGGCCACCGTGCTGAGGGTGTGGACCTTACGCACCCTCGGACGTTACTGGAATGCGCAGGTGATGGTGCCTCCAGACCTCGAGCCGGTGCAGACCGGGCCTTATGCCTACATCCGCCATCCCAACTATGCGGTGGTGATCCTGGAGCTGGTGTCGTTGCCGTTGATGTATGGCTGTGTGTATAGCTTCTTGGCCCTCAACTTGTTGAATGCCTGGGTGCTCTACTATCGGATCACGGCAGAAGAAGCGCAGCTCCTGGAGTCCCCGGCCTATCGTGCGGCGATGGGACACAAGAAGCGGTTCATCCCCGGCGTTTTTTGAGGCGTGTTTTGAGCCTCCACATCGGAGGACCACTTCGGCAGCCCGCGACCCGCTTGCCCTCTTTTCCTGCCCTCTTTTCCTGCCCTCTTTGCCATGCTTAACCTAGAGCCTCAGCCCCTCAAGAGTGCCGAGCCGCTGGTCCAGCGAGCACTGGAGCCGCTGTTGCACCTTCATCATCGGTCTGAGAAACAGTCTTCCCCCACACGTTACCACCCCTCGCGTGTCCAAGAGCTGATCCTGCCTGGAAATGGCGGCTCGCCAGAGCGTCTGCTCGAGTGGCGCACTACGGAGATGAGCTGGGAAGACCGGTCTGCCCGTCTCTTTTTGCTGCGGGACATCTCCGAGCGCCGACGCGCGGAGATCGAACGTCACCGTCATCTTTATTTCAGCCCCATCAATGGCCTGCCCAACCGGGCTTTTTTGCATGAGCGTCTGGTGGACTGTTTCACCCGGCAGCAAGACGAAGCCCAGATTGCCTTGATCCTGCTCGACCTGGATCGTTTCAGCAACATCAACCAAAGTTTGGGGTATGTCACAGGAGACCAGGTGCTGCTGGCGGCGGCGCAGGTTTTACAAACGGTGGTGCGTCCGTCCGACCTGCTCTTCAGCTTAGGCGAAGATGAGTATGCCCTGCTGATATACGACGAAAACAAGATCTCGGAACTGCCAGCCACCCTGGGGGAGCAGCTCCGTCAGCGGATTTCTCAGCCTTTGCAGGTGGAGGAGCATACCTTTTTCCTCACGGCGTCGGTGGGGGTTGTGCTGCGGCAGCCCTATCATCACCAAGCCGAGGAGCTCATACGTGATGCGTATACGGCCCTCAACGAAGCCAAAGCGCGCCGAGGCAACCGCTGCTTCTTTTTTGAGCCGAGCATGCACGAACAAGCCCTGCGTCGGCAGCAGCTCGAGCACGAGCTGCGGGTGGCCCTGCAAAAAGAGCAGCTCACCCTCTTTTACCAGCCGGTCTTGAGCCTGCGAGAGCCCGGGAAGGTGGGGTTTGAAGCCCTCATGCGCTGGCGTCATCCCGAGCGGGGCATGGTGCCTCCGAGTGAGTTTATTCCCCTGGCTGAAGACAGCGGCTTGATCATTCCGCTGGGGTTGATGGCGCTGCGGGTGGCCTGCCAGCAGCTCCGCCACTGGATGGACTCCTTTGGTGAAGACTCGGTCCATCGCATCAGCGTGAACCTCTCGGTGGCCCAGCTTCGCCGTCCGGAGTTTCTCGGCGAGGTTCAGCAGGTGCTGCTGGAGACCCGTGTGCCACCCGACCGGCTTTGGCTGGAGGTGACGGAATCACTGGTCATCGACGATCCGGAGGCGGCCATTCGCTGTCTGGAGTCCCTGCACGGTCTTGGACTGCGGTTGATCTTGGATGATTTTGGCACGGGATATTCTTCACTCTCGTACTTGCAGCAGCTTCCGCTCTCGGGGCTAAAGATTGACCGCTCATTTGTGCAGCGCCTGGGAGACTCCGCCAAGGAGCTGGATATTGTGCGGATGATCACCGCGCTGGCCCATCGACTGGGGCTGGTGGTGGTAGCGGAAGGGGTGGAGACCCAAGAGCAGCTTGTTTTGCTGGAATCGGTGGCCTGTGACTTTGTGCAAGGGTATCTGCACGGCAAGCCCCAACATCCGACGGAGCTGGAATCGCGCTGGTTCAAGAAGCCCCTGAACGTCACTTTACCTTGATCGAGTGCTCTTTTTGTGGGTTTTCGCCTGTTTTCCTGCCATTTCTCGAGCCATTTCTCCTGCCATGCCTGTGTCCGATGACCTGGAACCTGCCCATCACACTTGCCGGTGGATTTCTGTCGCCATTGTCTATGATGGCCATCATAGTAATTTTTTGAACGTCTCAACCTCCATCGGGTTGAAAATATGACCACAGTCCCATCACCTTCAACTGCAAGGGAGTTCACATGCTCACATCGCTGCTCCGACCTTCTGGTGTTCTGGCCGACCGTCCATATGCAGGCTCGAGCCTTCTGGCGCTGGGCTTGGCACTGATGCTGACCTCACCCTCAGCGGAAGCGGGGGTGGGCACACAGGTGCTGAAGCTGAGCTTCTCGGATGCCGCAGATCCGGTGGATTCTTTGGCGCGCACCTTTACCGTGCGTCAGAACGGAGGCCGTCAGCAGCCTCTTCGGCTCTCCTGTCAGGAGCAGGGCGGAAAACAGGAGCTCCATCAGCGGAGCCTCTCCGCACGCACGGAGCAGACGGCGACCTTACGAGGCTTTAAAGCCTCCACCTCCTATCAGTGCTGGGTGGAGACCCTCAGCGATGCGTATCGGGTGCGCACCCCTTCGCGGAGCTTTACCACCGCAGTGTTGCCGATTGACCTCAAGCCTCCGGTGATCTCGCGTGCCTCCACCGATGTGGCGCGTACCGGCTATATGCTGTACAACTACGCGACTTTGAAGCGTTTCTGGACGATCAAGAACCGCTATTTGGTGATCCTCGATCCTGAAGGCAACGTGCGCTGGTTCTACAAAGGAGAAGGGGGCGGTGATGTGGATGTCTCCTGGTTGGGCAATGACCGGGTGCTGATGGGCGGCTTCCACGACTACTCCATTGAAGCCACCATCGTCGGGCTGGACAAAAAGACCTACTTCAAAGACGCGATGGAGGTCACCAGCCAGTACGAGCAGGCAGACTCCGCCAACCACGATGCGGGACTGTCGGAGGACGGGCAGTCGATCTTCACCTTCGGTTATCTGAGCAACGGCACCTATTCCAGCTTTCTCATCCGCCAGCTTGACATTGCCACCGGCAAGGTGATCTGGACCTGGAGTGGCATCGAAGACGGCGCGGAGCTGGGCCAGCTCCCCGCCGGAAGCTCTTCGGATACCGATCCCCATCACGCCAATGCCATTGATGACCAGTGGGAAGACGGACGACTCTATCTCTACGTGAGCATGCGCAACCAGAACCAGATGATGAAGCTCGACTACGAGACCGGCGAAGTGATCTGGAAGCTCGGCGTAGGTGGTGACTTCACCCTGCTGGAGAAAGACGGCACCCCCGCCACCGATGACCGCTGGTTCTTCAACAACCACGACGCCAAGATGTATGGCCCCAACCTCTTTGCGGTCCACGACAACGGCACCGAACGCGCCAACTACGGCGGCGTCAACTATAGCCGTGGCCTCCAGCTCGAGCTGGACCAAGAGGCCATGACCGCCCGCATCAAGTTTGAGTACACCGAGCCCAACTGGGTGGAGCCCATCTGGAGCGGCTACGACGTCTATCCCGATGGACGGAGTTTGGTGGCCATCGGCCATTGTTGGCTCTGCACGAGTCAGAAGGTGGCCAGCATCATCGAGCTGGATCCGGTAGGACAAGTTCTGTGGCGCGCCGACATGACCAACGAAAAAGAGCACCTCTACCGTGCCGAGCGCATCGACGGCTGTGACATCTTTAACAACCTCACCTACTGCCCCGCCGGTCGTCAGAAGCAGTAACCTCCTTCAAGCTCCGCCGCCCTCACACGTTTAGCCACCCTCACACGTTTAGCCACCGATGGAGATCTTCAGGTCCGCGATGGGTTTGTCTGCCACCATCACCTCTCCGGCCTCGGGAAAACCAAGTGGCTCTCCTGCGGTGGGCAGGCCATTTCCATTGTTGTCCGCAATCACCGTCAGCTTGAGTGAGCCCGCATTGATCGGCACCAGCAGCTCAAAGGCACCCGGCGCTTGAGTGGTGGAGGTCAGGAGCTTACTGCCTCCCACCACATTGACCAGCACCTTGCCCGTGCAGACCGTGCAGGAGATGGTGCCCGTCAACATCACGGTGTCCGTCCGACTCTTGAGCGCCTCCTGCGTGAATTCGGGGGTCTCCGGCTTGATATCCGCCAGCACCGTCGGAATGCCAGGATAAGGATGGTTTGCCCCACTGCTGGCGAGGTCTCCCGCTCCAGAACCCGGCGCAGCCGCTGCTTCGGAGGGCTTCCCTGCCCCCTCTCCCGAAGGTGCGGCACCCGTCCCAGCTCCGGCAGGAGCGGATCCAGCCGGGACTGAACCCGCAGGCGGTGGACCCGCAGGGGCTCCCCCTTTACCCACCTCCCCCGGTGCTCCGGCGGAGCCCGGTCCCTTCCGCTCTCCCGGAGGCGCAAGGGCCGCCAGCTCCTCCGAGGGTGGCTCCTCGATACAACCGGCCAGCCCCCCCCATAACACCACCAGCCCCCAAAATCGCCGCACCACACGCCTCTGTCTGGATGTCTGCCTGGATGTCTGCATGGATGTCTGCATGGATGTCTGCATCGCCGCTTCCTCCGCTTGGTCCGCTGAGCTGGGAGAGTGATCCGGTTCCGGTTCTGCGAGTGTACCCACTCATCTGCCTGTTGATATCGTGCTGTGGATATCGTGTTGTTGATGCTCGTGTAGAGATCGTGCGCGCATCCGCGCATCCGCGCATCACCCGCGCGCGTGAGGCCCTCGACGGCGAGCCCAGCCCAGCAGTGCCACCAGCAGCAGCAGGCTCTGACCCAAACGGCCCGCCGCTCCCCGCTCCGCTGGAGACTGTTCGCAGCGGCAGCTTGGTGCCACATCTCCATCGTAGAGCACACGGCCTCCGCAGACATTTTCTTTGCCGGGGGTGCCGTAGTTGCAAGCATCTTCGGCGCTGTAGAAACACTGCTGGAAGGAGGCTTCACACCAGTTTTCTGCCGTGTCGTTGCCCGCTGCTGAGTAGAACTCCGGGCCGAGCTGCCAGCTATGGCCTTCTTCCACCCGATTGACCCCGGCGTCGTAGATGAACTCGTCCACCACCCAGCGGCTGTCGGCGGGGCCCACACACTCGATGGCCAGGCGCTGACGCGCATCGTTGCTGAAGGTTAAGCCACTATAGGCCACATCCGCCGCCAAGGTGGTCTCGCTGGACGCTCCGTCTTCGGGCTCATCGCAGCCATCGGGCCCTGCCAGCACACAGCCGTCGAGCGCCCACACCTGATGCACCCCCGGCTCGCTGAGCGCCTCCTGCAAGACCAGACTCTCCGAGTCGCGCGCGCCGAGGTTGATCACATCCCCTTCGAGCAGGCTGTCCCGCACCAGCTCACAGGCGCGGAAGTCATAGGTCTCGGAGGTCACGTTGAGCAGCTCAAACCACTCGTGGGCTTTCACACTCAAGTCGTCGTTGTTGCGCGGCTGAATCATGATCTCGGTGAAGATCACACTGCCGGGCTCGGGCGCGCTGGGGAGCGGCGGGCAGACGTTGGTTTTTCCCGGACTGGCGGCAATCCACATGCCATCACTGCCTTGATAGTTGCCCTCCACGCTGCTCACGCATCGATAATACGGATCGTCGTTGAGGCTGGCGCTGAGGAACTCCGGCTGAACCGCCACGGAGCAGGCTGCCAAACCCTCCGTCTGGCGAGAGTTGGCCGCGCAGGTGTCTCTGTAGGCATCCCAATCGTAGCGGAAGCGGTCGATCTCCTGCCAGCCGCCTCCGGCTTTCGGGCACCACAACATCAGGTCTTGGGTCAGGCTGTTCGAGAATCCCAGCTCCCCATAGGTCAGGTCGGCGGGCACTGCACAGCTCTCAGGACTCGTCTCGTAGCTCAGACAGGGTTTGCTGAGGCTCATGACCCGATATCCCCCCTGAGCAATGGGCAAGGTTCGATAGGTGGGCAGCAGGTACGCATCACAGCTTCCCGGCTCGGTGGGGGTACACGCGGCAGGAACATCGTCTGTGACGTCACCCAGCAGGAGCATACAGCCCGCCAGCTCGAGGGCCATGCCTTCTTCGGAGGCTTCGAGGCCCTTGAGCTCCAGCCATTCCGGTTCACTGCCCGAAGGAGCCACCATCAGCTCGGAGAAGGCCACCCATCCCGGCTCTGGATAACCACTGGTGGGGGCGGCGAGCTCCACGCTGTTGTCTCGCCCGGGTGTGCCGTTGGAGGTGCTCTCAGCGCCGTTCTCCAGCCCGTAGGTGAAGGGGGTGATGGCGGCGCTCCAGGCACGCGGATCGTCGTTGTCACTCTCGATGACTTCTCGTCCGGCCATTTCTTCGGCGGTGGGGCGGAGCTCCCAGGAGCACTTATTGTCTTCTCGTCCACAGACATCATCGGTCCAGCTCTTGGAGTAGACCACCCGATCCACGGCGGCCATCAAGCCGCTGCTGTCTGGACAGGCGAGCTCGAGCAAGCGGGTCTCGGTGTTGGACAAGCCGAGGGTACTGGAGAAATACCCCTGCACGGTGGTCAAACAGACGCCGTTGCTGTCCACTTCGACGCAGGTTTTGCTCGAGCTGGAGCCTAAGAGCACCCGCTGAGGCCCGGTCACCAGGAGTCCATCCTCCACGGAGTCGAGCAGGTCTTTGGATTTCCAGCCGCTGTCTTGCACCTCGAGGCTCACGCAGGTGAGAGGGTCGAGGGTGTCACAGCTCAGGGTGCGGAGCTCACAGGTGCTCAGGTCAAAATAGTCGGTGCCTTCGGGAAGGTCTGACAAAATTTCCAGCTCGATCCAGTCGAAGGTCAGTGGATCGGAGCCCGGCCAGATGTTCAGCTCACTCAGCCGAGCCATCCCCGCCTCGAGCACGCCCGCGTAGGTGCGAGGGCCTATCGCATTGTCACCGCCGGGGGTGCCGTAGGCTTGCTGAGGCAGTCCGTTTTCAAAAGCAGGTGTGTAGAGGGCGGAGGCGGGTGCAGCGCCCCAGTTACCGCCATCGTCGTTGCTCACGGCGTCGAGGCTGGCAGCTCGGAGCTCCCAAGAGCAGTGTTCGTCGGCTTCTTTGCACTCGGCGTCGATCACGCTCTTTTCGTAGACCACTCGGTCGATGGTGCGTGTGGTGCCGTTCTCATCGGGACAGGCCAGCTCGAGCAGGCGCCGGTCGGAGTTAAACAGCACATCCGTGCCATACACCACGTCGGCGGACTTCAGACAGGTGTTGATGTCGAGGGGATCATACGAGAGACAAGTCTTGCTGCTCGAGCCTCCCAGTGCCAACGTTGCGCCCTCCACGAGGGGGAAAGGGTCCGCACTGGCCAAGAGGGTCACGTTGGTGGTAAAGCTCGGATTGGCTTGCGCCAGACAGCTCGTAGCGTCGAGGCTCCCACAGTTGCTGACCTTAAGCTGACAGCCGTTGAGCTGAACCGGAGGCCGTCCTTCTTCGTTGGGGGCGCTCAAGACCTTGAGCTCGAGCCACTCCGCCGCCGCTGTGGAGCTGGTGGGGTAGACGTTGAGCTCCGAGAAGATCACCCCTCCCACCGGAACCGGCGGGGGAGGCACGTACACCGGACACACATTCATCGTGCCAGGGGTGCCGTAGTCGGTGACGGTCGCGCCATTCACCACGGTGGAGCAGGTCTGAAGGTCTGGAATGGCCGACAGACACCAGCTCGAGGGGTCGGTCGCGTCTCCCGAGACCAGGACTTCCTGGCTGAGCTGCCAGCTCTGGCCTTTGGTGCCGCCGAGGGTATCCCACCGATAGGACATGCTGCTGATCAGCACGAGGTTGCCACTCTTACCGGGACAGTAGAGATCCATTGTCTCCAGCCCGGAGTTGTTGAGGGTCACGGTGGAGGTATCCGCCTCGGCGCTGATGCTACAGGTGCTGCTCAGATAAGCTGCATCGTTGGCGAGTAAGGCAAAATCACCTGCCGCGACACTCACGGGGGTGGAGGTGGGGAGGGTAAAACAGTTGCCCGCCACCTGCACGCCGTTGATGAGACAGCCAGAGCCGGAGGAGCCTTCGCGCAGCACACAGCCATCCAGCCGCCGTGCTCCGGTAGCACGAGAATAGAGCTCCACCCACTCGTTGCTCGAGCTGGTGGCAGGGTTGATCATAAACTCTGAAAAGACCAGCTCCCCGACACCGGGATAAGGATCTGCGGCTCGAGCGGCGGAGCTCATGAGCCCTGCCCGCTCCAGTGCAGCACTGTCCAGGCCCATACTGATCACAAGCACCCCGAGCATGCCCATCCCGACCAGGCTCACGGTGCGCAGGCTCACGGTGCGCAGGTGTACGGTGCGCAGGCTGGAGGGCATCAGGCGCTCGGCGCTCGAGCGGATGGATTTCAGCCCGGGGAGGTTCCGCAGGCTGGCACGCAGCAGGGTGATTCGAGTCGTCAAACGGCTCAACATACAACAGCTCCTCAGAAGCGCGCCTCGAAGGTCGCAAGGAAGAGGTGACGAGGCAACAGAGACTGATCAGATGTGGTGGTGGTGTCGGCTGTGGAGGTTCCGGGAGGGCAATCGTCTCCGGGAGTGGTCTCGCAGTAGGTGGTCACGCCCATCGGTGCGTCGGGGAGGGGAAGCTCGACCCCATATCGGCCTGAGAGCTGACCCCACTTCAGGCGCTGCGTCCACTGAGCATAGCCGGTGAACAAGTGCTCGCCGAGGTCGCCATAGAGGTCTTCGTCGAGCAGGCGCAGGCGCGCGGTGGCAAAGCCGATGTCGCTGGGGGCATAACGGGCTTTGATGGAGGTATCTTGCCCGATCATCCAGCCATATTCATAGGTGCAGTCGGCGGCATAATAGCGGTAAGCAGCGTCTTCGTAGAGCCGCTTGACCAGGAGGTCGATGCTCAACCCGTTGAGGGGGGAGGCTTTTCCCACCAGGGCGGCGGTCATGCGTGCGCCGGTGGGCTCGTCACCCGAGGAGGGAGGCACATAGAGGGTGCCATCGTCTTCTTCGGCGAGGAGGCCGTCGCTGTCGTCGGTGCCGCTGGAGTAGCTCCGCGAGCGTCCACTGAGCAGCAGGTCTTTGTCTTTGTAGGTCCACCAAGTGCCCAGGTTATACCGTTTGGTGAAGGCGTAGTCTACCCGTGCTTCGCTGGAGAGCCTCCACGCATCGAGGCTCGGTCGATAGAAGGGCTGGAGGGTGGCACGTAAGGTCAGCTTTTTGATGGGTTTCCATGCGGCTCGAGTCCAGAAGCCCACTTCGTCGCGGTCACGTTTGCCACCATACTGGTCGGCATCGGCAAAACCTCGGGCGTGAGGGTTGTCGAAGTCTTCGCCATAACCATACACTCGAGCGATGACCTCGGCTTTCCCGAAGTCCTGTGTGCCCTCGAGGGTGAAGGCGAGGCTCTGATTGTCCATGATCGCCAGCTCTCCTTTGAGCCGGGTCTTCCTGAGGGCGGCACCGAAGTGAACGCCGAGGGCTCCGAAGCCCGCACGACTGGGCAGGCTATTACGGAACTCAAACTCAAAGTTTTTTTCGATGCCCGAATAATACGCGGTCACACCCAGCCAGTTATACTTGTCGAGAATGGCCTGCGCATGCACGCCCACGGTGCGCTCGAGGTAAGCGTTGGGCAAGGTGCTGGCGATGAGCGGCACTCCTTCGAGCAGGACAGGGGCGGTGGTGGCCTCCAGATCGTCTTGCACACGCTCTGGCAGATAAAAGTCGTACTGATAGAGATCATGGGACTGCTGCGATAAAAAAGCGGTCAGCTCCACCCGCGTCTTGCCCAGGAGCGGAGCGGAGGCGCTGGCGGCCACACCCAAGAGCCGCTGCGGAACCGAAAAGTCTTCACTGCCATACACTTCGGTGTCCGCTTCAAAGCCGTTGAGGTCGTCTTTGCGCGCATTGTTGAAGACCAAGCCCTGCCCAAATCCCGCCGAGAAGCTCCCCAAGAGCACCCGATAGCGAGGATCGTCATACTGCACATACAGCTTACGCAAACCGAGGAGCGGACGTCCCCACTTCGCGTTAAGCTCCTGCTGTGCGGTGTCGAAGGAAAAGCTGGCCATGCCTTCCCCAGCGGTGGTGAGCAGTCCCGCTTGCACTTTGCCCAGACCTTGCCCTTCAAGACGAAGCCAGGTCTCGGGCAGGCGGTCGAGCCCCAGCTCGGATGGATAATAGCTGCCCCCTTGCTCATGTGCCTCGTCGAGCGAAAGTGGAGTGCCTTCGTCTCCTCCAGCCCAGGCCAGACGTGCTTCGAGGGTGCCTTTCCAGGGGGCTTTGCCCTCCAGCTTTTTGACCGGCTTCGGACGCACAACCACAAAGGGGCGAAGCTGCGACAGAATGTTTTCGGTCATGCCCGGCACCCGCAGGACGTCTTCGAGCTTCTCAAAGGGCGTAATCTGACGATAGGTCACCATCGCACGGGCCAGCTCGACGGAAACCCCCGGCAGGTTGAAGAGGGTCTCGGCGGAGGCGGTATTCAGCTCGAGCTTTCGCTTGAGCATGGCCAGGAGCTGCTCCGTCTCGGCTTCGCTCAAGTCGCCCAGGTTGTAGAGCTCGTAGATGTCTTCTTCGCTGTCGATGAGGATCTCACGGCCATAGTCATAACCCAGGGCGGGGGTCGGCAAGAGCAGGGTCAGCAGCGCAAGCGTAGGCAGGAGCAAAACGGAAGTTCTCGAAGGCTTGGCGTGAGCCCTCGTATGTCCGTGTGCGGGCGTGCGCGTGCGCGTATGTGCGGGCGTGCGGGCGGGCGTGCGCGGGTGATGTGGTGGCATACCTTATTCTACCCCCTGCGCCCAGAGTGTCTGGAACTCCGCTTCATAAGACTCCGCCATCGAGGGGGAGGCAAGCCGCACGAGGTTCTCGTTATTATACTGGTCGGCGGAGACGGTATAGTTGAAAGAACCCGTCAACACCACCCAGTCGTCAATGATGCAAAACTTGTTGTGCATGGTGTAGCTGTTGCCATCGTCTCGATAGGCCACACCCGCCGCGCGAAGGTCGGCCACCACTTCGTCGTTGATGCCTCCCACGACGTTTTCGCTGCCTTCTCCGACCACCATGACTTCGACACCTCGCAGGTGAGCGCGGATGAGAGCCTCGGCAATGTCTTGGTTGTTGAAGTAGGCAATGGCAACATGGACAGAGGCAGTGGCGGCTTCAAGCTCGGCGATGAGGTTGTCGGCGCAAGGGTCTTCGGGACAGAACCAGACGGTCTCTTTACTACAACCACTCCAGGTTAAAACCAGGAGCGGGATAAGGACCATCCGATGCGCACGAGCGGGAAGAGGTCGCAAGGCGTTCATAAAACTGGAGCCTTCGCAGGGGTTGGGCTTCCGAGCGTGCGGGACCGATCCGGCCAGCTCGAGGCGTATCTTAGCGCAGAGTGTGCGGATTGTCTGTAGCATTGTCTGCCACATCGTTGTGGCAGGAGACGAGACCCGGCGGACGACAGCCCCACACGTCAGCGCCTGGAAGACTTCTAAGCGGATCGCATCCGTCCTTTCTGTGCCCTCCCGCCCACACACCACCCTTGCTTGTGCTGGACGCTCAACCGGAACTTCGCTATGTTATAGACGCTTAGCAGCACCATCCCACGGAGGTCTATTTTTTGGCACGCGCTCAACGTTTTATTGTGACCCCGGAACAAGCCGGTCTTAGACTGGACCAGTTTCTGGCGGCGACAGGCTCGGTCTCGCGCACACGCGCACGAGCACTCCTGGCGGCAGGGTCGGTGTACGTGGAACATAAGCGCACCAAAGTGGCGTCTCGCCCGATGTTTGCCGGGCAGGTGGTCGAGCTCTTTGATGTGGTGCTGACAACCGAGGCTCCACCCGTGTTGCCGGTGCTGTACCAAGATGAGGCGCTGGTGGTGGTGCATAAGCCCGTAGGCATGCCCGTCCAGCCCGCACGCGAGAGCGATCAGCTCTGTGTGACCACCTCGTTGTCAAAACAGCTCCACATCCCAGTGCAGGAGCTGAGGGTGGTCCATCGGCTGGATACTGAGACCAGTGGTGTGGTGGCGGTGGCGCTCACCCGTCCAGCAGCCGCAGACTTGAGCCAGCAGCTCGCCGAACACCGGGCTCAGCGGCGTTACTTGGCGCTCTCGGTGGGCACGGCGGAGGTGGGGGAGCGGCTGGAACATTTTCTGACCTCCCCGGTTCCGCAGACGCGAGGGCCCGCGCGTGTGCTGGCACGTCCTGCGGTGGGTGAGCCGCTCGAGGATGAACGACTGGCACGGGCTTTTTGTCGGCGCATCAGCCAAGCGGAAGGTTATAGTCTGCTTCAGGTGACGCTCGAGACGGGGCGCACCCATCAGATTCGTGCTCAGTTGAGCGCCGTAGGCTTGCCTCTGCTGGGGGATCTACGTTACGATGCCCCTCAGCTTCCTTCGGACTGGCGCGGAGGCGGAATTGGTCTCCATGCGGCAGCCCTCACGCTTCGACACCCCAGCTCGAGACAGGAGCTGGAGATACACGCGCCTCTACCAGAGGCGTTTCAACAATGGCTGCAAGCTCATCAGCTTTGGACTGCGGCCTTACAACCGGACGGGGCTGGAAAGCTCCCGTGTTTTATCCAGGAGAGCAGGAATGGCGAAGATCAACCTCAAGCATGCTCATAATCTCGACCGTGCCTCTGCCAAACAGAAGGTGCAGGAGCTGTTCGATGCATTTTCCTCTCGGTTTGGCATCAAGACCCGCTGGGATGGAGATACCATCGTTCTCTCAGGCTCGGGATTTGATGGCTCCGCCGTGGTGGGTGATAAGGATGTGGATGTGAACGTCAACCTGGGCATGATGGTCTCCGCCTTCAAGGGCCAGGTCGAGAGTGGACTGAAGGCCGAGCTTGAAAAACGCCTCAAAGCCTAAACATGTCCTGCTGAACTCCCGCCGTTTTCCCTTCACGCTCACAAAGGCCCCTCATGGATAAAAATGCCCTGCATGCGCTGCTCCAGCGAGTCTCAACCGGTGAGACGCCGGTGGGAGATGCGCTCGAGCGGATTTCACGTCTGCCCACCGAAGAAGACCTCGGCTTTGCGGTGATCGATCACCATCGTACCCTGCGCAAAGGGTTTCCCGAGGTCATCTTTGGGTCCGGCAAGACGGCAGCTCAGCTCCTCGCCCTGCTGGAGCACATTCAGGCTCGAGGGCAGACCGCACTGGCCACTCGAGTCGATGAGGAAAAAGCCGCGTGGGTCCAGGCTCGGCTCCCGGAGGTGGTGTACCATGCCATCCCCCGTGCGTTGGTGCTCGCCGCACCCACTGCGGAAACATCCACTCGCCCGTTTAAAGGACGTGGGCCGATCTTGGTGGTCACCGCCGGGACGTCCGATCTCCCCGTGGCGGAAGAGGCGGCACTCACCGCTCAGCTCTTCGGACAGGAGGTGCTGAGACTCCAGGATGTGGGGGTCGCCGGTCTCCATCGTCTGCTCGCCCGCATGGAGGTGCTGAGAAAAGCCTCGGTGGTCATCGTGGTGGCAGGCATGGAAGGCGCGCTGCCTTCGGTGGTAGGAGGGCTGGTGGACCGTCCGGTCATCGCAGTCCCCACCAGTGTGGGATATGGTGCCAGTTTCGGAGGGCTCTCCGCGTTGTTGGGGATGCTGAACGCCTGCGCATCTGGCATTACGGTGGTCAATATCGACAACGGCTTTGGGGCAGGATATGCCGCCAGCCTCATGAATCAGGACTAAGCTGCATGAAGATCCTCTATCTGGACTGTTTTTCTGGCATCAGCGGTGATATGACCCTGGGCGCACTGCTCGAGCTGGGACTGCCACTCACCCTGCTCGAGCAAGAGCTCGCCAAGCTCGGTCTGGCGGGCTACCGGCTCCACGCTCATCCAGATCGAGATGGCGCACTGGCAGGCATGCGGCTGGAGGTGCTGCTCGAGCCGGAAGAAACACACGCACATCCGCATGGGCATCATGAGCATCATCATCATCACCATGACCACCATGAGCATCACCATGACCATGACCATGAGCATCATGACCATGACCATGAGCATGACCATCATCATGAGCATGAGCATGACCACCATGAGCATCATGAGCATGAGCATCACCACCACCATGAGCACCCGCATCGTGCCTGGAAGGATATCCGGCTCCTGATCCAAAACGCTCCGCTGAGCCCTCGCGTGCGGACACTCAGCCTGCGCATCTTTGAAAAGCTCGCCCTCGCCGAAGCGCGCATGCACGCCCTCCCCGTCGATGATGTGCAGTTCCATGAGGTCGGTGCCATCGACTCCATCGTGGACATCGTGGGGGTTGCCATCGGCTTGGATGCGCTCGGGATCGACCGCGTGGAGGTCTCTCCGCTCCCGTCGAGCACGGGTCTGGTCCGCTGCGCGCATGGCCTGCTTCCGTTGCCTGCTCCTGCAACGCTGGAGCTGCTGCGGGGCTTTGAGGTCTATGACTCAGGCCGAAAGGTCGAGCTCGTCACTCCCACCGGCGCGGCCATCGTCGCCGCCCTCGCTGAACGATGTGGAGGCATGCCTTCGTTTCAAATCCAGGCCGTCGGGTATGGTCTCGGAAAACGAAGGGGTCATGCGATCCCCAATGCGCTCCGCGCCGTGATCGGCGTTCAGGGGGAGTCATCACAGCACGTTCAGAATCTACGGGAGCTGATCCGGGTGCTGGAAGCCAGCTTGGATGACCTCCAGCCTCAGCTACTGCCTCCGCTGATGGAGAAGCTGCTTCAGCAGGGTGCGCTGGATGTGACCATTTTTCCGGTCCAGATGAAAAAAGGACGGGCGGGACAGGTGGTTCAAGTGCTCTGCTCGCCGGAGAAGGAAAGCCTGCTGCTGGAGACGCTGTTTAAGGAAAGTACCACGCTGGGCGTCCGCATGCTCACGATGGAAAGAGAAGTGCTGGAGAGAAGCTGGGAAGCGGTGCAGACGCCGTGGGGCACGGTGAGGGTGAAGCTCGGAAAGTGGCTTGGGCAGACGGTGAATATCATGCCTGAGTTTGAAGACTGCCGAACGTGTGCGGAGAAGGCCGGCGTACCGGTGAAAGAGGTGTGGCAACACGCGCTCGCACACACCTCCAAACAATGAGGGGTGCAGGGGGCACTGCTCCCTGCTGGGAAAGGAGGGTGTCGTAAAAGGCCGAAGTCTCGAATCAGACCCTCCGCCCCCCCTCCAACCTCCCCCCCAATTCTGGGGTGGAGGCTAACCAGAAGTCCAGTTTATGAGACGTAACGCCGTGTCTTGAACCTCCCCCACGGGCCGGGGTGGGGCAGAGCCACGGCGTCGAACGTCCTTCGATGTGTCGCTCAATCGACAAGACGTGTCGCTCGATGTGTCGCTCAATCGACGAAAGTATGTCGCTCAATCGACAATGATTGTCGCTCAGTGGACAAGACGTGTCGCTCGATGTGTCGCTCAATCGACGAAAGTATGTCGCTCAATCGACGAAAGTATGTCGCTCAGTGGACAAGACGTGTCGCTCAGTGGACGAAGTCGCCGTATCTTGTCGCTCCAGATTGAGCGGTGTAGGGTGGGTTGGACGGTCAAAAGGCTTCAAATTCACGGCATAATATACAAATTCACGAGGACTTGCCTGCATAAAACGGCAAAATCTTGACCATACAGGATTTTGTCGTCTGGCGACACAGTTCCGGGACTTGTCGCTCGACGGCGCAGTAATATAGTATAGGGTATATGACACATTACGGAGCCGCGCCACGGGAAGCGGACCAGACGACACGAAAGCCCACGCTGCCGTTCCGGCCCGAGGGCCAGTACCAGTACCGGAGGGCCCCCCGGAGGTTCGACGCATCGATGTTCCAGGAACCGCCCCGCAGCACCCGGTCGGAGCCAGCGCAAACAGTTCGAGTGGAACCATCTTGGGGCGCATCATTGTAGTTGTCTTCGTAACAATCCTCCCCCCACTCCCAGACGTTGCCCGTCAGATCCTTCAGCCCCCACGCTCCGTCTTTATACTGGCCCACCGGCGCCGTCTCCGCGTAGCCATCCTTGCACTCCACGATTGACCAGTCCTTGTACTTTGCCTTGCCCGTCTGGTCTGCCACATTCCCGTACTCACAGATCTTTGACAGGTCATCGGTGCCCGAATATTTCGTCTTACCCCCCCCCGTCGCGGCGTACTCCCACTGCGCTTCACTGGGCAAGCCCACGGTCTGTCCCATCACCCCACTCAGCCACACCGTAAACGCCTTCGCCTGCTCCCAGTCCACACACACGACAGGCTTGTTGTCCTCCTTAAAGCTGTCCGGGACTTTGCCTTCTTTCCACTCGGTGCCCACATAGGTGTAACACTTGTCCCAGCTCGGCTGCGTACACTTCCCCGCAGCGACACATGCGTTGTATTGAGCGTTTGTCACCTCGGTCTTTGACATCTGGAAGGCGGGAATTTTCACCTGGTGTCGGGGCCTCTCGTCAGAATCCCCCACGTTGTCGGGTGAGCCCATCCAGAAGCCGTCAGGGCCGGTGGCGGGCACGGCCTGCCATTGGATGATTTCCTGGTGCTGGCTTCCTTTGACCTGTGGTAAACGGGTACACACCAGACCGGGCGTGCCGCTGAAGGAGACCGATACAGTCCCCCCAAGTTGGGATTCTGAGATCCTGACTGTTTCCCCGAAGTCTTCGCACGCGCCCTTCAGCAAGAGTCGGAAAGTGCCGAGACCAGACGAGATCGACCATGACTCCCAAGCCCGCAGGTTCGTCTGAAGTTTGTCGTCTAACCAAAGTGCTCCGCCGATGTTTGAGCTGACCTTCACCCTGGCCACCCCGCCCGGCGGACTCGCACCCTGCTCATCGACGCCCTCGCCCTTTCCGCTGTCTATTCGCCGCTCCTCACGAGCCTGACCGCCACCCAGCCTGACAAATACAAACCCTCCGTCCAGCGTGTCCAGCGGCAAGAGTCGAGGCATATACTCCACAAAGGCTTCAGATCCACGTTTTACGGCGGTATAGAGCTGCTCCGACGCAAAATAGGCACCTGGCTGTGTGGCCAACGACTGTAGGAGGAAAAATGTAAAGGGGGTGTGCCCCTCCAGCCTCTTCTGCTGCGCGGGCGATTTCACCCGATCCTCTACAAGTTCCTTGCCTCCTGCGGTCAGTGCTTCTCGGGAGCGCACCTTCATCCATTGCAGGTATTCCGGGGTACTGCGGGGAGGAGACCGTATGTCGCGCCCCTCTCCTTTTGGCTCTGCAATGCCTGCCCCATAACACGCATCGACCACTAAGAGAACATGACGCGCAGGGCTTCGGTTGACCCAGGACTGCACTTGTGACTTACTCAGACCATCCGCCATTGAACCCTTTTCCGCATCCATGGGGATCCAATAGCTGACGCCGGCCTCGTCGATGGCTCCGTGGCCCGAAAAATACAACAACAGGCTGTCGCTCTCGTCAGCAGTGAGCAAAAAATCTTGGATCTTTTTAAAGAGCTCACGCCGGGTTGCTTCTGGACCCAACATCTTTTGCACTTTAAAGCCATATTGATCACGCAAGACAGGCTCCAGCGCCCTTGCTCCCAGCTCCGGCGTGTACAGTTTTGACCACCCATTGGAATAGGAATCGATGCCAATCAGCAGCGCCTTATAGGCTCCGCCTCCTGGACCCAAACCCGACTTAGGGGTCTTGCCTGCTCCCGTCTGAGCTGACACCTGCCCACACCAGATCCCGTGGAGCAGCAACCAGGCCAGCATGACCCGGCTGATGCCTCTCAGGTATCTCTGAAGAGTCATTGTTGCGATCATTTTTCCTCCGACACCCGCACCCCAAGGTCCAGTTTATAATAAACGGCTTCCGTCGCCTCTAAGCTTCGTGCTTTCCAAACCATGATTGACTGTCCTTCCCGGAGCACCCCATCGGCTGTGCCAGTCCAGCCCACCTCATTCCGAGACGGGCCAAGCTCTGCCTGCGTTTCCCTCCACTTCTCTGACCAGTCCACAGCCCCTGGCCGCTCCAGCCGCTCCACCGCCACGTCGAGCTGCGACTGTGT
>JBJTQF010000379.1:0-13074 GCA_046075485.1 Myxococcota bacterium | reverse complement strand
TTCTCGCCCCCAAACCCCCCGGAAGGAGCAAAGCCCCTTCACCCTTTTTGATGGAAAGAGGAGGAGGAGGAGGAAGAGAAGGACTTGGGGACTTCTCGCCCCCAAACCCCCCGGAAGGAGCAAAGCCCCTTCACCCTTTTTGATGGAAAGAGGAGTGTTTTTAGGTAGATAGGGCGCTGGAGCTCATGTGCGTCGAATGGATTTTTTGAAGGTTTTTGTGGGATTCTTGAGGGATTTTTGAAGGACTTGACGTTCAGAGGATGGACGAAGGCGGGGTGTTTGAGAACGGGATAGGGTCTACTTGTTGCCAGATGCAGGCGCTGCTGCACCCGGTGTTGCTGGTTTTGCGCCCGCCGCAGGCGCTGTTGCTGGCTTTGCACCCGGAGCCGCTGCACCCGGAGCCGGAGCCGCTGCTGGAGGTGCGCCCGGAGCCGGAGCCGCTGCACCCGGAGCCGGAGCCGCTGCACCCGGAGCCGCTGCTGGAGGTGCCGCGTTGTCTTGGCCCGGTGGCAAGGGTGCAGAGGGCGCTCCTTCTTTGGCCGCCCCTTTCATCAGCCGGATCACCAGCTCTGAGACATCTTGATTTGGTGCCACCGGATTCTTCGCATATGCTCCGTTGAACTCGTCCTCTTGATGCACCGCGTTGTCACCGTCGATGTCGCAGGCTGCCACCACGTACACCTTTTTATCACTCTTGGGAACCACCACGCTATATTGACCAATATCGTTGAGGTTCAGCACCGTGATCAGCCGGTTGACGCTGCTCCCTTGTTCAATGACATCCAGCCGGATGCGCTTGCCCTTACACTCATCCCCCAACAAGACCCCTTTAAAGGTCACATGCTCACCGGCCTTCACCTGCTCTTGGGTCATGATGTCTGGTGGAAGCATATCCAACGGCAAAGGAAAGATCTTTTTGATCTCGGTGGGCGCTCCCCCAGGTGCCGGGGCCTGCGCGGGTTCACCTCCCTGCTGAGGCCCTGGGGCGGCGGCAGGTTGTCCTGCCGGCTGCTCTCCACCCACGGGCGCAGAAGGTGGCGCCACCGGATCGGGACAAGCGGTCAATGCAGCGGTCAAAACGACAGCGCTCCACAGGTGAGGTACAAGACGGCGCATCTTCTCCATGACAATCACTCCAGCAGCAAGGGTCAACAGCCACAACCGACCGAAAAATCGTCCTATCCTACACCGCTTGAAAACGCTTGGCAAGATGGCAACGAAAAGTACGAGCTTGATGAAATAAAGATGTGTGAGGCAGGAAGAGAGCCTGGAAGAGAGGCTGGAAGAGAGGCTGGAAGAGAGCCTAGAAGAGAGCCTGGAAGAGAGGCAGTAAAACGTAGAAATCATTAAAATACAGGAGTTTAGAAGGCATATATCAGAGGATGGTTTAAACGGCGGGATCCAGCGGAGGCCAGGGAACTCCGGCCATGAGGTGCAGCTTCTCCAGCACATCCTGGAGGGCCATCACCATCGGCCCTTGCATACGCGCACTGTACACCTGCTGAAGGGAGCGGTAATACCAAAGAGTGCCTTCTTTTCCGCCTGAAAAACGCTTCCAGACATCGTTGCCACCATACAGATCCATCAGGATCGTGCGAGCGTTATGCAGCTTATCCGCGATGGAGACCAGGAGCACGTCCTCGGGAAGCTCCCACAGGTGCCGAATATAGGCTTCCTTACGGGGTCTCCACGGCGGTTTGGGCTCCACATCTGTGTCACTGCATGCATACACGATGCGGGCAACCTCGGGACCAAAACGGGCCTCAATCTCGGCACCCGTGGCAGCACCTCCTTGATCCTCCACCGCATCGTGGAGAAGTGCCGCAATCACCTGCACTTCACTGCCTCCATGCTCTCCCACCAACGCCGCCACCGCCAGAAGGTGGGTCACATAGGGAATGCCGGTAGACTTCCGATGTTGCTGTCGATGAAGCTGATGCGCATACAAAAGTGCTTCATCAAATCGTTGAGAGTATGGCATATAACCCCTCGGAATTACGTCTTTTCTGAGGTAAATGTGGCCGCATCTGCTGCGCGAGAAGGAGCCGCCATAAACAGGATTACAAATCCCAAACACGCAGAGAGCAATGAGCCAAAAATGATCCCCTGTTTGGCCAGCTCCATAAAATGAGGATCCTCAAAAGCGAGCTGGTTTACAAACAGCGACATGGTAAAACCAATGCCCCCCAAGGCCGAAAATCCCAGGAGCTGAGCCCAGCTCGCTCCTTTAGGCATCGCCGCCAAACCCGTCTTGATGGCCAGGGCGCTTAAGGAGAAGATCCCAAGGGTCTTGCCAAAGAGCAGACCCAGCGCCACCCCCAGCGCCACCGGATGCTGAATCGCCTCCCGCAGCGTCGCCCCGTCAATCACCACCGCCGCATTCGCCAGCGCAAAGACTGGCATGATCACATAACTCACCCAGGGCTGGAGATTCTGCGCCAGTGTGTGTGAAGGCGCTTCCACGTCGTTGCCCAGCTCTTCGAGCGTTAAGAGAGCCTCTTCTTTGACTGCATTTCGATCTTCCTCATCCTGCGCCCCCTGAAGACGCTGCCGTGCGGAACGCACCAGCTCCTCCACCGTGTCCAGCAGCTCCGCCAATGAAGAGCGATTGCTGGCGGGCAAGATGAAGCCCAATACCACACCTGCAATCGTGGCATGGATGCCACTCTTTAAAGTAAAATACCACAAGAACACGCCTAAGATCAGGTAAGGAAGAGACTTTCTGACATCCAGCCAATTGAGGCCGATCAGCAATAAACTGATAAGCCCCGCCGAACCCAACATCATAAGGTCGAGGTTGGAGGTGTAGAAGATCGCAATCACCAATACCGCCCCAAGGTCGTCCACAATCGCCAGGGCCGTCAGAAAAACCACCAAAGACGAAGGCACCCGCTTGCCCAGCACGGCAGCACAGGCCATCGCGAAGGCAATATCTGTCGCCATCGGAATTCCCCAGCCGTGGGCCGCCGCTGTTCCACTGTTAAATGCAGCGTAGGTTAACGCGGGGATCACCATCCCCCCCACCGCACCCACAATCGGCAACATCGCAGCTCGAAGGTGTGCAAGCTCACCATGCACCAGCTCCCGCTTGATCTCGATGCCCACCACCAAAAAAAAGATCACCATCAGACCATCGTTGATCCAATGCTCCAGGGACTTGCTCAGGCCAGCCCCTTCAAAACCAATGGTGAAGAGCTTCTGCATCACCTGATGATGTTGCTCATATCCCCCGGGTTGGTTGGCCCAGACTATCGCGGCCACCGCGCAGAGCAGCAACACCACCCCCGCCGCCACTTGACTCTCGAGAAACTCTTGAAAAGGCTTGAGAAACTTCAGACGTGCCATACGAACCTCACACGCGTCCGAAAACGGCTCCGATGGGAGAAAGTAAGAGCACTTGGCCCTCCTCTCCCGCTCTCGAGCTTAAGTATGAGGGCAATCGCCTAAAATTCAAGAGCGGTAGGACCGATATTCTGTAATCAAGCTCACAGATGAGACCGACTCTGGCAGGAACTTAGGCAGCAGGAGGGGCTTCGTCACTGCGGGAATCGGCATATCGGAAGCTCAGCTTGTCGTCTTCACCCACACCCACCCATGCAGTGCCTCCTTCCGAGAGCGCCCCAAACAACATCTGCTCCGCCAAGACCTGCTTGAGCGCCGTCTGAATCAGCCGATTGAGAGGTCGAGCGCCCATCTTGGCGTCGTAACCTTTGGTGGCCAGCCAGCTCAGGGCCTCCTCGTCCAGCTCCAGGCGCACCTTTTTCTCTCCCAACATGGCCCGCAGCTCCATCAAAAACTTGTCCACAATCCGGCCCATGACCGAGGGATCGAGTGCGTTGAAGAGCAAGATGGCGTCCAGTCGGTTGCGGAACTCCGGGCTGAAGAGCCGCTCGATCTCCCCCCGCGCGCGAGTGGGATCTTCGTTGGCGCGTTTGCCCCCAAAACCGACCGTGCTGGATTGCAGATCGCGAGCGCCTGCATTGGTGCTCATCAGCACAATGGCATGGCTAAAGTCCGTGCGCCGCCCATTGTTATCGGTCAGCGAGGCGTGATCCATCACCTGCAACAGAATATTAAAGACCTCGGGATGGGCCTTCTCGATCTCGTCGAGCAGGAGCACACAGTGGGGGGTCTTATGTACCGCATCGGTCAAGAGTCCACCCTGATCAAACCCCACATAACCGGGAGGGGCTCCAATCAAGCGGCTGACCGTGTGTTTTTCCATGTACTCCGACATATCAAAACGGATAAACTCGATGCCCATCTGAGTGGCGAGCTGCTTGGCCAGCTCCGTCTTGCCCACACCGGTTGGACCGGCCAGCAAAAACGAGCCCACCGGCTTGTCATGCCGCGACAAGCCCGCACGCGACAGCATGATCACCCGCACCAGATCGTCGATGGCGTGATCTTGCCCAAAAACCACCGTCTTGAGGGCCTGCTTCAAACCCGAGAGCCGCTCCCGATCTGTGGTGTTGATGGTGGGAGCCGGAATTTTGGCCATCCGTGCCACCACCTGCTCCACATGCCACAGGTCGATGGTGTAGCGGCCTTCCGCATCGAGCGCGAGGGCATCCGCAGGCACCTGCTCGCCTTTTTCAGCGGCACTCTGAAGCAAGCCAGCACGCACCGCCGAGCCCGCCTCGTCGATCACATCGATGGCTTTGTCGGGCAAAAAGCGGTCGTGGATATGACGCGCGGAGAGCTGAACCGCTGCTTCCACTGCTTTGTCGGTGTAGAGGACTTTGTGGTGCGCTTCGTAGCGGCTCTTGAGCCCCTTGAGGATCTCAATGGACTCCGGTTGAGAAGGTTCTCCCACCTCGATGCGCTGAAAACGTCGCTCCAGCGCCCGATCTCGTCCAAACGACTGCTTATACTCCTGATGGGTGGTGGAGCCGATGCAGCGCATCTTACCCGAGCCTAAGACCGGCTTGAGCAGGTTGGAGGCGTCGATGGTGCCGCCGGAGGTCGCACCGGCCCCCACGATCATGTGGATCTCGTCGATGAATAGAATGGTTTGTGGCCGTTTTTCAAGGGCTTTGATCACACCTTTGAGACGTTCCTCGAACTGTCCTCTAAACTTAGTGCCAGCCAGCAATACACCGAGATCCAATGCAAAAATCTCAGCATTTTTGAGGGCTTCAGGTACTAAACCTTGCGTAATACGCAGGGCGAGTCCTTCCGCTAGGGCGGTCTTTCCAACCCCTGGATCGCCAATCAAGATGGGGTTATTCTTGCGGCGTCGTCCGAGGATCTGGATCATACGCTCCAGCTCTCGCTGACGTCCAATCAGCGGATCGATGTCTCCTGCACGGGCGCGCGCAGTGAGATCGGTGGTATAGGAGCTGAGGGGATCCTTTTTCTCACCTTCCTCTTCGTCTCCGACGTTGACCGTCTCCGCATCTTCAGGCTGCTCTTCCTGATCGTCTCCGGCCCCCTCTGCCGCCACCCCATGCGACAGATAGCGGGTCAAGCTGACTTGGGAGACACCACGGGCCTCGAGAAAATACATAGCATGCGAGTCGGTCTCTCGAAACAGCGCTACAAAAAAATCACCGGCGGTCACTTCTTGACCTCCCTGAGACTGCACGTGCAAGATGGCGCGGCGCAGCACCCGGTTGAGTCCTTTGGATTGCTCCGGCTCGGCCAGGCGTGTCTGGGGAAGGGCGACAATCTGAGTCTTCAGAAAGTTGTCGAGGTCGTCTTTTAGCTTTTTGAGATCTCCACCACTCTTCCGAATCACTTTGGATGCATCGGGATCAAAGAGCAGCACATAGAGCAGATGTTCCACCAGAATCAGCTCATGGTGACGCGCGCGTGCATCACGCATGGCTGCATACAATCCCATTTCAAGCTCGCGTGAGAGTCGAATCATAACGTTGGTGTCCCAACCTCCACGAAGTTTTCATGCCTGTTCCATCGTACAGAGCAGCGGAAAGCCATATTCCAGCGCACGATCTTCGACCTGCTGAACTTTGGTATCTGCCACGTCTTTGGTATAAACCCCAGCAACACCCTGGCCTTCCCGATGAATTCTCAGCATGAGCTGTGTGGCGACCGCAGGGGGATGGTGAAAGATGTCTTCTAAGATATCGACCACAAATTCCATGGTGGTAAATCGATCATTGTGCAAGATGACTTTATACATTTTGGGCTTCTGAGTCTTCGAGCGCGTGCGCACAATGACTTCTGAATCAGAATCTCCCTGTCGATCAGACATGGCTGGCTCCTCATCCTCTGCGTGTCTCTGATGTATCCAAGGATAATGTAGCGCGGACACCCAGACAATGCTAGTCTCTGCTGCGCAATATTCAGCAGGCAGCACTGACACCGGTTCCACTCTAAACATGGATTGACGTACCTGGACAGAGCGTCTAACATCCGTATCTTTATTCATACCCTTGGCTCGAGGCGCTCCATGATCCGCCGCTCTTTTCAGTTGCTCCGCATAAAATCACCGAGGAAGAAGTGTCCAGCTTTTAAGTGGATGGGACTGTGGCTGCTCTCGGGGCCGCTGTCCGTCTTGCCCTCGCTTGCTCAGGAGCCCCTCCCGTCTGCCTTTGGAGATGAGCGGAGGGTCTTACTGCCCATCAACACACAGCCTCCCGGGTCGGTTGAGTGGGTGGCGGCTTCGGGGGGTGCAGCTTCTGCTGGTTCCGCCGCTGCTTCTGGTTCCGCTGGCGCAACACATTCTGGAGCTGCTGGTACGGTAAATTCTGGTTCAACCGCCGCTTCTGGTTCCGGCACTGCTGGTCTGGAGGAGGTTCCCCCCATCCCCACCGGAACTGGCCTCTTATTGCTGACCGATGTGCCTTTTGAAGCACAGCGGGATGCCTTCCTCAAGCAGCTTCGCACAACTGTTAAAACCCCCACGAAGGGCGAAGTTTATTCTTCCGAGGCGATTTACGGAAAAGTCGGCCACGATCCAGGTGCTTGGCGGCAGTCGGCCACCTTCGCACGCGCTGCGCTCTGGTTTACCCTCGCTCGGCAAGGGCTGCTCTACCAAGAGGACGCCCAAGCGATGCGGGGACTTCGCCGCACTCGGGAGCTGCTGGAGCAGGGGGGACTGATGGCCCGAGCTCCTTTGTTGGCTTCCATCGAGCTGATGGCGGGGCGGATCTTGGTGGATCAAGGGGCCTATGCGGAAGGTGAGCAGGCGTTCCGTACCGCCGTGCTCATCGATCCCAACGATGTCTCGGAGCAGCTCCCGGACGGTGTGGCGCGCCAGCTCTACGAAAAAGCCCGGCACTGGGTGCAGGAAGCGCCTCGACTGCCCATGCGGGTGGATGTCAGCACCGAAGCGGCTGGAGAGACCACGCTCTATGTCAATGGGGCGCGGGTACAGAGCGGAGGCCCCCAGTTTTTGATCGAGCTCCCCCCCGGAAGGCACTTCGTCGCCGCCGTGCGGGAGGGCTCACGCCCCGATGCCAAAGGGGTCTTGCTGGAAGAAGGCAAAAAAAAGCCCGAGGTTTTCCTGCGGCTTGAGCCAGGGGCGGGGGCTTCGTTGACCCTCAAACCCTTCGCATTGGCGGAGGTCAACAGCTTCTTAGAGAAGTGTGAGCTGCTGATGCGACGGGCTCAGGTCGCGCAGCTCGTGATCGGCGTGGCCGCTCGAGCCGAGGCGTGGCGTCGCACCGAGCAGGGGCCCAAGATGGGCATTCAGACGGGGCTTCGGGTCAATCCCGGCCCCGATGAAGGAGAGAGTACTCAAAAAGAAGCTCCCGTCATGATGGAGTATTTCCGCTTGGAGCTCTCAGGTCGGGTGGTGTGGTTGGGCAGTGACGAAAAATAGGGGACACGGAGGGCAGGGGCGTCACCAAACGAACAGCGAAGAAATAAAAACGGCCAGCACCCGCAGGTCTGACCGCTTTATTCACGCAGCAACACATCGACGAGACTCCAGCGCATACGCGCGAGAGGCTCAGCCGGCCTTTGTGTACTCGCGGCGCTGGGTCGGGATCGGAGCGCCGGACTTTACGCCCACACGCACCTTCTGACCGTCGATGATGCGCATCGCCACGCGGGTCGGCTTTCCGGTCTGGGGATCGACCGGCTGAACCTTGCTGGCGGGCAGGTAGCTTTCTTTTTTCACGATCTGGCCCTGACGCTCGCTGGTGGGCTTCACATGGCGGGTCACGATGCGAGCGCCTTCCACCTTCACGCGATTGTTCTTATGGTCCACGGCAATAACGCGGCCCTGAAGACCCTTCTCGGAGCCAGAGATCAACTGAACGAGATCACCCAGACGAACGTGCATTTTCTATCCTCTCCTCATCAAGCTCTTGCGAGACAGAATACGACAAGTAAATCGGCCCATATCTACCCGCGAAATGAGAATTCTGCAAGCACTTTTCGCGGAAATTGTCAGGCTTCAGCGCATTTGGCGCACAATACCATCCAAGACCCGACGATATGCCGCCAGATCGGTCTTTTTGCGCATGGCTTCAGAGCTCATGGGACGGGTGAGTCCAATCACAGGCTTCGGAGGGCCCCACGCGCGATCATGTAATCCCAAGCACCACAGGATGCCAACGTAGGTGTTGGGATCGCGGCCATCCAGGGCATACTTGTCATGCAAGGCGATCATGATCCGAACGGCATCGGCGTGGGTGGCCGTGTGTTCGATGATCTTCTTGCCCCAGAGCATCCGAATATAACCGTGAATCTTGCCGGTCAGCAACAGCTCTCGTTGCGCCAAGTTCCAGACATCATCGGGGGTGAGGGCCTGCTCGAGCTGCTCCTCCGTCCAAAGTCCCGGACGTGGATCACCTGCATGCTCCGCGAGGGTCTTACGCGCCCAATCCGGCAGCCCCTCCAGACTGGCAAAAGCCGGGTTAAACTCGCAAAAGTTGAACGAGAGCTCCCGCCGAATGATCAGCTCTTCGAGAAAAGCAGCGGTGTTTTCCATGTCTTTGCCCGCTGCCAATGCCCCGAGTGCCACCTCGTGCGGCCCGATCATCCCAAAATGGAGGTAAGGGCTCAGCTCCGACGTGCCCTTCACGGCAGGATCGTTGCGCAGCTCTCCGTAGCGGCTCAGACGAAAGCGTAAGAAGGTCTCCAGGCGACGCCGAGCTTCTTGAGCGCCTCCTCGAAAGGTCGCCGAGGGAGGCACCGTGTGATCGATCTGGCAACCTGCCACCAACGTCGAGACCGGCGTCTCAAGTGAAGTCTCCCAATCCAGGGGCAGGGTCAAGCCAGGGGCAGGGTGATTTAAGGTCGGCTCGTAAGGCGTCACCAAATAAGGTGCCAGGATTCGGAAGAGCTTCGGGCGAATGGTACGAGCGGCGTACTCCGCTTTTTCAAACGCACGCAGCGGCACGATGGTGCTGGCATCCACCGAATACACCGGAAGATGCGTGCGGGATACCAGCTTCTGGGTCTGCCTTCGGATGATAAAGGTAGGAAAATGATCGGTGATCAGCTCCGCCGCTTCAGAGCAGAGCCGCTCGAGGGTGTCGCGATGATCTTCCGGGCGCTGCTGAAGATAAAAGGCCGCTCGAATGCCTCGTTCACGTAAGGCTGCGTGGCGCTCCCGCGCACCTTCTAAGATAAAGGTATGGATACGGTCATTGGCGGATGGATAGTCCGCCCTCAGACCCTCATACACCACCAGCGGAAGGCCCAGCGCATTGGCCCGGTCGATGGCATGAGAGAGGGCGAGGTTTCCCTCAGCTCGCCGATTGATCTGCATCCAGTAGAGCACGTAACGCGCACCCGCCACCGGTGGGCCTTCACGTAAGGCACGCACGCGCAAGGGTTCCACGTGATCACCAACTTTAGAAAACGAGAAAAGTTCAGATGTTATCTTATAATCGCTCATGTGATTTCTCCAAAATGAGGCGTCGAGCTGGCACCCATAACCGGCTCAAGAAGGGGAGGCGGACGCACGCAGAAGGGCGGCAGACTCTATGATGTCACGAGACAGGAGCGGTTTCAGGCAAAAATGAGGAGCGGAGACAGCACAGGGGGCAGGCCAACAGTCAAGGCAGCAGTCAAGGCAGCAGTCAAGGCAGGATCAGGACTCCGTAGACACTCACGCCATCAGTTGGCCACCACACATTGACCATTGGCAGCTTTGGGCGTCGGAGGACTCGCCGCACACCAAATAGCGCCCAGCGTGGTGGCGTCGTTGGCCACCGTATCCAGCGAATCCGGATCCAAGCTGCGCGAGACACCCGAGCTGGAGTTGTTGACCTTCGCAATGTCCGTGATGGAGATCTTGTCGATGGCCCGACCACTGGGGGCATCGTAGACCTCAAGGCGCTCCGGGCTGCTCGTCGAAGGGCTGTTGCTGAGCTGGATGTTGACGCCCGTGCTGGAACAGGTGGCATACACATAGTCATGCGCAACACCTCCGTTAGAGGTGACATCACCACAGTTGCCCAGAGTGGCATAAGCACCCGCCGCAATCCTCACATGCCCCTTCACCGTAAACTTTGAGGCATTATCCTTAAACTCAAAGTTAAACAGGTCGATGGCATACGGGGAGGTGTTGAGGATTTCAAACCACTCTCCCTTGTTTTCGTCACCGGCTGCATCGGAGAGCACTTCGGTGAAGATCAGCGCCCCCACTGGCACCACACCTTCGTCTTGCAGCGCGTCACAGTCGTTGTCCTTGCCGTCAAAGACCTCCGTGGCACCTGGATAAGACGTGTTCAGTGTGTCGTCACAGTCACCCTGCGAAGGAGAGAATCCGTCAGAGTCGGAATCCAGGCAGGTGGCATCGAGATCCAGCCCATCGCAGTCCTGATCCACCGTGTCGCAGGTCTCGAGCTCCACCGCATCCGGGTTGATGGTCGGATCTCCGTCGTTGCAGTCTCCTTGTTGCTCGGTGAACGTGTCACCGTCGTCGTCAAAACGCGTCCCCCCTTCGTCGATCAGCGCATCACAGTCGTCGTCGATGCTGTTGTCCACCACCTCGGTGACATTGGGGTTGACCTCGGGATCCTCGTCGTCACAGTCACACGGCGCGGAGGCCACTTCGCAGGCGCTCACCCCATCGTTATCGACGTCCACTTCATCGCTGCCCGAGCAGTCGTTGTCGATGCCATCGTAGTTGATTTCAGGCTGAGCGGGATTCACCAGTGCGGATGAGTCGTTGCAGTCGCTGTTGTTGGAGGCATACCCTTCAGGCTTTGTGCAGGCGCGCACAAACGAATCTTGGGTGCCATACCCGTCTTGATCGGCATCGAGAAAGTAGACGGTGCCGTCGGTGGGATCGTCGTCGAGCTGCTCGTCGCAGTCTTGATCCTTTCCGTCGCAGACTTCAGCCAGACCGGGGTTGACGGTGCTGTCGGTGTCGTTACAGTCGCCCGAGTTGACAGCATATCCCTCCGGTTGCTCACAGGCTTCCGTGGTGTCACTCCCGGTTCCGTAACCGTCGCCGTCACTGTCCAGATAGTAAACATCCAGATCCAGGGCATCCGCACCATCCACTTGACCCGAGCAGTCGTTGTCCACCCCATCGCAGACTTCTTCGGCGTTGGGGTTGATGCTGGCATTCTCATCGTTGCAGTCGCCATCGGATTCTGCAAAACCGTCTCCATCTCCGTCGGCCAGCGGTGTTGCAGTGGGGGTCGGAGCCAGGGTCGGGGTCTCAGGGGAGAGGGTCGGGGTCTCAGGGGGGAGGGTCGGGGTCTCGGGCGTCAGGGTCGGCGTGTCGGGCGTCAAGGTCGGTGTCTCGGGCGGCAAGGTCGGGGTCTCTGCCGCTGACGTCGGCGTCTCGGGGGCCTCCGTCGGGCTGACATCAGGCGTCGGGGTCTCCTCGGGAGCACCACAGGCCATAAGCTGGGTCATGGACACCAGCACGAGGGCCGAGAGGGCCAGCATCCCAGAGTGGGTTGGGAACATCCGCTTCATACAAGCTCCTTAAGTTGACATGAACACTGGCAAGCTCAGGGGGATCTTTCGGTGGCATTATAGCTGGATTTTTTAGCCCTCGCGTCTGAACTTCTCCCACAATGAAATGACAACGCTTCCGAATCCGGGCACGCCTGGAAACTTCCCTCGAGGTCATCGGCCCCGATCCGTTTATACCCTTGATACTTCACTTTCGCAGAAGGTAGAGTAAGTGCAACCGATGTATCCTCTGCGAATCACCGCTTCACCCTCTGAGTTTTTGCACAAGGCGCGCATGCACGAGAGACGTTACACACGAGCGGGCTTCCCTGTTCGTCTCAAGCCCTGGATGGCTTGGCTGCTGGGCTGCTGCTGCCTGCCGACTGATGAGGCTTGGGGCCAGCCTGTGCCAGCGGACGTCTCGGGCTCCACGCCGCTTGAGACGCCCCTCCAGCTTCCGCCTCAACCGGTCAGGGTGGGGGGCACGGTGCTCGAGAAGGGCTCAGGAGCTCCCCTCGAAGGGGTCACGATCAAAGGTCCGCTGCCTGATCAAGAGACCGAGACGGATCAGGATGGCCGCTACTCTCTGGAGCTTCCCCCCGGACGCCATAAAATCACGGTGAGTTTGCCCGGATTTCGTGCTCTCGAGCGGGTAATTCTGGTTCAACCAGAAGGTGGCACCCTCAAGACCCTCTTCCTGGAGCCACGTTTTGACCGCACCTATGCAATGGTGGTGGAGACGCGCCGCGCTCCGAAAGAAGTACGGCTGGAGGTGATCACGGCGGAGCAGATCGAGCGCACCCCCGGCGCGTTTGGAGATCCCATCAAGGCCCTGGAGAGCCTGCCAGCCGTGGCTCGCCCCAAGCTCTTTGATGGGGCCCTGGTGGTGCGAGGCGCGGAGCCCGCCAATGCGGTGGTCTATTGGGAAGGGCACCCCATCCCGTTTTTGTATCACTTTGGCCTGTGGAAGTCGGTGGTGGCCCCCGGTTTGGTCAACAGCTTGACCTTTTATCCCGGCGGTCTCCCCGCGCGATATGGAGATGTCCTGCAAGCGGTGGTGGAGGTGGATGGACGTCGTCCGCTCGATGTCCGACTGAGGATGGATGCGGATATCAACCTGGTGGACAGCTCCTTTGCTGTGCGCACCCCCCTGGGCAGCAGCCCGTGGACCCTCGGCGTGGCCGGTCGGTTTTCGTATGTCTCGCTGCTGGTGCTGGGTGTGACCGCTTTTGCCGATCT
>JBJTQF010000378.1:0-5885 GCA_046075485.1 Myxococcota bacterium | reverse complement strand
CGCTACCAACAAGACCCTCGGATGGAAGTGCTTGGCAAAGGCCGCTCCTGGGTGCGGTTTACCATCGTCTTTGAAGGGCTCGAGGCCGTCTATTTCCGAGCGCCGGGAGGCCAGCTCCGCAAGCTCCTCCCGCACAAAAAGGCGTAATACGGCACACGCTTGTTGCGCTGGACTGCTCCGCTCGCCGAGGGGGGGTTGGAGTGACGTGGGGGATGGGCCAGCTTCGAGCGGTAGGTATCCATTGGTCGGTGCTTCGAGGGGCCCCGCCATTTGGAGCGTGCGTTTTTATTCTTGCGCGGGTACGTGGACGAGCTCGCCGGAGGGATACCAGCAGCCGGTGAGGCTGAGCCCATAGACGCAGCCGGTGTCGAGTCCCAGTGTGCGGTGGGTTTTGACCAGACCTTGGCGTGCCCAGTGGCCGTAGAACACCTTTTTCTCTCCTGAATAATAGGAGTACCAGGGTTTAAATCCGGGGGGGATGGTCTCGTTGAAGCCGTCCCAGGAGTCTTTTTTGGGTATTTTGCCTTGAGCGTCGCAGATGCGAACGAAGGCGAGGAAGTCGAGGGGTGTTGCCTCCACGGGCAGGGTGGGATGAAGGCCCCCATGCACAGCGATCCAATCCTTACCCGTTCGATATCCGGGCCAGGCGCGTATCCAGCTCAGGAGCGCATCACAGGCGGGATGGATGAGCAGATCCTTTGAGACTGTCTGACGCGCCATCCACTCGGGGCGATGGTGGGTCTCGAGCGCCTCGAGCAGCTTGAGCTCATGGTTGCCGAGGATGGGTTCCGCTCCGAGTGACTGGAGGCATTGCAGCGTGCGGACATTTTCTGGACCTCGGTTGATGGTATCCCCGAGTGGGATGAGCCGATGACGATCCGGCGAGTATCCGGCTTTTTTCAGCAGTCGCTCCAGAGCCGAAGCGCAGCCCTGAACATCACCCACAAAAAAGATGGAATCCTGAGCCATACCGACCTCCCGAGCGAAGGGGGTTCGTGGCGATGCGCCTGATCCAACCTTCGACCGCGCCATTGTGCGTCAAAAAGGAGTGTTGTGCAAGGAGGAGCATAGGCGGCACGGGAGGGTAAAAAGCAGGAGCTGAAGGGCGAGAAGAAAATATGCATCGATCCTTAAAGTAATGCTTGAAGTATTTTTGGGGCTACGATATAAAAGAATGCAGGCATACCTGACCCTGCAACTTTCTTCGGAGTAATTCCCTTGTTACAACATATTGCTCTGCCTGCTCGGGCTCCGAGTCAGGGGAGAGCTTTGCCTAAGCCTTTCATCAAGTGGGTGGGAGGTAAGGGGCAGCTTATTCCCCAAATTTGGCCACTTTTGCCAGAGAAATTTAACAGCTATCACGAGCCTTTTATGGGGGGTGGAGCTCTTTTCTTTGCGCTTGCGCCTACTTACGCGACCCTCTCGGACATCAACGCGGAGCTTGTAGACTGTTACGCCGCGATCCGAGATCATGCGTTGGATGTGATCCAAGCCTTAAAGGAGCATCCCTACGAACGAGACCACTTTTATAAGGTGCGTACTTGGAAGCCTTCGGACCTGCCGCTGGTGGAGCGTGCGGCTCGCACGATTTATCTGAACCGAGCGGGGTTTAATGGGCTCTATCGTGTGAATAAACAAGGGATTTTTAACGTTCCCTTTGGGCGGTATAAAAATCCTCAGATCTGCAACACTGAGAATATTCTCGCGTGTGCGCGTGCGCTGCGACACGTTAAAGTGGTGCATCGTGATTTTCATCGGATCCTCGAGACCGCACGGCCCGGCGACTTGGTGTATTTTGATCCACCGTATGTACCGGTCTCGAAGACCTCGGATTTCACCGCGTACAGCGCCGATGGATTTACGATGGAAGACCAAGTGCGTCTGGCGGATGTATTCTCTCGGCTGGCAGATCGGGGAGTTCATTGTCTGCTCTCGAACTCCGACACCGCCTTTGTGCGCCAGCTCTACAAAGATTTTGAGATCGATGTGGTGAGTGCATCGCGGGCCATCAACGCCAACGCCGCCAAACGAGGCCGCATCAACGAAGTGGTGGTCAGAAGCTACCCACGACGGGAGCAGCTCGAGCTATCATAAGGAAGCCGTGGGGAGCCGTTCCCCCTTCAACTCCTTTGCGCTTGGAGACTTCATGCAGTCCTCACCTGCCTTTCAGACGCCCCTGCTCCGTTTTCCCGAAGAGTTCCAGTTTGGGGTTGCCACCGCTGCCCATCAGGTCGAAGGCCATAATCATACCTCTGACTGGTGGACCTTTGAGCAAGAAGCCGGACGTATCCACGACGGCACTCAGTCCGGTGCCGCCTGCGAGCACTACAGCCGCTTTCGAGAAGACCTAGAGCTCATCAGCGCGCTGAGCTGCACGGTCTATCGGTTCTCCATCGAGTGGGCCAAAGTGGAGCCGGAACCTGGACGCTTCGACTCGGCGGTGCTGGCACACTATCGAGACGTCATTTTGGCCTGCCGCGCCAAAGGCATCGAGCCGCTGGTGACGCTCTATCACTTCACCTTGCCACAATGGTTTGCCGACCGAGGCAACTGGCTCAACCCGGAGAGTGTTGAAGCCTTCACGCGCTACGTGCGCGCCGTGCGGGATGCGTTGGGAGACCTCGTCACTTGGTGGTGTACCATCAACGAGCCTGTGGTGTACATGTACCATGCCTGGCTGACAGGCGTCTGGCCGCCCGCCCACAAGAGCTTTCTGGAGATGTCGAAGGTCGGACGTCATCTGATCTTGGGGCATCTCGCCGCGTACAAGGTCTTGCACGAAAAAGAAGGGTATCAGGGTAAGCCTGTACAGGTGGGCATCGCCAAACATCTGAGGGTCTTCGATCCGTGGCGAGAAGGCAGTCGTGCCGACGCTTGGGCCGCCGCGCAGCAGGAATATGGCTTCAACTGGGCCTTTCTCGACAGCCTCGAGCAAGGACGGTTCCGATTTCCGCTCGGGCTGGGAGAGAAAATCCCGGGAGCAATTCCGTGCCAGGATTATCTTGGCATCAACTACTATACGAGAGATCGGGTGCAGTTTGCGGTCAGTGCCGCTCTCAATCTCTTTGGGGTCTCCTTGAAGACCCCCAACGCACCGCTCAACGACCTGAGCTGGGAGATCTATCCAGAAGGTTTGACGCGGCTTTTGCGCACTGCATATCGACGCTACGGCAAACACATCTGGATCACAGAAAACGGCTTAGCGGATGCCAGTGATCGGCTCCGTCCCGCTTTTGTGGCGCACCATATGACGGCGGTGGCCCGCTCGCTCGAAGAAGGAGTGCCCCTGCTCGGCTACTGCCACTGGTCACTCTACGATAACTTCGAGTGGGCCGAAGGGTATACCCCGCGTTTTGGACTCTATGCGGTGGACTATCAAACTCAGGCACGCACGCTGCGTCCTGGAGGCGCACTCTATGGGCAGATCGCCCGAGAGAAAGCCCTCTCCCCCAGCTTGGTGGAGCAGTATCCGCTCCTGGGCTGAGCAGCGTACAGACGCCTGATCAGGCTCGACCCGCTCGAGTCTCATCCTGCAAGACTGGAGGCGTCTGCATGACATCTGCTCCCCGTGTGCTCCTGATTGGACTGGATGGAGCCACCTTTGACCTGCTGGACCCTCTGATGGCCCGTGGGTTTATGCCACACCTTCAGCGACTGGTGGCGCGAGGCGTGCGAGGGATGCTGCGCTCGACCGATCCCTATGTGACCGCGCCCGCGTGGAGCTCTCTGGTCACGGGCACACGCCCGGACGTCCACGGCATCTTTGACTGGAGCGCCCGCGAGCCGGGCCGTTATCGTCGTCGTCTGCTCGACGCGCGCGCGCGACGAGTGCCCACGTTCTGGGAGCTGTTGTCCGACCGAGGCATTCCGGCGGGAACGCTCAACCTGCCGCTGTCGTATCCTCCGACCTCACGCGCATCGTTTTTGGTGGCGGACATGTTTACGCCGTCTCTCGACGTGGCGTTTACCCATCCTTCGGCGCTCAAACAAGACCTGCTCATGTTGGGGTATCAGCTCGACGTTCACAAACGAGACTATTTTCGGGAGGGATTTCGTCCTTTTGTGCAGGCGCTGACCCAGTCTGTGCGCACCCGTGGCGAAGCCCTCCGGCTCTGTCTGGCGCGTTATCCGTGGCGAGCAGCCATTGGGGTCTTCACGGAGACCGACCGGCTCCAGCACGCCTTCTGGGAGCATCTCCAGTTTGAGGGGGCTTGGAATCCCGATACTCTCGAGGCCGCGTACTTCTACCAGACCCTCGATGTTGAGCTCGGACGCCTGCTCGAGCTGGTCGGAGAGGACACGGCGGTGCATGTGGTCAGCGATCATGGCTTTGGGGCTCATCGTGGTGCGTTTTACATTAATTCATGGCTAGAAGCACAAGGGTATCTCGTGCTCAAGCGGGAGTCTCGACCCGAGCAGCTTGTGAGACGGATGGCGCGCGGAGGACTGTCTCGCGGGCGAGGGCTGCTGCAAGACCGGCTCCGAGGACTGGGCAGGCCCGGAGAACCTATGGCCAAACGGCTGGATCAGCATCTCAGCGGGCTCGAGCAAGGACTGGGGGAAGGGCTGACCCCCGACGCTCCCACGGTCGATTGGAGCAAGACGGTGGCGTTTGCCGATACCCCTCACGGCATTCAGCTCAATGTGCTGGGTCGCGAGCCTCATGGCATCGTGGCAGCAGAACGGTATGTGTCGCTCCGGCAGACGCTGGCCCAGGCGCTGGAGCAGGTGACCGATCCCCGCTCCGGGAAGCCACTGCATGCCCAAGTGCTGCCACGAGAGGCTCGGTTTACGGGGCCTCAAGCGGGGGGGGCTCCCGACCTGGTTTATACTTTCGCCGATGAAGGATATTCATGGCGCATCGGACGCCCTGAGCACCTCAAACAAGGACGGCTGCTCGAGGGGCTCCCGCTGGCGGTGGAGACGCTGTGGGAAACCGGCACACACCGCTCGGAAGGGATCTTGATCTCGGCAGGCCCAGGCATTAGAACGGGAGGGCGGCTGGAAGGGGCGCAGCTCTGGGATGTACTCCCGACCCTGCTGTATCAGCTCGGGGAGGGATGTCCTTCACACTTGGACGGGCGCGTGCTGGAAGGACTTTTTGAAGAACGTTATCGCCAGCTTCATCCGGTCATGCCGATGATGGCTCAAGAGGAAGGGTTGACGCCAAGCCCCTCCGCCACCTGGGGGCTCCAGCCCGAGGAAGAGGCACTCGTCGCAGAGCGTCTCCGTGCGTTGGGATATTTGGGGTAAACGTTGCAGGATGGTGGCTGGACGGTCTCCAGCGCACTTATTCTCGCACTTATTCTCGGCCCCGCTGGGCAAGCTGAGCCTTCAGCCATGCCAGCTCGTCGGCCATTCTCGCACGCTCCGCTTGTTCGGCATTGAGCTTTTCCGATAAGGCGAGGGCTGCGGCTTCTGCGCGGGTGCGCTCCGCTTGTTCGGCGTCCAGTTTGTCCGATAAGGCGAGGGCTGCCGCTTCTGCACGGGTGCGCTCCGCTTCTGCACGGGTGCGCTCCGCTTCTGCACGAGCACGCTCCGCTTCTGCACGTGTACGCTCCGCTTGCTCGGCGTCCAGCTTTTCCGATAAGGCGAGGGCTGCCGCTTCTGCACGGGTGCGCTCCGCTTGTTCGGCGTCCAGCTTTTCCGATAAGGCGAGGGCTGCCGCCTCTGCACGGGTGCGCTCCGATTCCGCACGGCTGCGCTCCGACCGCTCGGCGTCCAGCTTTTCCGATAAGGACTGAGCGGCTGCTTCTGCACGGCTGCGTTCCGCTTCTGCACGGCTGCGCTCGGCCTCAGCATGAGACCACCCGGCTTCCGCACGGGTGCGCTCCGCCTCCAGCGCCGCCACACGCTCCTTCTGCTCCTCTATCGCCGCATTTAAC
>JBJTQF010000377.1:0-3170 GCA_046075485.1 Myxococcota bacterium | reverse complement strand
GACCAGTCTTTTGGAGGGGCCGTGGCGGTGATCGACAGCACCGAGGTGACGATCAACAGCTCCTATTTTAAGGGCAATCAAGCCTACCAATCAGGGGGCGTGGGGGTCGAGTCGGCGGAGGTCACCATTCGTAAGAGCACGTTTTTCGGCAACATGGCCCTCTACGCAGCGGGAGGCGCGGGCGCTCAAGACCTTCGAGCACCGACCGGCGTACCCTCAACGCTTGTGGTGGAAGACAGTCTCTTTGTGGCCAACATCGCCGAAGACTACGCCGGAGGTGCGCTGCTTGCTTATCCCGGACAAAGGCTCGAGGTCTATCGGTCTACCTTTGAGAACAACCAGATGAAGGGCGAATCCGATGTAGACTTCGGCGCAGGAGGGGGTGCCATCTACAACCCCAGCCACGTCGAGCAGTCCATCTTTACGGAGAACTGGTCTGATTCATATGGGGGCGCAGGCAAGAGCACCAACGGCGGCACTCCCCCAGATCTCGGCGCATATGGTGGTCCCGATGCGTTGCCGTAAATCGCCCCTCGACCGTGTTCTTGAGCAAGGAGCTGTTATGCGCTTCCGCCCCTGGATGTTCTGCCTGATGCTGAGCATCACCCTCTTCAGCCAGCCCCTGCGGGCGCTGCCGCTCTCCGTCTCCGCCAGTGCATCCTCATCCACGGCATCCGCATCCACGGCATCCGCATCCACAGGCGAGCCCCGCGTGGAGCTGGACGATCCCCGCTTTTTGCCTGCCCTCCAGCTCGAGCTGCTGGTCCAGCGGCTTCAAAAGGATACGCAGGCCCCCCCACCCTCCTGCTCCGGCGGAGAACAGGCCCTCGACACCCTGCTCACCCAAGCCAACGATGAGCTGGCGTTCCTGAGTTATGCCTCCACCAGCAAGCTCCTCAAAGCCGCACAGCAGAGCATCCTGTGTGCGCGGGAGCCCGTACAGCGTCCGCAGCTTGTTCAGTATTATTTTTTGCGTGCCGCGCTTGCACTCCAGACCAAACAGGATGCCAGCCCCTGGCTGCCGCGATTTGTCCAGCTCTCGCCCCCTGGACTCCTGCCCAAACAGTATCCGGCCACCGTACTTCAAGCGGTGAAGAAAGCCCGTAGCGCCCTCGCGGGTCAAGTACCGTTTGCCGTGAAGCTCAACCCCGACGTTCCCCGCACCACCTGGTGGCTGGATGGCCTGCCCCTCACCCAGGAGCCGGTCCAAGTGCATCCAGGACGCCATCTGCTCCAGGTCTTTCGCACCGATGGTTCACCCTTGCTCAGCCTGGACATCTCCTTGAGCCTGCCCCTGGAGGAGCCCCTGCTGCTGCCCGCTCGAGAGCAGCTTCCGCCCAGCCTGGAGAGCCTTAAGCTCGCCCTCCTCAGATCGGCTCAGCGCCAGCAGCTCGCCCCCCTCTTGGAAATGGGGCTTTCGGGACTCGCTCAACGTGCTCCCACACGCCGCTGGATCCTCGAGCTTCCCGATCCCGAGGCTGTGAAGCTCTATCGGCTGATCCTGGAGCCTCATGCCTCCCCGCCCCCTCCCATCTTATTTGAGTCGGAGCCCCTCCCCCTAGAGATGCGCACCCCTGAAGCCCCTCGCGCCGAGTATTCAGGCACTCCCGAAAATCCGCAACAAAACCCGGCAGAGCCTCAGACCTCCCACGCCAGCCTCCGCCGACCCGTCGGGCTGAGTCTCATCGCTGCTGGCACCCTGCTGTCGTTGGTGGGGGGAGGCATCTACGGCTATCACTACCTGAGAGGTTATCAGCAGACCGTCACACCCGCCGAAGCAGAAGAGATCCTCGCTGGGGTCCAGACCGGTCGTGTGCTGGGCCTGGTGGGTGCCGGAGGTGCCGTGCTCGGTGCCACCCTGACCTTCGTGCTGCCCTAAACAACGCGCCTGGAGACCCGACCACCTGCGGCGCTCCCCCCTCCATTTTAACTCCAGATCAATAACCCCCGTTTAAACGCCAGCCCAACACGTTCTCCACGACGCGCCTCTTGACCCTCCGCGCGCCCGCATCGCCCCCCCACTCAGCATCCTCGGCAGACACCATCATGTTTAATATTAAATACTTAAACTCACATGCATGGACTCACACCATTCCTGGTGCTCCTCTCTCGTGAGATTTTTGACCACACCCTTGTGCTGGCACACTTCTTTCTATCATGCTCGCTGTCCCATGATCACGGCGGAGCCCACCTCCGCTGAACGTTTGACTCCATATAAGCGGGTCTCATCACTCGCACAAGGTGGTCCTGAAATCACCCCTCGCAGACACCTGCTGCGCGGGAGAAGGAGCTTGCTCATGAAAAATATGCGCCGACCACCCGGTGCCAAAGAAGTCTGCGACGGAGCCGACAACAACTGCGACAATCAAACCGATGAGAACCTGCCCACCCTCAGGCAGGGGGCGTTCGCCATCGACAAGGGGGGCTCCCATCGGGCTAAATGGCCAGACCCTCGTCGACGCTTTCCCGGGGGGGCCGCATTCACCGGGATGGGTGGCCGCGTTCAATCGGAATGGGTGGCCACGTTCGCCAGAATACACAATTAACCGTACTCCCAGCGAGATGTATGAATTCTTCGACAGCATCTCCCACTCAACATGGAGGAATCCTATGAGCCGCTTATTGAGCATTCCCTTGATGATAGCACTTCTGGCCTGGCCAGTTTCCCTTCGAATATCTGCGTGTAGCTCCAATGACGATTACGACGGGGATGGTTATACCTCGGATTTGGACTGTAACGACGCAGATGCTGATATCTATCCAGGCGCTCCGGAGCTTGAAGATGGCCAGGACAACGACTGTGATGGTGAGATCGACGAGTATCTCGATTTCCAGGACAACGACGGGGATGGTTACACCTCGGACGTTGACTGCGACGACAGCAATGCTCAGATTCACCCCAATAGTGAAGAGCTGTGTGATGGCATCGACAACGACTGTGATGGGGCGCTGGATGAAGACTTTGTGGCACTCTATTACACCGATGCCGATGGAGATGGTTACGGAGATGAGGCACTCGGTGCCTCCTGTCTGATGACGGAGCTCTCAGTCACCCGAGGAGGAGACTGCGACGATGCCAATGCCTCCGCCTACCCTGGAGCCCCCGATGTGGCAGGGGATGGGGTGGATCTGAGCTGCGATGGCAGCGACGGGCTGGCTCCCAGCGTGGG
>JBJTQF010000376.1:0-5301 GCA_046075485.1 Myxococcota bacterium | reverse complement strand
GGCGAGTACACTCGAGTGGAGCTCGCCGAGATGTGGGGATATACTGGTTACCAGGCACTTGCTCGTGGCGTTGTGACGCCACGAGGCTCCCACTACATCATTCTGTTCGTAACTTCCGATAAGCAGGCATTTCAGGAGCAGTACCGGGATGAATTCGCGGGCGATGTTCTGAAATGGGAGGGGCCAACCGACCATTTTGGTGAGGATCGCATGATTACGGCGAGGAACAGGGGTGAGCAGATCCATCTTTTTTACCGAAAACGACACCACTCTGACTTTCTATACTGTGGGCAGGTGCAAGTGAAAGCAGTTTCCCGTCAAACGACGCGCCCGAGTTCGTTTGAGCTCCGCGTAGTCGATTTTGAGCTGCTTCCGAAAGAGCTGAGCTGATCTTCCGGGTGCCTCCGGTCGCCGTGATACCACCGACTCGACTTTGCGCTGAACCAATACAAGAAGGTTTCCCGCTATCTTGGATGCCATGAGCTGGCACGATATTGAGTGGGTGTCAGATGACAGCGTTCAGAGAGATTCCCTTGAAGGGAATACATACGAGGGCGACTACGCATATGGTATACACGATAGAGAAAGTATCGATCTTCCCATTGTGTGGAACAGTTCAGCTCACGAGCTGTTAAATAGAACGGCGTATAAATACCTGAAGACGTTGACTTTACTTCGATAAAACGCTCCTTTCCAGTTGTTTCCCAAGACAAAATATCGTAACCAAGTCCATCCCCCCGAGTCTTCGACACTTGCTCCACACGTTCTGCTAGGAGTTTACATCCAGCATGACTTAAACGTGCATGCTCATACTGCATCACAAACTTCTCTCCCGCTTCTCCGAGTGAACGATTATTCTCCTCAATCGCAACAAAATCTACCTGCCGGGCGATGGGTGAGCGGAGCCATTGATTTTGCGCCTCCAGCTCAAGGAGTGGCATACCTTTCGGCTCTGGAGGAGGCTCCATTGCACTAAGAAGTGCCTCAAACGGTATCTCTTGTGGCTGAACCTCTCGCTTTGTCTGTTCGAGAAGTCCCTCCACACTTTCCCTATGATGGTTCAGATACGAGATCACGGCATCGAGTAATGCATGCTGATAGTTTGGCAGCGGTTTATACCCGGAGATATATGGAAATTGTAGAGACATCAGCACGGCACTGATATTCTGATGCTTCATCTCAATCGCAGACTTTGAGCGTATGGGTAGTCTCTTCATGAGCGCTCTCCAATGCCTCGACTTCTCGAAGGGCTCGCCCTTAAGCTCAAGCATTAACATCGAAAAATAGTCGGAAATGATGAACTCCAGCTCCTCAGAACTCCAGACCTGCTTCATCCATCTTCTCCCCGGTTCGTATCAGTTGAGCAGCCATCTGAGCCCATGCCTTGATCCAGGTGAAACGACCCAGCCATCGTGCTCCCCCAGCACCCGCGCTGAAAACTCCCCCGTAAAGGCATGACTAACTTCTCCATCTCCGCGAGACCATTGCAGCGAAACTTCACGTATGAACGGTGTAAGCCGGAGACTGGTATGTCCATGAAATCGTCCCAGATCTCCTCTGTTTTCACTCATATTGTACTTTACCAGGTCACGGGGGTCTCGCACAAGACCTGCTCGAGCTGTTTGCAGCTCGGCTGGTGGAACGAAGGTGATACGTGCGCTGGAATATGGATAGGCAACGGAGCACGCTCACTGAACAGCGGGCAGCCCTTGTTGTTGCAGCGCAGCAGAAAGTTCGGTCCTCTGCCCTCATAGTCCCATTGGAGAGCGTGTGCGCTGTTACAGGCCGGACATCGGGCAAGCTGTCGAGCACGCTTCTTGCCCTCGGGCGCTCGGGCATCGGCCACCTTATTGGGCGTGGCACCGCTCCCCACCCAGAGACCCACAGAGAAGGGTGTTTTCCCCAATGTGAGCTGACCAGAGACTTCTTCCTGACGTCTCACATATTCACAGGCCAAAATCAAGCGGCTGGCACGCTCGAACTGCTGGACAGTCAGCAGCCGGAGGGTGTAGCGCATCAGAACTGCGACCCCTGCTCCCTCATCGGCGGACTTCTGCTGTCTGAGCCTACGATGAAAGAGGGTGAAGGCGATCAGGCCCAGGTAAGCCTCCGTCTTGCCGCCGCCAGTAGGAAACCATAACAGATCCATCGAGAGCCGATCCGGGTTGATGTCCTGGGATGTGCCGGGCTGTGCGATGCTGGCGAGAGAAAGGAGCTGGAACCCCAACTGAAAGGGACGCCAGACCATCTGAACGGTCCCGGACTGTGCAGACGTTGACCACTGTCGTTGAAGCACCATCACCTTCTGAGCAAGCTGGAAGGCTCTTCGGGCGACCGCGTCCGTTTTCAGCAGCTCAACACCTGCCCGAATACGTGCGGATACAAGGTCAGCAGTCTCCAGATGTGCCTCGGCTCTGCCCAAGGCCGCCTCCGAGAGTTCCTGAGTGCCACGCAGGGCTTCCAGCTCATGCTTTCGCTCTAAAAGCCAGGTCTGGTACGCCGTTGGCACGGTCTCCAGCAGCCCGATCAGACGCTCGGAATGAGCCTCTGCCAATATGTGGGCATCAAAAGCTGCGGTGGGACTTCCCGAGCGGCGGGTGGATGCTGCGCCAAAATAGGGATGTCCTTCCGGATTAACGGCCACGACTTGCTGACGGGGGAGCCAGGACGTAGAAATCACCTGCTGGCCCTGCTCCTCCCTCCATTCGGCGGCGCATGTGTGGCCCACCGCCCACTCACGGGCATGGCGATAAATGACTTCATGGGAGAGGGCTTCTTCATCCACGGAGGCTCTGACGGGTCTTCGGGGCACAATCCTGCACCCCGGCTCCGCCCGGATTTCAAATGCCGCCTGGAAGAAGGTAACAGGGGTGACTTCTTCTCGACTCGGCCCTGGCTGATTGTTGTTGACCAAAGCCACTGTGACTTGCCACCCATCGGCACTCTTCAGGCCCCGCACATACCACACCTGACCGTCGCAGCCCTGATGCTCGACCAGCCGCTCGCGGACCTCGAAGACATATTCAGAGCGGAGTGGCCTGCGACGCCAGCGCTGGCCTGTCGGCTCCTTAACAACCTCCAGTTCAGGACTGCTTTCGGGGTCGTAAAGCCCCATGGATGCGGAGACCCTTATCCGGGGGAGCTCACCCTCTAATGCAAACGACAGGCCCATCACGTTGGGCCGGGTCATGGCGCTGAAGGGAATTCCGGGGCCGGTGTCGTTCTCCTCATCACCTGCGGATTGCCGATCATCATCTTCCTCGGGAGGCAACTTGGAATCACGCGGGTATAGTATACCGGTCATATACAGATCGAGTGGACGAGCAAAGACCACCTCATCTTCCGCACTCTGAGGGCCCATGAGATCCCGGCTGAGCGTATTGAGCAAGCGTTCACGTGGGAGGAGCATGTCTAACCCCTATCGATAGGACCGATGATTGGAATGACTCACACACCGAAGAGAGCCGGAATTTAACACAAACTACGTCCATTGCCACCAGGCGGGCAGGAGCAGCGAGAGGAACAGGGTCTGGCTCACGACTTTCCTCTGTTCTGACACATCCAGTAACCCATTCCTGACAGCACGGGCATAAGCCAAACTCGTGTCTCCCGGTACGGCATGGGCAACTCGTCTATGTCATGGGAGTCTGGCCTCACTGCAACGCTGGTCACATCAAGCCAACGAAGATGGCTGAGCCAGGAGAGTCTTTGGCCGCGTACCACTTGGTCGGCAATACTCTCAAGTTCCTGTCGGGCAGCCCTGCTGAGCACGGCGAGCTCTTCGTCTCCCCTTTTTGGCAAGATGATGCGCCACCATTGTTTCTGAGCTCGCATCATGACCTCCTGAATCGTTCCATCAAATGAGGCGAGCCTCTCCTGCCATGAGTCTGCGGAGTCTCGAAGGTAGCGTATGCTGGCGAGGCTGTCGAGGTCACCCTCCCGGCCAAGCTCTGTTTGAAGCGCATTGTGGCGGATACTGTGCCACGCCCTTCCTGACTTCAGTGTTTTCCAAGTGCGGGCTGATCCTGGAAATACCCGGAGCTGCTCACGCGCTCGCGACAACCCGACATACAACACTCGGGCTTCTTCTGCGTCTTTCACTGCTTCTTTGTCAGTGTCGGGTGCTGAAGTCTGCTCCCACAGGTTGAGAATGACTGAAGTGGCTTCGCGTCCTTTTGAGCCATGAATGGTGCTGATGATCGGTCCCCGCTGGCCCACATCCCGGTTGCTCAGCTCGTCTGGAAGCTGCCCTTCGGCGAGTCCCGTTGCGACCTTACGGATGTCAATCCGGTCTCTGGACTTGTCCGCTCCCAGTTTTCGGAGGACATGCCAAACCTGTTCCGGGCTCCAGCCTTCCTTAAGCCAGCCGTTGCGGAGGTCTTTCCAGACATGACATCCACTCCGGAAGAAGCAAGCTCTCGGATTCTGGCCCGCATTTCCCTTACCGCCGTGCGTGTAAAGCTCAGAAGAAGGATCCGGGTGCTTGAGACACCCTGCTGAATCAACCACGCGACTCGGGCGCAGGCCGTATCGGTCTTGCCGAAACCCGATCCAGCCTCCACGAGCTGACGGCTCTCGACGGGCGCATGGATAACGTCATTCTGGGAGGGGTCGAGGTATCTTTTGCCCTCCTGCTGCACGAGCTGAAATCCCGGATCACGGACCTGGGGGAGCAGCTCGGAAACCGAACCGAGAGCGGAGCCAAACCTTCCTGCGCTGGATTTCGGGTTGACGAATGGGAGTGTCTCCTCTTTTGACACTGTGCTGACAGTCCGTGCTGATTTTGTGGAGGGTCCAGGCTGAGCGGAGCTGGGTAGAGGGGGCCTGAGCGTTTCAGGCGCTTCCGCCGTGTGTAGGAGCTGCTGCCTGCCCAGTGCCGTAATCGTCCACCTGCCCGTGCTGCTGAGACGGACTAAACTATTGGCTTCGAGCTTTTCAAGCAGACTTAGAAGCAGCTCGGGAGTGCATTCGGAGAGACTGCCCCATCTGAGGTCTACCATGCGGAAACCCGCTGTGTCACCGGCCAACAATTCCGAAAGAAGTGTCTGTTCATTCAACGCCAGCTTTGCTCCAGCCATTCCGTCATCCTCTGTTAAACGGCCTGATGTATGACCAGGAATTCACACCGGAAGGCCATCCAGGGCTGTTGAAGCGCCCTCAGCTCGGACAGGTTGTCCTGAGCGTCTATCAGCCTATGATGCCTGCTTCCACCATTCCCAAGCCCTCGAAGGTCGAGTCCTACCGTCTGAGCGAATAGAATGCTGTTTACCACCTGTCTGGCAATGACAACAGCTTCCATAT
>JBJTQF010000375.1:0-18501 GCA_046075485.1 Myxococcota bacterium | reverse complement strand
CGGCGCGGGTGTCAGCGGCGCGGGTCTCCACGGCGCGGGTGTCAGCGGCGCGGGTGTCCGAGGCACGGGTGTCAGCGGCAGGCGGAGGGGGTGTGCCCACCAGCATATGAAACAGAACCGCCCCCATGCTGTAGACATCGGACCACGGACCCAGGGCTTGAGGCAGGCGCTGAGCTTGTTCCGGTGCCATGTAAGCAGGGGTTCCCACCAGGGCTCCGGGCAGATGCTCTCCTGGACGTTCACTTCCTTCACCCTCGTGGAGGGTCAACAGCTCGGCGGCAGGGGCGGCACGTTCATCCAGCCAGGCAACGCCAAAATCTCCTAAACGTGGGGTCTCGGCACTCTCGAGCAGGATGTTGGCGGGTTTGATGTCTCGGTGAATGATGCCTTGCTCATGCGCGTGATGCGCTGCGCGTGCGAGCGAGGCAATCAAGTGCGCGGCCTGCTGAGGCGAAAAGCTGTGCGGCTGCTCGAGCCGCTGACGCAGGGTGTTGCCCCGAATCAGCTCCATCGTAAAAAAGGGGCAGCCATGCTCGATGCCCGAGTCCAAGATCGGGATCAGGCCGGGATGTTTGAGTCGGGCAATGGCTTGGGCTTCTCGCAGAAAGCGTCGTCGCTCCAGAGGCCGGGCCATGCTGCCCTGTAAGAGGGCCTTCAGGGCCACTTCTCGCCGTAAGAGCGGATCGTAGGCTCGAAAGACGATGCCCATCCCACCTCGTCCGAGCTCTTCGATCAGCAAGTAGCGGCCAATGCTGGTGTGTGTGGTGAGGGCGTGATGCTCCGCGCCAGACGATGCAGCATCTTCGCCTGCGTCTTGGGCGCGAGCACGGGAGAGCCAGGTGACGGGGATCGCTTCATCTTCTGAGAAGCCATGCACCGGAGCAGTTGTGGTCAGATCTTGTTCGGAAGCACGTTCCGCTGGAAGGGTGTCAGAACGACGCGAAACCCCCGTATTGGGCGGAAATCCGGGGATGTCTCGGGTGTCGTCGTCGTTCATGCTCAACGCTCCAGCCCAAATTTACGCAGCCGGAGCTTCAGTCCTCGCTCCGAGACCTTGAGGTGAGCGGCCAGCTCCTCTGGTGGTGCCTGTGGATACTCTTCCGGCACGCGCTTCAGCTCCGCTTCGGTGAGATCTCCAGCGTTGCGCAGTCCATGACGCTCCATCAGCAGATAGAGGGAGTTTCGAGCGATGCCCAGACGGCGTGCAGCACTGACAATATTCCAGCCACACTCCTCCAGGACTTGCACCAACGTATCTCCGTCGAGCTGAGACGGGCGGATCAAAGGAAAACTCAGCCCCGGACGCGGTGGACTGGTGGGCTCCGCGCGAGGGAAGGTCTCCTGTGTTAAGGTGCTGTTGGCCGAGAGCTCACGGGTGGACTGCACAGGGTTCACGGGGGACGGCAAGCCCAAGTCAAGGGTATCCACCCTCCGCAACAGCCAGTCGGGGAGCTGCGCAAAGGGTCGAGCGTGATGACGGGTGGCCATCTGATAGGCCACGTTCCTCAGCTCGCGTCCATTTCCGGGCCAGTCGTAGCGGAGCAGGGTCAAGAGGGTGCGAAGGCTCAGCCACGGAAGCTGATCCCCCGGCGGCGGCTGAAGGCGCGCCGTGGCCGCCAGCTCCTGAAGGGCGCTCCGCAAAAAGTGGAGGAAGAGCAACGGAATGTCCACCAAACGCTCACTCAGCGCGGGAATCTCCAGGGTCACCATCGTGAGGGCTTCTAAGAGCTGTCGAGGCAGGTGAGGCGATTTCCGCAGCTCGTCGTGGCTGAGGGAGGAGCCCACCAGCAGGCGGATGTCCATCTGGCGCCCCGTCTCCGGTGCCAGCGGAACCCCTTGCTCTGAGATCAGCCGACTCAGCTCACGTAAAAAACCAGGGCTGGCATCGTCGAGGTGGTCCAAAAAAATATAACGTCCCTGGCTCTGCTGAAGCAAGGTCCGCAGACCCGAGCCCACTTCCGACAACAGGGGCCGACTTTGCTGCCGCTGCTCCTCGAGGGCCAACCCTGCCGAGAGTGCCACGGCATCGGCGACCACCAGCTCCGTGCTGGCGAGGTTTTGGAAGCCTTCTACTCTTGCTGGAGCGGTACTGGAGGGCTGAGCATCGGTGTCGCCGTCGAGGTGGGCCATCACCAGCTCCCGGGCGATGGCTTCTCGCTCCAGGCTCGAGCCCCCGGTGATCAGGATGGGCATTTTGAGCTTACGCAGGCGATGGGCCTGATTTTGAAGCTGATAGCCCACATGACTCTGACCCAAGAGTGGCTCGCGCTGAAGGGCTGGGTGTTCGTCGAGCCCGTGTAAGATCACGGCCACCTGCTGCCGAAGCACCAAAAGCACCCCTCGGCGAAGCTGGGCAAAGCTGAGGGTCTCACGCTCTCCGGCGGCCCGGCCATCCAGGTGGAGCTGGACACGGTGACTGTCGGGCAGGAGCTGCACTTCGTCGTCAAGGCAGAGAATCCGGGTGGGGCTCCGGCTGATATAGGGCAGGTCGAGGGCGCGGGAGAGCAACGGCGTCGGGGTCTGAAAGATCGGCTGCTGCCGAGCCAGCACCTGCTCACTTCCGACTTCGTAGCGCCATGCAAATTACTCTCCCACGCGGGTGAGCTCCGGGTGATAGACGATGGTCATGCACAGATACAGGGGACGCACCACCTGAGTGTCCTCAGGGTGCCTCGGCACATCATAGACACTGATGGTCATGTGGGCGTGTAGATCTGCCGGGTCACGCAGACTCTTTGCCGTCGGGTTTGTAATAACGGTTGCTCTTCTCGCCTCTTCAGAATGAGGGTTTATCATTCCGCCCTTCCTCAATGATGTACTGCTTGGATTTGAGCCAGCCGTGTTGCGTTCAGGGGGCTCGACCTGCTCCTGAGGCTCCCATCGCTCACGTGGGCGAGACTTGGCTGTCGCCGCTCGAGTGTGTGGCGGCGGCTTCCAGTGCTTCATCCCCACTTCTCAGGGATAAAATACACGAATTCTTGAGCGCGTCATGGGTGAAGTGTTCAATCGTGAGCGTTTCTCACGAGCGTATCACGATCCGAGGGACTCCGGCACGGGGATCGGATTCCAAAGGCTAACGCAGCCGCTTGAGATGCGGAAGAAAAGGGGACGAGGCGTTTCTGGAAGGAAGATCCACGACATCTGAGAGGTGAGCTGCCTCCACGTTGGATGTCATTTATGGCTGGCAAGTATCCAATATAACGGGTCGTGGAGCACTCTCCAGGATCACCCGGGCGGCGTCAGGCAGGCCATCCCCGTCTTGATCTAAGTCGTACTCCACCTGCGTGGCCAGGGCGCCGTAGCCCATACTGCTCAAAAAAAGATTCAGATCCTGCCCGGTGACCACCGCTTCCAGCCGCACATTCTCCAGACGCTTCACCTGCCCCGAGTCGCGGAGCTGGCCGGTCAGGAGCACGTCCTGCATATAGAGGTACGACTGAAAGGTCGGATACAGCCGCACCGGAAGCACTCCCCGCGCTTGCTCGCAGGATAACTGACCATTCGTGCTGATGTTGCATTGTGTCAGTTGGCTGGTGATCCCCGTATCGGGATACAAGGCCACCACATCCTCGCCCACGTCGTAGGCACTTGCCAGCCCCGCCGAGAGCTGCTCCACCGGAAACTCCACCCCCTCACTCATGCCCCGCAGAAGTAAGAGGGTCGGATATGAAGCCGCTCCGTCCGCGAGCCAGCCGTTGATCACCTCGAGGGCTGCTTCGTCTTCTTCTGGAGGCGGATATTGATCGGTGGGATCAAAACTTCCTCCCAGCTTAACCACCTCCAAGCCCTGATACAGATCAAAGGTCAAGGTACATGGGGCCACGCCCGAGGTAAATCCCGCCGTGAGACTCATCGGCCAGTCGGCGTCGAGGTACTGGTTCTCAGGCACGGAGACTTCGAGGGTATAGCTGAAGTCTTCCGGCCACAGCTCCGCCGCCCATCCCACAGTGCGCTCGTCCGGGGAGAGCTCCGGGTTGGTCAGCACCACCCGCTTGCCAGACTTGCCGATCAAGGTGGCGTCGATCAGGTTGGGATCTCCCACCCACCCTTCAGAGAAAAATACCTGGGCGAGAAGCTGCCCGGGCACGGCCATGCCTCCCGGTTGTGGAAAGCTCCCGGCCATGTAGAAGCGGGTGTTCAGCTCCCACGTCGGGGAAGGCTCGGGTCCAAAGCTCGGCTCAGGGGTCGGTGTGGGGGAGCCGCTGTCCGGGCTCTCTTCTCCGGTCGGGGTGGGAGAAGGGGTGTCGCCCGGCTGGGTCGGCTGAGGCCCACACGCACTCAGCAGCGGCCACGCCAGCAGGCTCAGCAGAAGGGGGGTCTGAATTTTCATGGGATCCTCTCGGTATGGTGTCCACTCTGGAAGGCAGGCAGGCGACTTACTTCTTATAGGTCACGTCGTCGATGTACACATAGACCGTGTAGCTGGTCTGGGCTCGATAGATCATGATGGCGTCCAGGGTCACTTGAGATGCGTCGATGGTCCCATTGCCCGCGTAGAAGCTATTCCACTGCGCGGCATCGTCGAGCTTCCACTCCAAGTAGGTCCAAGCGTTGACCGGAATGGCCTTCGAGGTGCTGACTTCGGTGGCGGAGCCGTCATCGACGGTCAACGCGGCACTCAGGCCCGATGCGCTGGTATACACCCAGAATCCCAGCCGTCCGCCCGCTTTGTCCACCTTCACGTTGCTGCCCGCACTGCCCGAGCCCGACAAAAACCGAACCTGCCAGTTTGAGGATGTGCTGGTATTGTCCAACAGCTTGAGCTGCTCGCTATAGCTCCCGTTCTTGCGCATGCTCGAGGTGCGCTCGGCGGTGCTGGATGTGGAGATGCCCACGGTTGAGCCCGAATAGGTGGGGGAGGTGTTAAAACGTCCTTCGCCACTCTCGAAGCTGTCCAGCACTTGGGTGGTGGAGGTGGAACCGCCCGTCGAGCCGCCCGTCGAACCGCCCGTCGAGCCCCCGCTGCTGCTGCCGGTGATCAGGCTCTTGTATTTGGCCCAATCCCAGTATTTGCCGGGGTCGGTATGGTTCTGGTTTGGATAGTGTTGGTGGCCCTTCACCTTATAGCTGGAGCTCAACACCTGCACGGAGCTGGAGGAAGCGCCGCCGTAGGTGGTGCTACAGTCGATCCGGTTGGAGGAGCACATGTCTTTGGTGAGGTTGGCGGAGCTGTTATACATGGCGGAGGTATAATAGCTGGAGGTGTCTACATATCCTTCATGTTCGGTGCCCAGGGTGTAGGGGTTCTCGGAGCCGATGTGCCAGGCTTTGTCGGCTTCTCGCACCATCTGGGTCACTTGGCCGTCGGAGCTGCGCATCACGTAGTGGGCGCTCACGTCGGAGCTGCTGTTCTGAAACCAGGAGATACAGCCCGAATACGAGCCCTGCACGGTATGAATGGCCACCGCCGAGATAGAAGTTCCACTCCGGGAAGAATAGTTCGGGGAGCTCACCCACAATGCAGGCGGATAGTCGGTGGAGGTCGGCTCGGTGCGCTGAGTATCCGCTGCGGTGGCGCTCGCCGGTGCCAGCTTCGCCGGATCGGTCTCGGTGAGTGTCCCCACCACTTCGACCAGCTCGTGCTCGGCGTTGATCCGCACCATCGGCGCACGCATCAACACAAGGGTCTCGGGGGAGAAGGCTTTCTCCCAGAAGATCTCCTGCTCGGGCACTCGGATGCCAAAGTCGTCGTGTCCTCGGTCGAGGGTCAGCAGCACGTCGAAGGCGTAACTGTCGCGCGCAAAGCGGCTCACCGCTCCCTTGAGGGGCAAGCCAGAGAGCCGATGCAGCACGGGGACCAGCTCTTCTACAAAAGGCTGCTTCAAGCCCGCGTCGCGGATGTACTGGTCGAGCAGGGCGGCGGTGGCCATGATCTGGAGGTGGGGATCGTGCAGCACCTGCTCCACCGGCACACCGAGGGCTTGAGCGGCATCGCTGAGCCGGTCTCCAAAACCGCCCGCGCCGTGGTACAGACCCATCACGCCGTAGGTCTGAGGCATCTGATGGTGGCCGTCGTAGGGGGCGGCGGGCACACGGTGGATCCAACGACTGCCCACAAAGGCCACCGCTTCGAGGATGCCATTTGGCAGGGCCGGAAATCGCTGATAGGCGGCTCTAAAGCTGCGCTGATATCCCTGACGCTCGGGCAGGCGATGGTCCACTTCTGCCTGGATGAGCTGCACCACGGCAGGATCTTCGCCGATGATACGCGCTGAGCCGTCGAGGGGACGGGTCTCACGCTCGGCGGCTTCGCTCAGGGTGGGGCTGAGGCTGGCCAAGCTCAAGACCAAGCTCGTGACCAGGCCGATGCGGGTGTGAAGGCGTGAGCGGTGAGGCTCAGGGGTGAAGGTCTTGGGTGCGGTCATGGCGGTCTCCCCCTCTGGGAATGGTGTTGCAGGATTGGGCCCAGCTCTTGGTGTGCAGCCGTCTTGTGTCAAACCGGAGCTGGGTGAGACTCGGCTCAGGGGTCAGCAATATGCCGTCTGGCAGGATAGTCTGTCTTTTTATGCAGGGCTAGCATTTTCGACAGGGCAGGTGTGGCAGAAAGGGCAAAAATCCTGCGGAGGCGTGCTCGTGCGGATGCGCGTGGGCGCGCGTGTGGGTGCGCGTGGGTGCGTGTGGGTGTGCGTGCGAGAGGAAGTGCAGGCGTGAAGTGCAGGATAAAGGGGGAGGGCCGGTTTGATATCCGGCTTTGCCGGAAATCGCTGTGTGTAAGTCAGGCTCAGGGGGCCGTTTTAAGCGCAGGTTTTAGGGATTGGGCCAGCCTGCGGCGAGGTTCCAGACGTCGTCGGAGTCTGCCTCCACTTCTGTACGGGTGAGGGGAATCTCACGGCGTTCATTGCCCACCCACAGATCGATCTGATCGTCGTAGTAGGGACTGTCCACCCGCTCGCTCTGTCCGCCGGGGATGACGTTCTCCATCTTGACGGTGCCGCCGGAGAAGTCGAGCACCATCCGAATGGAGGAGGCTTTGCGCACATCCCACACATCGACGGGCTGGCCGTCGCGGTAATATCCGCCTTCGGTGCAGAGCACGGTGTAGGAGCTGCCGCCCATCGGATAGGGGCCTCGGTCGAACTCCTCGTCGAGCCAACGTTCAGAGCCGTTGCTCAGGTTGAGGGTGTGGAAACGATCCCAGCGCCAAGTATTCTGCTGATCGGCAGCCAGGGAGGTCAAGTGGGCCACGGCTCGGTCGAGGGCGCGCAGCAACATCTCATCGCGGGTCTCGACGACACCACTGGTCTCCTGGTCGTCGAAGAAGTTGAGACCACTCTGAGAGGGAAAGCTGGCAGTTCCCGCATCAAGCTGATCAATATACGGAGCGGTCTCGTGCAGGAAGAAGATCATCGGACGTGCATAATACTGCGCCACATCTCCGGTGAGGGAGTCAAACAGCGCCGGATCGAGCTCGTCTTCAAAGACCTCCTGGACGGCGGTCAGCCACCATGCGGCGTAGATCGAAGCGCCAATGGAGTCGGGCTCCATCTTATAATCCCAGCTTCGCAGGTAGTCGAGGGAAGTGCTCTCGGCCTCACTCACCAGGTCGGGACGGCGCGTGGCGGCTTCAAGCAGGAAGGGCACCATGTGCTCGGCGATGTATTCGTAGGTGTAGGCTTGCAGCTCTCCCATCATTTCGGGGCTGATCTTCTGGCCGCTGGACAGCTTCTCACGCAGCCACATATTAATAGAGTGTGCGCGCATGCCGGAGTCGTAGATCGCACCGATATAATACTCGTCGTTGAGTGGGTTGCCATCCAACGTATTGCCATACCCGTCGTTGTTGGCTGAGGAGATAATCCCCGAAGTAGGACGATAGATATGAGGCACTTCGTCCAGGTCGAGGAAGCCCGTCCACTCATACCCACCCGTACCGGGGAGGGCCAACCAGGGCGGATTCTCCAGCTCGAGGGTCTGACGCAGGGGCACGCTGGTACGCGGATCATAAGCCACATCGCCGTTGATATCCGCCATCACGAAGTTGCCAGCGCCCAGGGTATGATGGTCCATCGCCACCCGCATGTCGTCCAAGTCTTGGGAGAGCATAAACTCGTAGAGGGTGCCGATGACGGTGCCTTCGCGCTCACCCGCCCACTTGAGGCTGATCATGAGCTGCGCAGGCAGGCCGAGGATCTCGTTGGGGAGCACTTGGCCATGCTCTTCGGTGCGACGCATCTCCACCTTGCGGTTCTCGTAGGTGCCGTCGCTGAGCCGGATCTGGTAGGTCTCGTTCCAGATCTCGAAGGGCACGGTCTCTCCGTTGATGCGGATGCCCGAGCCATCGCTGGTGGGGCGCTCCAAGAAGAGATCGCAGTTGTCCATCATGTTGGTGGTGATGGACCAGCCGATCTTGCCGTTGGTGCCGATGATGAGTCCGGGGCCTCCAGCGGCGACCACACCGGCTGCGTCGATATCACCTCCGGCTTCGGTGGTGTTCAGGTGAACCTGGTTGAAGAAGGTGGGCAGGCTCAAGCCCATGTGGGTATCACCCGCCAGGAGTGCGCCGCCGGTGGTGGTGTTCTCGGAGGCCACGGCCCAGGCGTTGGAGCCCAGGCTGGTATCCCAGAGCTGGATCAGCGGATATTTGCGGATGAAGTCGCGGATCTGATCTCGCACGACCGGATCTTGGGCCAGCTTGGAGAGCTGCGCTTTGAGCTCCGGATCAAATCCCGGCCCTTTCTGCTGCGCACGCTGCTGCACGTTGAGCGGATCCAGGGCTCGTTTGGCGCGGCTGCTCTCGGGGGGAGCCAGGGTGCTGGCCTTCTCGAGCAGGTGCTGAAGGTCTCCCGCTGTGAGGCTCCGCTTCTCGAGAGGCTGCTGACGGGTGGACAGCGGCTTCTGTGAATCGGGAATGGTCGAGGCGGGCTCGATGGGCATGGTGCGCAGCAGGTCCGAGAAGGCTTCTTCTCCCACCAGAGTCTGAATCAGGGTAATGGTCAGCTCCAGCAGCGGATCGGTGCCGAGGGTCACGGCAAACATATAATCCATCGCCAGGAGCTGGGTCAGGTTAAGGTACTCCGGCTCGAGGTCGAGGGCGGCGTATTCGTCGGGCAAGCTGGCATTGTTGCGTCCGGCTTTGGCATCGTCGATGAAGGCGTTGACGCCAGCGGCGTAGGCTTCGGCCCAGCCCACTTGGCGAGGGTAGACGGTCAGCCAGCGGTCGTATTCGGATGCCGCGTGCTCAAGGGGCTTAAAGCCACGCACCACCACATCGTTGCCGAGGCTGCCTTCGCCGTAGACCTCGGTGAGGCGACCGAGGGCTTGACGACGGGTGAGGTCGAGCTGGAAGAGGCGGTCGCGGGCGGCGAGATATCCTTGGGTGAAGAAGACGTCGTGATCGTTTTTTGCAAAAATGTGGGGCATCCCGGTGCTGTCGAAGTGGACTTGCACGGGGTTTTCGAGGGCGCTTTTGGGCGGCTCGGGGGTGGCGGTGGGGGTGGGCTCGGGTGTTGGCTCGGGCGTGGGGGTGGGGGTGGGGTCTGGTTTTGGGGTGGGGGTGATGGGCACGGCGGTGGGGGTGATGGGTACCGCCGTGGGGGTGATCTCAGGCGAGGGGCTGGGGCTCTCTTCGGGCTCGCCGGAGCATCCGATCAGCATCAGGCTGGAGCCGAGGGGTGCTAAGAGGGCACTTGTCCAGAGACTTCTACGTGAGAGGGTATGGGGCCATGATGTGGACTTCTTTAGCATGCAGTCCTCCTAAAATGGGATGAAGTTTAGCTGAAATCAGGGATCTGAGCTTCACTCAAGATATGTCAAGGGTGTCATAAGGTCTGTAGAATGGCGAGTAAAAAATCGTTAGGGTCGGAAGGAATTTTGAGGGGTGAGCCCGGCTGGGTCTCGGGTGAGGAGAGGGTCTGTGAATGTCTCGTGGGGAGGTATGGCGGATGGGTCTGATACAGTGGCTTGAGGGTTGGGTGTCTCTACTTCGGGGCCGGAGGGTGCTGCATGTGTGGGTGGCGGTGCTGCGGATCTTTCTGGCTTTTGGCATGCTTCCGGCAGGGCTGAAAAAACTCTTGGGTCAGCCGTTTACGGATCCGGCGAATGGGGGGCCGTTTCACACCTTCTTACATGCATTTTACGCGACGGGGTTTTTTTACGAGCTGGTGGGGGTCTTTCAGCTTGTGGCGGCGTTTTTGCTCATGGGTCAGCGGTATGCATTCTTTGGGGCGCTGGTGCTGCTGCCGGTGCTGACGGCCATCTTGGGGCTTTGTTGGAGCACGGGGGTGTATCCGACGGCGTCGGTGGTGACGCTGATGTGGCTGGGCACGCTGGGTCTGCTGGTGTGGGAGCTGGATCGATGGAGGGGGCTGCTGGGGGCTTCGGAGCCGGTGCCGTTTCGGAAGCCACTGCTTGCCCTCACGGATGCACGAGCGGATGCGGATGCACGAGCGGATGCACGAGGGCTCAGGCAGGGTGGGGAGGGGGCTGGTGCGGTGCCGCTCATTCTCCGGTCGTACTGGGAGCGGGGTGGCCTGCTGATCTTCGGGCTGTACTTGCTGCCGGTGCTGGTGACGGGGGAGGTCTATCGTCCTCGGGGGGTGGAGCTGACGGCGCCGGGTTTTTGGGTGCTTCCGGGTCTGCTGGGGGTGCTGGGCATCACAGCGTGGTGCGAGCGACGGGCCTGGCAAAACCTTCACGGCGCTCCACCCAAGACGGAGGGGTGAGCCCCCTTGTATGGGTTGGTGGCAGCGGCGCTTAAGGGTGGCGCTTACACGCTCACACGCTCACCCCTCACCGCTTACTCAGCTCCAGCCGCGTTCCAGCGGCAGATCGATGTGGAACGTCGTACCTTGACCCGCGAGACTCTCGCAGGTGATGCGCCCCCCGTGCTCCTCGATGATCTGCTGCGTGATCGGCAGACCCAGCCCGTTCCCCGTCACCTTCGTCGAATAGAAGGGATCAAAGATATGACTCAACACCCCCGGATCCATCCCACTGCCATCATCAGAGATGCTCAACCTCAATCCCGTCTCTGTTGAGATCAGTCGCACCTCAATATGGCCCTCCGCGCCCAGCGCCTCCGACGCATTCCGCAGGATGTTGAGCAGCGCCTGGCGGAGCTGATTTTCATCCACCATCGCCTCCAGAGGCTGACCCGGCCCCTCAAAATGAAGCAAGATGTGGCGACTCGACAGCTCCTCCCGCACAAATAAGAGCAGACTCTCCACAATCTGACCCACGTCCAGCCGCTCCAGCCGAGGGGTTGGCAGCCGCGCCAGACGAAGATAACTCTCCGTCACCTCCGTGAGCCGATCCAGCTCCTTGCGCATCGAGCGTAAGAGCTGCCAGGCATCATTGCCTTGCCCCGGATCCAACGTCGCCAGCTCGTCCTCGAGCAGCTCCGCATTCAGCCCCAGCGCATTCAGCGGATTGCGGATCTCATGGGTGACCTGCGCACCCATCCGACCAATCACCGCCAGCCGCTCACTCTGCATCAGGCGTGTGCGCGTGCGCGTGCGCTCCGTAACATCCTCCGTTAAGACAATCACCCCCTGAACCTGACTCGACCCGTCGATGAGCGGCACAAACGTGCAGTCCAACAAGCGCGTCTGCTCCAGCCTCACCAGCTCCAGCCCCTCGAGCCGCTGAAGCGTTCCCGCCTCGAGCACCACCCGCACCCGCTCCGCCAGCCGACTCAGCCCCTCCAGCGAGCCGAGGGGCCTCCCCAGTGCATGTGTGGGCTCCAGCCGCCATAATTCTCGCGATGCCGGATTGAGGGTCGTCAGCTTCTCCTCGCGATCACACACCAGCAGCCCCACCTCAATCGAACGTAAGATGTTTTCGTTGTACAACGAGAGTGTCTTCAGCTCACGGTTGGCATGCGCCATGTCATGATAGGCCACCTCGAGCGCCTGGCGAGATTGCCTCAGCGACGCATCCCGGTCCAGGAGACTGCGCGCCATCGTATTGAACTCCGCCGCCAGCGTGCCAATCTCGTCGTCCGCCTCGAGCGCCACTTGCTGCGCGTAGTCTCCCTTCGCCACCCGCTGCACACCCTGAATGAGCGTGGAGATCGGCCTCAAGACCAGGTGTGTCACAAAGAGCATCACCAGACCGAAGGCAATGGCCGCCGCACTCAACGCCCCCACGATAGCAGAAGCACGCTCCTGCCGCTCGCGGGTGAGCACCACCGCCGCCTCCATGCGACTGTCCAACATCCCACTCAGGTCTCGAATGGCCCGCGAGAGCTTCAGCGTCTGATCCCGCAGGTTGGGAAGCACCTTTCGCGCACCCTCCGCGTTGTTCTCCCCCAGCAGGCCCACCAGCCGCCGAAAGACCTCCGTGTAGAGCTGCTGCTCCTGCTCGATGAGCCGAATCTGTTGCTGAATCAAGCGCATGGAACGCTCTTCGAGCGATGCACCCGGCATGTGACGGGTCTGCTCTACTAAGTTCGCGCCTTGACGGATGCTCTCCTCCATCCGGCTGAGGTGGAAGCTGGCCAACGATGGGTAGGGATTCCCCGGCGTCTGGTCTCGAGCCAGGAGCCGCTCCGGGTCGAGGGTGCGCTCCATCGCCTGCTGGCTGTTCTCCAGCCGCGCCATCACCCGGGTGAGAGGCAAATAACCCTTCTGCACAATCGAGAGCTGCCACCGCACCTGCTCCATCTGGACCAGACAGTAGATCAGCACCGACAGAAATAAGATGAAGAGCAGCACAAATCCCGACAGAATTTTGGTGCGCACCGAGAGGCGAAGGCTCATAAATCAGCGCGATGCTCCCAATAAGAGGTCTCAAGCGCGGATGGATCCACGATGCAGGCCGAGGTGAAGGGGGATCTACAGCCCACACAGCGCCTCGATATGCGAAAATATCCGGCAGGACGGGAATTGAAGCTCATCCAGCCCCTCCCTCTTCCGGTGGAGGTGGAGAGGAAGCCGCCTTACGCCGCCTCAGCTCGTATTGCACCACGATGGCCAGCCCCCCCAAGATCACAAAAGCGGAGGGCACATCCAGCCAAGGAACACCCCTCAGCCCAAAATGAACCCCCGGCTGCTGATTTAAGAAGTGCAGCGCAATCCCAATCACAATTAAGGTGTACGGTGCCATTCGGCTAGCTCCTCTCTTATGCAGGCAGAGCCCTATTATATGGAGAGGGGCTCCACGCCGCGCACATAAATGTCCCCACACATCGCCCGGAAAAAGAGTCAGCCCTGGCTCGCTCGCCCGAACGCCCGCTCGCCCGCTCGAGAGCCATCCAGTATGTACGAAAATCCGACCATGCAAGAATGTTCTTCATCTCCGCTTCAGCCTTGCCGATCTTTCAGCCAGTCGGCGCGCTGCGCCTTTCTCCTCCCGGATGAGGCATACAACTATGAAGATCCATCCAGACCCCCTGTCCGGAGGTCCGCTGCCACCCGCTCCAGCCTTCCGGCGCTTGTTTTTCCGGCGCTTGTTTTTCCGGCGCTTGTTTTTCCGGCGCTCGTTTTTCCGGCGCTTCTCTTTCCAGTGGACGGGCCTGCTCTGGGTGCTGCTCTGCTGCGCCGTGAGCCTCCCCGCTGAAGCTACCCAAGTGCTCCGCCAGCGTATCACCCAACGCGGAGACTTTATCATCTTTGGCAATACCCTCGGGCACGACTGCGCTGCCAATGTGCCCGCGCCCGTGGTGGGTACGGTGGGAAGCTGCGGCAATAATACGTCCGACTCCGCCCCCGATGTCTACTGGCGAAGTGATAGCCCCTCAGCGGGAAGCGCCAGCGCCAGCCTCGACATTGCCAACGCCGATGCCCGCTCCACTGCCGTGCTCAACCTGCCCCTCGGAGCCGCCATCAGCCACGCTTGGCTCTACTGGGCCGCCACGCCCCCCAGCGGCGGTGAGCTCGACGCCGAAGTGCTGCTCGAGCGCCCCGGTGTCTTCAGCGCACCGCTCAAGGCCGACAGTGTCTTGACCTTTGTGGCCCGCGAGCAGGTGGTGGTCTATCGAGGGAGCAAAGATGTCACGAGCTTGCTCCAAAGTTATGGTCCCGGAGACTATCGACTGGGTGGGGTGTCCTCGGTCGGTTTATCCAACGTCAGCGACTCCAACCCGGTTGCGGTGTGGTGGATGGTGGTCCTCTATGAGCTGGCGTCCGAGCCCCTGCGCGACCTGGCCGTGTTCGATGGGCTGGATGGGGTGTCGAGCACCACCTCGTCCACCATCAGCTTGAGCGGCTTTTTAGTACCCACCACCGGCTACGAAGGAAAATTAGGGGTGGTCTCGCTCGAAGGAGATGGGGCCACCAGCGGCGATGCCCTCACCTGGGATGGACGACAGCTCAGCGATGCCATGAATCCCGCCACAAACTTCTTCAATGGCACCCGCTCGTACCTGGGTGCGGCGGTCTCCACCCCCGGAGACCTGCCTCAGCTCAGCGGCATGCCCAGCAGCATGAGCGGACTGGATATGGATGTGCTCGACGTGACGTCTCTGCTCAAAGCCGGACAGAGCAGCGCCACGATGACCGCTTCGTCGTCCGGGGACGTGTTTTTTGTGACCGCGTTTGTGACCTCCATCGCCACGTTCATTCCAGACCTGAGCAGCTCACTCAAGAGTGTGCAGGATCTCAACGGTGGTTATGTGGTGGGCGGAGACCTGCTCGAGTACCACATCCAAGTGCGCAACACCGGCACGGATGCGGCCACCGGGGTCGTGCTCGAAGATCCCCTCCCTTCTGGGGTCAGCTTTGAGACCGGCTCTCTGAAGGTCTCCCGCGAGACACAATCTCAAGAGCTCACCGATGCCTTCGATGAAGACCAGGGCGAGTATGACAGTAAGAACAATAGACTCATTGTTAGATTGGGCTCCGATGCGAATGCGCTCCAGGGTGGCACGCTCGAAGCAGGGGAGGAAATCTCCGTGCGCTTTCAAGTGCGGGTGAAAAATGATGCTCGAGGCACCCTCGCCAATCAAGCGCTGCTCACCTATGCCGGGCTCAAAGGAAGTCCCACACGCACCGTGCCCTCGGATGCCGATCCCGCCGAGGCCGGGGCGTCGGTAACACTCCTCCAGATCACCCCTGACTCCGATGGAGATGGTCTGCTCGACCCCCTCGAGAGTGCTCTCGGGCTCAACCCCAATGACCGCGACAGTGATGAGGATGGCGTGACCGATGGCGCAGAGCCCGAGTTCTCCGCCGATACAGACGGGGATGGGCTCATCAATGCCCTCGACCCCGACGCCGATGATGACGGGCTCGCCGATGGCACCGAGCTGGGCCTCAACTGCTCGCTCAAGGAGACCAACACGGCGGCTCAACATTGTGTGGCCGATGCGGACCCCAGCCAAAAAACGGATCCCCTCCATCCAGACTCCGATGAGGATGGTGTGCCCGATGGAATGGAGGATCTCAACCTCAACGGGGCAGTAGACAGCGGAGAAAGTAACCCACTCAACCCTGATTCCGATGGAGACGGATATTTGGACGCCCTCGACCTCTGCCCCGTGATCGCCGATCCCTCCCAGGCAGACGCGGATCTCGATGGCATCGGGGACGCCTGCGACCACGACCAAGATGGAGACGGCTTTGAAGATGAGGTGGATGTCTGTCCCCTCATTCCACAAACCGACCATGCAGACGCCGATCAGGACGGAGAGGGCGACGCCTGCGACACCGATGATGATAACGATGGGCTCGAGGATGCCGTGGATAACTGCCCCACCTCCCCCAACGTAGACCAGCTCGACACCGACCAAGATGGCTCCGGGGATGTCTGCGACGCCGATGATGATAACGATGGGCTCCAGGATCAGGAAGACCTCTGCCCCCTCGACCCAGTGACAGAGCTGGCAGACCTCGACTTGGATGGTCTCGGTAATGCCTGCGATGAGGATGATGACCAGGATGGTGTGGCGGATGGGCTCGACAACTGCCCGCTGCTCTATAATCCGACTCAAGCAGACCGGAATTCCGATGGAACCGGGGATGGCTGCGCCCTCGACTTCGACGCAGATGGGGTGGATGATGGCCTCGATAACTGCCCAAGCTCGGCCAACTCCACGCAAGCGGACCTCGACTCCGATGGCAAAGGGGATGTCTGTGACTCCGATATGGACGGAGACACAGCGCTCAATGAGGTGGATAACTGCCCCCAAACGCTCAACGCAGATCAACTGGACTCAGACCGAGACGGATACGGAGATGTCTGCGATGAAGCCCCCCTCGCGGAAGACTGGACCCTCGAGGGCAGCGGCTGGAGCTGCTCAACACAAGGCGATAGCAGGCCAGGTTACGGGGGAAGCTCGTGGCTGGCACTGCTCTCACTCGTGGGCTGGCGACAACGCCGGCAAAGCCACCAAAAGCGCGAAGGCTGCTCGGCGGCTGGTGAGGCGAAGCAGGCAGGCGCTCAAGAAGCTCCAAAAGACGCACGAACTGCTCAAGGCTGGAGGGCCATGTTGCTGCTGCTCGCGCCTCTGCTGGTCGGGGCCAACGATGCTCAAGGGCAAGGGCTCAATATTCGACGGTTCGCAGGGAACGCAGGAGAGACTCAAGGTTTTATGCACCTCGAGAGCGCGTTTGTCGCTCAGGCAGGACTCGTCCAGCTCGGGGCCAGCTCGTACTTCGCGGATGCGCCGCTGGTGGCGTCGCGAGAAGGCACTCAGCTCACCCTCATCGAGCATGAGCTCGGACTGGATGTGAATGCCAGCTTGGGACTCGGACACCACCTCCAGCTCGGGCTGGTGATGCCTCTCGCCCTGCGGCAAGAAGGACAGAGCTCGGAAAATGCCCTGCCGCTGACACCCCTCTCGGGGACAGCCACCGGGGATCTCCGCTTGGGGGTCAAGGCTCAGCTCGTCGAGCTGAAACCCAATGCCACGCAACACTTGGCGCTCGGGCTGGCCCTACCCCTCAGCTTTCCCACCGGGGATGAGCTCGCGTACCTCGGGGAAGCTCGAATCACCGCCGAACCTCGGCTCCTGCTCTCGTATGCAGGCACACAGATGCGCGCAGGCGCTCAAGCAGGTGTGCTGCTCCGCTCAAGCCAGTCGGCGCTGGGACTCACCACCGGACACGAGCTCAGGCTGGCCGGAGGGATGAGCTTTCAAGCACGGCGCAGGCTCTCGGTTCAGCTCGAGACGATGGCGGCCATTCCCATCACGCAAGAAAACACGGGATCGAATACCCGCACGGGGGCGATGGCGACTCAGGGGGTGTCACAGATGGCCCTCGAGGGGCTGCTCTCGGGACGGTTTCAGCTCCAGGGAGGTCAGCAGGTGACGCTGGGAGCAGGGCCGGGTCTCTCTCGCGGTTATGGTGTCCCCGCTTGGCGGGTGGTGCTGGGATATGCGTATACGCCTCCCCGAACGCTGCGTGCGCTGAGCGCGCGGTCAGGCTCAAGGCCCGATGCCGAGCTGCTCCAGCAGGTGGAGGCCACGGCACTCCGCGAAAAAGCCTCCCACGATAAAAAGGTGGAGCTGAAGGCAACCGGGGAAAAATCCGTGCGAGAGAAATCCACTCCCAAGACCACCTCGGCAGGAGCCAGCAGCACCGAGAACGCCTCCGACACACACGAGGCTGGCTCAGCTTCTGCTTCTGCTTCTGCTTCTGCTTCTGCTTCTGCTCCCGATGTGGATGGGGATGGGGTGGCGGACGCGGATGATGGCTGCCCGTATGAAGCAGAGGATCGTGATCGATATCTCGACCGAGATGGCTGCCCCGAGCCCGATAACGATGCAGATGGCGTGCTCGACGCCGATGACCGCTGCCCCCAAGAAGCCGAAGATCAAGACGGGCTCGGGGATGAGGATGGCTGTCCCGAGTCCGATTTCGACCAGGATGGACATCGGGATGAACAGGATCAATGCCCCCGCAAACCTGAGACGATCAACGGGCTCCGCGATGAGGACGGCTGCCCCGATGAGGGCCGAGGCAAGGTACGAAGGGCTCAAGGACAGCTCGAGCTCGATGAGCCCGTCTATTATGAGGTCGGTAAGGCCGAGCTCCTGCCCCGAAGCCTGCCGCTGCTTAAACAGGTGGCGTGGACCCTCAAGGCACTCCCGGCGGATCACACGGTGGAGGTTCAGGTCCATCTCGATGCGGTGGCTGCTGAGAAGTTTGGTGAGACCCTCTCACAAGCCAGGGCGGAGCAGGTGATGGGTTATCTGCTCCAGCAAGGGGTGAAGGCGGAACGCCTCCGCGCCAAAGGATATGGGGCTTCTCAGCCGGTGGCTCCCAACGATACCGAACGAGACCGGGCTCAAAATCGCCGCACGGTTTTTGTGCTGGACAAGAGGCCCGCAGGTTGAGCCAATCCCCCCCATGCTCCGGCTGCTATCGGCTCAGGGCAAGCCACGAGGCACCCGCGAGCGCATGTTTCACCCTCGCCCCTGTCTTTTGCAGCTATAATGCCGGTCATCCCCTCACGGTTTTATCTGTTATATCTGTTTTATCTGCTCCTTTGGAGGTTTCCTCATGCTGATTCCCTACGGGCTGGCCGACTTCAGGCGCATTCGAGAGGAGTCTCAGCTCTTTGTGGATAAGTCGGAGTATATTCGGCTGCTCGAGACCTCCCGCGAGGGTGGGCCCTTTA
>JBJTQF010000374.1:0-8155 GCA_046075485.1 Myxococcota bacterium | reverse complement strand
GTTCGGCAGAGAGCTGAGAAGCCATCCGCTCCCGCTCGGCTTGTTCGGCAGAGAGCTGAGAAGCCAGCGCCACAGCTTCGGCATGTGCCCGCTCCCGCTCGGCTTGTTCGGCAGAGAGCTGAGAAGCCATCTGCTCCCGCTCCATTTGCATCGAGGCGACCCGTTCTTTCTGTGCTTCGATCTGAGCGTTGAGTGCCGCCGCGATCTCGACTGCTTCAGGGTCTTCGTGTACCCAGGCGCGGTCGAAGATGGCTTCGATGGGCAGACTCCAGCGTGGGATGCAGGGGGTGCTGATGGTCTCTCCCACTTTGAGCAGGGTGCGTTGCTGGGCATCCAGGAGATGCACTGGGGTGAAGACCTCAACTTCTTGTCGTTGACAATCGACCAGCCAATATTCACGCACGCCGGAGCCCAGATACTTGAGCTTCTTGCGGTTGCGGTCGAGATATCCCGTCGAAGGGGAAAGCACTTCCACCACGAGCTGAGCGGCTCCACGAATACCCTTCTCGCCGCATCGGGCGAGATCGGCTTCGCTGGCAAAAATCAGGTCCGGCAAGAGCTCGGTTAAGGGTTCGAGCAGCAGGGCAAAGTCAGAATAGACGGTCCCCAGCTTCTGACGACGCACCGTCAGCGACAAGGAAACCATCAGGTTTGGGATGGCGACCGCATGCGGTTCACGGGCGGATGATGACACAAACACCTCTCCATCAAGCAACTCAAGGCGGCGTATCGCCCGGCCCAGCTTCTCCAGGCGCTCGCGTAGCTGGAGAAACTGTGCATGGGTATAGCGTCCCTCAAGCTGAAAGGTCGTATCTAAGGGCAACTTCCAGTCCGAGAAGAGCTGCTGTTCCGAAATCAGCGGAGGAATCGGCTCATCGGGCCGTAGATCCTCTTGCCAAACGAGAGAATCAGCCTCCTCTTCGAGGCGTGTGCGAGGTTTATTTGACATGCCACTTCCACTTCCGCCGCGTGTGCTCATCCCGCCTCCTGAACTGCCGCTTCTGTAGCCGCCATCCGCCATCATGTAGTAGGAACCCTGCTTTCCCGAGGACATGGCTCAACTCCTTCAAGGGCGGCTCTGCCCTTTTTGCCGCAGCATCGACCCGTGACGCGCTTATATAGGCCACGAGACAACCACTTAGGCCCACGGGGACTGACTGATAATTTCAGTATAGGCGGGATTTTAGGGGCTGTCAAAGTCTTTGCCTGCTCCCGCGCTGAGGGTGGAGCTCCAGCCTCATCTGTCCAGCCTCATCTGTCCAGCCGCTCACCCCCTACTTCAGACCCACTGCTTATGTTATACTCCTGGAAAACAGGAGCGTTTATGCCCAAGACCTTTCTGCTCACCTCCTTCGGAACCCTCGGGGATGTCCTGCCCTTTCTCCAGCTCGGTGAAACACTCCGAGATGCCGGACACCGGGTGATCATGGCCATTCCTCCGTATTATCTCCCGCTCGCGCACGCACGCGGGCTCGAGACCCACGCTTGCCGTCCCGCCTACTCCCCCGAGCGGGTGATGCAAGAAGCCCACGCCTTTCATCAGCTCGACACCAGCAAGATCTCTCTCGAAGAGAGCCAGCGCGCCGTAGACCGGCTCGAGCTGCCCGCACAATGCGAAGATGTATTGGCCGCATGTGCAAAGGCAGACTTTTTGCTGTGCTCGACCCTGCAATACGCCGGAAGCCTCGCCCATGAGCGCCTCGGCATCCCCTGGGCCATGTCCACCGTCACCCCCTGGACCTTTTCTCCACGCCGGACACAACAGAAAAGCACCCGCGGACAAGATGAGAACACCCCCCGCTGGCCCGGTGAACCCTACTACCTCGAGCAGGTCAACCGCTTGCGTCAGCCGCTCGGCATGCCTCCCCAAACCCTCAAGAGCTGGCGCAGCACCTTTTATGCACCCCGCCTCCTGCTCGGCTGGAGCGAAGCCTTCATGCCCTTCCCCTCCCTGGTCGGACACTCCGTCGAAGGCACCGGCTTCTGGAGCCGACCCCACACCGAAAAACCCCCCGAGGCGCTCGTCCGCTTCTTGGAAGCAGGCCCCCCCCCGCTGGTGCTCAGCCTCTCCAGTGTGCCCCTCACCGATCAGGCGCGTGTGCTTCAGGTGCATGTGGAAGCCGCTCAGCTCTTGGGCCAACGCCTGATCGTACAAGCTGGATGGGCCGGCTTAACCCTCGAGCGCCTCGCCGAGACCGGACTCCAAGTCACGCCAGACAATCTGTGTCTCGCTCCGTATGTGGCCCATGACTGGCTCTTTCCACAGGTCCGAGCGGTGATGACCCACGGCGGCATCGGGACCACCGCAGAAGCCCTCCGCGCCGGAAAACCCGTGCTCGTCGAGCCCTACGGCAATGATCAGTTCTTTAACGCGCTCAAGGTCGTTGAACATGGCTGGGGTGCCGCCGCTCATCCTCAGAAGCTCACCGGAAGGCTCCTGGCCGAGCTGCTCGAGGCCAAAGTGCTCACGCCGGAGGTGGCAGCACGCACGCAGGCACTCGGAGCACGTCTGAGCGGGGAGGCAGGACTCTCACGAGCCGTTGAAGTGCTCGAAAAATGGGCAGAAGAAGGATAAAGGCAGGACTCTCACGAGCCGTTGCGTTCAGCGTTGCTCGAAGCATTATTGTCCGAAGTCGCAGAAGGCGCATCCGGAGAGTTGGCCGCAGCACTCTGACCTTCCGCTGTTTCGTCGAGCTGAACCAAGTCGGCGACATTCAGCTCGGCACCGTTGGTCTTGGCCTGGATGTTCTCGAGACCTCCGTAAGCGGCTCGCACGGCTTCAGAGCCCTTCTCCATGCCGGGCGCGTATCCCGGGGCGTCGCCGGAAGCGGAGGGGGCAACCTCGGCACCTTTTTTCTGCACCGCATCCAGCACCTTCTTCTGCTCACGATCTGCTGACATGGCTACTCCTTTCTGCGCTTCACACCGCAGCCGCTGCTGAACCTCTGAACGCTCGCTTGAGGCGGATGGCAGTGCAGCGTATCCCGCCTTGAAAAGTCCTCAAGTGTTTGATAAAACAAATTTATACTGCCCACATGAGGATAGCCTGTCAATTCAATTCTGGTCAGGCTCAGATCTTTACCAACCGCATGGGCAGCCGGTCGCGTGGCATTGAGATCGGCATCTCTTTGAAGGTGGTGGTATATCCATCCGGCACCTCCAAGCGATAACGCCTCAGCAGGTGCGCCAGAATCAGGCGGGTCTCGAGAAAGGCAAACACCATCCCAATACAGGTATGAGCCCCTCCTCCAAAGGGGATCCAGGCGTAACGATGGCGCTTGTCCTCGGCGCGTGCAGGCGAAAAACGCTCCGGATCGAAGCGATCAGGCTCCGTCCACAAGCTCGGCATACGATGGGTGAAGGCCAAATCCACCACCACCGGCGTGCGCTCCGGGATACGATGGCCCTCAAACTCGAAGGGCCTCTCCGTGCGTCGCTGGATCACCATCAGGGGAGGATTCAGGCGCAGCGCCTCCTTAAGACACCAGTCCACCGGCTCCAGCTTCTCGAGGGTCTCCAGCGAGGTGCAATGGTCGGCAATCCGATGGGTCTCACAGGCTTCTCGCGCGCGCACCTGCCACGCAGGATGACGGGCCAGCTCGTAGGTTAACGTGGAGAGCGCACTGGTCAAGGTGTCATGGGCGGCCATCAACAAGAAGATGGTATGATCCACCACCTCCTGATCGGTGAAGGTCTTGCCTTCTTCGTCCACGGCAGCGCAGAGCTGGCTGAACATATCAGGCCCCGGATTTTTACGCTGCGCCGGAATTCGCTCACGGATAAACCCCTCCAGAAAAGCACGAGAACGGACCCCTCGCCCATAAGGAGTGATCGACCAGGGCACCCGAAGGATGCTCATAGAAGCACTCACCACGTCCTGGAAAGCCCGGTTGATGCGCTCAGAATCCGCACCCAGCTCCACGCCCAAGAAGGTCCGCGCCGCGATGTCCAGGGTCAGGGCCTTCAGCGACGGATACATCAGCCGCTCCGGTTGAGCCTCCCATGCCCGCAAACTGGGCTCGATGGTCTGATGGAGGGTCTCCAGATACCGCATGAGGGCTTCTCGGCGAAAGGCCACCTGCATAATCCGGCGATGCTGGAGATGATCCTCAAAGTCCCGCAGCATGAGCCCGTTGGGGAAAAGATCCTCCAAGATGGGCATCCACCCCATCCGCGCTGAGAAGAGCTTCTCCTTGTCCTGCAAGACGAGCTGGTTGGCATCCGGCCCCATCAGTCCCACGTTGACGCGCGTCACCGTCGCCAGGCGAAAAACCGGGCCATACGCCTCATAAAGCTGCCGCGTAAAACCACGCGGATCCCTCAGCAGCCGATAGGTGTTGAGCCAGGGAGCATGAGGGCCTCCCGGCAGATGTGAGAGCGCCGTATTGTCTTGGTAACGCTCCGAGAGGCTCGAGATCAAGGCCATGTGTCATTACTCCTGCGAGGCTTGAGGATGGAGGAGAGGCACTCCTGCGAGGCTTGAGGATGGAGGAGAGGCGCTCCTGCGAGGCTCGAGACCCACTCGGCTCAGCGTCGAGCTCCCACGAGGGTCTTGCAGTATGATTCGGTGTGAACGGTGGTGCCTTCGACTTCGCAGACGAGGGTGCCACGGTCACAAGAGGCCACATAATAGGCAGTATCCCCTTCTTTGCAGCAGGCCATCGGCTCGCTGACGGTGCAGGTGGAGGCCGGGACGCAGCAGATCTCTCCGACCCAGCTCCCGCAGTCGGAGGAGGGCGCATACCAACCCTCGACCATGCCACATCCCGAGATGGGCGCACAGGTTCCGCCGAGTGCTTGGCAACTGTCTCCGGTGGGCTGAGGTGCCGGAGGAATACAACAGACCCCCGCGCCATCGTCAAAGACGCAAGAGGAAGCACCTCCAGCATAGACACTTCCGCCACTGGCTCCACAGGTGTTGGCATCGCTGGTGCAGACGCCGTGGTTGCTCTTACAGTCTCCGGTGAGCGGTCCAGGGGTTGGGGTGAGGGTCGGAGACGGGGTGGGGGTATCATTTCCGGTGGTGCAGGCGGTGGCGAGCAGTAACATGCTCGCCAGCAGATGGTTCAGACGCATGATGTTCTCCTGATGTCTGGCGTTAGAGGGTCAGCAGTGGAGACGGGCTCTGTCAGAGTGCGCCGTCGGAGGGCTCTGTCGGAGGGCTCTGTCGGAGGGCACCGTCGGAGGGCACCGTCGGAGGGCCGTGTCCGAGGTCCGTTTAAATCAGTTTAACATGGAAATGTCTCGCCGGATGACGATCCAGTCATATCGAAGGAGGGGCTGGGGTTCACACGGCTGGGGACTTTCTACCTCGACGCTTGATCCCTCGGGACCGCTCCGCTATAACACCGAGAGAGACCTCACGCGCGTGTCTCACGCATGGGGGTGGCGGTTGCTGCACCCTCTCCACCGGGAATGTTCATGAGCGCCAGTATGATAGAAGATCTGATGCCGGGCCTCCAGCTTGCCCTCGAGACGGGGGATCGGGCACGTTTTTGGGCCCTGCTCCAAAGTCTGGAGAAACGCGGTGAGCTGGCCCTCGAGCGAGCAGGTGAGCGGCTGGGAGAAGCTGCCGGTCGGCGTGCCATCGAGCTGCTGACGGGGGGTGAGCCGGTCCTTCCGATCCGTCCGCTGATGTTGCCGCTGGCGTTGTTGGGGCGCACGCGGGAGAGCACGGCGGCGTTGGTGCTGCATCATCTTCGCCACTGGCGGAGCTCGGCGCAGGGGGAGGCTCCGCTGGAGCTGTATCTGGCGCTGGGGCGTTGTCAAGCGTCGCGTGCGGTGGAGGTGCTGCTCGAGGCGAAGGTTTATGGAACGTCGGCAGCTCGTGAGGGGGTGGCGGCGGGGTTGGGTCAGGTCTCCCCGCAACATCCAGCGTTTGTGGAGGCCAGGCTGTTGTTGGCGGAGCTGCTGCTCAACGATCCGGTCTTGTCGGTGAGACAGGCAGCGGCTCAGGCGCTCCAGCTTCATTTTTCGGATCGAGATCAGCCTGCGCTCTTGAGGTTGAGCTTGGAGACGGACCCTTCTCTGAGGGCGTTGCTGAAGACCTTGTGGGCACGTAAGCAGGTGGTGGCGGCGTTGGGCTCGGAGCGGCAGGGTGCTTCGGAGCGAGGCGGTGGTGCGGAGCGTCAGGGTGCGGAGCGGGTGCTGCGTTATTTTGTGCGCACGCTGCATCCGGGGGGGCGGGTTCAGTTTTTTAAGGAGTTTGAGACGCCGGGGATTCCCTGGGTTCCAGAGGGTCAGGAGGATCGTGAGCCGGTGGAGCCATTTTACACGGCCAGCACGGCGGCTCCGGAGGGGCGGACGCTCTTGACGCTCTATGATGGCACGTTGATGGTGCGGGGTGTGGATGGTTCGAGCTCATTTACGCTGGGGCGGGCGGACTGGCGCACGCGAAATCCAGCTACGGGGGTGGTGACCATTCGGGTGCCGGTGGATCGTCCGCTGGAGCCGCGAGGAACGTTGACGTGGCGTCCCGATGGTATTCTGCGCTTGAGGCTGGAGGATGGCAGTCTGGAGGAGGAGCATCCCGATGGGCGTAGGATTTTGGTGAGTCCGCTGGGGGTGGTGCAGATTGTCTCTCCGCGAGCGGAGCAGGGGATACAGACGGACATTCATCCGGAGCTGCTGGAGCGCCAGACAGCGCATGCCTTTGTATTGCTGGAGCAGGCGAGTGGGGCTTTTGAGCTCTATGGGGGGGAGGCCATGCCGTTACCGCTCCCGGAGGGGACACGCACTGCTGTGAAGCTGCCGTTTGGTGCGATACGGCTCGAGTACCGAGATGGGCGGATCACCCGGGAGCTGATGACGGGGGAGTCTTCACACGAGCTGCTGGGAGGGCGGCTGTTGAGCTTGGTGCCTCGGCGAGCTCCGGCGGTGGTGGTGGGGCTGAAGACGTATTATCCAGATGGACGGGTGGAGCTTCAATATCGAGATGGAACGGTGCAACGTTGGGGGGTGGGGGAGCGACCGCGCTATCAGCTCCCGGACGGGAGCGGTGTTCCGTGAGCATGGGGGGTGAGCTTCAATCGCTGTGAATGCTTGTTCTGTCCTGTGCTGGAGGGGGCTTTTTTCACCTCCTGGGAGTACGCGCCTGCGCTCACACACGCGCTCACACACGCGCTCACACACACGCGCACACACACGAAGGATGGCGTAGCCTCGTGGAGCGGTTATATTACGGTTGCTTGCGCTGAGGCAGGCAGGCTCGGCTTGAGGCAGGAGACCCGATGATGGTGCATCGCCCACGAAAGATAGACTTAGGTTATAGCCACTTCCATCAGCTCAGACAGCAGGGGCACATGCTGGTGGATAAGTCGTTGTTCATCCAGCATGTGCTGGAGGCGTCTTATAAAGCGATGCTGCTCCCTCGGCCTAGACGATTTGGAAAGACGTTGAATATGTGGATGCTGAAGGATTTTTTCGGCATCGATAAAACGGACATGACGCCGTATTTTGAGGATCTCCAGATCTGGCAGGTGCCGGAAGCGAGAGAACACTTCCAGAAACACCCGGTGATCTTCATCACGTTTAAGGACTGCAAGGACCGAACATGGGAGGCGGTCACGATCAAGCTGAAGAGCGCGTTGGGGACACTGTTCGGTGAACATCGCGTGATTCGCGAGATTCCGGGTTTACTCGACCCGAAACAATTAGCCTGGTTTGACGCGGCGTGTGCAGATACGTTGCCGCTGGCCGCTTACGGCGAGACGTTAAGGACGTTCTCCCGTGCCCTTGCCACCCTTCACAACGCGCCGGTCATGATCCTGATCGATGAATATGACACGCCGATTCACAATGCCCTGGAGCACGGCTATTACGATGAGGCCATCACCTTTTTTAAGAGCTTCCTCGGAGCCGGGTTTAAGGACAACCCCGACCTCTTTCGAGGGGTGATGACCGGGATCCTGCGGGTGAGCAAAGAGAATATGTTCAGCGATCTCAACAATGTGGGGGTGTATTCGCTGCTGCATCATGAGTTTAAGAGTGACTTTGGCTTCACCGAGGAGGAAGTCAGGCGGTCACGGTAGAACAAGGCTGTCCCGAGCTGATGCCCGCGCTCAAAGCCATGTACAACGGCTACCGCTTCGGGGCCCGAGAGCCCGTTGAGATCTACAATCCTTGGTCCACTCTTTCGTGTATTGCGGATAGATAC
>JBJTQF010000373.1:0-27889 GCA_046075485.1 Myxococcota bacterium | reverse complement strand
GACCGATTTCAGCAGCTCGCCCAGCTCGTCCTCAAAATGCCCTCTGCGGAGATGCTCATGGAGCAGATGCAAGCCAGCACCGAGTATTCCCCCTCACCCGCAGAACACGCCAGCGTTTAAGCGCCTGCTCGGCGACTCCAGCTCAGCTCACCCCCAAAAAAATTCCCCATCGCCCCCTCATACCAACAACCAACAGAAGCCCACACCCATCGAACCGACCTTGACCCCCGCTGACATCTTTCATAGAATGACAGGAACTCGGGAAACGCTGCACTCTTGAACCTGCTGCACTGGATGCGCCTGTGGAACCATCAGACACTTCTGGCGACCCCACCTCGATGGAGTCTCCTCCTGCTGAAAAACACGCCCCCCCTTCTGCAGCGTCCAGCACCGGACGAGCTGCACGCCAGCCCCTCTCGGCAGGCAAAAAGCTGCTCTTTTCGTTGCTGATGATCTTGGTGCTGTTTGGATCCGTCGAAGCATTCCTGACCCTGCTCAACCTGCCTCCCCCCGTTCAGCCCTACAGCGAACGACCCGACATCTTCTGGGGCCTCGAGTCCAACCTCGACAAAAAACCCTTCGAGCATAAAGAGCTGGGTGTGACCTTCGACGTCTCCACCAACAGCGAGAGCCTCCGCTACGCCGAAATCCCCACCGGTCGGCAGCCCGAGACCCTCCGCCTGCTGGCCCTCGGAGACTCCACCACCTTCGGCTGGGGCGTCGAACAAGATAAAACGTGGCCCGCACGCCTCGAAGCCATGCTCCAGCCCCTGTTTCCAGAAGTGAAACTGCAAGTGCTCAACGGCGGCGTCCCTGGGTATACCTCCTTTCAAGGACTCTACCACTTCAAAAAACATGGTGCCCTCTACCAGCCCGACCTGGTGCTCTTCTCGTATATCGTGCAAGACGCACGACGCACCCGCATCACGGACAAACAGCAGGCCATCCAAGCCCTCTCCGCACAGTATCTCCAGCACCATCCCCTGGACAGCTCACGCCTGTTTCGCCTGCTGCGCCAACGCTACAAGCTCTTCCGCGCCTACGAGCGTGAACAAGATAACCAAGAAGCCAGCCAAGACCCCGACGCCACCACCCGCGTGCCCCTCGACGACTACCGCGAGAATATCTTGACCTTCGAGAAGCTCGCGCAGGAAAAAGGCACACAGCTCATGCTCTTCGGCCTGCCCCTCGAAGTGGTCGGCTACACCAAAGAACACCGCGAGCTGCTCGCAACGCTGGCCCAAGAGCGGAAACTCCCCCACTTTGACCCCTCCAGTGTCATCGCGGAAGAAGCACGCCAGCAAACCCTCTACTTTCCCGCCGACAAAGGCCACCCCAACGCAGACGGCTGCGAACGCATCGCAACCCACCTCGCGGAGTACCTTCAGTCCTCGGGCCTGATCAAACAGCTCATCGAAAAACGGCGCTGAGCCGCCAACCCGAGCCCCCCGGAGCCCCCATGCATAACGCCACCCTCATCCTGCTCATCCGCGACGAGCTCCCAGCCCTGCGCCTGCTCCTGCCTCGCCTGCCCCTGACACAGCTCCAGGAGTGCATTGCCATCGACGGCGGCAGCGTAGACGGCTCCCGCGAGCTGCTCAAACAGTGGGGGATCCGCGTCATCGATCAGAGTGGACTGGGTTGGGGAGCCGCCGCACGCACCGGCTTACTCGCCGCACAAGGACATATTCGAGTACTCTTCAGCCCCGACGGAAATCACCAGCCCGAGACCGTCCTGCCCCTCATCCAGGCCATCGAAGCCGGTGCAGAGATGGCCATCGCCAGCCGCTTCCTCCCCGCCTCCGTCCACCAAGAAGAAGGCCAGTTCTGGCGACTGCGGCTCCGAGGCGCGCGCGCCCTCACCTGGCTGGCACAACAGCGCGTCCCCTCCGCCCGAACCCTCACCGATCTCACCCAGAGCTTTCGCGCATTCAGCCGCGAAGCCCAGGAACAGCTCTCCCTCCGCGACAACAACGCCGAGCTGAGTTATGCCCTCTCCCTTCAGGCACTCAAAGCGGGCCTGCGCGTGGTCGAAGTCCCCACGCTTGAAGGCCAGAGACTGGTCGGCCATCAGCTCGTCCCCACCCACCTCAACCCCCTGCCTCACCTCCAGGTGCTGCTGAGAGAGAGCACCTAACACATCACGCACGCACGCACGCACGCACGCACCTGCTGCATGGTATCGGCCACGGTGGACGCTGCATAGCGGCTTATGAGCCACTTCCGGAAGTGAATGAGCTCGGGATCCAAGAGGTGCGTGGATTCAGCGGTCTTCAAATGGGCGAGAACCTGATCTTGCGTGACACACCTCCAATATGATGACATCGGAGGCAGGAGTCAGTGTGTAGTAGATCAGAACAGCGGATTTCACCATGATCAGCTTCCGAACCGTAACAAGCCCTTCAACAACCGTCTTACCGATTTGTGGATGACGGGTCAGCATTTCCAAGCAATGCTTCCATTCAGACTGTCGAATGCACTCTAAACCGTCGATGGTTCTCTGAGCCCGTTGTGTGATGGTTATTTCTCTTCGTCTGCCCACTTAATTTTCACCTTGTCGATGGGCATCAAGCGCCCGGCCTTCATATCCTCCAAGCCTTCTAAGATACCAGCAAGGTGCTCGGCTGGAATCTCTTCGCATACCCGCATGGATTCTTCCGTTGATTCTTGCGCAACAGGCATATGACCTCCTCAGACGTTATTCGTTCACCCACTCACTGTATCCGGTGAGAAGAAGGCCGTCAACGCTCTCCTCCCGGCCTGCCAGGCCAGCGGCGCCACCGCCGGAGGAGGCCGCTGAGAGAGAGCACCTAACACATCACGCACGCACGCACGCACGCATGCACGCACGCTCACGCACGCTCACGCACGCATGCACGCACGCACGCTTGCACATGCACACGCTCAGTTATCCGCCAGGAGCTGAAGGGCTTCTTGCTCCCCGAGGCTGGCCGCTGCGGAGGTGCTCTCGATGGGAGAAACCACCGCCCCGTCCGTGAAGACGATGTACGTCACCCCCGAGCTGGTCCCACCCGAGATCGGATCCGGGTTGATGCCAAAGAGCTCCGCCAGCGCATAAGAGCCCTCCCCGAGCACCCCTTTGGGGCCCCGATCTCCCACCACTGCATACTCGAGCTGATCGCCGTAGATCACCGCCACCACGGAGCCACACTTGATCCCATAGCTGCTCATGGTAAACCCATTGGAGTCCAGCGGCAGCACCACAAACGGCAAATTGGAGGCATCCAAATAATCTCCACCGGAGTCAACACAGCTCGTCGATGCCTGATAGTAGGGGTCTTTGGTGCAGTTGGCCTCCGAGCCGCCATCACAGTCGATGTCCATGTCCGCCTTAAACCAGAGCGCCCCCGTCAAGCTGCACATCGGAATGGTGGCGGAGCCTCCACTGTCCGAAGCAAACTTCGAGGTGCCCGCGAGCTGAGTACAGCTCTGCGTCAAAGTCAAGAGGTCATTGGCCGTGACCTGCGTTGAGCTCCCCCCACACTCCGTCAAGGTCTGCGGCAGCAGGGTCAAGACCATCATGACCGGCGCCACGCCCAACAGACGAGGCGTCTTACGAATGTTAAGAGATGAGGACATATCAACTCCTTTTATGGGTCAAAAACAGCAGCGTTATTGTTGAGAGAACACCGTCTTGAGTATGACGCAGATACCGCCAAAATTCAGGGGGAAAGAAGGGACTTCATACGACAGCCCTGCTCTTCAGCCCTGCTCTTCAGCTCTGATCTTCAGCCCTGATCTTCTCACCGCTCCACGATGATGATTGACGGGTGAAGCGTATACGAAGAGAATCATGTGTAGATGACTCTGAGATAAGATCGCTCAGCCTTTCAGGAGCGCCCTCACCATGAGGTCGATCCATCACCTCAGACAAACAGATGTCCACTCAAAAGGCCATCTACAGCACTCAGCTCCGATGAACGTGACAGCGGATGCATGGCATTCCTCTGCACTGCCATCGTCGGAGCCTACAGCAGCACCCCATCTTAGAGGGCATGCGCCAAGCCCGGGACAACTTATGTCGCTGCAACGGCAGGTGGGGAATCGTATCGTTCAGCGCCTGTTGACTGGACCATCCACACCAAGACACAACACGCCCTCGGCCTCCGCGCTCCAGCGCTTTGAGTCGAATGAACATCGACACCTCGGAGATCAAGGCACGACCAACGCTCAAGGACAAGCCGCCACAATGGAGCTCGCCCCCGGCTACTTCATCAGCTTCGGCGAGATGACGGCGATGGCGGGAGACTTCTTTCGCAGCGTGGATGAGATGAAACGTCTGGCATCGAATACGAATATCCACGGCGCGGGCACCCGAGAAGAGATCGAATATGTCCGCCAAGTCAAAGTCGCAGGGAAGAGCAACCTAGAGAGCAGCTTTTCAGCAGAGGCCCGCAGTGCGGTGGATCAACGGTACTATGAGCTGGCAGGCAACAACAGCTCTCATTTCACCGAGCCACGAGGACAAACGGAGCGCACCTCGGCCAACAACCGAGGCAACTATCGAGACAACCACGAACAAGCCATCCGAATGGGCGTGGCAGCCGGAGCCGCCAAAGGCCCCATCAACGACGCCCTGCTCTATGAAGCATTTGCCAGCCATTACCTGACGGATTCCTACTCCGCAGGTCATATGCGCACCGAGCGCATCAGCATCGTGGATTGGTGGAATCCGCGCGTCCCCATGTTCTGGACCAACCTAAAGCTCTTTATTGCAGAGCGACTGGCCTATTACATCAACGATCATACCACCATCGCAGGAGGGCTTCAGAGCGTCGATGCGCTCTGGGAGACTGTGCGAGAGACCATCGACCAGAAGAGGCTCCCCACCTTGACCTTTGGCGACTTGATCTCAGGCGCCTGTCACGACTACGACAATGAGAAGGGCGTAGACTCTCAACATGGCGTACTGCTGGGAGATGGCCAGCTCATGAGTCAAGATGGCAGTAACAGCCTGCTTCCAGCGGGACAGCATACGGCGGAGCGTGCCATCGAAGCGGTGCGCACCAGCCGCACCGAGCTGGACCGTGCCTACGAGCTGGGCGGGAGTGGCTCCACACCCGAGCAGGTGATCGCGCAGCTCATGACCGACGGCAGCTATGCTGCTGAGAAGCTCTGGCCTCAAGCCCTGCCCGACGCGCAGCAGACACCCGACCGCGCTGAGCCGAACTGGAAAAAGAACACCATCGAAGAATTGCTGGCAGATCCTGTCATACAAGAAGCCATCCGGATCTTCTCTGCGGAAAAAGCCGCCACCCTCGAAAGCGCACTGACCTTCGAGGATGTCAAAAAGATGGGCATCACCTTGGTCTCCGCCAGCGTTCAATCGCAAGGTTTCAAAGAAGGGCTTACCGACCGTCTCCGCAGCAATCCTATCCCACTCATGCAAGAGATCATCAACTATACGCCCAAAACGGGGGGCGGCGTGGGTGGACACAACACCGATGACAACGCCTCCGAGTATATCGGGATGGCCCGTCAGACACCCAACGGCTTGGCCAGCTTAACGGTCACCCAAGGCGTCAACCTCATCCGCGATCTGATCGGCGGCGTCTGCGACGATGACGATGAGGCCACGATCCTTGATCTGGTTCGCAGCATGGACAACACCAAAATGCGACAAGTGGTCCTAGCGCTGGGAGGAGGTGATGCCCAAGCAGGCATCGACTTTCTCGACAGCGGCGTGGATGGGGAAGAATGGAGCACCCTCACCACCTTACTCAGACGTGAGCCGGAGCTCGCCAAACTTCTTTAGAGCCCCACGAGGTATCGATCATGAAACGGCATCTCTTCCGCATACTGGCCCTGCTGCTGCTGATGGGAGCCTGCGGTATGCCCTCGAGCACTCCTCCGCAGCCCCCCCTTGAGATCGTTCAGGAGAACCCCATGCCCATTGCCCCGAACACTGCGAAGCCCCTCTGGAGGTATGAGCCCACATTTGGCGCTGCAACTCGCGTACTCGCCTCATCTTCGGAGCGTTTTATCGGACTCAACCTGAGTTTAGCAACAGAAACACCTCTTCTGGTGGTCCTCGATCAGAACTCAAGTCATGTTGTTACACTTACGCGATGCGAGTTAATCGGCCCTCCCGACGAGACAGGCAACACCTGGTGCAAAGAAGAGCTCGGACGGGACGTCACAACAGCCACTCGGTTCTGGCGGCTTCAGCAGCCCTCTAAACGATTGGAGCTTCCTGGCCGATACCTTACTTTTGTGGATGAGAGCGGTCAGCTTCTCGTAGTGGGAGGAAAGGCGGATAACAATGCCCCCACTCCCGCCATCCTGGCGCGTTATGCACCTTCAGGAGAGCTCGTAAAGTCCGTAACACTGCCCATGCCTATTCAATTGCTCCGCGTCGGGCTTTTAAGTCCAGCTCAGCTCTTCTTATTGTATGATCCCGGTGCGCTGGGCCTGAAGCACGCTGGAAATCCTCCCGAGTCCGACTGGCAAGTCCTCGCCTACCACTCGACGGACTTTACCCTGAGCTGGAGACAGCGTGACGTAAGTCCCGCCCTCCTCCCTGGACATCCAGACTTTAGCCTCACCGAGCAGGGAGCGATCCTGCTGCTCTCAGGAACTCATGCCCGGCAGCTCACCCGTCTGCGCACCGACACCGGGGAGAAGTTATCCCCACTTGAGCAGCGTTCGACTTATACCTGGCTCCGTCCACTCTGGAGCAGTCCCACCAGCCCGGTGGCGTATTTCAGACTTGAGCAGTATACCGGCAAAGGCCATCAAACGCGGGGCTGGCAGTTGCTGAGTGTCGGCCAGGATGTTCAAGTGCTAACAGAGCGGGCAGAAGAGTTTCCGCCAACCGCAGGCATCTGGTTGGGAGGCCAGCTCGTGCTGACGCCTTATGCCGATCCCCCGTCCATGGGTCTGGATGGCAAACCCGACGTCTCGGATCCTGTTGCAAAAGCCTGGCTCCAACAGCTCACCTCATCGGCTCCGTAGAACACGCTTCGCCGCTCTGAGCCCACCGGAAGGCTGCGGAAGACACCCGGCTCACGCCGAGCTCAGGCGTCACCTTTGCGGGTCTGCTCCAGGGTCTTCCAAACTGTGGCCAGCATTTAACCGCATTGTTACTTGCCCTCCTGAGCACCTCCCGATACAATGCGCGGCCAGTTTACGCTGCCATCGAGCGTCTTGCATCAGCTTCGTACCCGCGCCTGCGTGGGCACGTAGGGGGTCAGATTGGGGGAACTGGTCAACGAATTTACCTGGTCCAAGTCACGCGATGCGACCTTTCGGGAGTGTCTGCGGGCTTATTTTCTCTCCCACTACGGCTCCTGGGGAGGCTGGCAACACGACGCGCCTCCCGAAACCCGCGAGATCTACCTCCAGAAAAACCTCAGCAATCGCTCCGCTTGGCTGGGCATCCTGGTCCATGAGGTGGCTGAGCGTGCCCTCAAAGCCCTGCGACGGGGTATTCTCTGGCCCCTGGATCAAGCCCTCCAGGAGACCGAAAAACGCATGCGCACCGAGCTGGAGATCTCCCGCGCGGGCGCCTATCGCTCGGGAGCCCGTGCGTGGTGGAATGGCCGTCGCGCTCGTTTCGGAGGTCTCAGCGAGCACTACTATCAAGAACCCGTCCCCGACGAAGACTGGGAAGAGACGATCCAGACCGCCTTGAGCTGCGTCAAGACCCTCTATGCCAGCCCTCACTTCATGCGCCTTCAGCGGTTGCCCGCCGATGCCTTCCTGTCGGTGGAAGACCTCGAGGCGTTTTATATCGACGACATCAAGGTGTGGGTCAAGCTCGACCTGGCGGTGCGGGCCAAAGACGGCGGCGTGGTCATCTTGGACTGGAAGACCGGACTCCAGCACGCAGAAAAAGACATCGCCCTCCAGCTTGGCATCTATGGACTATATGGCGCTCGGCTCTGGAATGTGGCACCCGAGCAGGTGCAGGGACTCGACATCAACCTCCGAGACGGCACGCCTCGCAAACACACCATCTCCCACGAGCGCCTCGAGCACGTCGAAGGGTATATCCGCGACAGTGCCGCACAGATGCGCGCACGCCTGGACGATGTGGGTCAAAATCTGGCCTCACCCGAACAATTTCCGATGTGTGACGCGCTGCTGAGCTGTCGTCGCTGTCGCTTTCGCCGCACCTGCGGACGAGAACAGGAACCCCCGGCCCCGCTCCCCCATGAGCAGCAGGCCGATGAGCAGGAGGTATGATGGAAGACGGCATTCTGGTGCTGGAAGATGGCACACGCTTTCGAGGACGCGCCTTTGGAGCCCTCGACGCCACCTGCGGCGAAGTGGTCTTTAACACAAGCCTGACCGGATACCAGGAGATCTTAACCGATCCTTCTTATGCCGGGCAGATCATCACCATGACCATGCCTCAGATTGGCAATACGGGCATCAACGCCCTCGACGCCGAAGCTCGCCAGCCTTTTGCCCGTGGGCTCATCGTGCGTGACCTGAGTGTCTCGGTCAGCAACTGGCGCGCCGAAGAAAAGCTCGAGACCTGGATGCAGCGACATGGGCTCTTTGGGCTGAGTGGACCAGATACCCGCGCGCTCACCCGGCAGCTCCGCTCGGGAGGCACCCTGCGGGGCATCCTGGCAACCGGGGCTGAGGCGCTCGATGTTCCGGCCCTGCTGGAGAGGGTCAAGGCTTCACCCTCCATGACCGGGGCGGATCTGGCCCGAGAGGTCACCTGTGACGCGCCTTATACGTGGCAAGAGCCGGAGCTGGCCCCCTGGCTCGGTGGCACCGGGAGCAGCCGCACCCTCCTGCAATCCCTGGCTCAAGCACGCCTCTCGGACACCCCTCCCAAAACCTTTGAGGTCGTGGCCCTCGATTTTGGCATCAAACGCAGCATCTTACGCCAGCTTGCCAGCCACGGCTGTCGAGTAACGGTGGTCCCTGCCCATACCTCCGCCGAAGCCATCCTCGAGCGACGTCCCGACGGGGTCTTTCTCTCCAACGGCCCCGGAGACCCTGAAGCCGTCACCTACGCCATCGAGACCACCCGGAAGCTGCTCGGCAAGCTGCCGCTCTTTGGCATCTGCTTGGGACATCAGCTCTTGGGGTTGGCGTTGGGAGGCTCCACCTACAAGCTGAAGTTTGGACATCGAGGCGGGAATCATCCGGTGCAAGATCTCCGGACTGGCAAGGTGGCCATCACCTCACAGAATCATGGGTTTGCGGTCTTGCCCTCGAGCCTGCCGGCGGGGGTGGAGCTGACCCATCTCAACCTCAACGATCAGACCTGCGAGGGCTTGGAGCATGCGGACTTGCGGGCCTTTTCGATTCAGTATCACCCTGAAGCGGGACCGGGCCCTCACGACGCCTTTGAGCACTTCGGGCGCTTTCGTGCTCTGATGGAGCGCAGCGGCTGATGCGCATCCGCGCGTTCATGTGATAGACACACTTTTTTTGATTTCGCAGCTTGAGGTTAAAATGCCAGCACGTACCGATATACGCTCCATTCTGGTGATTGGTCCGGGTCCGATTGTGATCGGGCAGGCGTGTGAGTTTGATTATTCTGGCACACAGGCCATCAAAGCCCTCAAGCAGGAGGGCTATCGGGTGATCCTGGTCAACTCGAACCCGGCCACCATCATGACCGATCCAGAGCTGGCGGATGCGACCTATATTGAGCCACTCACGGTGGAGATGCTCACCCAGATCATCGCCCTCGAGCGTCCTGATGCGCTCTTGCCGACGGTGGGAGGGCAGACGGCGCTCAACCTGGCCTGTGCGCTCTACGACCAGGGGGTGCTGAGCCAATACGGAGTGCAGCTCATTGGCGCACGTCGAGAGTCGGTGGAGATCGCCGAAGATCGCCTTCGTTTTAAGCAGGCGATGGAAGCGGCGGGCCTTCCGACCCCTCCAGCGGGATACGTGAAGAGTGTAGAAGAAGCCGAAGCCTTGATCTCTGCGCTGGGATATCCGGCGATTGTGCGGCCTTCTTTTACCCTGGGGGGAGCAGGTGGAGGCATCGCGTACAACGTGGAGGAGCTCCGGGAGGTGGTGGCGCGGGGTGTCTCGATCTCCCCGGTGGGACAGGTGCTGGTCGAACGCTCCGTGCTCGGCTGGAAGGAGTACGAGCTCGAGGTCATGCGAGACCACAAAGATCAGGTGGTGATCATCTGCTCCATCGAGAACCTGGATGCGATGGGGGTTCACACGGGAGACTCCATCACCATTGCACCGGTGCAGACCTTAACGGATCGAGAGTATCAGCGCATGCGGGATGCGGCGGTTCGTGTGATTCAGGCAGTGGGCGTGGAGACCGGCGGATCCAATATCCAGTTTGCGGTCAACCCTGAAAACGGAGACCTCGTGGTGGTGGAGATGAATCCGCGTGTCTCTCGTTCATCGGCGCTGGCGTCCAAAGCCACTGGATTTCCGATTGCCAAGATGGCGGCGCTCTTGGCGGTGGGATATGCGCTCGACGAGCTGCCCAACGACATCACCCGCGAGACACCGGCGAGCTTCGAGCCCTCCATCGACTATGTGGTGGTGAAGGTGCCGCGCTGGGATTTTGAGAAGTTTCCGCGCACCTCGACGGTGTTGGGCACGGCCATGAAATCGGTGGGGGAGGTCATGGCGATGGGTCGCACCTTCCGCGAGGCGTTTCAGAAGGCCATGCGCTCCCTGGAGATTGGCTGTCCCGGTTTTGCGCCACCACCGAGCCTGAAGATAGACCTGAGCCGACTGCGCAGCAAGCTGATCACCCCTCAGCACGACCGCATCTTTTACGTGCGGGAGGCTTTGGTGCAAGGGATGTCGCCGGAGGAAATTTCCGCCCTCTCGGGGATGGATCCGTGGTTTTTGACGCAGCTTCAGGCGCTGGTGCAGCACGAGCTCCAGCTCAAGCGGGTGGGGTTTGAGCAGCTCACCCGGGAGCAGCTCCGGGAGGCGAAGCGGGCGGGTTTTTCCGACAAGCAGCTCGCCCTCCTGTGGGGCAAGAGTGAGGCGGAGGTCCGACGGCTTCGTACTCAGCAGGGTCTGCGTCCTGTGTATAAGCGGGTGGACACCTGCGCGGCGGAGTTTGAGGCCAACACGCCCTATCTGTACTCAACTTGGGAGGAGCATTGTGAGGCGATGCCGACCACTGCGCGTAAGGTGATGATCTTGGGGGGAGGCCCCAACCGCATCGGCCAGGGCATCGAGTTTGACTATTGTTGCTGTCATGCGGCCTTTGCGCTCCAGGAGCTGGGTCTGGAGAGCATCATGGTGAACTGTAATCCTGAGACGGTCTCCACGGACTACGACACCTCCGACCGGCTGTATTTTGAGCCGCTGACCCTCGAGGACGTGCTGCATCTGGTGGAGCTGGAGAAACCAGAAGGATTGATCGTCCAGTTTGGGGGTCAGACGCCGCTCAAGCTGGCGTTGCCGCTGCATCGGCTGGGGGTGCCGATCTTGGGCACGAGCCCGGACTCCATTGACTTGGCGGAGGATCGGGAGCGATTTGGCAAGCTCCTGCATGACCTGAACATTCCGCAGCCGCCGCACGGGGTGGCGTATTCGGAGGCAGGCGCGGTGAAGGTGGCGCATCAGCTTGGTTTTCCGGTGCTGCTCCGGCCTTCCTATGTGCTGGGGGGTCGTGCCATGGTGATTGTGTACGACGAGGAGGGCGTTCGGAGTTATATGCGCTCGGCGGTGGAGGTCAGCGAGGATCGGCCTGTGCTCATCGACCGCTATTTGGAGCACGCGGGAGAGGTGGATGTGGATGCGGTGGCGGATGGTCAACGCTGTGTGATTGCGGGCATCTTGCAGCACATTGAGGAGGCGGGGATTCACTCGGGGGATTCTGCTGCGGTGTTGCCGCCCTACAATCTGACGGAGGGGCAGCTCTCGCGCATCCGGGAGTACACCCATCGGCTGGCGGCGGCGCTCCAGGTGCGCGGGCTGATGAATGTGCAGTTTGCAACACATGGTGAGGATGTTTATGTGCTGGAGGTGAACCCACGCGCGTCTCGCACGGTGCCTTTTGTTGCCAAAGCGACGGGTATTCCCTGGGTGAAGGTGGCGGTCAAGGTGATGGCAGGGGTGTCGCTGGAGGCTCAGGGCATCACGGCGGAGGTGCAGCCGCCTGCGGTCTTCATCAAGGAGGCGGTGTTGCCTTTCGACCGCTTTCCGGCGGAAGACACGGTGCTGGGTCCAGAGATGAAATCGACGGGGGAGGTGATGGGGGTGGGGGCGACTTTTGGGGAAGCCTACGCCAAAGCGAGCTTAGGGGCGGGGGATCGGCTTCCGCTCCAGGGGGCGATTTTTTTCAGCATCAACCAGCAGGACAAGCCGGAGGCCATTCCGATTGCACGAGAGCTGGCACAGCTTGGGTTCTCGTTGGTGGCAACGGAGGGCACGGCGCGGGCGCTCCGCGAGGCTGGCTTAAAGGTGCGTACGCTGTTTAAGGTCAACGAGGGCCGTCCGAACGCGGTGGATGCGATGAAAAACGGAGAGGTTCAGCTCATCATCAACACGCCCTTGGGTCCACTCTCGCGATTTGATGAGCTGGCGTTGAGGCAGGCTGCGGTACGATATGACCTGCCCTGCCAGACCAACTTGGCGGGCGCGCGTGCGGTGGTGGAGGGCTTACGGGCGCTTCAGCAGAAACGCCTGTCGGTGAAGAGCCTCCAAGCCTACCACGCAGGAGCAGGGAGCTCGGTCGAGCAAGGGTGAAGGCTCCTGCCCTTCCGAATCCGGGTGTTGTTTTAGCCCAGCTCCCCCAGCGGAGACGCACCATCATCACCAAAACCATCGAGGTTTACCCCCAGCCGCTCCGCCAAGCCCATGTAGAGATTGGCAATCGGCGTCCCCTCCGCATAACGCACATGCCGTCCCGGGCTGAGACGCCCTCCCAATCTGCCCGCCAACAGCACCGGCAGCTTTAAGTGTGCATGCGCGTTGCCATCCGCAATCTCCGACGAAAAAAAGACCACACTGTTGTCGAGCAGCGAGCCATCCGGCTCCTGCACCGCCCTCATCTTATCGAGCAGATAACGCACCATCTCCAGCTCCCACACATTGATGCGCTCGAGCTTCTCGATCTTCGTGACATCGTTCTGATGATGCGACAGCTCGTGATGGCTCTGATAGATCCCCAAAAATGGAAAGTTCCGGTTCGAGCCCGCATTGCCCTGCATAAACGTCAGAATACGGGTCATATCACACTGCATGGCCAGCACCATCAAGTCACTCATCTGACGCACCCGCACCTCTAGGTCCGTGTTGGAAGTCGGCACCTCCCCCATCGGACAGCTTCCGCTCGTGCCCACCTCGAGCTGCCGCTCCAGCTCCCGAATACCCGTAAAATATTGATCCAGCTTCTGTTTGTCACTCGACCCCACCCGCGCATAAAGCGTGTTGGCATCCTCGAGCACAAAATCCAGCACACTTTTCCGGTAGAGTTGGCGTCTGGCCGTCTGCTCTGCGCTCTCCTCCCCGTTTCCGTTGTTAAACAGACGATTGAAGAGCGCCACCACATCCGTCTCCTTCGCCAGAGGTGTGGCCGCATCGTGCCAAGCAATATTGGTCGAATACGCACAGGAGTAGCCAGAATCACAAGAGCCACTGCTCGGCCCCGGCTCGATGCCCACCTCCAACGAACGGTAACGGGTCGCCCCCGCCTGAGCCTGCGCCAGCACCTGGTCAATCGAGGGCCCATTGTGAATGTCCGAACCGGAAGTCTTCGCCACATGCACACTGGTCAAAAAAGCACCCGTGCCCCGCGCATGGTCTCCCGCCCCATCCCCCTGATCCGTCGCCGGATAACAGTCGAGGTTCGAGAGCACCAACAGCTCCGACTCCAGGCCCGCCAGTGGCGTCAACACCGGACTGAGGGTAAAATCCGCCCCCGTCTGCCCCGGCATCCACTTCTCCATCACAATCCCATTGGGCACATAATAAAAGAGCACCCGCTTGGGAGACGTCACCGACTCCCCATGCGCTCGACGCGCCGGAAGAGTCGGCGCCATCGCCTCCAACATCGGCAACGCCATCAGCGTCCCCAGACCTCGCAAAAATGTACGGCGATGTAATCCCAGACGCTTCATGGCTGGACCTCCTCGGGCTTTTCACCTCGACGCTGACGGAAAGAATCACTCAAGACCAGCGACATCACCAGCCGACGGAGCCGATAATCCTCCGCCTGGAAGTTCTCCGTGAGCCCCTGGAGCGGACACCGGTCTGCACCCGTGGGCGCTCGCCCGTGCGCATACGTGAAGAGATTTTGAACCACACAGGTCGGAAATCCTGGATCCGCCTTGATCAGCGCCCCCAGCTCAAACGGCCCGTCAAACACACGACCATCCGGGAGCTCTCCCGACGCATCAATCGGATATCCATAGTCATCCACCGTGCGCCACGCGCCCACCGTGTTATAGTTCTCCAGCGCAAACCCCATCGGATCCATATACGCATGACAGCTCGCACAGGTCGGATCCGCCCGATGCTGCTCGAGCTGCTCCCGCTGGCTCGTCGGCTCCCCCGTCGGCTCCAAGTTCGTGCTCACGTTGGCCGGAGGTGGTGCCGGGGGCTGACACAAGAGCTGCTCCAACACAAACTTGCCTCGAAAGACCGGAGAGGTTCGGTCAGGATACGACGTCGCCACCTGCACACTCCCGTGACTCAAGATCCCTCCCCGCGTCTCCCGTGGGAGCTTCACACGCACAAAGTCTTCTCCAAAATCGCCCTCGATCCCATAATGTTGCGCCAGCCGCGCATTTAAGAAGGTATCGTCCGCATCCACCAGCTCCAGTAAGGAACGATCCTCGTCCAAAAACGTGCGAAAGAATAACAAGGTCTCCTGAATCATCGCCGCCCGCAACGACTCGTCAAAGTCCGGGAAAAGACTGGGCTCCGGCGACGCCGTGGCCACCGAGCGGGTGTAAAGCCACTGACCAGCAAAATTGTCCACCAGCGCCTGCGCACGGGGATCCGTCAGCATACGCTCCACCTGCATCTCCAGCTCTGCCGGATCCTGGAGACGACCCTCAGCCGCCACACTCAGCAGCACCTCGTCCGGCGTCGAAGACCACAAAAAATACGCCAGCCGAGTCGCCAGCTCATAGTCGTTGAGCAGATGAGGGGTGAGATCCGTGGGGTCCGCATCCAGCTCCACCCGATAGACAAAGTGCGGCGAGAGCAACAGCGCCCGCAGGCCCAGCTTGATGCCTTCCTCAAAGTGCTCCCCCTCGTCAAGCGCCACCTGCACCAAGCGCACCAGGCGATCCAGCTCCGACGCCTCCAGCGGACGACGCCAGAACGAACGCCCCGCCGATGCCAGGATCTCACGGGCACAGCTCGCCTCCTGCCCTTCCGTCGGTGTACAGAGCAGCAGCTCCCGCGCCGTTCCCTCCGGTGCCACCTGGTTCAACGGCCCCTCCAGCGAAATCCAATCGATCACCAAGTTCCGATCCTTGTTGTTCGGAGGACCGAGCGGCTGCCAATAGTCATTCAAAAAGGCCAACCCCAGCAGAACGGAGCCCGCCACCCCCTCCGTCTCCACCCGATAGAGCCCTGGCTCAGCACTCTCCGCTTCCACAGCGAAGGTATTGAGAAGCTGCTCGTCGAGTGAGACCGCAAGCTGAGCTGGCTCATCTCCCGCTTTCTGCTGGTAAGCACGCACCGTAAACCGATAGCGTCCGTTCTCCGCCAGCTCAAAGGGGATAAAGATGCTGCCTTCGGAGTTTAACATCCAGCCTGTGTCATACGGACTGCCCACCTCATGCTCAAACGCCTCCGCCTCCACCTGAGCCAGCGGCACCGGAGGCCGAGTACCCAACGCAGCCTCGGCGAGCCGCTCCGCCGCCGCTTCATACTTCTCCATCAAGAGCGGGGAGAGGGTGAGCACATCGGCGATGTTGTCAAATCCATAACCCCGGTCATCCATTGGGAAGGCATCCGCCGGTCGGCTGGTGTCGTTGAGCAGATCTCGCACGGTGTTATTATACTCCGCACGGTTGAGACGATGGAGGGTCACCCGTCCCGGATCCGTCGGCTGAGCACAGCGAAAGACATCCAGATCATAGATGAAGCGGCTGAGCAGGGCCTGCTCCCCCTTACTCCAAGCGGGGCCTCCGAGGGGCATCATCAAGGAGTCCGTGCGCGAGACCCGATCCAGCATGGTATGAGCCTTGTGCGGATCGAGCTGGCCCCCCTCGAGCAGGCGCTCGAAGCTGTCTCGAGCATCCGCGCCCAGCTTGAAGATGCGCTCGGAGCTGCTGGCGTGACAGCCTTGACAGCCTCCGGCACTGCGGGTCAGCATGGGGTAGACCTCACACTCAAAACGAGCGGCGAAGTCGTCGAGGCTCTGCTCTCCACCGGTCACACAGGCGGGCGCAGGCGATGAGGTGGGGGTGGGAGAAGGGTCATCATCGGTGCCGGAGCAGGCAGGCAATAAGGCTCCGAAGAGGAGCAAGGTCCAGCGGGCGAGGTGCGCAGCAGCGCGTGGCACTTCTCCGGGAGGGCATGGGTTTGGCATAGGGCTCCCTCGTGCGGCTGTTGGGACTGGCTGAAGGTTTGATCCTACGGGATGCTGTACCGTGAAAGGCGCGAGGGGGCATCAGAAATCAACGTTTGATATGATTTTCCACCGGGGCAGGAGCAGAAGAAGCAGGAGCAGAAGAGGCAGGCGCGAGCACTTCAGCGCACGTAGATGTCGAACTTCACGCTGAAGGTATTATCGCCGGTGCAGCCGTTGGAGAAGGTCTCCACATCGGTCATGCCCTGGATCTTGCCACCGGCGGGCATTTTCACTTTGGTGGTGAGGCCGCACCAGTTTATGAAGTTGGTGGAGCTAAACACACAGATGGGGGCTGCCGACAAGATGGTGAAGTTGCCAATATCGTACAAGGTAAACAGCGAGGAGGTATAGCAGCCTCGGCCAGCGGGCTCACTGGCGGACGTATAATACTTTCCGCTGATGAGCAGCGCATTCCGAGCCGGATCGTATCCGCGCCAATCCCACACGTTATTACCGTAAGGCACCGAATAGTCCTGGGTACTGCCCTTGTCTACCAGCAGCACATCGGAGTAGCTCATGCCTCGGTCGTTGATGCTCTGTGTGGTAAAGAGGGGGGTGGAGCTGTAGTTGATGGTATGAACCAGGGTCCAGCCTCCGCCGTCGGTGGTCATATCGCAGGTGGTGGAGAACGGCGCCAGTGGGCCGGTGGCTCCATCCGGGTCGATGGTGTAGGTGCCGGTGGTGGCACTGGAGATCACACGTTTGATCTCTGCGCAGCTCGAGAAGTATGCACCTTCGTCGATCTGGCCGTTGCAGTTGTCATCCACTCCGTTGGGCTGCTCGGTGGCCCCCGGTTTGATGCTGTCGTTGGTGTCCTTGCAGTCGGTGTTGTTGGTCACGTATCCCGAAGGCTGCGAGCACGCTTGAGTCGAGCTGTTGGGATTGCCATATCCATCGGCGTCGAGGTCTTGATAGTAGGTGGTCTTGACCCCTTCATCTACCTGAGCATTGCAGTTATCGTCGATGCCATTACACTTCTCGGTGGCATTGGGATAGATGGCATTGTTGGCATCGTTGCAGTCGAGGTCATTGCTGGAGTATCCCGAAGGTTTGGCACAAGCTACCGTGGTGGCATTTGAAGTTCCGAAACCATCCTTGTCGGCATCCTGATACCAGGTGGTGCCCACACCTTCATCGGTGGCGCCATCACAGTCGTTGTCGAGGCTGTCACATCGCTCAGCAGCGCCGGGATAGACGGTGTTGTTGTTGTCGTTGCAGTCTCCGGCGGTGGAGACATACCCCGTAGGAGCACTGCATGCCTGCTGAGTGGTGGTGCCGCCGTAGGTGTCCTTGTCGTTGTCCAGATAGAAGGTGAGCTTGACGCCTTCATCGGTCTGGCTGTTGCAGTTATCGTCTTTCCCGTTGCAGCTCTCCGAAGCACCGGGGTTGATGGTGGCATCCTGATCGTTGCAGTCGGTCTTATTGCCCACATATCCCGAAGGTGCATTGCAGTTCTGGATGGCGCTGTTGGCATCACCGTAACCATCTCCATCGGCATCTCGATAGAAGGTGGTGTTGACGTTCTCATCGACCTGATTATTACAGTTATCGTCGATGGAGTTACAACGCTCAGCGGCACCGGGGTTGATCTGATCGTTGGTGTCTTTGCAGTCGGTGTTGTTGGTGACATATCCCTCGGGCGCGCTGCACGCCTGGGTGGACTTGGAGGGATTGCCATATCCATCCTCATCGGCGTCGAGATAGTAGGTGTTTTTCACCCCTTCATCGATCTGAGTGTCGCAGTCATTGTCCTTGAGGTCGCAGGTCTCTGTGGCACCCGGATAGACGGAGGTATCACTGTCTTTGCAGTCGGTGTTGTTGGAGACCAGACCATTTCCAGCGGCACATGCTTGCTGAGGCCGATTGGGATCGCCAAATCCATCCCCATCTCCATCGACGTAATAGGTGGAGGTGACCCCTTCGTCGGTCTGGTTGTTGCAGTTGTTGTCCTTGAGGTCACAAGTCTCTGCATTTCCAGGATAAATGCTGGCATCGGAGTCATTACAATCGGTCGAAGTGCTGACATATCCGGTGGGTGCTGTACAACCCACGGCGGTATTGGCTGTGCTGCCGTACCCATCCTTGTCGGTATCGGCATAGAAGGTGGAGGTCACCCCTTCATCGAGCTGGCCATTGCAGTTATTATCAACTCTATCGCAGACCTCGGTGGCACCGGGTTTGATGCTCCCACTCTTATCATTGCAGTCGCTGCTGTTGGACACCTGGTTTGAGTCGGGCGCGCAGGTGATCTCCTCGGTGAGTGGATCGCCGTATCCATCCCCATCGAAGTCGGTATAGTATGCGCTGGTGCCATCTTCGTCGATATCCCCTTCGCAGTCGTTGTCGATGCCATCGCAGGCTTCGGGTGCGCCGGGGTAGACGTTGCTCAGGCTGTCGTTGCAGTCGCTGTCGTCGGAGACGGTGCCGGGCTCCAGACCACAATCGGAGACGGGATCTTCGCCGTTTCCATAACCATCGTTGTCGGTGTCGGCATAATAGACGTTGAGCGCCAGACCTTCATCGACTTGGTCATCACAGTTATTGTCGAGGTTATCACACAGCTCTGTGGCACCGGGATAAACGGAGGCATCCGTATCATCACAGTCATCACTGCTGGCCACCAGTCCATTGCCTGCGCTGCATGCTTGTGTGGGTGCGGTGGCGTCTCCATGTCCATCTCCATCGGCATCTAGATAGAAGGTGGACTTGACCCCTTCGTCGATGGAATTATCGCAGTTATTGTCCTTGCCATCACAGAGCTCTGGGGCCGAGACATACACGCTGGCGTCGTTATCATTACAATCATCGGCGCTGATGGCATATCCGCTAGGCACGGTACAGATAAAACCTTCGGGGGAGGTGGGTGAGGCTGGATTGCCATGTCCATCCCCATCGGCGTCGAGGTAGATCAGGAGCAGCTCTGCGTCTTCGTCGATGCCATCACAGTCATTGTCTTTGCCATCGCAGCGTTCCTCGGCGCCAGGGTACGAAGCGGGATCTTGGTCGTCGCAGTCTTGGTCGGCGGTGCTGCCGTCACCATCGCGGTCATCGGGGGTGGGGAGCACTCCCAGACCGGTGAGGGCGAGCTCCACTTGGGCCCGCTCCGGGTCATTGCTGCTGACCACGAGTAATCCTTCGGCGGAGCCTTCTTCGAGGGGTGCGAAGGTCAGGCCCAGGTTGTATGCCTCTCCGGGCTCGAGCGGCTCCAGCTCTCCATCGGGCAAGGGCATGGTGAAGGCCCCTTCCGCATCGTCGAGCAGGATCGGTCCGAAGCTCAGGGGGGCATCTCCCTCGTTGGAGACGGTGAGGGTCAGGTTGAGCTGGTTGCCAATGGCCACACTTCCAAAGTCGAGGGCCTCATGGCTGAGCACCAGGGTGGGAAATAGGCTCACCGGGGTGCTGGTGGGGGGTTGAGAAGGGCTCGCCGTGGGAGAGTGGCCGGGAGTGCCTGTGGGGGTCAGGCTGGGGCTCTCGGGGGGCAAGCTGGGGGTGCTGGTCTGGGTGGGACTCACCTCGGCGGGGAGGGTGGCGGTGGGCTCCTCCGGCAGTGTTGGGGTATCAACAGGTGGGGTGGTGGGTTCCACGGGCGGTTCGTCGGAACATGCGACGAGTGAGAGGAACACGCTCAGAGCGGTGAGGCTCTGAGGCCAAGGGGACCAAGTTTTATGGGTTCGCATCGTGCATCAGCCTCCAGTTTTGCGTCAAGGGATCAGGGAACCTGCAACAGCTCGTATCGCTTCAAAGAGCCTATTATACAAGTATCCGGTGCAGTTTAAAATTGGATAGTGCCGGGTCCGCATCCGATCTGGCATGACCCTCCCATCCGTGTTGGGGAGAGGGCTCAGCGCGCTGAGCTCGGTGGAAATCCGAGGGCTTCTCGCACGATATACTGAGGTCGTTGGCGGGCTTCCTGCAAAATGGCATACACGTAGAGGCCGAGCAGCCCTAAGCCGATGAGCTGAGCGGCCCCCAACCACAAGACGGCCAAGAGTACCCAGCTCCATCCTTCGAGGGGGATGCCTTGAAGTCCTCGGAGGCACATCCACGCGCTCACGCACGCGGCGGGCAGGCAGGCCCCTATGCCTGCGTAGAGCGCCAGTCTCAGCGGAAATCCTGAAAAAGCCAGCAGGGCGGAGTTAAAAAAGTTGGAGATGACCGCCACACTCAGCACCGGAAAGTGGGTATCTCCGGCGAAACGAGCGGCGCGTTCGTAGGTGACAAACCGTTGTTCAAAGCCGACCCAGCAGACCAAACCGCGCAGGTAGGGACTCTTTTCTGGAAAATCCAGCAGGTGTTTGACCACTTTCCGCGACAGCAGCTTAAAGTCACCCGCTTCGATGGGCAGGTGGATGGTGGAGACCGACTGGAGGATCTGATATCCTAAGCGCGTGAGGGCTCGTTTGAAGGCGGTCTCACCCAGTCTTCGGGAGCGCACGGTATGTACGACATCCACCCGGGGGTCTTGTTGCCACACCTGGAGCAGCTCGGCGATGACGGGGGGAGGATCTTGCAGGTCGGTGTCCATGTAGACCACGGCGTCTCCAGAGGCGTAAGCCATGCCAGCCAGCACGCAGGGGGAGATGCCAAAGTTCCGCGACATATTGATCAGGCGCACATCGGGCGCTCGGCTGAGCTCATGCCGCAGCAGGGCTTCGGAGCCGTCGGTGGAGAGGTCATTGATGAAGATCAGCTCATAGTCTCGCAGGGCACCCGTCTCTTTGAGGGGGCGGAGCACGGCGCGGAGCTGGCGCAGCAGCTCGGGCAGGACGGCTGCTTCATTCCGAAACGAGAGCACCACGGAGAGGGTGGGGCATTGTCGTGAGGTCTGTTCATCATGTTGGGTGATCATATTTCATCCACTGCCGCCGAGCTCGCGAGGGTCATGGCGGGGACCGTGCGAGGACCGTTGCTGGTTGAGCTTCGCCGCTGCGTTGAGGGGGGATTGTATCGTCAGGCATGCAAAAGAGGAAGTGTCCTGCGCGGGGCGTGAGGGATGCCTGCTTGCCGAGGGCTGTGCTGCCGGTGCGTCTGCTGACGTGGGGGGGTGTGCTGCCGGTGCGTGTGTGTGCTGACGTGAGTCATGGGCTCATGATTGTTTCTCTGTGCCTGCCTTGTGTGATGCCGAGGACTTCTTGTGTGATGAAGGTGGCTATTTTGATGATGCGCTTCTTCTTTTTCCCGGTGCTGCTGACTTCCCCTGCATTCCTGTGGGCAGCCGGCCTCCCTGCTGAGCCTGCCACCCCTCCTGCCACCCCTCCTGCCACGACGGAGCCCATTGAAGTGGTGGAGGAGCGTCCTACCGGGCCTCTTCCCACGACGCGCACCCCTGGCCCGGTGGAGGTGGTGGAGCTTCAGACAGCGGTCTCGGCGTCGGATCTGGCGACGGTCTTGGAGGGGGTGCCGGGGGTGACGCTTCAGCGGCTGGGCATGGAGGGGGGCTCGAGCTTTTTATCGGTGAGGGGGGCGACACCGGGGCAGCTTCAGGTCTATTTGGACGGGGTGCCGTTGAGTCATCCGGCGCAGGGGGCGTTGGATTTGGCGCAGCTTCCGTTGGCGGGTGTGGAGCGGCTGGAGTTGTATCCGGGGAGTAGTCCGTTGGCGTTTGGGGCCAATGCGATGGGTGGGGTATTGAACTTGGTCACGGGGGAGCTTCAAGGAGGGATTTCGGGTCAAGCCTGGCTGGGGGTGGGCTCTTTTGGGGATCGTCGGCTGGGGGGTCTTGTCACGGCGGATGCGGGGGCGCAGCGTTGGCGGCTGATGTTCAATGCGCGGCAAGCGCGGGGGGATTATGTTTTTTACAACGACGGGGGGACGGACTACGCCCTCTCGGACGACGGGGTGGAGGTCTTACAAAACCACGATCATCACCAGCTCGAGAGTTTGTTGAGGCTGGAGCAGGCTTTTGATCGAGGTCGGAGGCTTCAAGCGCAGCTCAGTTATGTGGAGCGGGAGCAGGGGATCTTGGGCTTGGGGCAGGGTCAGCTTGAGACGTCGGCGCGTTATGGAGCGCAGGCGGGGATGGGGTATTTGAAGCTGAGTGCTCCGGGGGCTGTGGCGCATCCCCTCGAGCTGGGCTTGACGTTGGACACCTTGTGGCGTGAGGAGCGGCTCTCGGACCCGTTGGGGGAGGTTTCTCTTTCGCCTCAGACGAGTGTGAGTCAGGCGACGTCTTGGGGGGGGTTGGGGCAGGTGTTGTGGGTTCCTTCTTCGCTGTTGAGCCTGGAGGGGATGGTCTTGGCACGTCGGGAGGGCTTACGGGGGGTGACATCGGGTACGCGGGTGGGGCGTGTGCGGGTCGGAGCGGGGGGGCAGGCGGAGCTGCTCTTGCCTCGCCTATTGCTTCAGCCGGGTATCTTGTTGGATTTTGTGCAGCCGGAGGAGGCGACCGGGCAGGTCTTGCTGAGTCCTCGGCTGGGGTTTGAGCTGCGCTTGCCCGCGCAGGTGTTGCCGGAGCTGGGGCGGCTGGAGTCTCGGCTGGTGGGGGCGGGAGGGCGTTTTCATCGCACGCCGACCTTTCTGGAGCTGTATGGCAACCAGGGGGTGGTGCAGGGCAATCCGGCGCTTAAGCCCGAGGAGGGGGTGAATGTGGAGCTGGGTTCTGCTCTGGGGGTGGTGCGGGATGAGCAGGTGGTGCGGCTGGAGCTTCAAGGGTATCTGCGGCGGGCGGAGCAGACGATCTTATATGTGCAGAACTCGCAGAACACGGTGAAGCCGATCAATGCGGCGGCTTCGGAGGTGCAGGGGTTGACGCTGAGCTTGGAGCTGGAGCGGTCGTTGTGCTTGACGCGGGGGTCGGCTTCTGATCGGCGGTGGTCGGCTTCTGACCGGCGGGGGTCGGCTTCTGATCGGCGGGGGTCGAGTGGATGGGGCTGGCGTTTGGTGCAGCAGACGCGGGTGGCGAGTGTTCTGGGGTGGAGCTGGTTGAGGGCGTTGGATCGCTCGGGGATACCGTCTCAGGATGGGTTACAGCTTCCGGGATTGCCGCGTCATGCGGTGACGTGGGAGTTGAAGCTGGGTCCACCGGGGCTGGAGGCATTTTATCGGCTGAGTGGGCGGAGTGAGACGGCGCTGGAGCCCTCTCATACCTTGCTGAATCCGGGGCGGGTGTTGCAGGATGTGGGCTTGAGGTGGGAGCTGGGGAGGCGTTCGCCCTTGCCGGTGGGGGAGACGTTGGACGGTCTGACGGTGGGGGTTGAGGTGCGCAATCTGAGCGACATGTTTTATCAGACGGTATCTTATGTGCCGACGCCGCAGATGTTGATGGATGCCTTGGGGTTTCCGCTGCCGGGGCGTGCTTTTTACGTGACGGTGCGCTGGGAGGCGTCGGTGTCAAAATGATCGTGTGGGAGGGATGATGTATACGTATGTATGTTTGGGGACCAATCAGCTTGAGCGGGCGAAGCTCTTTTACGATGCGGTGCTGGGGACGCTGGGCCTTACGCGGTGTGATATCTCGGGGGAGTCTGACTGGGAGGACTGGGCGGGCTGGGGGACGTACTCGGACGCGGGCAAGCTGGAGCTGGCCCTCTGGGTATGTAAGCCCTTTAACGGAGCGCCTGCGACGCCTGGCAACGGGACGATGATTGCGCTCAGCGCGCGAAGCTGGCAGGAGGTGGAGGCGTTTTACGCTGCCGCTCTTGCACAGGGCGGGCGTTCGGAAGGCGCTCCGGGGTTGAGACCTCAGTATAACCCGGACTTTTATGCTGCGTATGTGAGAGACCTTGACGGGAATAAACTCGCGGTCGTATGTCGAGGTTTTACTCAACGGGAAGGGCAGTCTTAAGGCGATTGACCCCGTTGGGCCAGGAAGAGCCTGCCCAGCAGGCCCCGGCGGCGATCTCCAGGCTGTGGAAATCCGGGCTCGAGATCGTGTTCAAGCGTCCCTTGTGCAGATGTCCGCGCTATCCACGACCGAGCCCATGACCTCGAGCGTGATCAAGGTCATGACCCAGGAGAGTGGCACGTCTTCGCGAACCTTCAAGAGCGCCCTGCTCTGGGCCGTGGCCGAAGACGAAGTCCAGCTTCGGGAGGATGCCCGAAAGCTTCTGGCCTGGAAAGGAATCCAGGACGAGGCCGACGAGCTGGGCCTGGACGAGGCCCAGCGAAAGAGCCTGGAAGAGCAGATCAAGGGTTCGGAGAGTCGGCTCAAGGAAACCGTCTGGCGGACCTACAAGAACATCTATCTGCTGGCCGAGGACAACACCCTTCGCAAGATAGACCTGGGCCTGGTGAACTCGAGCGCAGCACACTCCCTGGTAGAGCTGATGCTCTCGAGGCTGAAGCTGGAAGATCTGGTGGTAGATGGCGTCAGCGCGACTTCCTTGATCAAATACTGGCCCCCCGCGCTGCCGGAGTGGAACACGAAGTCCGTCCGCGATGCCTTCTACGCATCCCCGAAGTTTCCGCGGCTGCTGAAGGCGGATGCCGTGAAGGCCACCCTGGCCAAAGGCATTACCGACGGACTGATCGCTTATGTGGGCAAAGATGCCAGCGGCCAGTATGAACCGTTCATGTTCAAGACAGCCGTGACATCCGCCAGCATTGAGATCGCGGACTACTTCTACATCATTCCCAAGGAGAAGGCTGAGACCTACCTGGCGCAGAAGGCGAAGCAGCCGGTAGTTGACGAGATAAAGGATCAGGATGAGCAAGATCCGGAAGAATCGGATGGGGAAGATGAACAGGTAAAGGTGGACGTAAAGCGCCCCCAGAAGGGGGTGAAAGACAAGAAGAGTGAGACGACGCATACGGACGAAGATGACAAGAAGCCAGCTGTTTCAGTTCCGGAAGTGGCAGGTTTTCGCTGGAGCGGGGAAGTACCGGCCCAGAAGTGGATGAACTTCTACACCAAGGTCTTGTCCCGCTTTGTCACCGGGGGAGGCCTGAAGCTGAAAGTGTCCATCGAAGTGCTGCCCGTGGAGGGGATTTCCCAGGCCAAAGTGGACGAGACCACGCTGGCCTTGCGGGAGCTGGGCCTGGCCGAGGGCGTGGAAGTGGTGAGGAAGGGGAAGTAGGGGGGGGGAGCAATGAGGCGGAGGAGGCTGGTAAGGAAAGGTGGGCTGGCGTGAATGCAGTCGGGAGAGTTTTGGCAACTCGGGGGGATCGCGGGGGTAGGGGTCCTTATTCACGTCGATGAGGACAGGCTTTGCCCAGGGCGTTGGCGGCACGATTGGCGCAGGTCTTGCGGCGGGACGCAGGGCACTTCTCTGGTCACTCATCAGGCTCTGACGAGTGGAAACGAGCCAGGGACTGGCACGTTTAGGTGCGCAATCCCGTGTCCGAAGTTCGGACACTTCTCCTCGCTCGAGTCCGACTTTCGGACACCGGCCAGAGGTGACGGCTCCATCCGATGAACTGACATGCCTGCAAGGCATGCAGTTCCACTTTTGACTGCATGCAGTTAATTATTTTGCACCACGGATGCAGGACCTGGCATAGGTATTGAACGCCGCTGGGCGCATGACTCCACTCCCAGCCACATCGAACTTTCCAGACGGCTACGTACCACGCCACGCCCAGGGCACCCCCCTGTTCAGGATTCTACAGGACCATCTTGAGACATTCCTTGCTGAAGCGGAACAGGGCTCCGAGACCGCAGGAGGATTCCTTCGCCCTGAGGTCAGGTCTACCCTCGAGAAGTACATGGAGTGTGGGGTCCTTCGCTTTGGTTTTGCACGCATTCATTGCGATGACTGCGGGCATGAGGAGTTACTTCCTCTCTCTTGCCGCTTTCGGGGTTTCTGCCCCTCCTGCCACGCCAGACGCCTGGCTGAATGGAGCGACTGGGTACTCGACACCGTGTTGCCAGACGTTCGCTATCGCCAGTGGGTGCTCTCCTGGCCCAAGCGTCTGCGAGTCTACTTCCTGTATGATGACGACCTGTTTCGGGCCTTCTCGGGCATCATCTTTGACGTACTGACCGAGTGGATGCAGACCGTCTTGGGTGAACCCGATGCACGACCGGCGATGGTCGTCTGCGACCAGACATTTGGCACTCTCCTGGACTACCATCCACATTCCCACATGATAGTAAGCCATGGTGTTTTTCGGCCAGACGGCACATTTGTGGAGATGACCAGCGTTCGCCCGGAGGAACTCAGAGCGCTTGAACGGGTACTGGCCTCCCGCTTGCTCACGTTGTTGGTGAGACGGGAGAAGCTGCGACCCGAAGACCGCAAAGCGATGCTCTCGTGGCCGCATCTGGGATTCACCGCGCGGCGGCCGGTCGGCTGCCTCCGTGGGTGTCCATGCAGGCAATCGAGAAGAACTCCGGCGGCTGCTCTGCTACATCTACCGGCACCCGTTCCGGCTAGAAGGGATCACTTATGACAAGGAGCGAGGAAAGGTTGTGTACCAGGCAAGGCGGATACACGGGCTGAAAGGAACTGACACGCAGGAGTTTGAGCCAGTGGAGTTCATTGGCGCACTGGCCCGCCATATCCCTCCCCCGAACAAGCACCAGGTCCGATACTATGGGTCTGCGCACCGTGACTTTCGTGCGGAGATGGGAGACGGATGGGTCCCTCCAGGAACCTCGGCTTCCAGTGAGAGTCCCGGAGAGGGACGGGCAAGCTGGGCCAGACTTATCTGGCGGGTGTACGGGGTTGATCCGCTCATCTGTAAAAAGTGCGGGAAGCGGATGCGGATCATTTCGATCATCCTGCATGACTCGCACGCGAGCCCGGCCTGTTGTGCCCAAAATCCTCAATCACCTGGGATTACCATTGGATCTACCGGCCCTGGCACCGGCCAGACGCACAGGGAGAGGGCCGCCAGAAGAGGACATGGCAGCGGCGACGAATTGTCCAGAGAGCCGATGGCATGTGGACGATGCGCCGAGCAACGAGGACTATTTGACCGATGGACCAGGTTATGAGGAGCCGGTCTTCGGGGTTGAAGGGTAGGAGGCAAAAAAACAATGGTGTACAATCCCGTACGCGATGGTAGAGGTGTGCCCGTGACAGGCGGCGCAACCGGAGGGAGAGAGAAAAATGCATGCATCAACAAGAAAATCTTGTCAATCCTCTATGGTCGTGGTAGCTTAACTCGGATGATAAAAATCCCTATCCACTCTCGCTGTAAAAGTGCGCTTGAAAGAGTTAGTGTAGCGAAGGCGTCGCACAGGTTCATCCACCATCGCTGAGGGGTAACACCGGCAGCGCCTGCTATCTTCCCGGAAGGAGGGAACGTCATGCAAAGGCATCTGTCAGCGCTGCTCGCCATGGTCCTGCTGAGCCTGTCCTCAGCATCCCAGGCACAGAGCACGGAAGTGCGTCTGTCGGTGCCGACGCTGCCATCCCTCAGCCTGGCTGAATCAGGCGCTCCGTCCTCCACCCTGCTGGGAATCGGGCTCGAGGGGCTTCCGACTCA
>JBJTQF010000372.1:0-1292 GCA_046075485.1 Myxococcota bacterium | reverse complement strand
TTTATCAACCATCATGGGGGCTTGTCTTTCTTCTCATTTCCAACGCCTGAAGAGGTGGTGGGTGTCAGGAGGCCCGAGGGGGGCGTCTTCAGAGGGCGAGAGAACGGTAGCATCGAAACATGTTTCGTGCAATGGTTGTCTCGTGTTGAGCGGCCTGGGGATTGTGTGGGGGTTAGGAGGGGGTCTCTTGGGCTTCGAGCTGGTCGAGCATCTCCATATAGAACTGAAGCTGCGGGTCGGAGGTGGGGGAGATCCCCGCTTCCTGGAGGCGTTTGCGGAGGCTGCGGGCGTTCCTCAACCACTCCTGCCCATGCGCTTGAGGGAGTTGGAGGAGGTAGGGGGTGAGGATATCCACCGCTTCACGGGATGCGGCGAGGGCCTCCTCCCGCCGCTCTAGCTCGCTGAGCCATCTGCCCAGGTTGCTGAGGCTCCTGGCGAGGTCGGGATTGAAGGCGTCCGGGGTTTGAGCAGCCAACTGCCGACGGATAACGACCGCTTCCTGCGTGGCCTGTAACGCCTCCTCCCGCCGCCCCAGCGCGTTGAACCGGATGCCCTTGTTGAGCAGGTGTTCTGCTGTCACTTCCGATGAAAGGCTCGGTTGTTTTAGTATCTCATCTGTCACCCACAACGCCAGCTCCGCCAGCGCAAGACTTTGCGGTGACAGCGCATCATGAAGCTGGTGCAGCAGCTCGAAACGAACTCCGCTTTTCAACCTTACCAGCAGCCGATCCGCAATGAGGTGTGTTCTGCTCTTCTCCTTCCAGCGAGTGGCCGCGAGCAGCGCGGGCAGCCCACGGGCTTCGATGTCCTGGGCCAGCAGCGTGTCGAGCGCAGGAACCCAAAGCGCCGGCCTCTCCTGCCCGATGTCTTCCAGCAGCCGGAAAGCCGTGGCAAGCGAATCCGCGTCATTGTCGGCCAGGGCGGGCTCGAGCAGATGCTCCGTGCCGGGTTTGAGCAGCACCTGACGGATCAGCTCCGCCCCCAAGCAGCTCGGGCTGGATCGGATAAAGCCACGGTGGATTATCTTCTCCGTAGATGGAGCGGAAGAGACGTTTCACCTCTTTTGTTTCAATAACCGGTGCTGCTTTGAACTTCTTGAGTAAAAGATCGCCCTCGTCCTCTGTCGTGAGTCCTCCTCGTAACGTCACCGCCGTCATGAAGCGTCGAAGGAGCTTGTCAACGGCGGGATCTCGATGTGATCAGGAAAAACCACGTTTAGCAAAGCGCTAGCTGATTTGTATCCTCCCACACGGCGCATCATTACCATCGAAGACGTCCACGAGTTAACCCTG
>JBJTQF010000371.1:0-123857 GCA_046075485.1 Myxococcota bacterium | reverse complement strand
CGACTCCACCGTCAATCCCGCCAAGACCGAGGTCTGCAACAGCAAGGATGACGACTGCGATACTTTGATCGATGATCTCGATCCCACCGTCTCCAATCAGACCACCTACTATTTTGATGGAGACTCCGACGGTTATGGGCGCTCCAGCCCCATCACCAAGACCTGTGGATCCGCTCCCGCAGGATATGCTGCCCAGAGTGGTGACTGTGACGACGTCAACGCCCAGGTGAAACCCAACGCCACCGAGACCTGCAACGGCATCGACGACGACTGCGATAGCAAGATCGACGCCGCCGACAGCCCGGTCACCGGCACCCTCAACTATTACCCCGATGCGGATCTGGATACCTATGGCAGCAGCAGCATCGCTGCACAAGCCGCCTGCGCTCAGAATCCGCCCGCAGGCAAAGTCACCAACAACACCGACTGCAACGACAGCGACGCCACCGTCAATCCCTCCAAGACCGAGGTGTGCAACAGCAAAGACGACGACTGCGATGGGAGCACCGACGATGCCGACACCAGCATCACCGGGCAGTCCACCTGGTATCAGGACAGTGACGGAGACACCTACGGAAATGCCGCCGTCTCTCAGAAGGCGTGTAATAAACCCCAGAGTTACGTCTCGGATAACACCGACTGCAATGACACCAACAACGCCATCAAACCGGGTGCTCAGGAAATCTGTGACAACGGGGTAGACAACGACTGCGACGGTAAAGCCGATGACAACGACCCCTCGCTGAAAGACGGACCCATCACCGTCACCAAAGTCAACACCTACTACGCCGACAACGACAAGGATGGATATGGGCAAGACACCTCCACCGTTCAAGCCTGCACCCAGCCTGCCAATTACTCGTCTCAGAAGGGTGACTGCAACGACGGGAATAACTCCATCTATCCCGGTGCCGTGGAGGGCACGGTAAATAATCCCTCTCTGAACTGTGTCAATGGCAACTCCATCGACAACGACTGTGACGGCATCATCGACGAAGGCACCTGCGACTACGACGACGACGGCGATAAACAGACCGAACGGGACGGCGACTGCGACGACGCAGCACCCACCACCGGCAAAGGATTCCCCGAGCTCTGCAACGGCGTAGACGACGACTGCGATGGCAAAAACGATGAAGATTATGACGTCGATCTGGATGGCCAGCTCAGCGCATCCCTCTGCACCGGCATTGCGCTCCCCAACGCCACCGACTGCGACGACTCCGACCCCAACATCTATAAAGGTGCCACCCCCGTCTGCGATGGCAAAGATACCGACTGTAGCAAAGGCACCGGAGACCCCGGCAACCCCGATACCGGCTACACCTCCGAGAGTGACACCGACAAAGATGGCTTTCGCGCCTGCGGAAAAGATAAGTGTTCCGGCTCCGCCTGCGAAGGCACCGAAGACTGCGACGACATCAAAGCCACCGTCTTCCCCGGCGCTCCAGAGCTGTGCGACGAGCTGGACAACGACTGCAACAGCAAAGTGGACGACTTCACCGACAACGATGGAGACGGCTTCAACAGTTGTGACGACTGCAACGACAACGCCAACACCACCTATCCCAGCGCGCCCGAGCTCTGCGACGGCTCCGATAACAACTGCGATGGTGTGGTGCCCAGCAGCGGCCCCAGCAGCGAAAATGACAATGATAAGGATGGCTTCCGCGTCTGCGACGATGACTGCAACGACTCCGACAAGGTCATGTTCCCCGACAACGAAGAAGTCTGCGACGAAAAAGACAACGACTGCAACGGCACTGCCGACGACGACGCCATCGACGAAGAGATCTATTTCGCCGATGACGACGCCGACAGCAACGGCGATCCTCGAAGCACCGTCACCGGCTGCGAAGTGCCTCCGGGATATGTGATCAACGCCGAAGACTGCGACGATGAGAACAGCAGCATCTACCAAGATGCCCCCGTGCAGTGTGATGGGCTCGACCACGACTGTGATGGCACCGCCGACTACCTCAACGAAGACTTCGATGCCGACAACGATGGATTTTTGTCCGCCACGCTCTGTTCGGGACTGCCTTCGGATTACCAGCTTGACTGCAATGACAGCAACAACAAGACCTATCCAGGTGCTGAGGAAAAACCGGACGATGCCATCGACAACAACTGCGACGGATCGCTGAGCGAAGATCTCAGCTACAGCGCCGGAGAAGGGGGGATCACCTGCTCCCTCCACGAGTCGTCCATGCCTGCCCCCTCCGTCTTCACCTCCAGCGTGCTCTTGCTCTTGGCTGCCTTCCTGCGCACGCGCACGAGAAGCACCCACCACCATCGTGACAGGAGCTCATAAAATGGCCTCAATACAATCGGGAGATTCTGAAATGTTTGGGCGATATCGTAAGATTCGACCACTCGCCTCCGGTGGGATGGCCAGTGTCTACGTGGCCGAATCCGAAGGGGTGGGCGGCTTTAGCCTCCCCGTGGCCCTGAAGGTCATCCATCCCCACATGGCAATGCAGGCGGAGTTTGTCCAGAGTTTCCTCGACGAAGCCCGCCTCGGGGCCATGTTGAGACACCCCCACATCGTCAAGACCCTCGACTGTGGCCTTCAGGATGGGGTGCCGTTTTTAGCAATGGAGCTGATCGAAGGCGAGCCACTCTCCTCCGTGCTGAATCTGATGCGGCGACGAGAGCAGCAGCTTGACCCCGATCTGGTCCTTCAGCTCATGATCCAGGTCTGTAAGGGACTACACGCCGCACACCGCGCCACCGACCGCGAAGGTAAGCCGCTCCACCTCGTGCATCGGGATCTGAAGCCCTCCAACTTACTGCTTGACGAACACGGCATTAAAATCACGGACTTTGGAATTGCACGCGCCAGCTCCAACGCTCAGCAGACCCTCTACACCGGGGTGATTCGAGGCACCTATCGTTATATGTCCCCCGAACAAGCCTGGGGGAAACGGGGCATCTCTTTTCAGTCAGACATCTTTGCCCTCGGGCTGATCCTGTTTGAGTGTGTGACCCTCGAGCCCCTCTACGTCCTCATCCCCGGAGAATATGACGCTCCCGATGCGGCACTCCTGCGTATGGCCCAAGATGCCAACGTGGAGAGCCGTCTGGAGAGCCTGCCCGAGACCCCCTTTTTTGGTCGGCTGGAGGGCATTCTTCGTAAAGCCCTGCATAAAGATCCTGCTCGACGGTTCAGCAGCGCCGAAGAAATGGGGGAAGCCCTGGAGAACCTGCGGGGACACCTCGCCGCCCCCCGCGCGCTCTCCAAGTGGCTTCAGACCGTGCTTCAGGATCCGGCGCTTAAGCCTCAGCCGGTGAAGCAGCCGCTGCAAGAAATATTGCCAAAACCATCGGCAAGAACCACCATTCCACAAGGTGGCAATCGCTCGCCCGAAGAAGAGGCCGAACCCGCCACCGAGATCTCCCACAAGACGGGAAGTTCTGAAGCAGGGGAGGCGCTCACCACACCCAGCTCACCCGGAGCATCCGGTGGGAAACCTCCCACGGCGGTATTAAACGTGCTGGGCCGCGTCGCCGGCAGCCATCCCGGCGAACAACACCCGTCACCGGCTCCCGTGCGTTCTGAGCCGAACATCAGCCAGACCTTCGTCTCCCGAGTGGCGGTTCCGCCAGCCGCCCATGAATTGCCGAACCTCAGCCCTTCGCCGAACCTCAGCTCTTCCCCGACTAAACCGACTGCATGGGAAAGTCGCAAACCCCTTCTTATCGCTGCGGTCATCCTGGTGTTTTTAGGGGGGAGTCTTTTGGCCATCCGCCCGTGGCAATTGGCCGAGCCCGCAGCGCCTGTGGCAAACCTTCCGGCAATGTCGGCTCCAGCCGCTCCGGTGGCGGTGGTGGCAGCAGCGTCGGCCCCTGTGTCTGCCGAGACCGCTCCTTCTGATCCAGCCAAGACGGATGTGAATGCCGCGCCTGCCCCGGATCCTGTCGCTGCGCCTGCCGGTGTGTCTGCCGCTGCGCCTGCTGCTGTCCCTGTTTTGCCAGCAGGCGAGAAGTCCACGACCGCTCAAAGCAGTGCCCAGAGTCCCGCCAGAGCCGTCGAAAGTACGCCTAAAAAGTCCGAGAAATCAACCCGTACCGTGGCCTCATCTGGGGCTTCATCAGGGGCCTCATCAGGGGCCTCATCTGGGGCTTCATCAGGGGCTTCATCCCCCCTCACAGCCGAGAAAAGACCTGCTCCAGCCGACGCTCAAAGCCGCAACAGCACCTCCAGCACCTCCTCTCCAGCTTCACAGGAGTCTGCGAGCGCCGATCAGGAGGGCATCCTCTACATCAACTCGACCCCCGACGGGGCCCAAGTGACCATCAATGGCAAGAAGCGGGTAACACCGGTGGAAGCGTGGGCTTTTCCTGCGGGGAAGGTGATGTTGACCCTGCGCTTTGGCGACGGGGTGGAGCTGAGCACGCAGGCCACCCTCGAGGCGGGGCAGACCTTACGCTGTTTGGGAAGGCGAGAACAAGAGACCTTTCGTTGTCGATGACCACATCACCCCATGCGCACCGTGATCTTGCCAAAGTGCTGAGCCCCAGCCATTCGCTCAAACGCAGCACGAGCTTCTGACAGTGCAAAGCTCGAATCCAGCACTGGGCGGAGCTGGCTGGCTGAGATCGCGCGGTTCATGGCCTCAAACCCTTCCCGCGAGCCCACCAGCAAACCCTGCAAACGAATGTGTTTCATAAACAAGGGCACCAGATTGACGGGCTGAGCCCCTCCGCCCAGCACCCCGATCAAGGTGATCTGGCCCCCGATGCGGGTTGCCGCAATGGACTGCTCCAGCGTTGCCGGACCTCCCACTTCCACCATGTGGTCTACCCCTCCACCCGTATAGGTCTCCACCACCTTGCCCCAACGCGGCGTTGAGCGATAGTTGATGCCGTGCTCCGCCCCTAACATCTGGAGACGGGCCAGCTTTTCATCTGAGCCAGAGAGCGCCACCACCCTTGCCCCAAACATCCGGGCAAACTGGAGCACAAACAACGACACCCCGCCGGAGCCCTGCACCAGCACCCAATCACCCGCCTTAAGTCCCCCATGTGTCACCAGGGCGCTCCAAGCGGTCAGCGCCGCACAGGGGAGGGTGGCTGCTTCTTCATCGGTGAGATGTTCCGGCACCAACACCAGCCCGGAGGCTGGCAGCACCAGCTCTTCGGTCAGCGTGCCATCCAGCGGCCCTCCCAGGGTCGAGCGCAGCTTTTCCCGCGAAGGTTCCCCCGAGAGCCAACCCTGCGCAAAGAGGGTCATCACCCGGTCGCCTGCCTTAAGCTCTCGCACCCCGGGCCCGACCTCGAGCACCTCCCCTGCACCGTCCGAGCAGGGAATTAAGGGGAGCTTCTGGCGTGGATTGTACTGCCCTTGCACCGTCATCAGGTCGCGATAGTTGAGCGACGCCGCCTTCACCGCCACCCGCACCTGTCCTTCTTGGAGCGGGATAGAGGGGCGCTCCGTCAGTGTGAGGTGATCTAGTCCAAACGCTCCTTGAATCTCAACACACTTCATCGAAACCTCCTGATACTGGCGCCGGAGTGCAGCATCCATCCACACGGGAGACCTGCGGTGACGCTCAGTCTACCACCGCCAGCACAAACTTAAGATATCGCCCTTCTGGAAAGTGCAGAGGCGTGGGGTGATCCGCTGGTTCTGCGCGGACTTCCAACAAACGCATGGGCCGTCGAGCCTCCTGAGCGGCTTCCTTTAGACACTGCAAGAACATGTCCTGATGCAGGTGGCTGGAGCACGAAGCCGACGCCAGCAGCCCCCCCGGACGCACTTGCCGCAGTACCTTCTCGTTGAGCTTGATGTAGGCCGCCTGTGCTTTTTTGAGCGCCTTCTCAGACGGAGCAAAGCTGGGCGGATCCACGATCACCAGATCAAACTGTCGTCGCGCCTGCGCACACACGGAGAGAAACTCGAACGCATCTTGTGCCACAAACTCATGATCCGCTGGATCAAACCCGTTGAGCGTAAAGTTGAGTCGTGCTCCTTCTACCGCACCTTTGGCGATGTCCACGCTGGTGACACGTTTGGCACCGCCGCAGGCCGCCGCCAGTGAAAAACCCCCGGTATAGCTGAAGAGGTTGAGCACCTCTCGCCCATGCGCCACCCGTCCGACCAGCGCCCGATTTTCGCGCTGATCCAGGAAAAATCCTGTCTTTTGGCCTCGATAGACATCTACCGCCAGCTTGACACCGTACTCAAACACCTCAATGGAGTCCGGGGGCGCTTGACCCCACAATACACGCGCTTGAGCACGCGGATCGGGACGCGAACCCCCTTCTGCATCATCCTCACCCCGCCCACGGGTGATGCCTTTCAGGTAGATCCCTTCTGGATGCACCACAGACACCAGCGCATCCACCAGCGCGTCGAGCTGAGGCAACCAGGCGGGTGTATCCAGCTTGAGCACCAAAAAGCCCGCGTATCGATCCACCACCACCCCAGGAAGGCGGTCGCCCTCGCCATGCAGCAGGCGGAACGCGGTGGTCTGGCCCAGCTCCAGCGTGCCATACCTCAGCTCGTAGGCCGCTTGAACGCGCTTGCGGATGAGCTCCGGGCCGAAGACCTCACTTGCGCGGGTGGTGAGCACCCGAACTGCCAGTGGAGACTCGGCATCAAAGAGCCCTTGCCCTAGATTTTTGCCATCGCGGGAGAGCAGACGCACCACGTCACCGGTGGCAGCAATCGGAGGTCCGGGTGGGAGGATGTCACGGTAAAGCCAGGGATGACCACGCAAAACATGCTGCGCGAGTCGGTCGGGAATCAGGAGGGTGGCTGTCATGGATGGCGCTTTCAGACCTGAGCGGTCGGGGGAAAAACAGGGGTGAGCCAGTGCTCGTAAGCGGCCTCGTTGCCTTTGACCACGTTAAAATAATAGTCGCGGAGCTGCTGCGTGATGGGGCCCATCTTGCCAGAGCCCACCTTACGACGGTCGATCTCCACAATGGCGGCCACTTGGCAGCCGGTGCCACAGAAGAATGCCTCCTCCGCCAGATAGAGCTCTCCACGGTCGATGCTGCGCTCCACCACCGTCAAGCCGAAACGATTCCGCGCCAGCTCAATCAGAGAGCGGCGGGTGATGCCTTCCAGAATGCCGTCGGCCAGCCCGGGCGTGACCAGCTCGCCGTTGCGCACCAAGAAAATATTCTCCGCGCTGCCTTCCGTGACCTGCCCCCGAGCGTTGAGGAAAATGGCCTCATCAAAACCATTGAGCACCGCTTCCGACTTGGCAAAAGCGGAGTTGACATAGGAGCCGACAAACTTGCCACGGGCGGGAATAACGTTGTCTTCGACGCGCCGCCAAGAAGACACATGAGCACGCAGCCCTTCTTCTTTATCGATATAGCGGCCAAAGGGCACCGCAAAACACGAAAACTCATCCTCGAGGTTGTGGAGCTTGACCCCGATGATGCAGTCAGACTTATACACGAGCGGACGCAGATACACATCTTGATGGTAGGCTTCTTTTTGGAGAAGCTCCAAGATCTGCGCCTTAATCTGCTCGTGCGAGAACGGAATCTGCATCATCAGCATATGCGCGGAGCTGAGGATGCGCTTGATGTGATCGTCGAGTCGAAAGATAAAGAGCTGCTGGCGAGCCTCGTTCCAGTAGCCACGAATGCCACCAAAGGCCCCCGTGCCGTAGTTGACGATGTGGCTCATGATGCTGAGCTGGGCTTGCTCAATGGGGACGATCTGGCCGCGAAAAATGGCAAAACGATTGGGGGTCATGGCGCTCTCCTGAAGCGAGGTAACAACAGATCGGCCTACGATCTGCGATATAAGAAGGGTGGTTATAGATAACACCGAGTAAAATGCATGGCAACCCTCAAGTGGGTTTTTGAAGGCCAATCACCATCACCCCGAGTCCTTCACCGCTGACCAACAGCTCCGGGCGTTGATCGTCGTTGAGATCCCCAGCGGCGAGCGAAAAGCGGGAGCCGGTGAGGGTCAGACGAGCCAGAAGTTGACCTTGCGCAGAGAAGATCATCAGCTTGCCTTGAGCGATGACTGCCACTTCTGGCATACCATCCTGATCCAAATCCGCCTCCACCGGACCCTGTACGCCCCGATCCGCCACCAGAAACGTCGCCTCACCTTTATACGCCTGCTGTGAGGGGTGGACTCGCCACGCACTGCCCGCCCCCGACTGTGTGCCCAGTCCCTTTCCATCTGCACTCAGCCGCTGAATCAGCCCATCTTCTTGAGTGACCAGCACCGCGGGCTTGCCTACCCCAGAGCTCAGCACAGATAGGTCACTAGACATAAGCCCTTTGGATTGCCATAACGAAACCCCCGTCGGAGAAAAAGCGGTTACGGTGCCATCTGACCGCGCCACCACCAGCTCATCCAGTCCATCCTCATCCAGATCCACCCCTCGCAGATCCACCACCGGCTCCGCGCTGGGCAAATAGAGCTTGATCAGGTTCGATTGAGCAGACTCCACCAAGATATCGCCCTCACCCTGTCGATAGACCACCACGTCCGAGAGCCGATCTCCATCCACATCCACCGCTTCAAGCCGGTTGAAGCCATTATAAGCAGAGCGGGTTCCGGCACCCATCAGCGACAGCGGAGCATCACCTGTCGGCTGCGCGCGTGACCCTCGAGGCCAGTCCAGGATCTCCAGATCGCCGTTGGCCTGAAGCGCCCAGAGCTGGCGACCTTGTGGCCCTTCCGCCATTGCCAGATCAATAGTGCGTCGTAACGGTGCCCACGCCAGAAACGAGAGCCGATCCGCTCCCCACGTATCCTCCAGCAGTGGCTGAGGCACCGAACCCGGCGCCGCCAGCAGGGTCTGAATGCGCTGCTCCAGCTCTCCAAAAGACGCCTCGCTGAAGCCCACCCCGGTAAAAGACAGCCCTCCACTCTTGTCTATCAGGAATGTGACCGGCACATTGGTCGTGCGATAGAGCGAAGGCCGCTGCTCCGCAAACCCCACCGGAAAGTTCAGCCCCTTCTTCTTGACATAAGGAGGCACCAGCTCCGCGTCAGAGTCCACCGACACCGCCAGAATCTCCAGCCCTTTCTCGTGGTAGCGACTGTAGAGCCCCTTAAACGCCTCGAGCTCGCGTGCGCAAGGACCGCACCACGTCGCCCACAGGTTGATCAGCACCACCTTGCCCCGCAGCTCTCCCAGCCGATACACCCGTCCTTCGAGATCCACAAGCTGGAGATCCGGGGCATCACTGGGGGTCACAGGCCAGATATTCTGTGAAAACGAAGCGCGCACGTCGGGCTGACCTGCCTCCACCGCCGCCTGCAACAAGCTCGAGGCCCGTGGTTGAGGCCCAAACTGAAGTTGCTCCAGCGCCAATGCCGCCACCTGTTGCGCCTTTTGTGGCAATGGCAACTGTCCCGCCAGGGTCAAGCTGGCGTCTCGTGGACCCAGTGCCGAGGACCACACCACCTTACCCGTGCCCGTGACCAGCGCAAGTCTCTGTCCTGGCTGGAGATTAACCGCTTGCTCCAGCAAACGAAGTCCTTCTCGACGATTGCCCTGGGCCAACAACGCTTCACCCAAGACCGCGTTCCAGGCCGCCAATGCTCGACCGCTGGTACGATCCGTGCGAGGCGTGAGGGTGCGAATCATTCCGCGAGCCAGCTTCGCCGCATCATCGGGGCGAGCGGTGGGAAGGGTAGGGGGTGTCGCGGATGTCTCGTTATCCAGTACGGCAGGAAGCTCTCCCTGTGGATTGAGAGCATGGCTGGATTGTGGCAAGCGCAAGCGCAGGACCGCTTCCGGCAGCTCCATTGAGGAGGGAGCCAGCTCGAGGGCACGCGGCAGCAGCTCGAGGGCTTTCTGCCGATCCGTCTCCGCCTCCGAACGCGAGAGGTTGAGGACCACCAAGGGGTAGGCTTGTTTCAGCTCCGCCTCCACCCCAGCCTTTTGAAGATCTTCCAGGGCCTTGAGCATTTCCACGCGCTCGTCTCGCGACGCATATGCTCTTAAACGTGGGAGTGCAGACGTTGCCACACGCGAGCGGGCAGGTACGGTGAGGTTCTCCACACGCATCACGTCCACTTCACGAGGCGGGCCTCCCGGACGGCGCAGCGACAGCCGCACCGGTGTGCCAGGAGTCCCTTTGATCAGATCGGTGATTTGTTTGATGCCCAGCTCTTCGATGGACTCATCATTGACAGCAAAGAGGCGCTCACCGGGTAGAATACCTGCTTGCTCTGCCGGAGAGCCGGGCACGACCTCCTGAACAAAACACACACCTTTACGCTGAAACAGCTTGAGACCCACCTTGCCTTCGGGTAGAGCAACAGGAGGCGAAGGTGGACGGGGCGGGGGCTGCGTCTCAGAAGACCCGGGGGCTGCGCTGGGAGTGTCGGGCGTGTTTTGGGCAATCATGACGGCAGGGGAGGCTGGGAAAGGGCTGCTGGAGACCTCCACCAGCGCATGCGTTTGGACCTGCGCACCCATCAAGCGGGTATGAAGACCCTCCAGAGAGTCCGTTGAAGCCCATGTGGGGGGCTCCTGAGCTGCCTCCTGCGGGGAGGGAAGCTGAAAGAGGGGATACAATAGGCTCAGCAACGGAACCGCAAGGGTTACCGGTGTCAGCAACTTCAGCAGGTATCGTGTCTGCATGGGCTCCCAAAACATGGATCTGATCGTGGGTGTAGAGCGTTGAAGGGGCCGCCGACCGGGCAGCGGCAGTCGTATTCTTTCATTCTAATGTGTAAGATGCGCGGCGACAACCCGAAGCTGAAATCAAGCCTTCCGCCGTCGGATTGACAGCCTGTGAAGAGTTTTGATACAGTGCCTTCAGATTGAGAGTGCCGTCGGATGCAGGGTATCTTCAGGAATATGTGTCTTCTGGTACAAGAGCTGGATGATGGGTGAATTTCACGCTCCCGCCTGGGTGTGAAGGAGAGTTCTATGGTGTGCTCCGTCAAAGGAGGGGTTGAGCTATCACGAGGAGGCGTTCTCGTGAAGACCTCCTCCCTACAGCTTCAGTTTGGAATTCCACCTGAGAGCATCAAAGATACAATGGTGCAAGCGGAGGGGGTGCCGACGTATTTTGTGCTGGGTCGATATCTGTTCGATCTGGAGCGTGGCATCAACTTGGCGGAGCTGGAGTTTCCAGTCTATTTTAATTTCTTCGTCACCAAACGTAAGATCACAGTGGTGTGTGAGCATACGCAGAAGGAGCGACTGCTGCGCATGCTGGAGGAGACCCTCTTTCCACCTGTTCCGCAACAGCTCCAGCTCGAGTTTGTGGGGGGTGAGGGAGATCCGACCCTGCCTGATATGGAAACAGAGCTGCGTTATTTTCAGCGTCATCCGCAACACCCAGACCGCTATTTTACCTTCGATGACTTTGTGCAGTTTGTGCTCTTGGAGCCCACGGAGCAGCCAGAGCGTCTGAAGGCCGAGCTGGGTTCGGTGCAGGTGATCTTAGATCGTGTACAGAATCGTTTTGAGGTCTTTGAAGGCCCGACATGTGTGGCAGAGCTTCCGTGGGAAATTCGTTTGCCTCCGCTCGTGACCCAAGAGCGTGAAGGGGATCCGTTCCTGCCACCGATCTTTGGAGTGACCGCGCTGGGCACCGGCTCCGGCTTTGATCCCGCCAGTGCGACCTCCGGCTTCATCGTGTGGGTCAATGGCCGAGGCATCATGGTGGATCCCCCGGTGGATTCCACCTTTAACCTGCGGGAAGAGCGCATTGCACCGCGCCTGATCCAAGATGTGATCCTCACCCACTGCCATGCAGATCATGACGCCGGAGTGCTTCAGAAGGTGCTCGAGGAAGGTGTCGTTCGTCTCTACACCACCCCATCCATCATGGAAGGTTTTATCCGAAAAGCCAGCCTGATCACGGGATTGAGTGATGAACAGTTTCAGAGCATGATCGAATTTCATCCGGTGCCGGTGGGTGTTCCTTTTGCCATTCTAGGGGCTCACTTCGTCTTTAAATACAACTTCCACTCTGTGCCGACCTTGCGTTTTCAAGTGTTCTATGGCGGTCGAAACTTCGTCTACTCTTCAGATATTCTGAACATCCCATCTTATCTGGAAGACCTGAGAGAGAAGGGGATTCTATCCCCCTCCCGTTGCGCAGATCTGCTCTCTTTTCCGTGGGAAGCTGATCTGATCATTCATGAAGCAGGCATTCCACCTCTGCATACGCCACCTGCTCATCTCGCCAGTCTCTCCGCAGATGTCAAAAAACGCCTGTATGTGGTTCATACCTCTGAGGCGCGAGTCAAAGTGTATCCCGACTTACGCATGATGTGCGCGGGTATCGCACATACGCTCACATTGGATGTGCAGGAGACTCCCTCTTCAGAGGCCCATCGAGTCCTGAGAATGATGGCCAGTAATGATCAGCTTCGGCATATCAGTGTGGAGCGTGCCGCCGATCTCTTGCACATCTCTGCAATTCGGAACTTGGTAGCGGGGGAGTATTTGATCCGCAAAGGAGAGGTGGGTGCTGAGATCTATTTGCTCCTGCATGGCGAAGTGACAGTGCTTCGAGAGGGGCGCGCTTACAAGATCTATGGTGCGGGTGAGCTGGTGGGAGATATGGCCCTGGTCAACGATGAGCCCCGCTTTGCCGATGTCGTTGCCCGCTCCAATCTGCGGTATCTGGCCATTCAAAAAGGGGATTTTATCAGCATCCTGCAACGCAGCGGGGTGTTGGAGTACCTACAACATCTGGCGGCCATTCGCAAACAAGACTCATGGCCCCTGCTAGAACAGAGCCCGGTCTTTGAGTTTTTGACGGTGAGCCAGCGCACTCAACTCCAGGGGCTGATGGTGATGGGAGAGCTTGAGCAAGGCGGCCAATTGAGCTCCGAGCAGCTCCAACCACCCGAGCTGCGGTTGCTGATCCAAGGGCGGGTCGCCGTGAAGACCCCACGGCATGAAGGCGAGCTGGGAAGGGGCGCCGTACTGGGCACCTTTGCTGCCCCCGCCGGGTGGGGACAAGCAGAACCCTTCCGCGTCACGGTGGTAGAGGCCATCAAATATTATAGGATTGCGGGCCCTGAGCTACAGACATTTCTGGAGCGAAACCCGGGTGTCTGGTTGCGACTGAATCGTCGGATTCGTATTGGAAGACAGTTAGAGCCCCTCCGCTAAATTTGAGCGATGCATGAATCATTCCGTGCTATCCTGATCTACGCTCATAGAACGCCTTGGCAAGTAGTACCCTCGAGCTTGCCAAGACGATTGCCGAGTGCTGTTGCAGAACGGTCATTTATCAACCAGCGGAACAGGATGCGCTATGATTAAGACAAGGCTTCGACAAGCCCTGATCTGGGGTGGAAGCGTGGCACTTATGGGCATTTCTGCCTTGCCACTCTCTGCCGCAACCCTCCAGGTCGCTCCAACTGGAGCACCCTATTCCTCCATTCAAGCGGCCATTGACGCAGCCGCTACCGGTGATACCATCCAGGTGGCCGCCGGAACCTACAAAGAGCTGATCAACTTCAAAGGCAAGGCCATCACCGTCAAAGGAACCTCGGGCGCTCGTAGCACCATCATCGATGGTAATGGTGCGGTGGGTCCAGTGGTTCGATTTGCTACGTCTGAGACCGCCAACACTGTCTTGGAAGGGGTCACCATCACCGGTGCTTACGGCACAACCTCCAGTGCTTACGGCGGCGGGATCTATATGTCCGCCAGTGCCCCCGTTTTGAGAGACGTGATCATCACCAAAAATACCGCCTACCGAGGCGCAGGTATCTACTTTGCAGTGAGTGGCAAGACACCACTGCTGGAACGAGTGGTCATCCAGAGCAATGCCGCCACCGATTACGGCGGTGGCATCTATGTGAATGCTGGAGACCCTGAGCTCTCCGGTGTCTTCTTGCTCTCCAACCTGGTCACCAGCAGCTATGGCAGTGGTGGTGGCATCTATGTGTATGATGGTATTCCCTATATGCACAACTGCTTGATTGCTGGAAACGAAGCCAGCAACGGCGGCGGTGTCAACATTACAGGGTATAACGTCGAAGACAGTGTCAGCCGACGGGTACGCATTCAAAACTGCGTTCTCACCGAGAACAAAGCCACTTCGACCAGCTCCACGACATTAGGTGGCAACCTGTATTTGGGAGCCTCTACCTACACATCCATTCTGAACAACGTCATTCAGAACGCGGTGGCAGGCAACGGCTTCTACAGCGGCCAGGCGGTGGGAACCATCGTTGATTTTAACTATAACGATGTGTATAACAACCTCCCTGCCAACTTCAACACCACCTCCTATATCTTGAGTGGGAATGGAACGGGCAACGTCTCGGTAGATCCCCTCTTTACCACCTACTCCCTGGATGGAAACTTCAGCAACGACTCCTATGTTCTGAAGACCGCCAGCACCCTGATCAACGCGGGTGCTCCCGCCATCTCTGACACTGATGGCACTCGTTCTGATATCGGTCTCTATGGTGGAGCCAATACGCCCTTCAAGGACACCGACGGCGATGGCATGCCCGACTATTGGGAGACTCAGTACGGACTAAATCCCAGCATCAAGGACGGCACAGGGGATCTCGACGGTGATGGACTCAACAATTACAATGAGTACGTCCTGGGAACGGATCCTACCTCCATCGACACCGACGCGGATGGTGTGGTAGATGGAGACGAGGTGTTGGAGGGAAGTAATCCCAGCGATCCCAGCGACAATATGCCCAGCGCGGTGGCCGGTAGTGACCTCCTGATCGACCTGGGTGACTCCGTTACACTCGATGCCAGTGACTCCACGGACCCCAATGGCGACAGCCTGGCCTATGAGTGGTCCTTGGTGAGTGTGCCTTCGGGTTCCGCCTTGACCACTGGCTCACTCTCCAGCCAGACCACCGTCAGCTTTACCCCCGACTCATACGGCACCTTTGTCGTTCGATTGGTGGTTAATGATGGAAATGTCAACAGCAAGCCCGACGATGTGAATGTGATCGTCTCCCGTGCCATTCAAGTTCCTGGTGATTATCCCACCATTCAAGCCGCCATTAATGCCGCTCAGACCGGTGACGAAATTAATGTTGCCGCTGGAACTTATAATGAGCGCATCTCCTTTAAAGGCAAGAACGTTGCGCTGCTCGGTGCGGGTGTCGGACAGTCCATCATTGATGGAAGCAGTCTTGGCCCCGTCGTGCAGTTTGTGACGGGAGAGCGGAGCGCCATTCTTGAAGGGTTTACCCTGCGCAATGGCAACAGTGATACCTCAGGTGATGGTGGCTGTATCCGCATCATTGAGGCCACCCCCACGCTGCGAGAGCTGGAGCTCAAAGGCTGCATCACCAACACCAGCACCGGTGACGATGGCGCAGGCATTCATGCAAAGTGGACCACCGGTGTGCTCACCATTCAAGACGTAGTCATCGACGGCGCAAAGGCTCGAGATGATGGTGGTGCCATGAACCTTGAAGGTGGCACGGCTGTCATCGAGCGAGTGGTGCTCAAGAATGGCTCTGTCTCTTGGTGGGGAGCGGGCATCAAGATCGTCTCGGGCGACGTGACCGTGCGTGATGCGCGCATCTACAACAACGCAGGTGTGAGTGGCGCAGGCATCTATCAGTCCGCTGGTAAGCTTACCATTGAGCGGAGCTTCTTCTACAACAACAACGCTACCAGTAGCTCTTCGGGCGGCGGTGCCATTTATACGTCGTCGAGCAGCTCGTCCTTGATTGTCCGACACAGTGTCTTCAGTGGCAACACGGCATCGGCCTATGGTGGCGCAGCATATTTGTTTGGCATCTCCACACTCAATCAGAACCTCTTCTTAGCCAACACGGCGGCGACAAATGGCGGCAATTTGTATGTCTCCTCCGGTTCCTTGACGGGTCGAAATAATGTGGTGGCATATTCACTTGCGAAGGGTGGTCTCTATGCCAGCACCAGTGTTGTACTGTCGTGGCAATACAACAACGTCTACCAAAACACGGGCGGAGATTATGCTGGCATCTCCTCCTTGACCGGCCAAAATGGGAATATTTCAGTGGATCCAGGCTTCCTTGCCTACTCCAATAACGGTGTCCCCACCGACGACCGTTACAATCTGAACAGCACCAGCGGTATGATTGACAAGGGTGATCCCTCCATCAAAGATGGAAATGGAAGCAACTCTGACATCGGTCTTTATGGTGCTACTACAGCAGGTGTGCTGGACTTCGATGGTGATGGCATCACCTTTGCAGGGGGCGACTGCGATGACTGGTCTACTGCCGTTCCCTCCACCTCCGAGAGCGCCGATGGTCTCGACAATGACTGCGATGGCATCGTGGATGAAGGCACCACCGCTTATGACGATGATGGTGACGGAAAGTCTGAAGCCGCTGGTGACTGTAACGATGCCGATACCAGCGTCTATCCGGGTGCTCCTGAGCTGCCAGACAACATCGACAACGACTGTGACGGCAAGACGGATGAAGGCACGGTGAATGCCGACGACGACGGTGATGGTTTTGCCGAGAATCAGGGGGACTGCGACGACAGCAATGCCGCCGTATACCCTGGCAAAACTGAGACCGCCAATGATCGAGACGACGACTGTGACGGCATCGCCGATAACGACACCGTGGTCTATGACGATGATGGAGACGGAGTCACGGAAGCCGCCGGTGATTGTAACGATGCCGATGCCACCATCTATCCGGGTGCCACAGAGGTGGCCGATGGAAAGGACAACAACTGCAACAGCAAGGTCGATGAAGGAAGCTCCTCATTTGATAATGATGGGGATGGCTTCAGTGCCGATGAGGGTGACTGTAACGATGCCAATGTCAGCGTATATCCAGGTGCGACGGAGCAGCCTGATGGCCTGGATAACAACTGTAATGGCACCATTGACGAAGGCACCAGCCTCTACGATGATGATGGCGATACCTTCACCGAAGCACGAGGCGATTGTGACGATGGCAATGCGTCGGTCTATCCAGGGGCCAAAGAAGTGGTGGATACCCTCGATAATGACTGTGATGGCAAGATCGATGAGGGCACCGTGGCTTACGATGACGACGGAGACGGATACTCCGAAGACGGCTCTGTGGGCGGGGCAGCGGACTGCAATGACGCCAACAGCAGCATCAATCCAGCTACGGTTGAGGTGGCAGATGGTCTGGACAACAACTGCAATGGTACGGTTGATGAGAACACACGGCTCTTCGACGATGATGGTGATGGGTTTGCAGAGGTGGCAGGAGACTGTAACGATGCCGTGAGCACCATCTACCCCGGTTCGGGTGAGCTTCCAGATGGTCTGGACAACGACTGTGATGGTAAAGTGGACGAAGGTACTCAGGTCTATGACGATGACGGTGACGGCTTCACGGAAGAAGAAGGTGACTGTGACGACGCTTCAGCGGTCACCTATCCGGGTGCCACTGAGATCGCCGACAACGCCGATAACGACTGTGACGGAAGCCGCGACGAAGATGTCAGCTCCGTGGATCAAGATGGTGACGGCTTCTCAGCAGTGACCGGTGACTGCAACGAGAGTGATAAGACCATCTATCCGGGGGCTGCCGAAGTAGCCGACGGCATTGACAACAACTGCGATGGCCGCATTGATGAAGGCACGGCTGGATTTGATGATGACGGCGACGGCTTCAGCGAAGATGCAGGTGATTGTAACGATGCCAATGTCAACGTGCGTCCTGAAGCCCTCGAGACTGTCGATGGTTTGGACAACGACTGTGATGGCACCGTGGATGAAGGTACGCCCGTTGTGGACGATGATGGTGATGGGTACAGCGAAGTAAACGGAGACTGTAACGACGCAGATCCTCTGATTTATGCCGCTGCAATCGAGAGTGAAGATGGCATCGACAACGACTGTGATGGTCGAGTCGATGAAGGAACGACCCTCTCGGACGATGACAACGATGGTTACTCAGAGCAAGAGTCTGATTGCGATGATGGCAATGCCACTGCTTATCCAGGTGCCCCAGAGCTGGGTGACTCCGTTGACAACGACTGTGATGGTGAGATCGATGAAGACCTGAGCTTCATTGACTATGACGGCGATGGATTTTCAGCGCTTACGGGTGACTGCGACGAAAACGATGCTGCCGTCAACCCAGGAGCGGAGGAGGTCGTCAACGGCATCGATGATGACTGCAATGGCTTCACCGACGATCAAACCAGCGCCTTTGATGATGACGAGGACGGCTACTCTGAAGACGATGGTGACTGCAACGATGCCAATGCGGGACTGAATCCAGGAGCAACAGAGCTTGCCGACGGCCAGGATAACAACTGCGATGGGACTGTGGATGAAAACACGGTGCTCTTCGATGACGATGGTGATGGCTTGACCGAGCTGTCAGGTGATTGTGATGACTCTAATGCCGATATCTATGTGGGTGCCAGTGAGATCAATGACGATCTGGACAACAACTGTAATGGTGAAGTGGACGAAGGTCTGGACGACACGCCGACGCCCATTGAGCCTCCCAGTGATGGATGTAGCTGCACCCAGCTCCCCTCTGACGAAGAGCCCTTCCGTCCGGGTACGATGTTGTTGATGGCCGCAGGTCTGTTCCTGCTGCGTCGTCGTCGCTGAGAGACCTCGTGATGTTCCGCCGACTGCTCCCGGCTCTGCCCTATCTCCTGCTGATGTGGGTGTGGTGGCAGGGCTGGGGTGCTCCCGCCCTCGAAGATGATCGTTTCTGGTGGATTCCTCAAGCATTGGATGTGTATGAGCGAGGGCCTGTGCTGATTCCAGCCGGTCCTCTGCCCAAAGTGTTGTTGCCAGAAGAGATCTCACCTTTACAAGTCCCGCCCCAATGGTCGGGAGGTATTCCTGACTATGCCCATCCTCCTCTGTTCTATTGGTACTTGGCAAGCTGGATGAAGCTCCTGGGCCCCTCCATGCACAGCATTCAGCTAGGACTCCTCGTCTTAGCACTGCTGGGGATGATGGGATTTCTGCGGCTGGTCCAGCGGGTAACCAGTCCAGCTTGGGCGGTAGGGGGAGGGCTGTTGCTTCCCCTTGTTCCGGTGATTTCGGTTCAGCTCTCCCGCGCCGACTTGGACATGGCGCTCTTTTGCCTGACACCCTGGGCCCTGGATGCCCTGCTGGCGCGGCGATATCTTCGTTTTATGGGCCTCTCGCTGCTGGCGGTGTGGTGTAAAGAGCCGGGCGTATTGCTCGCATCAGCCGTCTTGCCATGTGTATGGCAAGAGCGAGGCGGACGGCGCTGGTGGGCGCTGGTGGCGATGTTGAGTCCGTTCGGCTCGTTGCTGGCATGGGGTCTTCTCCACTGGTGGTTAACAGGCTGGGGATTGGCGGGCACCGAACGCCTGCCCAGCTCTCTCTGGGGATGGATACGAGATCTCCAGCAGGTCGCCCAGTTCGTCTTGTTAGAACAAGGTCGGTTTTGGCTTCTCCCGTGTCTCTTTGCGGCTGTCTGGCGGCTGTGGCGGACTCGAAGTCTCCCCCTGCTGATCTTGGGTCTTCACCTGCTCACCCATCTTGCCTTTTTTGGAACCGTGAATTTTCTGGGGGGAGATCCAAACCGGATTGCGGGTGGGCATCTGCGGTATCTGGTTCCTGCCTGGATTTCCTTCTTGGCGATCTGTCTGGCGGGGAGCGTTCCGCTGAAGGAATTTGCGCAGCGAATTCTAACGCACGCATTCGGTCCTCACAGCGTAATCACCAGCAAATTAATGACTTCTCTATTGTGGGGACTCTGTGCCAGCTTCGCCTGGTTGGACTGGCATGCACCACCCACCGGAGGGGTTGAGCGGAACTTCTTCGCTCATGACTTGGTGACAGCGCATCAGAGCCTCTTACCGAAGCTGGAGCAGGCTCTTCAAGCGCGACGCCAAGTCTGGGTCGGCTCCTACGCATGGATCGAGCTGAGCTTGCCAATCCTGGCAGGTGATGCAAATACCCTTGAAGGATTAAAATGGTATGGTCAGTCTACTCGACCAGATGAGCTGCCTATCGGAGCCTGGGTGTTGGTGAGTGCGCACGGGGAGCCCCTGGGAACCTTAGAACATGCCCTCGAGTTCAAAACATTGGAGCGGGTACAGGTTGGAAGTGCATGGGCGGAGCTGAGGGAGGTGGAGGGGCATCACCACGCACCCTCACGACGCGAGTAGTGACTTCCAAATAAGCAGGTATCAATTGCTGGCTGCGGAGACTCCCTTCGAGCCGGCATTCCCAGGAGAGGAGCCTCCATTGCCTGCTGCACCTGCGGTCAGGGTATTGCCACTCTGCGTAATGCCGCTATTATTCAAGAAGATGGCGTAGGAATTGCCCCCAGCACCGCCGCCACCGTGTCCGCCAGCGCCACCAGCGCCACCCTTGCCACCATTGCCACCACCTCCCACTTCGGAGGTGCAGGTCTGACCCCCGAGGCCGGAAGAGCCACCACCGCCACCGTTGCCACCTGTTCCGCCAGTGCCACCAGCTCCGCCTGCACTGGACGTAATCCTGGAGTTAATCAGCACAAGTCCACTGGAATCAGTGATAAAGACTCCGAACGACGAACCGCCCGAAGACCCTCCTGTTGCACCAGCTCCACCGCAGCCACCACCGCCGCCGCCGCCGCCGCCATTGCCGGGCCCATCGTCGCAGAAGGTGCAGCCTTGACCGCCGCCGCCACCACCGCCGCCGCCGCCATTGCCATTGCTGCCATCATTGCCGTTGGCTCCACTGGCACCCAGCCAGAACCCTGACACCACCGAGCCTCCAGAGCCTCCCGCACCGGCTGAGCCTCTACTGCCTGTTGAACCATCCGTGCCGTTGCTTCCGCTTCCACCTGTGGATCCATAGCCACCACCGGACCCTCCAGGCGTATTGACGACACCTACGCTGCCTCCATCTCCGTTGTTCTTGCCATAGTTTCCGCCTTTTCCACCTGCGCCACCGGGTCGGTTGCAGCTTGAACTTCCTGCGGTGCCTCCCGCACCACCCGAGCGGTTGTCATCGCAGCTTCCGGCTCCTCCAGCTCCTCCCCCAGCTCCTCCCGCACCTGCCGAGCCGTTGGTCCCTGCTTGTCCCGGTCCAGCAGCCCCTGCCTCAATGGCGCAGTTCTTGATCGTAAGTGCGGTGCAGCCCTGACAGTGCAGACCGTAGTTGTTTTCATTGGTCGTGGCAGTGGAGAGGGTCCGAATGTCAAGTCGATCTAACGTTGTTGCGCTGGAGATATTCTTGCCTTCGACCGCATTCATGCGCCCAGTCTGGCTTGCACTGACGCGAATTGTGGCAATATACGAGGCAGAGCGACGCCAATTATTACCCCGAGAGTACCCACCATACAGCGAGATGCCATTGCTCAAAATGACGCGGGTGCTGTAGAGGCCCTCAGAGATGTAGAGTGCGCCCTTGCTGGTGGCATTGGCGGTGATCAGTGCGCCTGGGATGGTGGCCATCGGTGCTGAGCGGGTTCCTGGATTTATGTCAGAGCCATCGGGCGAGACAAAGATCGCTGTCGCTTCATCTCCATCGATGCCATCACAGTTTGAATCCACAAAACTATCATCCGGAAGGTCTGGGATTCCTGCGAAGGATTCGTCCACTTGAGCATCGCAGTCGTCATCAAGCCCATTACAGACCTCGGTGGCCCCGGGTTTAATGGATGCGCTGGAGTCATTGCAGTCACCTGCACTGGAGACATATCCTGCTGGCGCGGAGCACGCTTGCACCGTCACCGCACTATTTCCATAGCCGTCGGCATCAGCGTCACGATAGTAAGTAGACTGGACACCCTCATCGATGCTGCCACTACAGTTATCGTCTTTGCCATTGCATTTCTCGCTGACGGCAGGATTGATGCTCGCGTCGGCGTCATTACAATCATCTGCACGCGGGGCCGTTCCGGCAGGCTGAAGGCAGGTCTCTGTCTTCACGGAGGGATTCCCGTATCCATCGCCATCCGCGTCTTGATAGTAGATAGTCTGCACTGACTCATCAATGCTTCCGTCACAGTCATCATCGAGGAGGTTACACTGCTCAGCGGCACCGGGATAAATGTCTGCATCTGTATCTTTGCAGTCCAGTGCATTTGAGACGTACCCAGTGGGTGCGGTGCAGGCGAGTGTTGTTGTTGAAGCATTTCCATATCCGTCGAGATCTGAATCCAGATAGAACAGAACCTGGACCTGCTCATCAATAGAGCCATCGCAGTCATCATCCGCCAGATTACAGACCTCTGTGCTGCCGGGGTAAATGGAGGCTACACTGTCATTGCAGTCATCATCGTTGCTCACATAGCCGCTGGGGAGCGTACACGCGCGTGTGGTGTTCTGTGCGTTCCCGTAGGTGTCTGCATCCGTGTCTGCATAGTATGTGATCAGAACGCCTTCGTCGATCACATCGTTACAGTTGTTGTCCAGATCGTCGCAGACTTCGCTGGCAGCAGGAGAGATGTCTGCCCTCTGATCGTTACAATCCAGAGAATTCGTGACCAAACCTTCGGCAATAGAGCACCTTAACACGGGTACTGTAAGATCCCCATAACCATCTTGATCACTGTCGAGATAGAACGTGTTGCGATCTACCGCATCTGTATCAACGACGTTGTCGCAGTTGTTGTCTATGCCATCACACTTTTCCGTTTGCTCGGGATAGATGCTGGCATTGGCATCATTACAATCGGTGCCATTGGCTGCGGTGCTTGCACGTCCATCCCCATCAACATCCACGAGATCTGCTCCCGAGCAGTCCTGATCAATCCCATCGTAAGGGGTTTCGCTCGCGGTCGGTGAAATCAAAGGATTCGAATCATTGCAGTCTGCCCCCCCCGCTTGAGAAGCACTGATGCCATCTCGATCTACGTCGATGAGATCTGCTCCGGTACAGTCTTGATCAATTGTATCATAGGGAATTTCAGTTGCCCCTGGATTGAGCGCAGGATCGAGATCGTCACAGTCATTGCCTTGAGTGCCTCCTAAGTAGCCATCGCCATCCTGATCGTTGAGATCGAGCTGATCGCAGTCCTGATCAATACCATCGTAGGGGAGCTCCTCCGCCGCTGGGTTGATTTGAGGCGAGGAATCGTTACAATCTCCTTGAACCTCCGAGAAGCCATCACCGTCATCGTCGGTGGTATCGAGGTTCTCATCAATGCTTCCGTCGCAGTCATTGTCGCGATCATCCTCAAACTCTGCTGCACCTGGATACGTGTTTACGTTCAGATCATCACAGTCCGAACCGCCAGCTACTTGGGTAGAGGCATAACCATCCTTGTCTTGGTCGATGAGATCGGCTCCTGTGCAATCTTGATCGATGCCGTCATAAGGAATCTCGAGCGCTGCTGGATTTCTTGCCGGATCTAGATCGTCACAGTCGGTTCCATCGTTACCACCATCAGCGCCATCTTCATCTTGATCGACCAGATCCGTGCCGGAGCAATCTTGATCGATGCCATCGTAAGGGATCTCCTCCACGAGAGGCGAACGTGTCGGATCCACATCGTCACAGTCGCTTCCCTGTGGTCCGCCATCTGCGCCATCTTCATCTCGATCCGTAAGGTCCGCCCCGGAGCAGTCCTGGTCGACGCCGTCATAAGGCACTTCTATGTTCCCGGGATAGATGGAGGCGCTGGTATCGTCGCAGTCTGTGCCATTAGCGCCGCCCGGAGCACCATCCGCGTCTCGATCTATGAGATCGCCGCTGGCACAATCTTGGTCAATGCCGTCGTATGGGATCTCCGTAGCGCCTGGATAGATGCTTGCATCGAGATCATTACAATCTGCTTCAATGTCAAATCCATCGTCATCCTGGTCCAGCTTCACGGGTGTTGGTGTCGGCGTGATCTCCACGGGCGTACCCGATGGTGTCTCCGAAGGGGTTGCCGTCGGGGTTGCGTTTAGATAGGGTGTGCCGGTCAGTTCAGGTGTGTCAGTGCCGGATGGAGTGGACGTCGGCGTTTCGGTGACCGATGGGTTCTCCGTCGGTGTTTCTGTACCATTCTCGGCAGGCGTAGCAGTGGGAGTGGGGACGATGGGTGTTACGCCATCATTACATGCCACCATCATCATAAGAGAGAGGCTGGTCAGCAGAACGCGACCTGAAAGTTTGAGCATGAGTCCTCCAGCAGATCGACAGCGTTGGAGCAAAAGGAGAGGAGATATTAGGCGTTGCCAATATTATCAATAAATGAGCTTGGCTACTTGTCATACACCTATTTATTGTTAATCAAAGTGCTTGAATCGCCAAGAAAAATCGAGCAGAGCAGGAAGTTGTGGCATGCAGGAAGGATTGATGAAGGGGCTGCTTGTGTTCTACCGGAACTGTCTATTCGGGTTCAAGCACTGTACGATAAACGCTGCTGGGTGCTGGAGCGGGGGGAGGAGGTACGGGGGGAGGCACGGGTAAGGCAACGTTGCCTGCTGCGGGGACGTTGTCCGATGTCGTCGGTACAGGGACGCCTACTTTAGCTGTGGGTATCTTGCCAGGCTCTTGCTTTCCGGGAGCGCTCTTCCCCGGTTCCACTTTTTTGGGCTCGGGCTTCACGGGCTCCTGTTTAGGCGGCTCAATCTTGGCAAGAGGCTCCTGCTTGGGCGGTTCCACCTTAACCGGGGTGGTTTTCACGGGCTCTGGCTTGACCGGCTCTGGCTTCACGGGCTCCTGTTTAGGCGGCTCAATCTTGGCAAGAGGCTCCTGCTTGGGAGGCTCCACCTTAACCGGGGTGGTTTTCACGGGCTCTGGCTTCACGGGCTCCTGTTTAGGTGGCTCGATCTTGGCAAGAGGCTCCTGCCTGGGAGGCTCCACCTTAACCGGGGTGGCTTTCACGGGCTCAGGCTTGACCGGCTCAGGCTTGACCGGCTCTGGCTTAACGGGCTCCTGTTTAGGCGGCTCAATCTTGGCAAGAGGCTCCTGCTTGGGAGGTTCCACCTTAACCGGGGTGGCTTTCACGGGCTCAGGCTTAACGGGCTCCGGCTTAGGAGGCTCGATCTTGGCAAGAGGCTCCTGCTTGGGAGGTTCCACCTTAACCGGGGTGGCTTTCACGGGCTCAGGCTTGAGGGGCTCAGGCTTGAGGGGCTCCTGCTTAGGTGGCTCGATCTTGGCAAGCGGTTCCTGCTTGGGAGGCTCCACCTTAACTGGGGTGGCTTTCACGGGCTCAGGCTTGAGGGGCTCAGGCTTGAGGGGCTCAGGCTTAGGAGGAGTTGCCTTGACTGCCGAAGGTCCCGTTTCAGTTTTGCCAGGAGGCGTCTTGCTTGCCACCGGCGTACCTTGTCCAGTACCACTTGAAGAGGCCGCCCCAGGTTTGGCAAGCACTCCTACCAAGTCATACTCCTCGGCAATACGCGCAATGGACGACTCCAGCAGCTCTCGATTCCGGGGAGTGGTCGGACGACCCAGCTGCTCCGACTGAATGTCCATGTTATTAAACTGCACGCGAAGCTTGAGCATCTCGTTGAGCAGCACCTCCAAACGGTCACTGCTATCCGTCAGCAGGTAGGCTTCCACCGCAATCGGAATCTCCGCATTAAAGACCCCACGCGAGGCGACCCCTTGCGCTGTAATCTTCTGGGCAAGTTGGATGAGCTCTGGATGCGCTTCCTTTCCTCCCAGCTTAAAGGCTTCAAAAGCAGCCTCGTGCTTGTTCTCAGAGGCAAGGGTCCGTCCGAGCTCGACCAGCCGCTTGCGCCCATCTGGTCCTTGAGGTTGAAATGCCTCCAGCGCCAAAGCAATTTGCCCCGCCCGCGCCGCCTGCTCTCCCAACACCATGAGCTGAGCCTTCTCCGCTGCGAGATCTTGGCCGGGCACAGCGGTATCCACTTTTTGCCGCAAGCTTCGTATCAATCCAGGCAGACGCTCCACCGAGATATCTGCCGTCTCCAGCTTCTCTTCTGTCCGAGTTTTGGGCTTACCACTCTCAAGGGTGCGCACGGTACGATTATCGCTGTCCACCGCGTCTTCGAGGCGTCGGATGTACTCGCTGAGAAACTGATATCCGGTTGGTTTTTTGGCCTGCTGCGCAAAGAGTGCCTCCGTTTGGCGGCAGCGGGTGAGCAGCTCCTTCATCGCCGTGACATCGTTGGCCTCGCGCAGTGCTTCAATGGCCAGCTCGATGTCGCGGTTGATCAACGGTCCTGTCTCTCTTTCATAGTAGATGCGAGCGGAGAGCTGCTTGCCAACGTCTGAGAGACGCTGGCGATCACCGAGAGAGGTATAGACACCTACGGCTTCAACATATTGACGTTTGGCAACTGCGGCGTCTCCGATCAGAATGAGAAAGCGCCGTTTATCTTTAGCATTCATCACTTCGTCAATCGATGGATCTTCAATCAGTGTCTGAAGCAGGTCTACCAGTGCTTGACTGATGGCCGCATTGTTGCTCAGCTCCACCCGGGCGCGGGCGTAGATCTGCGTTCGGCGCTCGATCTGCTCCAAGATGCGCTTTTGGAGATCGGTCTCCTTGAGCGGCATCTGGCTGTAAAGGCTCAGGACACGCTCGGTCTTGTGCGCGGATAAGACCATGAACGTGGCAGACTCGAGAAACGACTCGTAGGAGGTCTTTTCAAACTTTCGCCATGCATCAAAGTCCATCAGCATGCCACGCGAGTACGCCTCGTAAGCATTGACGGGACTGTTGCTCAGCATATGATGATCGCCCAGACGAATGACAAAGTCAGGATAGCGGGCAACCAGTGGCTTCAGCTCTGTTGTAGTAGTGGCAAGGCTCACGCGCGCGTCCGTGCGTCCGCGAGGGACTGCATTGCCTGTAGCGTCGAGGTCTCGCTTTCGTGGCATGGGGCGTCCATCCGGAGTCGTGGCCTTTTCAGGCTTTTGAATGCGCTGAAGTGATGCCTGGAGGTCTCGATGGATCAGCTCCGCAGCTTCCACGATGTCAGGGGTAAAAAACGCTCCGGTCAAGGAGCTGAGCCAAGGATTGGGGCGAGGCGCCTGACCTTTGGGGGCGGGAAGTGGGGGAAGCTCTTGAGCGGCGAGCACATTGACGAGCAGACGCAGAACGCGCTTTGAGTTGCCATCTTCAGCGGCAATGGTTTTGGTAACCACCATGACTTCGGTGGGATCATGGAGCAGAAGGGTCGCCAGCTCGGGGGCATCCGCAGGCCGATCCAGGAGCGCATCAAGCTCAGCTCGCAGTTCCTCCGCCGCTGATGCGTTCAAGGACTTGCCAGCCTGAGCGACTCGGGGCACTAAATACAGATGTGTACTTGTCAGTACACTCTGTTCGGAGCTTGTCTCCGTAAATGCCCGAACCTCCGCTTGAGAGTCCTGGACCCACGGGCTCATCAGCGCCGCACCATCGACATGATCCAACGTCAGCATGATCCTGATCCCTTCGCAGCTTGCCCCGTCGCAGCTCCCACTACCGCCTCTTCACAAGTTTGCCTGTGCGGAGCATCATTGTCCAATGGATTTCACGCCACGCACTCCTCGTCATTCATTATATTGGACGGCTGCCCAGATTTCAAGTTAACTGTCTGAAATACAAAGAGACTCTAAAGCCACCGACGATGCTGAAACCAAAGTACCATGAGCACTGGAATAATGACCATTGAGGTCAACATCGCCAGAAGTAGATAATCATTATCAAATGGCATATGTATGAAATTCATACCAAAAAAGCCTGTGATAACGGTCAGCGGAAGAAAGATGATGGAGGCCATCGTTAGCCTCTTCATAATCTCATTTGTTCGGTGGGAGAGTATTGTAAAGTGTGCATCGCGCGCACTTGCCAAAAGTTCTCGCTCCACCTCTACCAGCTCCGCTAGTCTTACGAGATGATCATAAATGTCTCGAAAATACGCCTGCGCGTGATCCGAAACATAGCCACTCTCCAAGCGGATAAGCTGGCCAAGCACTTCCCTCTGAGGGCTTAAGGTGCGTCGCATCAACGAAAAAGAGCGCTTCAGCACCACAAATCGAGGTACGGCGCTAAACTCTCGCTGCTCATCTAGTACTTGATCTTCCAGAGTCTCCAACGTCTGACTCAGATGCTCCAAGACCGGAAAGTCAGAATCCACCAAGCCATCGCAGAGCCGGTGCAGCAAAAAGTCGCTGCCGCGCGAGAATGTTTCCGGCTCCTCCTGCACCAGCAGCCACAGCCGATCCAAGGCCGGGTGTGGATCCATGTGGACCGTAATCATAAATCGAGGACTGAAAAAAATGTGTACCTCATGGAGATTCACCTCATCTTCTACCGCTGAATTGGTGAACCCATGTATGACGATAAAGAGGTAATGATCATACTCGTCGAGCTTGGGACGCTGGTCCAAGTGCTCGCAGTCTTCCAACGCCAGCGGATGAAGCCGGTATGCATCGCCGATCAGCTTCAGATCGGCAGCCGTTTGCCCTTCGATGTCAATCCAGAAGTAGCCCCGCTCCGGCAACGCCAGCCCCTCAATGAGCTCGCGTTTTGCACATTTCCGGTCTCCTAAGTGAAGTATGCCCCTCAGCATCGTGCGCTTCTCTCCCCTTCAGGTTTCCTTGTGGATACCACAGTGCGCTGCCGGAGGCAATGCTGTCACCTGTAATTTACTTGCCCCCCCTCGCCGTTATTGTTATCCTTCCCCCGCTTTATTTGCTGGCTGTCATGCGGAACAGTGACGCGCTTCGTCGGTCACTCAAGGTTTGACTGGACCCTTAACCATGTGAAAGTGGTTCATCATGGAATATACACTGTCCCTGATCAAGGGAGATGGAATTGGACCTGAAGTCACCGGTGCAACCCTTGAGATCCTCAAGGCCGCCGGTCTGCGCATTCAATGGGAAGAGTGTCCTGCCGGTGCTGAAGCGGTAGAAAAGTATGGCAAGACTGTTCCCGACGAACTCTTGGCATCCATTCGCAAAAACAAGGTGGCACTCAAAGGTCCACTCGGGACGCCTGTTGGCAAGGGCTTTAAGTCCGCCAATGTGACCTTACGAAAGCAGCTCAACCTATACTCTTGCTTGCGCCCGGTGCTCAACATTCCGGGGGTCAAGTCTCCTTATGATAACGTGGACATGGTGATCATTCGAGAGAACACAGAGGGCCTCTACTCTGGCATTGAGCATGAGGTCAGTCAGGGTGTGATCACCACCCTCAAGATCATCACAGAGCAAGCCTGTCGTCGTATTGCCGAGTGGAGCTTCAACTACTGTCGCAATAATGGTCGTCATCGAGTCATTGCTGCGCATAAGGCCAGCGTGATGAAGATGAGTGACGAGCTCTTCCTGCGCTGTACCCGTGAAGTGGCCCGCCGATATCCTTTCATTCAATACGAAGAGATGCCCATCGACGACATCGCGCTGAATATGGCCATGAATCCTAAGCAGTTTGACGTGATCCTGCTGGAGAACATGTTTGGCGATATCGTGAGTGATCTGGCCGCTGGTCTGGTGGGGGGACTTGGTGTCGTTCCGGGGGCCAATATCGGCGACGAATATGCCGTCTTTGAGGCCGTTCATGGCAGCGCTCCGGATATTGCCGGAAAGGGATTGGCCAATCCAACCGCCATGCTCATGTCTGCTGTGCTCATGCTCCGTTATATCGGCGAACAGAAGAACGCAGATCGCATCACCCATGCCGTTCACACGGTCCTTTCTGAAGGAAAGGTGCGCACCCGTGATTTGGGTGGTACTGCGGGAACTGCGGAGTATACTGCCGCGTTGATTGCTGCGCTCTAATCGCCTTTTGGGGAGGATTTTTCATCATGGTTCACACCGTTACTCTGATTCCCGGCGATTGGATTGGCCCTGAGATGTCGGAGGCTGTCCGTCGTATTCTTGCTGCGGCTGGTGTTCAGATCGATTGGGATGTGCAGGTCTGTGGCCTTCAGACCTGGAATTCCGAAAAGAAGCTGGTCCCCAATCGTGTTCTCGACTCCATTCGTCGAAACAAGATTGCCCTGAAGTGTCCGATTGGAACACCTCCCGGAGCCGACATCAATAACCCGACCGCCTATATTCGCCAGTCACTGGATCTGTATTGCAACATCCGTCCGCTTCGGAGTGCCTTCGGTCTGGAGTGTAAGTATCCTGAGCTTGACATCGTGGTGGTGCGCGAGGCCACAGAAGACGTGTACGCTGGCATGGAGCATGAGGTGGTTCCGGGTGTCGTAGAAACCTTAAAAGTGACCACGGAGCGGGCATGCGAGCGCATCTCACGCGCTGCATTTGAGTACGCACGCCTGCGGAATCGCAAGAAGGTGACCACCGTTCACAAAGCCAATATCATGAAGCTGGCAGATGGTCTCTTCTTGGAAGTCAGTCGGCGTGTGGCCCAGCAGTATCCCGACATCATTCACACAGACATCATTGTAGACAACTGTGCCATGCAGCTTGTGGCGCGCCCCCAACAGTTTGATGTGCTCCTGCTCGGGAATCTGTTTGGCGATATCATCTCCGATCTGTGCGCCGGTCTGTTGGGTGGTATCAGCATGGTGCCGAGCATCAACGTACATGAGAGTGGCATTCGATTGTATGAGTCTCCGCATGGCAACGCGCCGCAGTTGGTGGGGAAGGACTTGGCGAACCCCCTTCCGTTGTTGAATCCGGCCCTTCACATGCTGCGTTATCTGGGTGAAGAAGAGGCCGCTATGCGCATCACCGAAGCCACCCGAAAGACCCTTCACGGGGGTGTACGCACGCGAGACATGGGCGGAACTGCGTCAAGCTCCGAATTTGTAGGCGCCGTTCTTGCCAACCTAAAGGATTGAGCTCCTCTCCAGATGTGTCCTGCCTTTCCGACGCCTTCCTCTGACTTCTTCAGCAGACCTTGCAGCAGCTTGGCCAGCCTTTCGCGGCCTCAGACGGAGCTGCTGATCGGCGGGCGCATCGGCTCCCGATGCGATAACTGTCCATTCATGCCATTCAGTCGGAATCGCATCTCTGCCGCTCTTGATGTCCGACCTCTCTGAGCAGCGCCAAGCCCACTATTTCCTGAACTCTGCCACCCAAGAGCCTATTTTTATCGTCTCTGTGTGCTCTTCGATTGACGCTGCGATAGGGCTGTGTACATAGTATCCCATTCTCGCCGCAGGTCATCATCACGTTTTACCGCTCAAATCCAGCGACAGGGAGTAGCTCACATGACACTTCAGCTCAAAATTGTAGGAGGCCAGCTCGTGGATGGCACCGGACGTCCACCCTATCGCGCAGACATCGGCATTGTCGATGGCAAGATTGCCGTTCTGGGCGATCTGAGTGACGTGACCGCCCCCAGCCTCGACGCCAGCGGTACCATCGTAACCCCCGGATTTACCGATCTTCACACCCATTATGATGGGCAAGCCTCTTGGGATCCAGACATGATCCCTTCTATTTTGCATGGGGTCACCACATGCGTCTTGGGTAGTTGTGGCGTTGGGTTTGCACCCGCCCGCCCTCAGGATCGCCAGAGCCTGATTGCCTTGATGGAAGGGGTGGAAGATATCCCCGGTGCCGCACTTTCAGAGGGCATTACTTGGAATTGGGAGTCATTCCCGCAGTATTTAGATGCCCTCGATTTTCCCCGTACCCTGGACATCGCCCTCCAAGTCACCCATGACCCTCTGCGCGTGTACGTGATGGGTGAGCGAGCACTCGCCGGGGAGGTCGCCACGGAAGCGGAGGTTGAAGCCATGCAATCGCTCTTGCGGCAAGCCCTCGAGGCGGGCGCTGTTGGCTTCAGTACAGGCAGGACCGATAACCATCGTGCTGCCGATGGACGTGCCACACCTGCCGCCGAAGCCAGTATTCGTGAGCTCGAGGGTATTGCCTGTGCTTTTGAAGGGCTCTCCCACGGCGTCTTGCAAGCGGTCTCGGATTTTGACATGGCCCAGGGCCCCGCGCCTTTTGACGGTGAGTTTGACGTGCTCGAGCGAATGGCGGCAGCCGCTGCCGGACATCCGCTGTCCATCTCCTTAATGCAGCGTGATCAAGCCCCCGGCCAGTGGCAACGAATCCTGGCCAGAGCAGAACAAGCGCACGAGAAGGGAATTCCCTTGCGTGTTCAAGTGGCTTCCCGTGCCATCGGTGTCATGTTGGGACTAGAAGCAACCTTCCACCCCTTTGTTGGCTATCCAAGCTATCGTGAGATCTCTCAGCTCCCGTTGGCGGAACGGGTTGAGCGTATGCGCCAGCCTGCCTTCCGCGCGCAGCTCCTGAGTGAAAAATCGGGGCGTCTGTCGGGTGATGGCAGTCCCATTCCTCCGTTGGCAGACTTGTTGCTCTCCAACCTGCCCATGCTCTCCCGGCGCATCTTTCGCCTCGGGGAGCAGCCCCACTATGAGCCTGCCCCCGAAACCTCACTTTTTGCGGAAGCCACTCGGCGTGGCCTCTCTCCCCTCGAAGCCATGTACGACGCCTTGTTAGAGGATGATGGCCACGAGCTGCTTTATTTTCCACTTTATAATTATGGAACTGGCAACTTGAGTGCCGTTCAGCACATGCTCGCCCATCCGCTGGCCCTTCCCGGCTTAGGTGATGCGGGGGCCCATGTTGGCACCATCTGCGATGCCAGCATGTCCACCTTCCTGTTGACTTGGTGGGTGCGAGAGCGTCCCGAAGGGCGAATGCCTCTCGAGCGTGCCGTCCGAATGTTAGCCCACGATACTGCTCGTTATATGGGCTTCCAAGATCGCGGGACGTTGGAGGTTGGTCAGCGGGCCGACATCAACCTCATTGAGCTGGAGAACCTGCGCCTGAAGCGCCCTCGGCTTCTGCATGATCTGCCCGCCGGTGGGAAGCGACTCATCCAAGAAGTGGATGGATTTCGTGCAACACTGGTGAAGGGTGAGGTGGTGGTGCAGCAGGGGCGGCTTACGGGGGCTCGTCCCGGACGGGTGCTGCGTCTGGGGCAGTCTGCAAGCTAACACTTGAGAAAATAAGGGGAAATATCCTAAATCCTGCGGGAGAAGCCTTGTGAATGATTTCCAACCACAAGGCTTCAAAAGCTGGCTACTTGATGCTCACATCCCGTTTGAGCTGCACACAGGAGACCATCAGCGGGTCGTGGGAGGCGTTCTCAGCGGCTCCAGCTCACTCAATCCTCGTTGGCCGAGGGCCTGGCGGACTTCATCTGGCACCTCGCCTGGGCTCATGGTCGCCACACGAAGCCAGATTTCCAATGCCTCCTCTGCTTGCTGAGCTCGCTCCTGCTCACGCGCGGTCTTTCGCTGCAAAATCAGGCTGTCATTCAGTAGTCGCTCCGTGGTTTCTATCACCTGTCGAGCCAGCGCCTCGAGCGCACGCCCACGAAGCTCTGTGTCGTTGACCTCAAACTTGAGCACCCCCGCCGCCACCCCATACTGTGGATAGGCGGGATGGACCCCACAGGACGTCTCTGCTTTGCCCTGGAGGGGGAGCTCTACCTTGAGCGGAAGACCTGCACGAGTGCTGGTGGCTTTGTAACGTGCATTAAATGTCACGGTACGACGGAACACCTCTTGAGGAAAACGAATATCTTGATATTGAATTAAGTCTACCTCGCGAGGCAAGCCTGCCATCGACTCCTGAAGTGCCACATATTCCTGGCTTCTGAGGTGATGTTCTCGCTCCACCCGCGTCAGCTCTGCGGTCAGAGGTGATTTTTCTACCCCCGCTCTGAGGGTGGTGAGCTGCGTGTTGAGGCTGTCGATGCGCTCCCCGAGCTGCATAATGCTGGCTTCGAGGCCGTCGAGTTTCTCTTGCGTGCGTTTGATCTCGGGGTTGGGACCTCGTTTGGTTCCGGCTTGAACAGAGCGAATGGCAAAACCATTTTCGCTTGAAGCGTTTAGCACATCGTCTAAGTCCATGAGCTCGAGCTGAAGTCCATCGCTGCGTTTGCCGCCCGGCGCGTAATATAAGGAAGGGGACTTAAAGGGCAGGGCCGCCACCGCCGTGGAGATGGCGTCTCGTTGGCTGCTCTTGCCCGAAACATCCAGCGTCACAGGAAGGCGATGGAGCTGCTGCCAGTGCTCTAGGGCTTGGCGCGTGGAGGCGCTCGTCCCTTGTCCATCCTGCCCCAAGCGGTCAAATGCCATCCGAGCGAGCAGTGCATTTCCTAGCCATTGATTGGACTCGAGGGTCTCAATTCGGGAGAGCAGCGTCTCGCGGAGGCGTCGAACATCCCGTGCCAGCCCTTCCATGCGGGCGTCATCTCCGACAGCACCGGTACGAAGTCGATTGAAGAGTGCAGCACCCTTAAGCGGAGCTCCTTCGGTGAGCTCCTTTTGCACCTGCCGGAGGGTCTGCTCACGCACCGCCCCAAAAAAAGTCTGAACCTCTTGGACATCAGGTGCAAGGCGCAGCAGCTCGGCACATGCATCGATGGCCTCTTCCAAACGACCTTCTTGCAGCGCGAGGTTGGCCGCTGGAAGTCGGCTGGCCGCCAGCTTTTCCTCAAGCAACATCATACGTTGCTGAGCCCGTGTGGCTTCTCCCCCGGAGGTTTCGGCCACCGAACGAAAAGCCAAGACTGCGTCCTCGATTCGCCCTGCGTTTTCCAGCTCGACACCTCGTTGGAAGGCGCTTGATCCGGCACACCCCGTCAAGAGCAGCATCGAAACCAAAAACGGGAGCTGGGCTGGCGCTCTCACATCGCGCAGGTGGGCTGGGTGATGACCCCTCATGCTGGTTCCTCATCGACGCGGTTGGTAGAAGGAAAATCCTTTAACTGCCACGTTATCCCGCGTGACGAGCCTTGTCAATACGACTCACCGGTTATCCGGCTGCGCGCAGGCTTGACGTTCGCTTCAAGCGCCAGCTATACTTCCCCGTCAATGCTGCCATTCGCAGCACACAGCAGAGAAGCCCCTCGGAGGTTCAACAGCCTCCCGGCTTCCCTCCAGGCCCCATGCAGGCCATATTTTTCCGTGGGTGTTTGTTTGGAACGCCCCCCACCCGACGCGGGGAGAGCCGATGACGGAGCGATATTCGATGGTGGGCCGCCATGCTTATGGCAAGGTGGTCAGAGATGTCATCTTCACCGCTGGCGGAATGGCCGAGCAAGCAGTGGCAAAGTATGGCAAAGATCGGGTTGTCAATGCAACCGTAGGCATCATTTTGGATGACAAAGAGCAGATGGCTGTCTTACCGACCGTCGATGACGTCGTGAGACGGCTGAGTGCTGCCGACTTTGCAGCCTACTCTCCGTTTTTTGGGCCCCCAGACTTTCGTGCTGCCGCCAAGCTCTTCGCCTTTGGAGAGTACGTTCCAGACGCCTATGTCGAAGTGGTGGCAACTCCCGGCTCGACCGGTGCCTTGCGCAACTGCTTCTGGAACTATGCCGACATTGGAGACACCATCTTGGTGCCAGACTGGCGCTGGAATCCGTATGATACCATCGCGACCGAACATCTTCGTAAGATCGACACCTATAAGATGTTCAATGATCACCTAGAGTTCTCCCTCGACGATCTCAAGCAGAAGCTCCTGAAGCTCTATGAGACCCAAGCGCGCGCCATTGTGGTGTTTAACGACCCCGCGCATAATCCGACCGGATACGATATGACCTTGGATCAGTGGCGTGAGCTGATGGCATTTCTGCGCAGCTTGCTGAAGGATCCCGAGCGATGTCTGACCGTCTTTATTGATGCACCTTATATTGACTATGCTGCCGCAGGCAACCAAGCCCGCGCACTGTTTCAGACCTTGACGCCTATTCCTCGTAACATGTTGGTGGGTGTGGGATACTCGATCTCCAAGAGCTTGACACAGTATGGAATGCGCACCGGTGCGTTTATTGGTGTCTCTCAAGATCGGGATGTGATGGATGAGTTTTTGGAAGTGAATGCAGCATCCGCCCGTGCCGTGTGGACCAACGTCCCGCGTGTAGGCATGCAGCTCACCGGCTTGTTGTATCGAGAGAAAGGGCTGGCCGAAAAGATCGCCGAAGAGCGTGAAGGATATCGTCGCATGCTCAACTATCGCGCCAGTGTCTTCCATGAAGAAGCCGCCGAAGTGGGCCTTCGTTTTATGCCCTATCGCTCCGGCTTTTTCATCTCTGTGCCCACCATTGACTCCACCCGTCTGATGAATCTATTGACCGAAAAGTTGATCTACGTGGTGCCGATGGACAAAGGCATTCGGATTGCCATCTCGGGAATTCCGGCTCGAAAGATCTCAGGCATTGCCTATGCAGTGCAAGAGTGTCTTGAGAAGACGGGGGAGGCATAACCTATGCAGCAGGGGGAAGCTTCCCGTTCACTCTTCTCCCCTCTGCTGGATTTTTTGGCCCTGTCAGGGCGGATTTTTCTGTTTTTATGTGCCCTCCTATGGACCCTGCGTCGGCCTCCCTATTATCCTCTTGAGATATTGCACCATACCGCCGCAGTGGGGCGAAGATGTGTGCTGCCGGTGATCGCCGTGGTCGGGCCCTTTGGAATGGTGGTCTCCCTGCATGGCCAAGAGGTCTTTCAGCTCTTTGGAGCCGAGCGCCTACTGGGTTTTCTGGTAGGCTTGACCACTTTTCGAGAGCTGGCACCTAACTTGACCGCGATCCTGATAGCGGCCCAGGCAGGAAGTGCCACGGCCGCAGAGCTGGCCACCATGCGCACACAAGAAGAGATCGAAGCCACCGAGATCATGGGGGTTGATCCCCTCAAACTGCACGTGCTTCCTCGCCTGCTTGGAATTGTGCTCGCCGCCCCCTTACTCAATATTTTAGGCGCTGCCGCCGGGATTATGGGTGGATACGGTCTCGCCGTGTGGGTGGGAGGTCAAGATGGAGCGGCCTTTCAAGCCGACCTCTTCGCCTACTTGGGACTCTTTGATATTGCCAGCGGTGCCCTCAAAACCGCTGTCTTTGGATTGATCATTGGACTTCTGGCTTGTTTCTTAGGATTTCACGCCCGAGCAGGTGCCCGAGGCGTGGGAGAAGCGGTCAATAATACGGTGGTCTACAGCATCACCCTCTTTTTGCTCGCCAACTATTTCCTGTCCAGCGCCCTCTTTGGCATCATAGAATGAGCATCTTCCGCTGATAAACCGGGTCATTTCAGAGCTGCTGGAGCAACGAGCAGAGCTGCTGGAGCAACGAGCGTATGGCATGGCAGGCGACGGAACCCAAGAGCCTCACCCCTCTCTTAAACGCCCTGGCAGATGTTGGCCGGATGGCCCACTTTTCCGTGCGTGTGTTGGTGCGAGGTTTTGCCCACCTGCCTGACTATCGTGCCACACTCGAAGAGAGTCATCGCGCGGGCGTGCAGAGTTTTCCTGTCCTGCTGCTGGTCTCTGGCTTTATCGGCAGTAATATGGCCCTTCAGGGATACCATGCCTTTAAGCCCTTGGGGGGACAGAGCTTGGTCGGCATGTTTGTCGCCGTAGCGGGCTTGAGAGAGTTTGCCCCCTTGATTGCGGCGACCATCATTGCTGCCAAGACCGGTACCGAAATGACCACCACCATTGCCATCATGCGTAATACCGAGCAAATTGATGCCCTCGAAGTGATGGGTGTGAATCCATATTGGTATTTGGTCACACCACGTTTGTTGGCCATCACCTTGACCCTTCCATTGCTCACCCTGATGGCCGATATGATGTGTTTTATTGCGGGATACGGTGTCGCCATTTGGCAGCTTCAAGTCGATCCGGGAGGTTTTATCGAGTCGGCCCTGAGTTATATTCGTTTACAAGACATCTTCTTCAGCATCCTAAAAGCCAGTACCTTTGGCATCATCATTGCATTGGTGGCCTGTTATTTTGGATTTCATGCCGAGCGTGGACCGCTGGGGGTGGGACGTGCTGCCAATCGAGCGATTGTATTGATGGTTGTATTGTGTACTTTCGCCAATTATTTGCTCTCTGAGGTGCTCTATGGGTGAAAAAGCCATTGAGTTTTCTCATGTGAGCAAGGCGTTCGGAAATCATAACGTGTTGGATGATGTCTCCTTTGCTTTGGAAAAAGGAGAGACCACTGTCATCGTAGGGCCCTCCGGCACTGGAAAGAGTGTGCTGCTCAAACACATCGTGGGACTCTTACAACCAGACGCGGGTGTGATTCGGGTGCTGGGACAAGAGGTGACCAAACTCCCCGAGCGCGAGCTGGTGAACCTACGGAAACGTTTTGGCATGCTCTTTCAAGATGGAGCCCTCTTCGGTTCCATGTCCGTGGCTGAAAATGTCGCCTTTCCATTAAAACATCACACCCGCCTGACCGCTCAGCAGATGCGCGCAGTCGCCCGTGAGAAGCTCGAGCTGGTGGGACTCAAGAACATTGAAGAACGATATCCGGGAGAGTTATCCGGAGGCATGCGCAAGCGTGTGGCCCTCGCCCGTGCCATTGTGATGGAGCCCGAGGTGGTGCTCTTTGATGAACCACACTCCGGTCTTGATCCGATGACAGCGGATGCCATCGACGACCTGATCTTGGAGATGAAGCAACGCCTTCGCATCACCTTTGTGGTCATCAGCCACGACATTGTGGGCACTTTTCGCATCGCAGACGCCATTGGGATGTTGTATCATGGGAAGCTGTTGGAGTTCGGAACCCCCGATCACTTTCGGACCTGTGAAAACCCGATTGTGCGACAGTTTTTGGCCCGTAACCTCACCGGCTCGCCCTTAGAGCGTCTGACCGGAACTCCTCCCCTGAAAGGCTGAGCGTGGATCGTCGCAAGATGGAAATATCGCTGGGTCTCTTGGTGCTGGCAGCGCTGGCCGTGCTCGCATTTATTGCTGTGCAGACCGGTCATCTCAAGGGCATTGCATTTCAAGTCCGTGCCCAGGTGGTCTTTGACGATGCCGCCGGCTTGGTCGAAGGGGCTGCCGTTCGGGTGGCGGGTGTTCAAGTGGGCCGAGTGGAGCGTCTGACCGTCGAATTTGATCAGGCTCGTGCCATCTTGTTGCTCGATGCCAGCGCAGACATTCGCCAGGATGCACGCGCCCTTGTGCGCGCACGTTCGCTTCTGGGCGAGAAATATGTCGAGCTCTTGCCTCAGACCCGTTCAGCGCCGCCCATCATGGAAGGAACGCTGCTGACCTCCGTCCCAGCGGGTCTTGAGATCGATCAGGTGATGGGTCAGCTTGGGCCACTGCTTCAGCAGCTCGACGTGCGAGACGTGGGGCCATTGCTCTCGGAGCTTCGAGGTACCGTCACAGATAACCGTGCCAATCTGACCCGCAGTGTTGAGCAACTCCAGGCCCTGCTGACCCGCTTGGAGTCGGTGGAGTTTGACGACCCTCAGCTTCAGCAAGACATCAAAGTGACCGCACAGAATCTGCGTCGGCTCAGCGCCAGCTTGCCCGGCACTCTGGAGCGAACCGAAAAGGTGGTACAGGACGTGGTGGGCAAGACGACCCCCGTGTTGGAGCGACTGGATCACACCTTAACCTTGTTGGAGCCGACCCTTCAGGCCCTTCCCAGCACCGTGACCCGTCTCAACCAGACCCTCGAAGGGGTTGACCAAGTGATGAGAGACGTGGGCCCCATGCTCACCCGAACGGAGCATATCAACTACGACCTGATGAAGAAGCTGTTGCGGGAAGAGGGGCTCTTAATTCGGTTTCGGCCTGAAGAAGTGAAGTGGTCAGGAGACGACAAAAGCAGCTCCAGCCAGCCCATCCCCATGCGTGATCCAGCCGACGAGCCGCCCCGCCTTCAGAGTGCTCAGCAACCTTGAGTGTCATGTCTGATGTCTTTCCAGTGATATCAACAGAAACGGTCAACCAGCGCTCCCATCGACGGGATGAAGACTCGCCTGCCACATCAGCGCACGCAGCTCTTTTGGGCATTAAATAGGATAGGCGTGTGAAGAGGCGTGTACCAGAGGGGAGGGCATGTTGGGTTCTGATGGGCACTTCAGGTATGCGCTTCAGGTGTGCTCAATGCGGAGGGATCACGCTCCACTTTCACCTGAGCCGGGGCCTTCGATCTCCTCATCTTTGGCCACAAACTTGATCTTGAGCTTCTCTGCCTCGAGCTTGGCCGCCTCCGTGTCACGAGACGCTTTGCCCTTCTTTTTTTCGGGTGCTTTTTCGCGCGGGACAAAATTGATGCGTGCATTGACCTCAATGGTATAGTTAGAGAGCACGCGGCCCAGCTCATCTCTGAAGTTGATGGTGTCCAAGTATCGGCGGGCTTCCCCGGCAAAGATGCTCTGAATGGTATCGGTGCCTCGAGTGACACCGTCCACCAGCTCCTTGACGATCTCTTTGGCAGAGACCTCACCGGCGAGGGTGCGCAGACCTTCTTCGGTGATCTGCATGGCCTCGGCACCCGTGCTGAACAATCGTTTGGCGAGCCCCCGCACCACCGGCGTGCGACGCTCTTCCCCACGTTCTTTATTGCCGTCTTGATCTCGTGAATCTTTCATGCGTCTATGTCTCCCCTCTCGCGAGCCTGATGGAATGCCGTTGAGCCAGAGGGGGGTTACGTCCTGTCCCTCATACTCTGGCAGAGTCCAGCGTTGACATGCATAAGCACTCTGTTCAAGAATGCGCCCAGTCGATGATAAGTCAACCCCCTTTAGTAAGACTTCTTGAGGGCACTATGTCCAGCGTTTACGTTCGGGTGGTCTCGATACTTCTACTCTTACTATTATTATGGGGAGGTGTCACGCGCTGGCCGTGGCCCAATGTGAATCCCGATGCCCTCAGTCGTTTTTTTGCCCTTCCTGAGCCCCTTCGATTGCAGCCGGCCGAGCAAGAGCTGGCGGTGCAGCTTGTGCGTGCGGTGCTGCCCTTAGAAGCCACCTGGGAAGTGCCCACCGACGTGCCCCCGGAGTTCAGCGACCTCTTCCGCGAGCGGGATGTGAGACCGGTGTGGGTGACCCTCTACCTGGAGGGCGTTCCACCGGCGCGGGGACAAGCCCGTGAGCAGAATCTCTATCGGTCCTTGCGGGTGGCGACCACGCGGGCCCTTCAGAGCTCACCGGACGCGGCCACGCTGCGGCAGCGGGCGTCTGAGGTGGCCCTTCAGCTTGATTTTTGGCAGGGGGAGTCCCCTCTCCTCTTGCGCTGGGGCCCTTATCTGGCCCTTGCTGTGGAGCCGGGAGTGGATGGGCTTCATGTGAGCCATGCGAGTCGTGAGGTGTGGCAGCTTCCAGCCGATGTGATGACCCAGGGGCTGCTGACCCCGCGTGTGCAGGGGCGGGTGCGTTCTGTTGAGACCCTTTTGGGCCATGCGACGCGCTCCTTAGGCGTTCGAGCCGAACAATGGAGGCACGACTCGAGCTTGGAGCTGCATCGATTTCGGACCCTCAGCATGGTATCTTTGCACCAGAGTGCGCCCCTGGAGCAGCTCTATCGAGGGAATGTGTTATTGAAATCCCCGGCACTCAGCGCCGCGCGGATTCAGGCCGCCATCGAGCTGGGAGCCGACTGGCTGATGCGTCAAGCCCGAGCCGATGGGACGTTTCAGTATGAATATGAACCCAACCGAGATCGGGCCCCTGACACATACAATATGGTCAGACACGCTGGAGTCGTCTTTGGTTTGATGAGCCTGTATGGGTTTTATGGTGATGAAAAGTATCTCAACGTGGCTGCCCATGCCTTTCCGCATCTGGAGCGAAACTTAAAAGCACCCGATAAAGCGGGCAAGCTGCGTGCGATACAAGAAGGGAAGGGTTATCCGACGGGTGCAGCGGCTCTCGCATTGCTGGCGATGGTGGCACTGCCGCCCGCCCTTCGAGGTGCGGAATATGAGCAGACCCTGGAAGGACTGGGGCTCTTTTTGTTGCAGATGATAGACCGACATGGGCGAGTCTTTGACGGATATGGAGCGTCACAGCGTCACGAAGAAGTGCAAGAGGAGCCCCTCTATTATCCGGGAGAGACCTTGTTGGCCTTGACACAGCTTTATGCCGTGACGGGGGAGACTCGTTGGCTAGAAGGCGCTGAGAAGATCGCCGTGGCACAGCGGCGACAGCATGTTCCGTGGAAGGAGCCTGACCACTGGGTGATCCAGGGCTTGGCCCAGCTCTATCTCTTGGGGAGAGGCGATGAGTATGGACAGCTCTGTCTTGCGTGGGCACGCACATATCTGCGCAGTCAGTATCCCCCCAATCATCCTCCATTTCCCGACTATATGGGGGCTTGGCGACGAGACCTTGACATACCCCGTACCACGAGAGCCAGTGCGCGAAGTGAAGCCTTGAGTGCAGCGGTTCGAGTGGCATGGCAGCTCAAGACCCCTGCTTTGGATTTGGAGGAGGGCTTATTGTTTGCGGCGCGACATCAGCTTGAGCAGCAGCTTCATGCAGGGAATGCATTCTTTTTTCCCCGGCCCGCACAAACCTATGGCGGCTTTCGAGCAGGCTTGGTAGACAATCATCTTCGGATTGATTTTAATCAGCATGCATTGGTGGGACTCTTGGGGGCCCTGGAAGTGGCACAGCGTCGAGAAGGACAGCCACCTTTCTGGCGTCCAGTCTCTCCGGTTCCTCTTCAAAAGCATGCGACTCATCCCACCCCATGAGTGACGAAGGGAAGATCCATGAGCAGGCAGAGCTGGCCTTACGGGACCATACAATCGCAGTCCTGGCCGAAAATGGGGCGGCGTTTGGGGCTAAATTTAGGGCTGAGTTTGGGGCTGCTATTGGGGGGCCTCATGGCGTGTACCAGTGCTCCACCCCCCCAGCCGGAAGACGATCCTTTTTTATCAGTGCGTGATCCTAATGCAGCCCTCCAAGTACTCAAAGTAAAAGTGGAGCAAGAGCCTGACAATCCGGCGACTCTGCAAGAGCTGGGTGCAAGCTATGTGCGAATGAGCCGCTACCAAGAAGCAGTGGAGCCTCTTCAGAGAGCGGTCTCCTTGGACCCGACTCATTGTGAGACTTGGGGCAGACTTGCGTTGAGCTTTCAGCGTACACAGCGTACTGAAGATGCGGCTCTTGCATACGGGAAAGCCTTCGCATGTGCTCCTAAGTCATCGGAATACTTTGCGAATTACAAAAATTTGATGGAATCGCTCTCCCTCCATGACGATCTGGTAGCGAAAATGTCTAAGGTGTTGAGAGGCCGACCAGAAGCCACCACCCTCTTCAATCCATTGATCACAGAGTATTTGAAGGCAGGCAAGCTGTCCGCAGCGGAGCAGGCTGCCAGAGCCAGCTTGGGTATGACACCCGATCAGACCTCCGTCCTGGCCTCTCTGGGGTTGATTTATGAACGACAAGGGCGATTCGACGACGCCCTCTTAACCTATCGACACCTTCTGAAGCTCAAGCCTCATGACTTGGAAGCGGAGCTGGGAGAAGCCCGCGCGTTGCTCGGCAATCGAGCATATGATGATGCCGCGCTCCAATTTGAGCGGCTGATGGCGCGATCCCCTGAGCGTCTCGACATTGTGTATGGATTGATTGAAGTCTCCTTGGCGCGAGAAGACTTGGCCCGAGCCAGTGTGCTCTTGCGTGATGCCATCACCCGAGCCCCTGATTCTTCCTTAATGCAGCTTGCGCAGGCCGAGCTTTATCTCAAGCAGGGGCGTCCTGAGCAGACCATCACGGTGCTGAATATGATGTCTCCGGCACCTGATGAAGTGAATCGGCATGTGGAGCTGTATGCGCGGGCTTCGATTGCTGCGGGACAGCCTGCGCAGGCCCTGCCTCCCTTAGAAGCGCGTCTACAGCTTCATCCAGAGCTGGAGCTGTTCAAACAACTGCGTTGCACTGCCATGCTTCGTGCCGGATATCAGAGCCGCTGGGAGGCCGAGTGTCGCGGTATTTCCACCTTAGAGGAGTTTGATCAGGTTCGAGACGAAAACAAACGTTCTCCGGCACCACGCAATCGTAAGAATTCTGCCCCTCGTCGTTGACGCTCAAGTGATCCTGCCCGACGCAATCTGATGGCCGATGTCATTTCATTTTGTCCCTTCAAATTTCTTTTTTTTTATTTCTGCTCATTCGGATGGATTCCCGGCTTGACATCAAGACCCGCTGCGATTAAGAATAGAGCGGTTCTCAACGACTTCACTGGTTGAAGACATGAGAAAGTGATAATCCGTAACCAATCCAGAGGAGAATCAGCATGGCCAAGGGTAAGAATGGTGGTGACATTGAAGCGTTCCATGCGCGTGCTGTGGCAGCGGCTCGTGAGGGCCTGACCATGAAAGAGTTTGCCAAGCGTGAGAAGACCCTGGCAAATAATGTGTCTGCACGCCTGTACGAAGCGCTGCTTGAGAATCTGCCCATTGTGATGTTCCGTGAGCCCGAGCGTTCTTCCCGTCGCCGTCAACAGGCTCCGGAGAATATCTCTCAGATCACCCTTTACACGGGCCGCGCCAAGACTCCTTATCTCACGCTCAAAGTGCCCACCTCCATCGTGGAGCGCATCGGTGCCAAGGACGATTATATCGAGTGGGACATCGTGCGTGGTAAGATCGTCGGCAAGAAGGTGGAAGCTCCCGAAGGTGGCATCGCCCCCGACGAGGATGCACAGGCTTGAGCCTTTGAGCCGCCCGCACCTTTGATGGATTCACTTTGATGGATTCAGAGGGGAAGTTCTGATGCAGTGTCATCTGGACTCTCCCCTTTTTTTGTTGTTCCCATCCTGTTTCAATCACCTCTCCTCGCCCATCTGAACGCGGTCCTCCACGCAGTGCGATGTTTTCCATCTGACACCTCTTTGAGGGAATAGGATGGCATCACACGCTTGCCTGCGCACAGGCTTGTATGGCGTGTTGCGCGTGTGGGCGTGACGCCCTGAATTTTTGCTCAAGCCTGCTCGTCCCCATGCCGATAGCCAGCAAGTGCCTCGGTGATGAGCTGGGGCCCCATTCTGCTGTCAGGAGAATCTACTTTGCACCCTGAGCAGAGCGGTGTTATAGTCTGATGGTATCTGAGTTATCCCCAGCCTTGGGAGCCTCCTATGATCTTCATGCGCACCTTTTTGTCGCTGGTGACCCCGCTGACCCTGCTGGGCATCAACTTTCCGGTCTGGTCGGCAGATCAGGCGGAACCCCTTCCAGCTTCACAAGAAGATGTGATCTATCAGCAGCCTGAAGGCCCGGCACAGCGACCTTCTGAGGTGATTACCTCGCCCATGCGTGTGTACTCCCATCCGGCGGCAGTGGGGGCTCTCGTTTTTGATAAGACTGGAATGACCCTCGCCACCGGTGACGCCAATGGCATGGTCCGTTTGTGGCCTTTGGGCTCTGAAGAGCTTGTCACCACCTTTGAGGCCCATCGGCGTGCCATTCGCACCATGGCTTTTCACGGTGATGGCAACACCCTCGTGACCGGCGGCATCGATGGCAACGTGCATGTCTGGAGTGCGCGCGATCAGCGAATTCAGGCGTGGCTCGACTTTAAACATCGAGGTCCGGTCTCCGCCGTTTCTTTTTCGGGAGATGGCAACTATCTCATCAGCAGCAGTCAAGACGACTCGGTGATTGTGCGTGACGTGGTGACCGGTCAAAAAGTGACCACCTATTTTGGCCACAGTGCCGACGTGACCAGCATTGCAGTGGCACCCGAAGCCGCCTGTGTGGTCAGTGGCGGCAGTGATCGCTCTTTGCAGGGGTGGGACATGACCTCGGCGGAGCAGCTTGACTTCTCGACCCAGCCCGCTCGCGTGACGGCCTTGGCGATCTCACCAGATGGGGGGCGTCTGGCCACCGCGCTCTCCAATGGATTGGTGACCTTACGTCGCACCATGCGCTGTCGCGTGCATACGATTGCCTTACGTTTGGATCTGCACAATCGCCCCGTGCGTGCGATGGTCTTTTCGCCCGATGGGCGCTTTCTCTTTACGGGTGGCGAAGATCGGATGGTGGTGAAGTGGGACGTGGACAGTGGCCGACCTCTGACCGTCTACGAAGGCCATGCGGGTGCTATCTCCAGCCTCTCCATCAGCCCGGATGGCATGTTGTTGGCCTCGGGCGGCGAAGACAAGGTGGTGCGTATCTGGAAGCTGGGTGACACTCGCGCTTTTGAAGCCCGTCAAGCAGCCCCAGCCCCTGCACCCTCTCCGGCAAGAGCGGTGAGCAGCTCTCGTCCGGTGGTGCCACCGCGCCCTGCTCCGGCTGCTCCCGTCAATCCCTCGCCCATTCCGGAGCCTGCTGGCCCTTCTCCAGACTGACCTGCTGACGTTATGGCCGCTTCCCCCTTGTCGCCTCACCCAACTTCATGCTATGAACCCTCCCATCCGTCTTGAGTCGATCTCTTTTGAGACCTTTTGGAGCAGACTGCATGGAGTTCTTCCCCGCATCCCCCGATCAGCTTCCTGAAGAGGAAGTGGATACCCTGAGTTTTCCAGACATCCCGGTGCGTCACACCCCTTCGTCTGACGAGCCGCAGCAGACGCAGATCCTCGAGCGTGGCGAGCTGCTTTCCCGTTGTATGCTGTGGAAGCTCCAGGAGGAGTATTACCAGCAGCAGGGCATATCCGCTTGGGATGCGGTCCCATTTTATCCGACCAGCAACGCCTTTATTGGAGATCAATATGCAGCGGTGGCGATTGCGTGGCTGTTGGATGTCCGAGTCCAGCTCGATCCGAGCCAGCCGGTTTATATCGTGGAGCTCGCCGCAGGGACTGGTTGTTTTTCGTTTTATGTGTTGAAGGCCCTCGAAGAGAAGCTGGTGGATTTCCCTTCGCTTCGGAAGCTCAAGCTGCGTTATATCATGACCGATTTTGCGGACTCGAACGTCCGCACCTGGCGGCGTCGGCAGGAGCTGGAGCCTTTTGTCTCTTCGGGGCTGCTGGATTTTGCGGTCTATCGCCCTGAAGACGAGCGGGCCTTTATCCTGCGGGTGAGTGGCGAAGTGGTCTCGCGTGAGACCCTTGTGAATCCCATGCTGGTGTTTGCCAATTATTTTTTTGACAGCCTACGCCAAGACATCTATCGAGTGGAGCAGGGTCAGCTCCTTCAGGGGCGCGTGACACTGTATCGGTATTTAAAAGGTGTCCCACCCAGCATACCGGTCGAGTTTGAGCAGCTCAAAGTGCGTGAAGACTATGCGCCCTTGACAGCCGCCACCGGAGACGACCCGCTCTTTGATCAGATCTTGCAATCTTATGTGCCTGAAGCGCCGATTCAGAGCCTATTGTTTCCCCTCGGTGCTTTAAAGTGTCTGCGCAACCTTCAGCTCCTGAGTCGAGCTCGTCTGACCCTCTTAACTTCGGACAAAGGTTTTACCCACGCGAGTTATCAGCATGGATATGCGAAACACAGCTTTGCAGTGCATGGTTCCTTTTCCTTTATGGTCAACTACGATGCCATCCGGCGTTTTTTTGAGCAGCAGGGTGGCATGAGCCTGCTGACCAGCGATCCGCACTTGGTGTTATCGGGTGGGCTCTTTGCCCTCTCCAGCCAGCCTCTCAGCTTGGAGCTGACCCGCGCCACCTTTCGAGATCGTATGATCCAGCACAATCACATGAGCGATCTGTTTCATCTCCATGCCCTCTTGCGTGAAATGACCAGCAGTGAAGACATCGTGCGCGGACTCTTGGCGGCCCTTCGCCTCTCCACTTTTGATCCGATGAGCCTTGAGAGCTGTGCCCCTCGACTGTACGATCAAGTACGGGAGATAGATGCAAAACAACGGGAGCAGCTCTTAACCCTCCTCGTGCACATCCGTGAGCGCATCTATCCCATTCGACAGCAACACTATCGCTCCTTATATTGGATTGGAAAGTTGTATTATGGCCTCAGCCTGTACGACGAAGCCATCGCGATCTTTGAAGAAGCCATTCAGCGCGTGAATGCCGAAGACAGCAACACTTATTATTATATGGCCGCCTGTTACGAGATGAAGGATCAAGAGCAGCAGGCCCTTGAGTATTATTTGGTGGCCCAAGCCTTTGAGCCCGACTGTAAGACCACCTCGGGCGCCATCGCACGGGTGCAGCGTCATCTGGAGAAACAAGGCGTGGAGCAACGTGAAAATCCGGCTGAGCTGGAGGCTGATCCCATCCAAGTCCGCCCGAGCCCTGAGCTTGAGGCCCTCTTTCACAGTGCGCTCGCTCAAGAGGCCCGTGCTCAAGGTGTTCACGAAACCGCCGTCTCACATGATGAGACCTCCGCTTGAAAAGCCGTGCCTGGCGTTTATCCTTGAGCAGAGCCTTTTGCCCGCCTCTGCCAAATCGGAGAACCTATGTCGCATCATGTCATGACCACGACATCCCGACTCATCCGCCCTCAGCTTGCCTTGCGACTGCCGCGTGTCTGGCTTCAGAGCCTGCTGCTGGTGCTGGCCCTGTTGATGATGGCTTGCGCTGCTCCCAAACGCACTGCCACCGTGACTCAGCTCACCTACGCCCGCTCTGATCTGAAGAGTGAGCTGACGAAGTTTGAGGACTACGACAAGCACCTGCGATACCAGGATAAGGCCCGGCGAGGGTATCTCAAAGCCCGCAACATTGGCCTCAAGGCTCTGGAAAAGCAGCATCCGGGGTTTCGAGCCGCCCTTCAGAACGATCCGGCTCAAGCGGTGCTCCAGCTCGATAAGGAGGAGCTCGACTTAACCTTCTGGACCGGAGCAGCCTGGATGGCGGCCATCTCCATCTCCATCGACAAAGCCGAGCTGCTGGCGGAGTTTCCCCAGGCGACCGCCTTGCTCGAGCGGGTCTTAGCCCTGGAGCCTGACTATGACAGCGGTGGCCTGCAAGAGATCTTCATGGCCCTGAATATGTCGCGTCCTGAGGTGTTGGGAGGAGGACTCAACCGTGCCCTGGCCAACTATGAGCGAGCCCTGAGCCTCTCCGGCGGCAAGCGTGCCTCGGTTTTTGTGGGATATGCAACTGCCATCGCCGTCAAGCAGCAGGACCGAAAGGCTTTTGAAGCCGCCCTCGCGCGGGCCCTGGCCATCGATCCCAAGGCTCAAGACGAAGGGCGGCTGGCCAACAAGCTGGCCCAGAAGAAAGCCCGCTACCTGTTGCGCCACGTTGAAGAACTTTTCGAAGACGACGTCCTAATGGAAGAAGCAGATCCTGCCTCCGCGCCGACACCCTGAGCGGTCGTTGCTCGAGGACGGCGAGGCAAACATAGATTGAGGGAATGAGCCGTGAGTGAGAAAATTTCAGAAAAGCTGCCGCGTCGCAGCGTTTTGGCGGGTGCCGCCTTGACCCTGGGCATGATGGCGCTAGGTCCAGCGGCGTTAAAAGCTCAGAGTGCCCCCATTGTGGTCAAGATGGGCACCCTCGCGCCCGAAGGCAGCCCGTGGTACAAAGTGTTGCGCAGCATGGGCGAAGAGTGGGAAAAGCTCTCCGCCGGCAGGGTCAAGCTGAAGCTCTATCCGGGAGGCGTGAGCGGCAACGAAGGCCAGATGCTCAAAAAAATGCGCATTGGCCAGCTTCACGCCGCCAGCTTTACCTCCACCGGCTTGATCGACATTGACCGAGGCTCGATGGCCCTCCAAGCCCCGATGACCATCTCCAGCTACGAAGAGTATGATTTTGTCCTGAGCAAGCTGGGGCCGACCTTAGAAAAGCGCATTGAAGACAAGGGCTTCAAAGTGATGGGGTGGGGTGATGTCGGCTGGGTTCACTTCTTTACCAAGACACCCTTGAGCACCGTCGATGAGCTTAAGCGGAGTAAGATGTATGCGTGGTCCGGCGATCCCGAAGCCACCGCAGCCTTCGTGAAGCTGGGACTGAAGCCGGTGACGGTGGATGCCACCGACGTCTTGATGTCCCTTCAGACGGGCATGATTGAGTCCTTTCCCTCGACGCCTTTGGCGGCCTTGTCTCTCCAGTGGTTTGGTTTGGCCAAAAATATGGTGGATGTGCCTTGGTCCCCGATGGTGGGCGCCACCATCATCAGCAAGAAGACTTGGGATCAGATCCCGGCGGAGCTTCAGCCGAAGATCCAAGCCGCTGCAAAGAAGGCCACCGAGGAGCTGAAAAAGCAGGTGCGGACCCTCGACCGAGACGCCATCGAGGTCATGAAAAAGTCGGGACTGAAGGTGATCCCCGTTTCCAACAAAGCGGAGTGGAAAGCCTTTGCCGATAGTTTTGTGCCTCATATCCGAGGCACCGTGATGAGCGCCGATATGTTGGATGAAGTCCAGCGGCTTCACAAAGAGTATATCAGCCAAGTCAAAAAATAAGGGACACCATGCGGGAGCAGGCCGAAGGGCAGGGGAGCGCGGAGCGGCCCACCACCAGCACAGCATCCTCTGCCCAGCCTGAGCCGGTCTCCAGAAGCGGCTGGTTGGGTTTGGCCGTGCTTCTCCTGAGCTTGTTTGGTCTCGGTCTTTTTGTGCGTTTGCAGATGTTGGACTCGGCGGTCGTCAATGCCGACTCCATCAGCCCCTACCTGAAGGCCCTCATGGTGGAGACTGGGCGGCGATTTCTCCCGCAAGGCCCGTTTCCCGAGTCCGGTTATATCTTTGCGTGGATCTACTTGCCTTATCTGCTCTTGGCCGATTCCCTGAGAGAAGCCTTTGCCCTACGATTTGCCTTCCACGCCTGTCTTGCCCCCATGCTCGCGGGAGGTGTTTGGTGGAGCCTGCGTCGGATACTGCCTCAAGCGCCGGGGCTGGCTTTGATACCGGCGGGGCTGACGGGGATCTTTTTGGCCCTGAGCCCGGGGTTGGCCGATACCCTCCTGACCGGATATCAGACCTTTGACGCCCCGGTATATGCCGCCTTTCCCATCTTGGGGATGTTGCTGGCGCTGTATGGGGGCCCGTCTCGACTGGTCCCGTGGCTCATCCTGCCATTTTTGCCGATCCTGGCCATGATCCATCCGTTTGCTTCGATCTATACCCTGGCTCTATTGCCATTTATGGCATGGGAAATCAGGCACCGAGGACTTCGCCCGTTCCTGCCTGCCTTCAGCGTGGCGGTCTTGATTGCATTGCCCCATCTGATCAAACATCTTGCTCCCCTATTGCGGGGCCCCGAGGCGTTTTCTGAGCATTTTTGGCAGATCGCCCACTCTCCCGGACGTTATCCCTCCTTATGGGCTGCGTTGTGGAAAGTGGCCCAAGAAGAGCTGCTCTCGCGAGAGCCCTGGGCCCACGGACTGCTGCTGGTGACCCCACTTTGGGGATGGCTGAGCCTGCCCCTGCTGAAGCTGGGGCTTCATGATCCTGTAAAGCAAGAAAATTGGCAAAAGTGGGTGCTCTGGGTGAGCTGGGTGAGTTTACTTCCGCTCTCGCTGGTGCTGCTGGCCTCTCAGGTGGAGTATCTTCAGCCTTATCATGCGCGCCTTTTGTATCCGGCCTACGCGGTCCTGTGGGGGATCTGGGCGGGATACTTCATCGACGCCTTGAGCCGCATGCATTTTCGGCTGCGAGGGGGAGGGGCGCTCACGATCCTGCTGCTCTCGCTGGGCGTCGCGTGGCAGCTCTGGACTCATCGTTATCCCCCTCCGGCCAGTGGAGCGGATGCTTTGGCCTTTCATACGCGCGTGGCGGCGCGCATCCAGGCGGATGCGGGCCCGCGTGGCCGTGTGATGAACCATCTCTATCTGAGCAACGAGCTGCGTGGTTCACCGGGAGGGCTGATGCTCGAGCAGCGTCTGACCGGCGTGTCTGAGGGGGCCTTGCGCCTGAGTGCGGAGCAGCTAGAGCACGTCCCCGTATATCTCTTGGTGTTTGGCAAGCCGGAAGGACTGGCGCAAGCCCTGAGTCTCTGTGAACTTCCTGGTTGTCGAGTGCTGGCGCAATATCCTGAAGAAGCCTGTCATCTGCTGGTCTATGAGCACGCCGAAGCGGTGCGACAGTTCGCCGCGTCGTTGTGTGCGGCCTCGCCCCTGCCATTTCCGGTGAGAGTGGGAGGAGCCAACGATTATCTCTCGGCCTTAAACCTGGAGCACGACACTGCCCAGCTCCCGAGCTGGTTTGCTGCTTGCCCAGCTCCGTAAATCACATGACCGTGGTCGTCTATCCTCACGGATCCAGCTTTACGAGTCCTGACATCTCCCGATACAATGGGGCCCTTAGCGTTTTCAGCACAGGGAAGAGTCGGGATGCCGCAGCGCCGCCGTCAATTGCCAACATCTGCCCGCTTGGTGCGGAGCCTCGGCTTGCTCCTGCTCTTGGTGAGCTGTCGTGCTCCGGAGCCTCAATCCTCTCCGTGTCCGCCTGACATGGCATTTGTCTCGGGGGGCGCGTATTTTTCCGGCGCGAGTCCCCTGGAGACCGACGTGGCCCCGATGGGTGAGCGTCTGGGTTTTGTGCCGCGTCAGCCTGCCTTTCTCGACGTCGCATCCTTCTGTATGGATCGTTATGAATATCCGAACCGTGCGGGTGAAAAGCCCCTCAACCTGGTGACCTTTTTGGATGCCGAGCGCCTGTGCGCGGCTCGAGGCCGTCGGCTTTGCACCGAGCAGGAGTTTGAGCGTGCCTGTGGAGGTCTGGATGGCTGGGCGCATCCGTATGCCGACACCTATCAGCCTGGACGTTGTAATGCAGAGGTGGAGGTGATGGTGGGAGAGCCCCAGTGGTTGGCCACCTCGGGCGCCTTTGTGGACTGCGTGACCCCCGAAGGCATCTTTGATCTGGATGGGAACCTCTCCGAGTGGGTGATCGAAGGTCTGGGGCCGGAGTTTGCCACCCCACCGCCTCCACCGGATCTGCCTACGGAGCATCTGTTGCTGGACGAAGCGGCCACCATTCGGGGGGGCACCATGTGGGTGGCCATCTATGGAACAGGCTGTCATGCGCGCCATTTCCATCCCCGTTTTGGGCCGACGAGCAACGACGATGGCTTCCGCTGCTGTCTGGACGAGCCCTCCTCGGCTCCTCTCCCTCAGCAGAAGGCGGAAGCGCCATGAAGAACACCGCCGAACCATCCCGTGCTCAGCCTGGAGGGTGGATGTTGGCCTTGGGGGGTGTATGCTCCGTATTATACGCCCTGCTGTTGATGCCCCGTGCCTTAGAGCGTCTGAAGTTGGGCCTGAGTGATTGGGCGTTTGACGTCGCGTTTTTCCACAACCTGATCTTTCATGCCAGCCGGGGAGACGGGTTTGTGCAGACCGCCAGCACCCACGAGCTGGACGGGCTGCTCGAGCTCTCCCATGCTTTTTTCCTCTTGCCTGCCTACGTGCCGATTTATCGTGCATGGCCGGAACTCTCCACCTTGGTGGCCTTTCAGGTGTGGATGTTGGCGCTGAGTGTGGTGCCCTTGATGGCCTTGGGGCTTCGTCGGGGGTTGTCGCCGTGGGCCGTGGGGTTATTGGCCCTGAGCTTTTGGAGTGCCCCACCCCTTTTGCGTCTGGGCTTGGCCGATCTGAACCCGCTGCTGCTGGGAATTCCGCTGTTGCTGGGTGTCGCCTGGTCGCTGGAGGCGGCATCGCGTCCGGTGTGTTTGCTCCTGGTATTGTTGGCCTGTGCGGTGCGAGAGGAGTTGCCGATCCTGGTGGCGAGTCTCACCGTGGTACAAGGGCTTCTGGGGCGAGTCTCTCGGCGACGGGTTTTGGAAGTGTTGGCCGTCTGTGTGATATTTTTTGTGGTGAGTGCAGCCCTAAGACCGCGTGTTTCCTTCTATATCCCGTTCTTGCGGCCCTGGGAGCTGTGGAGCCAGGCGCTCTCTCAGCCGGAGAGCGGGGTGCCCTTCACCCGGAAGCTCGAGCATCTGAGCACGTATTTTCCGTCGGGGCAGTGGGGCGCGCTGTTGGCCCCGATGAGCTGGCTGATGCAATTGCCTTTGTTGGCCTATCAGCTCTTTGTGAGTGGTTATGAGTGGTGGCACTGGCGCGGACCCTATGTGCATCATCTGGCCTTGCTGTTTCCGCTGGTGGCCTTATGCAGCCTGGAGGGGGTAAGCCGCTTGCATGGCTGGCTCTCGCGGGGGCCTGCCTGGATGCGCTGGGGGCCGGAGAGCCTGCTGCTGCTGGGGGTGCTGATGCAGCTTCCTTCCGCCGAGGTCGCGCTGAGAGAGCCTTTGGGACAGCTCGACAGCGCGGATGAGCAGCTCCTGCGGGTCTCACGCGCGCGAGGGGTGGAGACCCTGCTGGCGCAGATTCCTCCGGATGCGCCGGTGGCCAGTGATTATGTGTGGATGGCGCGTTTGAGTGGGCGGCCCGTACAGTACGCCTATCAAGCCAGCTTTTTGGAGCAGAGTACGGTGCAGGAAGATGGGCGGGTGACACCGGGGCTGGATCAGGTTACGTATTTACTGTTGGATGAGACCCATGAGCATTGGCGTCAGCGGATGGAGCAGCGAGAGGACTGGCAGCGCGTGGGAAGTGCGGACGGTTACCGGCTCTATCGGAATATGCCCCTGAAAACTTCTGAACAACAGCCGCAGAGGTAAGAGATTCCATCCATTGCGAAGCAGAAAAGACCGTGCTACCATAAGCGCGTTGAAGCGTATCTTAAACGGGGATGGCGCAGCAGAGCGGAACAGTCCAAGCATATCTTGAACATCGCGGAGCGCAGGGCGGAGAATTCATGTCCGGTATTGGAAGTCCAAAAGGGGAGTCTGGCACGACCCCCGGTGCAGAAGAGCATGGTGCGCGTACCGCAGCGCGGGCCCGTGCAGCGGCAGTGCCTCCCGCGATGGATTTGCGCCCGGAGGGTGGTGCTGGCGAATGGCTCCAACAGTTTGCGTGGTCAATTGAAGACAATAACTTTGAGTGGGCCGCCTATTATCTCAAGTGGCTGCAAGCTGAAGGCGGCTGGGCCATCGCTCAAGCCCTGGAGCTGGCCCAAGAGCGGCTCGTGCAAGCCCCAGATGGTAAGGGCTCCGCTGCTTCGTTGGTGCGACTCTATCATTTTTTGGGGCCCTTGGTGCCCCGCAGTCATGCCTTCCACGAGTCCTTTCTGGTTCGACTGGAGCAGCGTATCAGCGCCATGCCTCCGGGAGCTGCCGCTCACACCGTGGTGGTGGCCATCGAGCGAGCCCTTGAGCTCTTCCGTTCTGGCCTGAGCAGTTATGCAGCCTTTGAGCGTCTGGGACGTACCCTGACCGGCCTCCGTGAAGCCTCCGAAAAAGTGATCCAGCAAGAGCGAGAGCGGGAGCTGGAGAACCTCATCGCCAGCAAAGAGTTCAACCGTGCCATTGACTTAGCCCGCCATCTGGTCGAAAAATATCAGTCTCCGCTTGCGTCTGGATTGTTGCCTTCCCTCCTGAGCCGTGTGGGGCCTCGTCCGGTTTCGTTGGAGACCATTGAAGGAGGATCCTCTCGCCGTCTCCGGGAATGGGATTGGCCCGAAGGTGCCGACGAGACCGATGAGCTGCGTCAGCCTCGCCCAACCCACCTGCGTATGGTGCGAAGTGACGACGAGATTCAGCTCCCCAACAAGGCATGGTCGAGGGCTTTTGAGGCGCCACCGCTGCCTTCCAGCGGCAAGACGGAGCGCAATGCATTTGAAACGTACCTGAGCCGTGGCCTTCGTCGAGACGATCCGGTCAGCTTGCCAGATCCCAACTCTTACACCAATGAGAATGGTGGGCAAGAAGTAGAGCGTTTCTCTCAGGGGCTTGTGGCCCGAGGTGAGCTGTCTCCTCCACCGGCGGGCAATGAAGGGGCCGAGCGTGCAGCCGCAGCCGGAGCAGGCCCCGGCGAGCCTGTGGTGACATCTCCTCGTTCGACCCAACCGGGAGCGACTGCGCCCGCCAGCTCACCGCGTTCGACCCAGCCGGGGAGTGTGGTCCAAGCCTCCTCTCCACGCTCGACCCAGCCGGGCGTGGTGGTGTCGCCTTCACCGCGCACTTCGGAGCCGGGGGTTGCACCTTCGGGGGTGGCGAGTCCTTCCGCCCATACCAGTGGGGTTGCACCGATTGGGGCAGAAGTGCCATCCGAGCCGCCGTCGCTGGTTCCGGAGCCGCTGGCAGCAGCAGTGCCTTCGCCTTCGCCTTCGCCTGTTGAGCCGGAAAAGCCCTTCTTCCGCCGTGCCCCGGTGATGTTGGGGCTGCTGATTTTGTTGTCTGTGGTGGTGTACGGGGTGATCCAGCTCATGCCGGGTCGGAATACCGTCTCCACCGAGCCGGTGGCCTCCACCCCGACGGTGGCTCAGGCTGCGGGTGAGCCAGCGGAGCAAGTGCCCCAGGCTCCAGCCGAGCCGACCTTTAAGGCTCCGAGTGGTCCTCCCAGCCTCTTGACGCTTGAAGTGCAGCCGGACGACAAGCTAGAGCTGTATTTAAACGGCATCATCTACCCGGACGGAAAGGTCACTGGATTGACGGTGCCCTCGGGTAAACATCTGATCGAGATCTATCGGCAGGGTTATGAGCCCTTTAAGCAGGAGATCTTTACCTCGCCTGACAATGAGACGCGGATGCAGGTGACCTTAACTCGCTCTGCCCAGCTTAACCTCGAAGTGAGCCCGAGCAAAGGGGTAGAAGTGCGCATCGATGGGCGGGTTGTGACCGCGCGGCTGCCGCTGAAGGGATATGTGCTCCCACCCGGTAAACATCGTGTGGAAGTGCTGCTCGATGGATACGAGACCTATGTAGAAGAAGTGAATGCCACCGCCGCTTCCACCTTCCAGTTGAAAGTGACCCTCAAGCCGCTGGCACCGTGAGGGGTGCTTCGGGGCCTTTGCTCAAAAGCAGAGGGCCAAGTCGTGAAACGGTTGTCCCCACGCCTTATTCGGGATGTCCTTGAAGTAATGTCCCAGCCTACGTATGATGCCGACGAATTTTGCGAGCCTGCGTGTGCGTGTGTGCGTGTGCGTGTGTGCGCGTATGCTCGTATGCGTGTGTGCGCGTATGCGTGTGCGTGAGGGTCAGCCATCGTCTCGGGCATCACGCGCTCCCACATCCGGGAGGCACTCCGCCGCCTCCCATAGAAAGGAAACATTATGTCATATTTAGTAGACAATATTGCCAATCGAGCCCGTTTTTCATCGGAAAAGATGGCGAAGGTCAATCTCTTTGAAGGGGAGCTGTTGACGGTGGGACTCAATTGTTTAGAGCCGGGTCAAGAGCACAAGCTCCACGCCCATGCAGGCTCCGACAAGGTGTACTGTGTGGTGCAGGGAGAAGGCCACTTTGTGGTGGGAGATGAAGTGCAAACCTTGGGTGTTGGTGGAATGGCCTTTGCACCTTCGGGCGTGCCCCACGGCGTCAAAAATGCGGGAAGCTCGTCGCTGGTGGTGCTGGTGTGTATTGCCCCACCGATTGGCAAGAAAGGTTGAGCCCGTCTCACAGCGCACCGGGTGGCCCATGCGTGGGGTATGCTGGAGCTCTCCGCGTGGTTATTCAGCCGCCAGCTTTCGCAGATAGGCCACAAAATCCCCCCGATCCCATAGCTGCGCACCGATGAGCTTTCTGACCACAACCCCTTGTTTGTTGATGACGAATGTCTCGGGATATTTGCTGGTCCCGTAGCGGGTGGGTACTCCTTGAGCGGTATCGAGTGCCACCTTAAACTGGATAGGTCGCTTGAGCAGCATCTTATCGACCTCCGCCCAGCCGTTGTCCACCGAGATGCCCACCAGCTCCACCGGAAGCCCCTTCAGTTGTCGATACAAGCGGTTGAGTGCCGGAATCTCTTCCACACAAGGCGCACACCACGTTGCCCAGAAGTTGAGCACCACCACCTTGCCCTGGAGCCCGGTCAAGCTCAGGGTCTCACCGTTTCGTTGCTGCAAGGAAAAATCTGGCGCAGGCTGATTTAAGAGCGGATCGCCTGTGCTTCCCAGCGGCTTGAGCTGGAGCGGTTCACCATCCGCTTGGGCCACCTGTAACGACGGCTCCTTCGCCTGAAGGGAAGAGGCGTTCCAGCTCAGCCCGGTGAGCAGGGTCAGCCCGGTGAGCATGGACAATACCGTGGGCTTAGACAACACCGTGGACTTAGACAACACCGTGGGCCTAGACAACCCCGTGGACTTAGACAACACCGTGGGCATACCCCGTGTCAGCCCTCCCGAGCGGGTGAGACGAGAGAGGCACGAGCGGGCAGCGGACGAGACCTGAGACATGGTTGGGGGCTCCTCGAAGTCGTGAGGGGGGCGAGTGCCCTCCCGAGATGGATTACCGGTAGTGCAAGAACTCTGCGGTCACGAGGCCCCGCTGGGGGCAACCGCTGGATCCTGTGTGACGTCTATTATAGCGAACTCTGCTCACCTGTCTGCCTTCCTGCGCATCTTCGCCGGGATTCCATGCAGGACGGTTGAAGTTGGGGGGTAGTGGTGCTATGCTAGCTCACATTTCTGGGATCTCAGGAGAGAAATGCCTGTAATCCTTGAATCTCGGAGGCGCAGTGCCTGAGTCACGTCGTCCCGCAGCGTTGGGCGGGCGCACTCGGCACACCGGCAAGACTTGATACCTGGAGCACGCGAACGATGGATCAATCCAATCTGGATGCTCAGATCGGCAGCTATCTGACCACCCGCTTCTTGGCGCACTGGACCCTGGGAGAACGTTTTCTGGCGCGACATGCCCATGCGACCCCGCAGGATCCACCGGTCATTCTTGACCGACTCTGGCCGGAGCTGCTCAACCTCGAAGGTTTTGACGACGAGATCTCCCGCATCGAGCGTTGGCGAAAAATCAATCACCCCATCATCGCTCGAGTGCTCGACGTTGATTATCAAGGGGATCGCCCGGTGGTGGTGAGTGAGTTTTTTGAGGGCCGCTCGCTCGAGGCGTTGATCCAGCGTCGCGAGAATGGAGCGGAAGCCCTTCCCCTGCGCCTGGTGGTAGAGATCGGTCTTCAAGTGGCGCAAGGGCTGAGCGCCCTACACGATGCCCGCGAAGGCAACCGACCGCTTCACCTGGTGCATGGAGGTCTCAACCCCATCCGTGTGTTGGTGGATGCCCGTGGGCGGGTCAAGCTCCTGGGCGGCTGGAGCACTCGGCTTGAAGCGCGCCTTCCCTGGGCGGTGCCTCCTCGAACCGTGGTCTATCAGGCGCCTGAAGAAGTCTGGGGCCGTCCGATGGTGGACAAACGCGCCGATCTTTATAGCCTGGGTGTATTGCTCTTTGAAGCCCTTGCTGCGCGATTCTGTCCTGCCGAGGAGCCGCTTAAGTTCGTGCGCCGGGTGCTCCGTCGTGAGCTGGACGATGTTCAGGCCCTCAATGCCGTGCCCGTGGCCTTGCGCCACTTGGTGACTCGACTCTTGGCCATCGATCCGTTCGAGCGCCCCGCCGATGCCCGCAGTGTGGTAGAAGAGCTCAAGCATGTCTTGGAGGCCCTTGATAGTGCGGCCCACGAAGTGCAAGCAGCCGCTGCACCGTTGCCGCCTCCGGCTCCGCCCGAGCGTCATATGGCGGATCTCTCAACCGCACGTATTCCGGTTATCCCGGTTCCACCCCCTTCTCGAGAGCCTGAGCACGCTGAGCCAGATGTCTCGACCCGTGCTACCCAGGTTTTGTCTCCCGAAGTGCGAGATGCACTGCGAGCCCGGGCTCATGCCCATGTACAGGCCGCCGAGCCGCCTGCACCGCCTGCCCCTGTGGTGGTAGCCGCTCCCGTGGTGGTCTCTGCACCGGTGGTTCCGCCTGCACCGCCCGCACCGGTGGTTCCGCCTGCTCCTGCACGAGTCCTCGACCTGCGTCCTTTCCAGACGCCTTCACGAGACTTTGTGCCCTACGAACCCTCAGTGGTCTCGGGTCGAGACACGGGCCATCGCCCGCCCCCGGTGCTCGTTGATGATGATGCAGAGCTGATCTTCAACGAGGCGACGCGGGAAGAGCACTTGGCATCGGCGCTCCAGGCGGCTGCAAAAGCGTCTGTGGTGGAGCCGCCACCCGCGCCGGTGGTCCGACCTGCACCACCTCCGCCCCCTGCACCGGTGGCACCACCTCCGCCCCCTCCTGCACCGGTGGTTCCGGTGGCCGCGCCTGTGTCCGAGAAGCTCGCGGAGCTTGAGGAGGAGAAAGACGACACTGCCGATGAAGGCCCTCTGGCCCTGCAAGAAGAGCTTGAAGGACTCCCGCGTGGATTTTTGGTCTTCCGCGAAGGTTCTTCTCGCGAGTTCCGGTATGCGCTGGTGGGGGATACGGTCACGCTGGGGCGTTCCAGTCAGAACACCTATCAGATCCTGTCGGAGGTCAAAGCCTCCCGTTTTCACTGCGAGTTCCAGTTTGAAGGTGGGCGCTGGAGTGTGGTGGACAAACGTTCGACCAACGGCACCTACGTCAACGGTCAGCCCGTGACGGTGTATACCCTCAAGGGCCGTGAGAAGATCAACATCGGCTTCACCACCTTCCGTTTCCTGTTGGCCGATGCCAAGGGCCAGCCCATCGACGCGGTGCGTGAGCGGGTGGAAGCGCCTGCGCGAGCGAAGGGCCGGCGCCGGGTGCGTGCCTGTCTCATCCGCTACGAGGGAACGCCGCGAGAGACACGCTTGGAGGTCACGGGAGACGTCTTCCTCATTGGCCGTGGCACGGGCAACTCTCTCCAGCTCGAAGACGGCTTGGTGGCACCCAGCCACTGCGAGATCCGCTATCAGGATGGTCAGTATCTGATTGAAGACCATCTCTCGGAGCACGGCACCTTGGTCAATGGCTTCTTGGTGGACACCTTGGCCATCGAAGGGGGTGAGGAAATCACCGTGGGCCATGAGAGCTTCCGCTTCGCCATCATGGGATAACCCTGCTGCTCAGCGAGCTTATTCGCTTATCCTGCCGCGTTTATTCTTTCCTTGTGTACTCCTAAAGCTTGGTGATGCCTGCCCATATCCGTGTGCTTGTTGGGCGAACACTCATTCGCCCGTCTCATGCGTGCGTGCGCGTGTGCGTGTTGTAGCGCGTGCGTGTGCGTGTGCGTGTGCTTGTTGGGCGAACACTCATTCACCCGTCCCATGCGTGCGTATGCGCCTGCGACCTGATCGGTGCCGGTCAAGGGGGCTGGCAAGTAGCGGTGTGGAGATATTGCCAAGTGAGGGCAAGATCAATCGCCGGAGTCCGCAGGCAGGCTCATAAAAAGCAGGGCAGGGGCGCATGCGTCAAACACGCACAAAATTCAGCGCCGAGAGAGGTGTACGTCGTCGAACCATAACTCGCCGCTCATGGTGAGCAGGCAGCCGACTCGCATCTGAACCGCTTCGAGGGGAGCCACCACTTCCATCTCGATGGGCTTCCAGCCCGAGGTGCCTTCCATGACCGGGCTCTCAAACGAGGTGAGCTCAACACCACTGGCCGAGAGGAAGGTCAATGAGAAGTTTGCATGGCGATGCTGCCGAGCGTCGAGGGTCACACTCCGCGCGCGCAACATCCCGCTGAGGGTCACGCGCTGCCCAGGCTCCACCGCCACCGGAATCGAGCGCAGCTCCAGCCAATGACTGGTCAGGCCATCACCCGCCAGCTTGATCGATGCGCGCCCCTCTGCCGGAGAGTCAAAGTCTTGCTCCCAGCGAGAGGACACGGCAGGGCCCGTTTGGGTCAGGCGAGAGGCCACCACCGGCTCCCAGCTCGCCGGAGAATTTCCACTGAGCTGCTCAAAACCGCCATTGCGGATGAACCGTCGCACTTCGGGACGTACCACATTCACGTCGATGTTATCGAAGGCCAGCTCTCCGGCCATGGCCAGCACGCCGCTGATGTGCATACGGTCGGCCCCGGCAGGCACCACAAACTCGAGCTGGACGTCCTCCCAACCGGTTGTGCCGAGCATCTCTTTGCTCACCACTCGACGAAGCACCGCACCGTCTCGGCTCAGCACCCGCGCTTCGAGGTGGGCAGCGGTCACCCGTCGCCCCAGGGAGCGCACGTCTTTGGCCCGCAGCCGACCGGCGACGGTCACCCGATCCCCCGGCAGGACCAGCAAGGGCTCGCTCGTCACCCCTTGCCACTCGTTGGTGTTTTTATCCCCCGAGAGCATCACCGCCCAGCCATTTCGCCCTTCGCTGCGAATGCGAGAGATCACCGACGGGCGCGCGGTGCCACTCAGCGAGGGCTCCACCACTTCGACCCGCCAATGATCGAGCACGGCACCGGACCACTTCTCAAAGCCGGGATCGGCCAGTCGGGGCAGCTTGGACTTGCCTTCGGAGATCAACGCCGCTTGTTCCATCAGCTCAGGCAAAAACAGGGAGAGAGTCCGGTAGCTGCTGCGGTCGTTGAGCCAGCCTTTGAGACGCTCCTCCAGCGTGGGCACCAAATGATAACCCGTCTGTGCGCTGATGGAACGCCAAGCCGCCACTTCGGCAGGTTTACTACTGGCTTCATTGGCAAAAAAGAGCGCCCGCAAGAGCTGCTCTTCCAGGGGCAAACCCACTCCGCTGACCTCCACCAGCTCCCGCTGAAAGCGACGAAAGACCGGATCCAGCGCCCAGCGGGCCACTTCGGTATAACGATAAAAGGCCGCGTCACCCTGGAATGCGGTCAGCTCCTTCACAGGCAGGACACTCACCCGGAAGGGCGCTTGGGCATGGTCCACCGGCACCTTCACCCGCACCGGCACACTCGAAAGCAGCGAAGGCACCAAGTAGATCGGATGCTCTGAGCTGCTCTCGCCAGCCAAACCTTCCAGCTCGGTGAGCGGATACGTGCCTGGATATGCCTGGGTCAGCGCCTGAACCGCTCCATCCAGGGTGGATCCATGCCGATCCATGATCTTCTCGACCCGCGCGGAGGAGGCCAAACGTCGCAGGTTCTCGCTGAAACGCTTCAGCTCCGATTTGGAGTCCTTGAGCAGCTTTACTTCGGCAGGGGAGAGGTGATCCAGAACCACCCGGGCACGCAGAGTCAACGAAGGCAAGGAGGAATGCAACAGCAAATAACGATAGAGAGCATCCCGATGCATGCCCTGCTGCTCAAGCTGACGCGCCAGTTGTACCGCCGTACTCTGGCTCAGGGTGCCGGCATTGGCAAACGCATCCACGCGAGCCGGACTGTCCACCCTCGGCGATTGGGCAGGCATCAGCTCTGATACCAATGCGGCAAGCTCCACCTGAGAGCTGACCACCGCTGATACAGGGGGGGCCTTCGCCTCTGGCGGAAGCTCGAGCATCCGAGACGACACGCCCGCAGCCGCCGCCATTGGCAAGGCCAGCACGGCCAAGCTGAGCAGCAGTCTCCGAAAGCGACCTCGCGAAGATGCGGGATGCTGGATTGGGAGGGGGGCGGACATCAACGCTCCGAAATCAACACATTGCGTGAGAAGGAAACAGAAACGCTCTGCCTCCCGTATCCTGCATCGGCTGATCGACTCTCTTTCTGTAGGGTTCACCTGCACCGGAAATATAGCACAAGGTTAAAGCGCGGGGAAGAGCATGCCGCATCTCTTACCGCAGTTCTCTTGCATTCCCCCTCCCTTTTCCCGCTGTATCGGATTTATTCGCCGTGCTCTGCCCCCAACCACTTCCGCAAGGTCTGATCCAGGGGCATCACCGGGCTCTGAAGTGCCCGCTCCGCCGGTCCCGAGGCATACCACCACCATCGACCGAGCCATATCCAGGGGGCCGAAGGAGAATCCTCTCCCAAAGGAAGCTGCTCCCGCCAGCTCGCCAGCGCCTGAAGACCGCGTGTGCCAAGCTGAGCCCACGGCCTAAAGTCTGCCTGCTCTGCCCAAATTTGGCGACGCCGACGCCCCACCTGCTCCGTCTGTAAGAGGCGCAATGTTCGGCTGAGCTGCTCGAAGCTCTGATCATGACCCCCCAGCAGGTAGGTTGTTCCGGGTGATCCCGTCCGCCAGCAGCGCAGCACACCTTCCGCCGCGTCTTGCACCGCCACCACATTTAACCCACCCACCAGCGGGAGCGGAGGCGGCTTCAGCAGGAGCGTGCGCAGGCTCCCCGCGAGACCCGCGTTTGCTTCCGCCCCCACACAAAAGGTCGGACACGCCATCACCAGCTTGAGCCCTCGTGAGCCCACCCGCAGTCCCTCCAAGAGCCGCAGCCGACTGGCTTGGATATAGGGGGAGGGCAGGTTGTGAAGGGTCCACTCCACCGAGGCATCCACCGCCGTCGGTTTTTCCGAAGCCCCCAGGCTCAGCGCCGGTGTGACCAGCACCAGCTTCGAGACCCCTTGTTTCAGTGCCGCCTCGAGCACATAGGCGGCTGTCTCCACCTGATCACGATAGAGGGCGGAGGGGCCTCGACGATCCACCATCACCTTTCCAGCCGCATGGATTACGGAGTCACAGCCTGCCAACAAACTCGGCACGGCAAACCGTTGGGTCAGCTCCAGGGCCCGGATCTCCAGCTTGGCCAGAGCTGTGGGCAGAAATTCCTCAGCCAAGGTGGCCCGGAGTGGCCCTTCCTCCGCTGGGGTGCGCACACACGTACGCACCCGCACGGGCTCCCGAAGCAGTCGCCGCAAGATCGCTCGGCCTAAAAATCCGTTTGCACCGGTTAGTAGCACCTGCTCCATGCCGAGAGCTCCCTTTCTGCCGCTTCCGCCATTCGCACTCTTCAGCCTCGCTGGAATCCAGCCTGTGCCCACCGCTTCGTTCAATCAACGCTCAAAACCAGCTTCGTCGAGGGGGTGTCTTGCCTTTTCCAAACAGCTTATAAAGATACTCTACAATATCGTCTGACTCCAGCAGGGGCTTCCCATCGATGAGCAGACAGGGGACTTGGCTCATGCCGGTGAGACGGCGTAGTGCTTCCGCGTGGGCCGGATCTTTACGGGTGTTACGCAGCTCAATCTGGTCTTCAACCCCAAGATCCTGCATGGCACGGCGGACTTTGGCGCAGTACGGACAACTTTCGTACTGGTAGAGGGCAAGCTGAGGCATGTTGATTCCTTCCGAACCCTTCCGGGGGATGACTTGACCACGTTTTGTAAAACCGTTATCATCAATCAGATATGTATCCTGCACTGCTTAAGGAAAGCGCCGGAGGAGCCTGTGATGATTCGGATTGTCGGTGTCCTCTTTGATCTGAAAGAGCTGGGTCTCTTTCGGCTCGTCTGTCGCCGCGAGCTCTCTCAGGACATTCGAGACTATTATATATATGTAGATCGAGGCACTGCGTTTCAGGTAGATCGGCTGCTTGACGCTCAGCCCTTTAAAGTGCTCCGTCGGGATCCTACCTTATGCGCGGGCCTTTTTGTGACGGGAATCCTCCAAGAAGGGGACGATGCGCCCGGCAGTGAGCACGGGGTGGTCTATTTGGAGCATCGCCTGGGTAACAGTCGTCACAAGTATCGTCTGGAAGTACGAGCGCAAGTGCTCAAGCAGCTACGCTGGTTGCAGTTTCTTAAAGAACATGATCCTGCCCACGCGCGGGCGATCATCGAAGCCTAACGCTCAGGGCAGCGGTGGGACGGGTTCCAGTGATGCTGGAATGATCATCACCAGCTCTTGCAGCAGGCTGGACACCTGCGGCTTCGGCACCACAAAGTTTGCCCCCGCCTGTTGCAGCCGATGATTGAGAGAGCTGGCCGAAGAGATGCCCACAATCAGCAGGGTCTGCCCATAGGATGCACGGAGGAGCCGAACGGCTTCATCACCTTTGAGGGGGGAGCGCATGTGGAAATCCATCAAAACGGCGTGAGGCTGCCACGTCAAGACCTGCTCAACACAGTTATCGGCGCGATCCATCACCTGGATTTTCAGCGCCTGCGGTACGGGAAGCTGCGCGGCCACGTCGTAGAGATCATCGTCACAGATCAGCACCCGCCATTGTTTTTCCACCATTCAATCTCCTTGTTAAGCTGAGCGGGCCAACTTCCGAAGCCGCTGGAGCACACTCTCAAACAGAGCGGGGGGAGGGCTGACAAAGCGCAGACGCTCCCCCGAGGCAGGATGGTCAAATCCCAGCGTGGTCGCATGTAACATCATGCGGGGTGCATCCAGGAGCTTTCCTCGAAAGTCGCGGATATACACCGGCTCACCGACCAGCGGATGGCCCAGCTCCGCGCAGTGGATGCGGATCTGATGGGTGCGACCCGTCTCCAGCTCACAGCGCAACAGTGTGGCACCTGGCAAGCGCTCGAGCACCTCCAGGTAAGTCACGGCATGTTTGCCGATCTGTTCGGGAGAATGGGCCGATCCCTTAAGGCCATCCCCTCGATCCGGCACCAAAACGGATTGATGACGCACGCGGCCATCAAAGGCAACCTCCCCGTGAACCAGCGCCAGATACGCCCGCTCCACCGTATGAGCTTCAAACTGAGCCTGAAGCTGCTGCTGCGCTTTGACGTGGCGGGCAAAGACCACCAGCCCGGAAGACTCCTTGTCCAGCCGATGTACACCCCGTAAGGGAAAAATACGCCCCGCTTTTTCGATCTTGGGGATGACCCGCATGACCTCCGTGAGCAGTGCCACCCGCTCTTCCTCAAAGGGCAGGGTCAGCAGCCCGGTGGGTTTTTCGGCCACCACCACCATGCTGTCGAGGTGATAGAGCTTCGGGCCCTGAAGATGTTGCTTGTCAGCGCGGGGCGCTTGAGGCACACAAGCCACCTCTTGGCCCACCTTGAGCGGTGTCACGGGGTGTGTGATAGTCTTGCCATCTACTTGGATCTTGCCGGTCTCGATCAGCTTCTTGACGGCGTTGCCAGAGAGCTCAGGAAGACAATGCTTGAGCCAATGGATCAACGAAGGGGTCGATTGTCCCAAGTCTTCCGGTAGGACCGGTCTCTTAAAAGCGTGCATGGAAATCCTCATGAGGGGGGCTCAAAAAAAGCTTATTCCTACCTGAAAATGGAGCAGAGATCCACTTCAGAGCGTGAGGGCCAGGTGGATTCTGAGCCAAGTGAGAGAAGTTGATAAAATAGTATGTAAAGGCAAGTGATTTTTGATAGGATAAAAAGACTTGGAAGAATCATCTTTATTTGGCAATATTTTATGGAGGATCCTCATGCCATCCAAACGCCGCTCCAACATCACTCTGTACGGATCGATGGCCACATTGCTGACCCTCTCGTTGAGCGGATTCAGCATGGGCTGCACCACCGGAGATGATGACGATACCCCCACCCCCACCCCGGTGTCGAGCCCCACCCCGGAGCCCACCGCGACACCTGCCGATCCCACGTCCACCCCCTTGCCACCTCGCACCAGCATCTCTGGCACCGTGACGGCGGTGGATCGTGATTCGGGCGTTGCCCTCGATTCGGCAACCTTCAGTGCCCGTTCTGGCAAGATCGTAGTGTACGCGGTGTCGGACCCCGCTGACATCCGTTACCCCCTCGGAAAAGCCACCCTCGATGCCCCCGGATTTTATTCTTTAGAGGTTCCCGCCGACAGCGGCCCGCTCTTTGTCGTGGCAGTGGCCGACATCGACGCCGATGAGATCATCACCGGATATGATCTCCAGCGTGAGTCTCTGGACTCCCCTGTTTCCGTCGGAGCCGATCCCATCGAAGAGGTGGATGTGGTGCTCGACTTGGCGGCACGTCCCACCGGAGGAGGTGGATGTGGCGGCGCAGGACTCTTTGCAGGCAACGTGCTCTACGACAACCCCTCCGGCGCGGGTGTCTCGATTGCCGTGGTGGGCTTCCGAGGAGACTACTCGGGGAAAATTCTTGGAAAGCAGGAGCGGGACGGCAGCGGTGAGTTTGGCGTCTCTGTCAACGTGTGTACCGATACCACCGCGTTGGTCGCCTACGCCGATTTGGATGGCAACGGCCTCTATGAGCCCTGCGATCCGGCTGGACTGGCAGAGGATAACCCCTATCCACTCTCCGAGCTGGGGGGCAGCAACATCAACATCCTGATCGAAGGGGTGGGGCCGAGTGGTTTGCCCCGTCCGATCTCCTACGTGAGCTTGTCGGGCTCTGTGGCGGCCCATGACACCTATGCTGGCACGCCCATCTACCTCACCGCGATGGTCGAGGGCACTTCGACGGTGTTGGGCAGTGCCGAGCTGAGCGCACCTGGCAACTTTACCTTCCGCACGCCGGGAGGGTTGGGCTCCGTGCTGGTCAGGGCCATCACGGACAGCAATGGGGATGGGGTCTTGGATCCCACCTTTGACGCCAATGGAAGCGCCACGGTGTCGGTGGGAGGCTCCAGCTTGGGGGGGATCGGCATCCAGCTTGTGCAGCCGGTGTATGATACCGGTCTTGCGGGCACCATCAGCTATTCCGGGACGGTCACCCCCGCCGATCAGGTGGTGATTGCCCTCTTTGACGATCCCGATATGACCGATGGGCCGCTTCGCCTCCAGGTCTTTAATCCGCTCTTCCCGCTGGTCTACAGCTTCATGGAGCTGGATCCAGGTACCTACTACGTGTTGGGCATGTTGGATGTGAATGGAGACTCCAACGGAGAGGGACCGGGCCCGCAGGATGTGGTGGGTGCTTATACTCAGAACGGCTCGACCCTGGCACCCATTGAAGTGCAAGACAATGTGGTGATACTCGACATCAACTTCACACTCGGTAACTACACGTATTCACCGTGAATTTGCGGATTGCGCAGAATTGAGCGCATCACCGAGTGCTCAATGACCTCCTCTTTTTTCCCACGCTCCCCCCTCGCCAGCCCGTCCTGAGCGGCTCCTCGCCTTTCCTGCCATTTCTTTCTCATGTCGTTCTGGGCATTTCTCAGCTCAAAGTCATCCAAAAGCACTTGTACCTCTGGTGAAGGGTGCGTTAAAATTTCAGCACTTTGAGCGCCGATGACCAGCCTGAACTGTTCAATATCATCGGAATATCCACCGTCAGTCTTCCCTCATGAGGGCTGACACCCTACCAGTCCGGTTTTCCTCCAACGGAGCATTTACGCATGTCGGAACGTCACTCGGTGTCTGCTATTTTTCAGCCGCTGCGCCTTCAACTGGAGTCCGAGCGTCGCGTTCAGCCTTTCCAGGGGACCGTCTTGGTCCTGCGCTGGGAAGGCATGGATGAGGCACTTGCCAATCTCGAAGGAGATCCGGCGGCCACGCAGACCTATCGTGAGGGCTTCCAGCATCTGGAGCAACAGCTCGTCGAGCGTGCCGAACGATTTGGTGGGATCGTCTTGGAGCTCAACGGGCGAGGGGTAACGTATTACTTTCGGGATGAGCTCTCCTTACGAGAGAGTGTGATGCGGGCCCTCCAGACCAGTCTCGAGCTGCGAGCGGCCGGTCAGCGCTGGTCAGAAGCCTTGCCTACGGTTTTTGGCAAGGCCGTGAAGCTCCAGTTTGGGGTGGCATCGGGCATCCTCCACGGCTTCATCTTGGGAACCGGAGAGGTGGGTGCTCAGCTCGTCTTTACCGGCGCTGCTCTGGATGAAGCCAGCCGCGCTTCCGAGCAAGCCGCTCAGCTTGAGGTGCTGATCCATCCGTCAGCAGGCGGACGCATTGACTCCGAAGTGGCATTGACAACCCCCCCTCTGCCGACGCCCGTGGTGTGTCGATTGGATGCCCTTCATCCCTCGGTGGAGGTCGAAGCACTTCTCTCTCCTTTGACCCTCTTGGAGCCGCGTCGGAGGGAGGCGCAACCGCTCAGTGGTATACAGCGGGCTTGTTTTCTCTCTATTCAGAGCATCGGCTTGGATCCCTACTCCGCCAATGGCTTGGTGGCCCTCAACCTGTGGTATCAGCGCTCTCTCGCGCTCATGCGGGAGCAAGGAGGCCGACTCATTCGCCTCTCGGTGGGACAGATAACTTTGGCTGAGCTGGTCTTTGATACATCCAAGAGCATGGCGGATGTCGAAGCCCGAACCCTCCGCACCGCCCTCTCACTTCAGCGTGTGGCGCGTGATCTGCCTTCGCTCTCCAACCAGCGCATCGGTGTGGCAACCGGTAATGCGCTCTTTGTGCCCTTGGCTCACAGCGCGGTGCCTGCCCTTGTGGCAAGTGGCTCACGGGTGGCGCTGGCGCGTCGGCTGGCTCAACATGCGGGACCGTGGGAAGCGGTGGCGGAGCGGATGACGGTCTCACGCTCGGGCTTTGGTTTTGACTGGGGTCCGCCTCCTGTGGCTGCTTCCGGTGCAGAGCATGACTTGGTGACCTCCCGTGTGTTGTATGGTGAGGGCGCTTATGGCACCCGCTTGACCAGCCGCTCCCGAGGGGCCATCGTCGGACGCGAAGGGGTGATGTCTCGTCTGCGTGAGCAAGCCGACGAAGCCTTGGCTGGACAAGGGCGAGCGGTGACCCTGGTGGGAGCGCCAGGCATTGGCAAGTCTGCCTTGCTGCTGGCCATCGGGACGTTCCTTCAGGAGACGCGCCGGGTGGCGGTGTATCGAGGAGAGTGCAGTGCGCTCATCCGCAACGCGCCCTATCATGCCTGGGTGCCGGTCTTTCGCGACTGGCTGGATCTAGAGCCCAAGCTGCGCCCGGCAGAGCTGATCCAGCGGATTCAAGAGCGGGTGAGCTCCTTGGGTGCCGACCTGATGCCTCGCCTTCCCTTGTTGAGCATGGTCACGGGCGTGCGAATCCCCGAAAATCCCACCACGGAGAGCCTGGACACCCGTCAGCGTCGTAATGCCCTGCATTCCTTGGTGCTCGAGATGTTTCAGCGGGCTCATCTGCGCCAACCGGTGAGCATCCTGTTTGAAGACGCCCACTGGATGGATGAAGCCTCGGTGGGACTCCTGCGTTATTTGGCCCGAAACCTCTCCAACCTGCCCTGCTTTTTGCTGATCAGCCGTCGAGACGAAGAGCCCGGACAGCGGGAGATCCTCAACCTGCTCGAGTCGATCCCAGGCATCACCGAGATCGAAGTCAGTGGTATGTCGCGTGAAGCCATGATTCACCTGGCCTGTCGTCATCTGGGTGCGCGGCATCTGGCGGCGGAGCTGGAGAGCCTGCTGATCGAACGAGCCGAGGGGCTTCCGCTTCTGCTGGAAGAATTGACCCTGCTCATGCGAGATGCCGAGTGGATCCAGCTTGAGCAAGACGGGACCGCTCGGCTGGCCCCGGATGTGCTGTCGGTGATTCCGCGTAACCTGCGGGAAGTGATCCTGGCCCGAGTCGCGCGGCTGGACGAAGGCGCGCAGCTAACTCTTAAAACAGCCAGTGTGATCGGTCGAACATTCTCTCTCTCCTTGTTGCGAGAGGTGTATCCGGTACCCTTTGACTTCACCGTCTTGATGGCCCGGCTCGAGCGTGTTGAAGGGCTGGACATCGTGCGTCAAGACGTGGCTCAAGGTGGCATGAGTGAGCTGGAGGGGGTGCTTTCCCACCAGACCTCACGGGATCCCGATCAGCCCTTTTTCTTTAAGCATGCGCTGATTCGAGACACCATCTACGAGACCATTCCGGCCTCGATCCGGCGCAATCTGCATGAAGCGGTGGGCGCGGCCCTCGAGCGTCGGCTGACCGAAAACAACCGGGCCAGCTTGGTCCTCGCCTTGGCGGAGCACTATCGGCGGACCACCCGCACCGACAAACAGCGTCTCTACCTGCGAGAAGCGGGTGATATCTCCCGGGCGCGAGGTCAAAATCGTGAAGCCTACGAGTTTTACCATGCTGCCGAGCAGATCTGTCAGCTTACTGGGAGTCGTACCGAGCTCATCGAGATCCTCGACGCCCAAGTGGCGGTGCTGAACCTGCTCACCGACCGAGAGCGCCAGCGAGAAGTGATCAGCCGCTGGAAAGAAGTGGTTCGAGAGCTTGACGACGACCTCTATCTGTGTGATGTGCTGCGGGCGGAGGGCAGCCTTCTCTCCCGCTCGGGAGAAGTTCCCCGAGGTTTGGCTTTGTTGGAGCGTTCCTTGAACATTGCGCTGGCGAAAAAGGACGAACAGAGAGCGGCACGGACCCTACGTCCGATCTGTCGCCTGCACACCATGCAAAACAACCTGGAGAAGGCCCTCCAAGTGGCTGAACAAGCCCTGGTGCTGGCGCGTAAGACGAATAATCTTCAAGAATTGACCGGAGATCTTGCAAATGTTGGGTTCATTCTTTCCCGTTTGGGGCGTTCAACTGAAGGGCGACAGCGGCTCAATGAAGCCTTCCAGCAAGCCCAGCTTCGGGGAGACATTGGGCAAGTCAGCTCCATCTTGGTGAATATTGGAGCCCTTGAGTTTTATGACGGTCAGCTTGACGTGGCCGTTCGCATCTGGGAGCGGGCCATGCATCTCAAACGGCAGCTCGGAGATCGCGCCGATGAGATTGTGTTGCTGAACAATATCGGTTTTGCGGCCCATAGCATGGGAGATTATGCTCGCTCTCAGCAGTGTTGTCTTCAGGCCATTCAACTTTCACATCAGGCGGAACTCAAGTATTACGAAGTGGCAGCCCATCACGGCTTAGCACGCACGCTGTTGGCGCAAGGACGCTTGGAGGAAGCACGCGAGCGGCTTCAGCAGGGGATTACCTTGGCCGAAGTGGGAGGATTCGCACAAAGTTTGGAAGAACTCCATGAGGGATTGGCAGACCTCGAGCTGAGAGAAGGGCATTTTCAGGACGCATTGTTGGCGGTGGAGCGTGCCTTGGTTTTGAGCCCTCACCGCTATGGATTGCAGGCTTGCCGAGCAGAAGTGCTGGCCCTGTTGGGGCGACATGATGAGGCAATTCAAATGGCAATCACGGCGCTTGAGGAGCTTGAAAAAGATAGTGAAAAGTTGGAAAGTGTATATAATATTAAGTATAAATTATCTCGTGTGTTTGTAGAGGCAAGGTTTGATCTCAGCATTCGGTTGTTGCAGGAAGCACGCGAAGAGCTGCTTCAGCGCATCTCCAAAATCGAAGATCAATCCCTTCGTCGCCAGATGCTCTTAGGCGTTCCTGAACATCGCGCCATTCAGGAAGCCTGGGAGCAGCTTGAGTCTTCCATTGAGACATAACAACATGGACAGGGATTTTCCTGTGAGGTGGTCGGTGCGTTTATATTGTCACGTATAAAGAGAGAGGCTATCGAGCAGACGCTATGAGAGGCTTCTGAATCAGGCAAAAGAACAGAGGGAGCTTCATGTGGGGATGTAAGTTCTCAAAACAGGAGGTCGGGCATGGGCAAAGTCACGCGAAGCATTTGGAGCAAGGTGACCCGATATCACGAAAAAAGCGATGGGCAGCGAGATTGGACCTCTCGCGCACGTTGGATGGCTGGAGCGGGTGCTCTGGCATTGGCCGGTATGTGGCTCTGGCCCTCGGCAACGACGACCTCGGTGGGCACCCTCCATGAGCGAGTGGATCTTACGCTGGATGAGCGTGAAGGCCCCGGCATGGATGAGGCGTCACTGAGAGAGACAGACTCGGTGCAGGTGAGCAGTTTGGCCACCCGCACCCTGGAGCTGAATGGGCGGAACGTCGAAGTGCGTGACGGTGTGGCCCTGGTGAAGCCACGAGCTGAAGCCGAAGCCGAAGCATGGCTGGCCTCGATTGGCTCAAGAGTATTGCGAAAGAGCCCGAGTGGATATTGGCGCGTCAGTGTTCCCGAAGGGGGCTCGTTGGACGTTTTTCTGGCGACGCTGAAAGAGCAGCGGGTGATTGAAGCCAGCCAGCCGGAAGGGGTGGTACGAGCCGCTTCGCTGGCCGATGGAACTGCCACCTATCGCGCCTATCAGTGGAATCTGGACCAGATCGGCTGGAACTATCGGTGGTTCGGCGACGATATTGACATGCCTGCTCTGGCAACCGTCACCGTGGCCGTCATCGATTCCGGTGTCGCTTACGAAAACTATACAACCTCGACCCATACATATGTGGCCAGTCCGGACTTGGCGGGCTCTCCGGTGGCGGCGGGTTATGACTTCGTAGGAGACGACACCCATGCCAACGACCTCAGCGGCCACGGCACCCACATTGCCAACATCATTGCCGCCAATGGTGGAAGTTTTGGGGTTTCCCCGGGTGTGGGCATCATGCCGGTGCGGGTGCTCGACGGAGGAAATGCGGGCAACGAGCTGGACTTGGTGGACGCCATTCTGTTTGCGACCAGCAACGGCGCTGACATCCTCAACATGAGCTTGTCCTTCCCCTATGGTTATATCCCGGGCAGCGCCATGAGCGCCGCCATGCAGACGGCCTTCGACAACAACTGTGTGGTGGTGGTGGCTGCTGGCAACGAAGCCGCCTCAGACGCATCTTATCCCAGTGCCTACGTCGAAGCCATCAGCGTCGGTGCCAGCCGCTTGACCAGTGGCAGAAAGTCGTGGGTCGCCAATTACTCCAACTTTGGGCCCTCCGTCGATGTCACCGCCCCCGGTGGTGATGGCAGCTTGGACGTCAACAATGACGGCAAGGTGGATGGCATTGTGGCCCAGAGCATCGAGGCAGGCAATCCTTCTGCGCTGCACTATTACCTGATGTCGGGCACTTCCCAGGCTGCTGCACATGTCTCGGGGACTGCCGCCCTGCTCTTGGCTTTGGGCGCGGACCCGGACGTGGCCCGCTCCGCCATCGTAACCCACACCAACGCCATCTGGGGGTCCGCTCAGTTTGCGACCCGTCAAGAGATGGGGGTGATCAGTGCGCTGCGTGCGAAAAATTACGTCGAGAACAATCCAGAGACCCTCAATCAGAACCAGTATTTTGTCAACGTCCTGCCGCTGCTGTACGTCTATGGCGGCAAGTGGGCCACGGCGGGTTTGATCCAGGTCATCGACACCGAAGGCAAGCCTGCGAAGGGTAAGCTGGTGGCCGGTCACTGGTTCGGCACCAGCAGCTCCACCTTTGGCGTGATCACCAACAACAAGGGCCAAGCTGTGGTCGCCACGGTCTCCACCGTGACAACCAGCTCCTCCAGCCCGGTTGCCTTTGGTCTGCAAGTGGACCGTGTGGTGGATGGTAATGGTAAGGTCAGCCTCCCGCCGCGCAGCTTCTACTACGTGAGCGAGGGCTATTACGCTGCCTTGAAGGCATGGAATGCCGACCCTGTGACCCAGGGCGCTGCCATCCTGATGAAAGCTCAGCCCGGTGTCAACAATATGCCGAGCTGGATTGCCACACAGTATGTCACCAAGCCCTTGGGCCCCTTGAATGCCTGGGCTCCCGTGGCCATCACCAGCAATCAAGCCTACTTGAATGCCTTGACCGCTTCTAATCCGAACGGGTATCAGCCCTTGACCGTGACCTTCTCCACCCCGCAGAGCTTCGGGTGGGGCACCTCCTCCAGCGTCACGGCGGAAGTGGCTCAGGACGTGACCTTGCTCAACGGCTCTGTGCTCAGCTTGGCCATTGTCCCGATGGATCCTTCGATTTACTTCACCAACTTGACGGGTGTCTCTCCGATTGTGAATGCGCCCTCTTCGACCTGGGTGAGCGAGAATCTCTCATTCTTGCAGAACATGAATTCCAGTCTCACCAGCTCCCATGTCGTGGGCGTGATCATTGGTGACGCCCTCAACGGTTATGTGATCAGCTCTCACGTGGTGGGCGTGATCATTGGCGACCATGTAGTGGGGGTGATCATTGGCGACCATGTGGTGGGGGTGATCATTGGCGACGGCATGATGGCTCAAGTGCTGGGCACCTCTGTGACCTCCTCGGTGGACGAGAATGGTGACTCCACCATCATGGCCGACCATGTGGTGGGTGTGATCATTGGTGACTCGGTTTCCCTTGAGCTGCTGGGAAGCTCGGTCAACGCGCCGGTGATGGTGGCCTCCAGTGTCGCCAATGCTAACTCGTTGGTGGCGGTGCCGATGGATGCCTCTGCCTTCAGTGGCACCGCTGACACCATCTTTGTGACACCAGACGAGTAATACGCCCACGCCAGGGGTAAACGGAATATTTGCCTCGAGACTCCCGCCAGTAACCTGCTCCGTGAATCTGCTCCGTGAACCTGCTCCGTGAACCTGCTCCGTGAACCAGCTCCGTGAACCTGCTCCTGTCCAATTCGCCCGCGCCGGCCCTCAACCGCTTCTGCTGTCCTCTCAAGCTGTTGTCCGTCCGCACACCGCTGCTTGAGTATCCCGGCGGGACAGGGTATCCTGAACCCAAGACAGGAGTACCTCATGAAGCGTTTGGACATATGGATGGGATGGATGCTGGTGGGATGTGTGGCCCATGTGCCTGCTCAGGAGCCCACGAGCTTGTCTGTAATCGAGCCCCTGCGTTATCAAGAGGTGATGACGCCGGTGGCTCTGCCTTTTCCTGCACCGGGGGAGCCCTTCCATCCTTTCCTGCCGCCTCTGAATCCTGATGCCGCCTCCGTGGGAACCACACGAGATGGGCATCTGGCGCGGAGCATGGGCCTGCCCCTTGATCATCCCGCCTTGAGGGTGATGCCGCGCCAGCTTGCGCGTGGGTTAACCTACGGGACACCGCCCTTGGTGCGAGCCTTGGTCCGGGTGGCCGAGGGGGTGCAGCAGGCCCATCCGGGCAGTGTGCTGAGCCTGGGGCATCTGGCGCGTCCTTTTGGTGGAGATATCCCATATAGTGTGTCACATAATGCGGGCCGTGATGTGGATCTGGCCTTCTTCTACCGGGACTTCGACGGAAATCCGGTGGAGCCTGCCGATTTTATTCCCCTTGACGCCCGTGGGCGCTCGCGGGCGGAGCGGGTCTTTTTTGATGCGCCTCGGACATGGACGGTGGTCAAGCTGCTGTTGCTGGACGAGACCCTTCAAGTGCAGTGGCTCTTTATCTCCAAGCCCTTGAGGGCTCAGCTTCTGGCCCATGCCCAGGGTGTGGGAGAGCCTCTGGAGCTGCTTCAGCGGGCGGAGGAGGTGCTCGGGCAGCCGGGGGACAGTCGTCCTCACAACGATCACCTGCATCTGCGTGTGATGTGTAGTGATGCAGACTTGGGAGAAGGTTGCCGAGACATGGGGCGTCTGACTTCCTTTGCGCGGGAGCCGGCACCGATTCGGCAGGCCCGTATTCAGGAGGCCATCGGCTATTTACAAGATGGAGATCCGGAGTATCGGGCGCGTGCGGCGGAGCTCTTGGGCCTGCTGGGCGCGCGTTCTGCGACCGGGCGTCTGGTGAGCCTGCTGGACGATCCCGCCCCTCGTGTGCGGGTGGGTGCAGCGCGAGGGCTGGAGCTCTTACGCCAAGCAACCTGGGCGGATGCCGTGGAGGAGGGCCCGGAGGGTATCACCGATATGGGACAGGGTGCTAGCGATCCGGGGCTGAATGGAGGGGCTGAGCCGCGTGTTCCCGAGGTGCTGCTTGATGCCAGCGGCGTGGAATCCGCCGGTATATCCGCTGTGGGAGGTGCTGAAGTCTCTCGGGACGCTGCATCGGAGTCGCCTTTGCCTGCAACGCCCCGTGTGGAGCAGAACAAGCGTTTGGTGCCGCCGGAGGGCCTGAGTGAGCTGGCCGATGCGCCCTGGCAGCCCTTGCTGTTGGAGAAGTTGCGGCGGGAGACAGATCCGGTTGTGCTGGAGGCGTGGCTGGCGCTGGCCATCCGTCTGGAGCTGGAGGGCATCGAGCCTCTGCTGCTGGCATGGTTGAAAGAGGAGCAGCACTGGCGAGGCGAGCAGCGGCAGACCTATCCGGGTGGAGGGCTTTCCCGCAATACCTTTGAGGGCTTGCCTTGGCTTTTGGCAAGAGGCATTCCGGCAGGGGAGGGGATGAGCAAACGACAAGTGGCGGCCCTGGCGCTGGCCGAGCTTGGTCGGCTGGAGTCTCTTCCGGTCCTGCTTGAAGACTTGCAGCATGTGGAGCCGATGCGGCAGCAGCAAGCTCGACTGGCCCTCACGCTCCTGCTGAACCGGCCCCTGACACCGGCGCTGGAGGCGTCATTGCGTGTGGAGACCCCCAAGTGGCAGGAGCGTCTGCTCTCGTGGGATGAAGTTCGTCTGGAGGGCTTTCAGCAGGCCGGTTATAAGCTCAGTGCCTTGACACTTGCCAACAGTGCCGTGTTGGTAAAAGCCCTGGAGGGGCCTCAGCCCCAGGCGTACAACGCCCATCGTCTTCTGGAGCGGCTGACCGGCGCACGTCTGGAGCACATGCCGGAGCAGTTTTCGGACCTTCAGGTCTTCTGGTGGCGTTGGATGAAGCGTGAAGGCTGGAAGTATCAGCCCAAAGCCGCCGTGGTCAGCAAGTCAAAAAAGAAGCAGAAATCGCAGCCTTCGCCGAAGAACTCGCCCCATCATGCCGTCAAGAAGAAGAAGAAGAAGCGTTGAGTGCGGTGGCGGTCCCTCTCTGTGCTACAAGATACGGTTTAACAGGAAGCGGTGTCGTCGTAAGCGTGTTGCGGGTGGGCAATGTGACGTGTCGAGACACAGCGTCAAGTGCCAACCCCTTCTCCGTAGGGGCAAAAGTGAGCATTGCTCAAGAGATGGATGAAGGGATCAGCGGAAGGTTGGTGTCGCAGCGACATTTATGTTATACTGGACTCTTCAGGGAAGACCCATGGTCTTCAACCGTTGCAGCGTCCCCGGTGGCGCAGGAGTACGTTGGGTATGCGCTTTCTGACTTCTACATCGCGGCCCCCCTCAGCAGCTCGCCCAAGCCTTAGGCGCTGGGTGCGGCTGTTGATCTTGAGTGTCTCCCTGTTTGTGGCCGTGGGGACCATGCCTGCGCCGGTGGCAGAGGCCGCCAAGAGCAGCAAAAAGTCTTCCAACAAAAAGACCAGCAATACGTCCAGCAAGAAGTCTTCCAGTAAAAAAGCGTCCAGCAAAAAGTCATCGAGCAAAAAGTCCAGCGCAAAAAAATCATCGGGCAAAAAGAGCAGCACTGCTTCCAAGTCCAAGCGGAAAAAGCCTGCTCCCGTGGTGCTCAGTGTGCCCATCGAGAAGCTCGATGCCCCCGCTCAGAGTGCTTGGCCCGCCTCATCCGATCCCGAGCTGAGCCCTGAAAAGGTCGCCCTTCGCCGTGAGTACATTCAGGCCCGGGCTGCTTTTGCGCGGGGAGATTTTGCCGAAGCGCGTCCTGCCTTCCAGAGCCTGCTCGAGCGTTATCCGGCCATGAAGGACTACCTCCTCCGCGACTTGGGCCGCATGTTGATCCTCGACGATGCGGAGCCGGACGCCCCCATGACCGCTGAAGTGGCCGTCGCGGTCTTGGGATATGGCGATCAGCTCTTGGCCCATCCCGGCACCATCTTGATTGGTTGGGGGCATTATCTGCGAGGCCGTGCCCTGCATGCGCTCAACCGGCTTGAGGAAGCAGAGACTGCTTATTCGATGGCCCTGGCTGCCGAAAACGGGCCCAGCAAAGGCATCATTTACTATTATTATGGAGAGATCTGCGAAGCCGCTGGCCGTCGAGGGGATGCCTACGTTCATTTTGTCTTTGCAGAGCAGCTTGCCACAGGCACCCTCAAGAGCAAAGCCAATGCTGCCGCCACCCGGGTGGGTGTGGGCCTGGAGCCAGCCGAGCGTGGCATCGACTGGTACTTACGCCGCGACGAGCTGGCCCGTTTGGTGCGCAAGGGGGCTGATCGAGATGCCCTCAAGCTGATCCAAGATGCTCGACGGAACTGCAACATCCCCGAAGTGCAGACCGATCTCAAGCGTCTCGAAGGGTACTGTTATCTCAAGCTGGCCCGCCATGATGAAGCCGAGCAGCTCCTGGTCTCGTTGATGGACGAAGAGGTCTCGGGAGGGCGGCCCAACTGGCAGACCATTGAAGCCCTGCAAAAAGAGATGGGCAAACGGGGGGACGCCGCCTCTCGGCTCTCCTTGCTCAAGCGGTTTACCGCCAGCCATCCCACCGACGAAGGCATTCAAGCATTTTTCATCATGGCATCCTTGCTGAAAGATGAAGGCAAGATTGCCGAAGCCGAGTCCCTGTATCAGCAAGTGGTGGATCTGTACCCCAGCCGCTCCGAAGCCAATGAAGCTGCTTGGCTCCTGGCCTGGGCTCGCATCCGGCGTGACGAGCATGGCCCGGCCATTGAAGCCCTCCGGGGCATCGTCGAGCGTCTGCAAGATGGGTCCGAAGAAGATGCACGCGCCCGCTACTGGCTCGCCCGCATGTACGTGCTGGTGGGCGAAAAGTCCAAAGGAGAGTCCCTCTTCCAGCAGGTGGCCCGCGAGTTCATCGGCACCTATTATGGAGCGATGGCCGACTGGCGACTTCAGGGGGGATATCCTCGCACCGTCGTCTCTACCGAAGCCCAAGTCCGATTTCTGGAGGCCCCGGAGCTTTCGCACGAGCCCGCCCTCATGGCGGCGCGTTTGCTCTTTCCGGGATGGTCGGAGCAGCTTGCCTTGATCTCTGCGCCCGGCCCCGCCTCGCATCTGGACAAGGCCAAAGAGCTCTGGCTCATGCAGAACATGACCGATGCCATCAACGAGCTTCAGTCTGCCATCAAACATCCCGACGCCGATGCCCAGACCCGCTGGATGGCGGCAGCCCTTCGTCACTGTATGGGCAATATCCTGAGCGCCATCTGGTACGGACATAACTTCTTGTCTAAACCGATGCAGCCAGAAGATAGCACCCCTCAGCGTCGAGCCCTGGCCTTTCCGATGCCCTATCGTGAAGCCATTGTAAAACACGCGCTGAGTCGAGGGCTTGATCCGGCGGTGGTGGCCGCGCTGATTCAGCAAGAGAGTACCTTTCGTGCGACGATCAAGAGTCCGGTGGGTGCCACAGGGCTCATGCAGATCATGCCTTACACCGGAAAAGACGTGGCCCGTTGGTTGGACATCACCGGTTATTCTCCCAGCTATCTGACGGAGCCGGATTTTAACCTGCGCTTGGGTACGGAGTATCTGCGGGCGATGTTGGCCCTGCATAACGGAAGTTTGGTGCGCACGTTCGCCAGCTATAACGCGGGGCCTGCGGCGGTCTCTCGTTGGGTCAAACGTTTTGGTGAGCTGGAAGACGACTATCTGGCCGAAGAGATTCCCTACAAAGAGACCCGTACCTACGTGCGCCGGGTGATTCGTAACTATCACGGCTATCGAGACACCTATCGTCTTCAGCTTGCCCAGAATCAGGCAACCTCTCTTCTCCCTTCGCTGGCAACGACTGGGCAGGCGGAGCCTGCGCCGGAGCGTCTGGGGCATGCCACCACGGCACTGGATGAGGTCCTATTGGCCGAGCCGGAGCGTGTCGAGCTTCAAGAGGCGTCTGCCGCCGAGCTGGGCAGTGTCGAGCGTTCGGATCCCGCTCAGCAGGAGCACGCGAGCCTCAGCTCCTTACCTATACCCTTCCCGGGTGTGGCCGGAGTGCGTGACGGTCGCTCCACCTTGACGGTCACGCAGCCGGAGCGGGGAGCCGCTCATGGAGGGGTACACCCTGCCACTGGAAATCATCCGGAGCAAGAGAACATTGCCCATCCTTAGCCCCTCCCTGCGACAAATGGCCGCACTCTCCCTCGCTCGAATCCATTGCATCTCCCCCCTTGCCTCGGTTATATCCCCCATAAGATAATTTCGTGAGGACTGCATACGTGTTGTCGAGAGGTGTGATCCACTGTATGACGAGTGTGTTTTTGCACCCACTCTTCCGTATTTTTTCTTGCCAGAGTTGGAGAGCCTGTCGGAACCTGCTGCGGTGGGCGAGCTTGGCACGAGTCATGACCCTGAGTATCGCCGTGAGTAGTCCTGTTGCTGCGCAATCAACGACACCGGTTCGAGAGGAAAAGAGTGGGCATGAGGCAGCGGCTGAAGCGGCTTCACCAGGGGCCTTCAACCGTCTTGCGAAACCGGAGGCGGCCCAAGATGGGGCCAGCACTCCTTCGACGGAGCCCGATCCTGCGGAGGCGGAGGCATCTGGTGCCCTCGGCGCGTCGCACTCTAAACCAGCAGCTCCACCGGCGTCGTATAAGTCAGGCGGGGGTGTTCGCCCCCCTCCATCGGTTGAAGCTGTTCCAGCCATCGACGTCGTAGAGCGGCGGGCACCCCAGGCGGGGGCATCCGAAGGCACGTTGACCCGCGAGCAGCTCGAGCTCTTGCCTCTCCATGAGAGTGAATCGATGCTCCAGCGTGTGCCGGGCCTTCAGCTCTCCAAACATGGCGGTGAAGGCAAGGCCGCTCAGTTTTTTCTCCGTGGTTTTGATGCCGCACATGGGGCGGAGCTGGCGGTCTCTCTCGAAGGCATTCCCCTGAATGAAGTTTCCAACATTCACGGGCAAGGGTATCTCGATCTGTATTTTTTGCCGCATGCCCTGGTGGAGCGTCTCGAGTACCTCAAAGGGATTCCAAGCCTTGACGTGGGAAACTTTGCGGTCGCAGGTGCTGCTCAGTATGTCCTGCTGGAGGGCGTTGAATATCGCAGTGCCTCCTTTTTTGTGGGCACTGATAGCGCGCTCGGAATTCGGATGGCGGCAAGACCTTTTGTTTCGCTGCCGCAATCCTTTTTGACCCTCGAGCTTGAAGGGGCTGGAGGTCCGTGGCGCTTGCCTCAGCGAGATTATTGGGCAATTCGTCTGAGCTTGGGGGGGAGCTGGCATCAGTCCGCCCAGCTTACCCGCTTTTTTGTGCTGGCCTACGACGGCAGCTTTGAGTCACCGGGTGTTCTGCGTCTGGACGACCTGACCCTGGGCATTCATGAGCTGTATGACACTGAGGGATTTGAGCAGGGGGGGCACTCCCAGCGGATCTTGGCCGGATTCCTGCACCGCAGGCAGCAGGGGCAGCGGCTGACAGAGCTCTTGTTTTGGGGGGGAGCGCGAGGGCTTCAGCTCCGCCATAACTTCACGGGCTATTATCTGAATGGGCCGGAAGGTGACACCCGCATCCAGGAGCAGCAGACCCTTCAAGCCGGAGCTCGGCTCAAGTTTCAGCAGCCTTTACCAACACTTGCGCGTGTGAACGCTCAACTTTTGGGGGGGCTGAGCCTGCGTCTGGAGCTGCTGGGCCAGCGTGAAGCCTTTGAGCAAGCGGTCAGTGGAGGGGAGCGAGTGACCTACGCTGCGACTGGGTTGCAGACCGAGCTGGGCGGTTGGGCAGAGAGTCAGGTGAAGCTGGGGCAAGCACAACTTTCCGGCGGAGTGCGCCTGGATCGCTTGGATCTGTGGCGAAATCCCACCCAAGAGAGCCCGAACCCTGAGCCGGATCCGGTTCGGCAGGTGTATGCGTCGGGCTCTGTGTGGCAGCCTCGCCTGAGCCTTCGTCTTCCTCTGCGCGATCCGTCATGGCCGGTGTTCCTGCTCGGGGGGCGACGTGGATTTCGGGCCCCGGAGCTGCGGGGGCTCTCCAGTGGTGTGGCCCCCATTCCCGTGGCTGACTCCGCAGAAGTCGGTGTGTGGCAAGGCTTGCCACATGTAGGAGAACTGCGTTTACTCCTTTTTGGCACCTGGATCACCGATGAGCTCGTCTTCGATCACACCGCAGGCCGGTTTTTATCCACCGGCTCCACCCAGCGCCTGGGAGGGGAGACCACCCTCAACCTGCGCTTGAAGCCCCTAACCCTGGGCCTTGAGCTCTCCTATGCCGACGGACGCTATGTGGTGACACAAGAACCGCTGCCCTTTGCACCTCGCTGGTTGGGGGCCCTCGAGCTGAGCATGCCAGCGCGTCCCCTTCCTCGCTGGCCTGACTGGGCCGGTGAAGTGCCGCTGTTGACCGCTGGCCTGCGCACGTTCCTGCTAGGCAGGAGACCGCTGCCCGAGGGTTTTGCCAGTCAGCCCACCTTGAGCACCTCCCTGAAGCTCTCCCTTCAGCGCACGAGGCAGTCTTGGGCCCTAGAGGTGGAAAATCTCTTTCTCCAGCGGAATTTTGATGGGGAATTTGTGTATCCCAGCCACTTTGACCTCTCGACGCCCCGCTCGGAGCTCCCGGTGGTGCATATCACCGCTGGTACACCGTTTTCCATGCGACTGAGCGTCGCGCAGGTTTTCTGAGGCTGCCGAAGCACAGCGGCTCTCGGCGATATGACATCTGGTGACATGCGCTCATCGAGAGCGACGAAGTGGCTGAAAATAGCATGAACTGAGGAGCTTACGATGTCCTCGACTCAAAAATGGCGGATCCTGTGTGTGCTCACGAGCTGCCTGTGCCTGCCCTGGGCATGTGTGGAGGAGAGCCCGGTGTTGCTCTCCATACCGGTGATCTTTCAGCCACTTGAGCAAACCCCCTTGCTCTTAGCGGATGGGAGCAGCTTGGAGCTCCAGGAGGCCCGTCTGACGCTGGCGGATCTGCGTTTAGAGCGTCCAGTGGAAAATCAGGCGCTGCGCTGGAATCCGCTTCAACCGGCGCTGGCGCTGGCGCATCCCGGCCACGAGTTCTCTGGCAACGTCGCGGGGGAGCTGCTGGGTACTTATACCCTGGATCTGCTGGGGGAGCCCACGACCCTGGGACAGGCTCAACTCTACACCGGGCAATTTGCCACCGCTCAGCTTCATCTTCCTGGTGAGACGCAGGGGCCCATCCTTACCCTCGTGGGCGTGCGGGAGTACGAGGGCAAGAGCCTCCCGGTGACGCTGGCCCTCAGCCTGGAGTACGAAGTTCATGGCATTCCATTTGAGCAAGAGATTTTGCCGGACAGCCAAGCCGCTCATCTTAAATTGGAGCTCGATCTTGCCCACATGCTGTCGTTTTTGGACTGGAGCGCGGGGGATGAAAACCAGGATGGAGTGCTGACCCTGGATGATCCAAGTGTTTATAATCCTTTGGTTTTTGGGGTATCAGCCACCCCGAGTTACCGCATCACCTGGTCCATTGGAGAATGATATGCAACGGAGACACATCGCCCTCTTCCCCCTTGCCTTGCTGCTCGTCGCTTGCGCCGAGGGCACTTGGAACCTCAACGTCTGGGGCGAAGAATATATCGCCACCGGCATTCCCAGTGAGGTGTTTGATGACGGCTGCTCGGTGACCTTCAGCGATTTCCGAATCCCCATTCAGTCGATCTCGCTGCTCGATGGCAACGGGGAGGCACTGACCACACAGACCCTCAACTCCCGGCTTCAGCTTGTGGAGCAAGCGCCTCAGCCGCTCGTAACCGTACAACAGCCAGCGGGTCGATATCCAGTGGTCAAGGTGGTGACGGGACCGGTCAGCGGCGACGATCCGGGGGCCCTCGAGGTGGCCGGGGTCCTTCAATGTGGGCAGCGCTCGGCGTCGTTTGCCTGGCGTTTTGAGCCCGTGACCACGTACCTGTGTGAGCCCGAAAACTTGGTCATTCCGGCCAATGGGGAAGCGGAAACCCAGCTCACCGTGCATGGAGACCATCTCTTTTACGACTCCCTGGAGGATCCAGCAGCCGCCGTGCGAGGCGAGCCCTTGCTCAACGCCGATGCGGATCTCGACGGAACGCTGACCCAGGCGGAGCTTGAAGCCGTCTCATTGGCCCAGCTTGGCTACGACGTAGGCCGATATTCAGAGGTGGCCAACCTTTGGCAATTTGTCTCATTCCTGACCCAGTCCTTGGGCCACATTGACGGGGAAGGACACTGCGCTGTCACCCTCTCCGCTCCTGAGTCTTCGGAGTAAGGCGACGCAGCTCCGCGTGAGATGCGATCTAACGGAGGATACTCTGTGGGGCTGTTACATCACCCGCTCGAGGTGTACCGGCACCGACAGCTCGCCGCAGTGCTGAATTTTGACCTCTGAGACCAGCTCTCCCACCGCCAGGACCGGAAGCACTCGGATCAGAGAGGTGAGGGCCCGGCGCAGGGTAAAACGAAGCGGATCTGGCACCACCAGCACCGGTGGGACCGGATGATTCCACCGCTCGAGCTGCTGCTGGACCACCTTCATCAGGCGTGCCTTCAGCTCCGGGCTCAGCTCATGCGTCCGCTCATCTTGTACCGTTGCCAAAAGTCGCCCTTCTAAATCCGCTGCCAGAACGAAGGTATGGAGCAGTCCCTCATCGTCCACAAACCGGGCGCTGATATGTCGCCTCAGCGCACGACGCACATGAGCGGTCATGACTTCGGCGGGCAGCGCCGCTCCCCCCAGCTCCAGCAGGGCCTCAAAGATCGTCTCCAGATCTCGGATGCTGAGCCCTTCCTCCAACAACATCCGCAAGACCCGCAAGACTTGTCCTTCACCGGGGCCTTGCCTCCGCAGCGTGGCAATCAATCCCGGCAAACGACGCTCCAACAGGCTCAGATCCTGATGGAGCTGCGCGGCACCAAAGAGCTCATGGAGACGGGTACGCACCACCTCTGTCAAGTGTGCCAAAAACATGTCAACCGGCGTCAGCACGGTATATCCCTCGGAGCGCGCCACTTCCCGCAGAGAAGGCTGAATCCAAATACCGGGCATATGAAAGGCGGGCTCATGACCAGCCACACCCTCAAACGCATCCGGTGGTGCATCGAGCACCATACATTCCAGCCCCCGGAGCTTGCCCCGCGCGGCTTCTTCTCCCCGGATTTCCAGCTTGTACGTGCCCGGCGGAAGTGTGCTGGCGTCGCTCAAACGAATGGCGGGCAGCTTAACCCCGTGCTCACGAAAGATATTTTGCCGCAGACGCTCGAGCAGGGCTTGAAGCTCCTCATCGCGCCCTAAGACCCACGGAATCAGATCCAACGCCAGGGTCAAATGTAGGCTGTCAGGCAGGGTAAATGTCTGTGATTCCTCGGCTTTCTCGCGCACCAGCTCCAGTGTGCGGGGGCGGCGAGGGTGCGAAGTGCCCTCCGTTTCGCGGGGAGCAGCAGACATCAGCCGGAGGCTCTCCTCCAACTGAAGCGCATCCTGGAGCTGCATGATCAGCCGATCCAGCCTCAGCTCGGGCTCCAGCTCAAGGCGTTGGGTCGAAAAGGAGCGCCACGTTTGCAGCCGCTCCTGACTGAGCAGCGGCTCAAGCAGGGTCACCAGCAGGCGATCCAGCGATGACTCAAGGGCTTGGAGCTCGGCTGACCAACCCTCCAGCGGTCCCGACAGGCGCTGAGCGATGGCTTGCGCCCGTAACCGTTGAAGCTGCTGGCCGACGGCATCGGTCTGAGCGTACATGATCATGCTCCGTCCAACGTGTCCAAATGATTCATAACACCGCAGGGGAAGTTGCGGATAGTGTAAGAGAATGAAGAGAGGATGCCAGAAGATTCAAATCTGTGAAGGACGAAATGCGTCTTGCCTGAATTTGACAATTAAACGGCGTCAGGAGACGTGCCGAAGGGGGGTGATCCACATGCTCGCCTCACGCCGGATGAGGAACACCAGCAGCTCGGTTGATGCGAGGTGCCAGCCACAAGGCGAGCAGTGCCAGCAGCGCCCCGGCCACCACATCCACCGTGTAATGCATGCGCAGATAGATGGTGGACAACAAGAGATTGACCTCAAAAAACAGCGCCACCCAGAATAAGCGTGGATAGTGTCGCCGAATCAGCAGCACACAAAAGAGCGAATTGGCGGTGTGCAGCGACGGAAACGCATCGCGGATGTATCGATACTTCTCCACCACCGCCTCACGAAATGCACTCAGATCACTGCCCGGAACCGTGGGGGTTGAGTAAAGATCCAGCAGACCGGAGATCGGTCCCACTGCCGGAATGCAGACATAACCCACAAATCCCAAGTACATGCAGAGACCAAATCCCAGTGCAAAGTCCTCAAACGCTTCTCGCCTCTCTTCATAAAAGAACAGCAATCCTGTCAGCAGTGGGTAGAGCACATATGCGCCATAGTGGAAGCTGAACCAATCGGATAAAAAGGGCGTCTGATACTGCTCCGAAATGAGCGTCAGATGCACTCCAAAGAGCATCAAGTCCAGCTCCGCGAGGAAGGAATCCATCACATTTGGGTTCAAATTTGATACAAACCATCGCAGATTCTGATACATAAAGAAGGAAAGAATGACCGGTGACCATGCATACAAGAATGTTTTGGCATGAAACTGTGCCTTGCGTTTTTGAAGGCCATAGATCAAAAAAGCCAAAACGCCCAAGACCGTCAAAGCCACAGGGTCAAAGAGTCCTTTCCACGAGTTGAGGAACACAAACAGAACGCCCAAGACGATCAGGAGCACATGTCCGGGTAAGTTCTGATAGCGCGCAGACCAAAAGGAGCTGTCAAAGCGCACAAATGTAGGCAATGCCACGATCAACACCCATAACGCGGTAAAGATCGCCCAGGCCCCAAGTGCTTCTCGATCCACGTAAAAGGGTCGATCCACCCACAGAGACAGCCCACCGACGGTCACAACAAACAACATCGGCAGCAGATCCACTGGGCGAAACTTCCGAAACCATGCACGCATGAACACCTCGATTCTTTCTGGCCCGTGTCGGCTCTGATATGATAAGACTGCTGTGACAGTCTAAAAAAAATGGGCCCATCTGTGCAAGCCTGGAGCGCACCCGTGCTCCATTTCCAGCGGGAGACCCTCAACATTCACCTCCGGCATGAAGGAGTCCCTGGATGGAAACCATCCTCGAGCAGCTCACACGCTCCCCCGCACGCAAGAACAACCGGCGCTGGCACCAGCTCGCCCCCTGGGCGACCTCCATGCTGTTCTCCCTGACGCTGAATTGGAGCGCCCATGCACAATCCAATCCCCTACCCTCTGCCGATCCAAAGCTGGTAGAGCGAGCTCAGGCCCTCCACAAACGCGCCATTGTGATCGATACCCACAATGATATCACCTCCGCCATTCTCGATGAAGGATTTGATCTCAATACACCCACTGGAAAGACGCACACCGACCTGCCCGGCATGCTCAAAGGTGGGCTCTCCGCCGAGTTCTTTTCAATCTATGTGTCGCGAGAGTATGCAGAGGATCCAGTTCGGATGGGCAGTGGCAGTGCTTCACGCGCCCTCGATATGATCGATATCACCTATCAGCAGGTCGAACGGCATGCTGATAAGCTCACCCTTGCGACCACCGCCCAAGAGATCCGTGCGGCCAAAAAGAAGGGGAAGATTGCCATCCTGATGGGCATCGAAGGTGGACATGCCATTGAGAACTCCCTCTTTACCCTCCGTTCATTCCATCGACTCGGTATTCGTTATATGACCTTAACCCATTCCAATACAAACGATTGGTGCGACTCTGCGGGCACGGGAGATGGTGCTGTCGCCAAGCATGGCGGACTTTCAAACTTTGGCGAAAAAGTGGTGCTGGAGATGCAACGTCTCGGCATGCTGGTGGATGTCTCTCATATCTCAGACGAAGCCTTCTTTGATGTCATACGTATCGCCAAAGCGCCAGTCATTGCATCCCACTCTTCGGCTCGTGCCATTGCAGATCACCCTCGAAATATGTCAGATGAAATGCTCAAGGCAGTTCAACAAAATGGCGGCATTGTCATGGTAAACTTTTACAACCTCTACATCGATCCTGTGGCAATTGCTGCCGAAAAGGAGCGCTCAACCCAGCTCAAACCTCAGCTAGAGGCGCTGCGTGAGCAGTACAAACTTGACCGACGTGGATATTGGCAAGCACGGCAGAAGTTGTACGAAGCGCATCCGATTCCGGCCACCTCACTTTCGGTCTTGATCGATCACATCGATCACATTACAAAGGTCGCTGGTGTGGATCATGTTGGCTTAGGGTCGGACTTCGACGGCGTGCCCTTGTTGCCCCAGGGCATAGAGCGTGTCGAGCTACTCCCAAACATCACCCTCGCCCTGTTTCAGCGTGGATACTCTGAGCAAGACGTGCTCAAAATCTTGGGTGAGAACTTCTTGAGGGTCATGGAAAAGGCGGAAGCCTATGCACGCAGCACCAAAACATCATGGTCAGGAGCCGGTGATACATCCCGCATCGAAAAGAAGAAGACCGAACCATGAGCTCACGCAAAGGGGTAAGCTCATAGCACAAAAGCGGTCGTCATCATGTGGAGGAGGGAGCGGCCAGAGCAGACGCTCGAGAGGGCAGAGGCTGCCAAATGAGTACACCGACTTCCAGCAGCTCCGCCAATAAATCCCAGTGCTCTGTCACCCATTTCTGTCGCTCGATGTCTGACACGAACACGCGCTTGTGTTTCCGACGTCTCACGACTGCCAAGATCTCCAGAGATGTCATTTTCAGCGGCATCATCTTCAGCTCACCATCAAAGGAAAAGGCGACTGCTGGTTGAAGTGTTGAAGCAGCCGCCAGCATCTCCCGCCGTTGCATGGGGACACCAAGCTGCTCATTCACCAGCCACAGAGGAAAGGATGCCTGCTGAGCTGTCTTGTTCAGGCGAATATCTTCTAAATGAAGCTGTGCCTTATCATCCTCCTCGGGCATCACGGAAAATCGCTCTGCCTCTACGTCCCGCCCTTCGGCCTTTTGCAGCCAGACATCCCATTGCAAACGCCAGTGCTGTTGAGAGTCTGGCGGCTGTGGTAGCTGCTTAACCCACTGCTCCCATCGGGCCAGGAGGGGCAATCCTCTCTGAAAGTATTCACTCTCCGTAAACTGATAAAGCTGTTCTGACGTGAGCTTACGGAGCGGCGTCGCATCTGAGCAGCGCATGGCACTTCCAAGTCCTTCGACCAAAAAGTGGACCTGTGCGGGTCTGAGAGGATGATGCCGCAGACCCTGGCAGGGCAGCGACTTGACAACGTCCGCTGAAAACAGCTTCAGCCAGCCCCCACTCTCTTCTTCCAGCCGCTGGAGCTGCTGTTGCGCCTCCTTCATGGTCTCTGTCGTCGGATGATGATGCAGTGCATGACCTGCTTTTGCAAGAGACTCCATCAGGGGACTGACCGCCTTATACGCCCGCTTAAACTTCTGACTCTCTGGCTCATAATGGTTCAACGCTTGGCACAGTCGTTTTCCTGCATCCAGAACACGCCGCCGAAGCTGTTTCACTGCCTGCTCCGCACCATCCAGCCGAATATTCTCCGTAAACAGCCGTTGATGTAGGCCATAAACATGTCGTGTCAGTGCCTCAAGACTCGGAGCATAATCGACACCTGAAATCAGGAACTGCTCCACCCACTGTCCGAAGGCGAAGGACGTCAAGCGATTCCAATGTCCCAACAGATAACCCACGGCATCTGAGCTGGCATTCAGAGCCCCCCGTGGTGTCTCCCGCATGCGTCCGGTCTGAAGCTCGTACTGAATGGCCTTCCACTCGGTAGACCAGTGCTTGAGAGTGCGTAAGAGCTGCTGCTCCATCTCCTGCCGCTGCTCGTGTGGCTCATGCCGCTTCCAGTAGGGAGTGGTGTACACTTCATACGCTTGAAAACGCTTCAGATAACGTCGTATCGTCAGCTCAGGAGACAGCATAGATCGGTACATCAGATCCCATCCATACCAGTGAATCACAGGCAGCAGCTCATTCAGACGGGCACCCAGATAGACCTCAAATCGTGTCTGCCGAGGAGACCAGAAGAAGCCCGTCAGTGCATGCAAGACCTCGTGGGGGCGCCACTGCCGTCGATGATTCGGATGGTAGGTCTGGAGAATGGCATCCCCTCCAAACGAAAAGTAGCGGGGTTCTGTGAGAAAGCCATTGTTCCAGGTGGGACGAATGATACCCTCTGGCATAGGCGTCTCGGGATCATCACTGGCCGGTGCTGGCACCCGTAATGAAAGCTCATGCTGGGTAAAGAGACAGCCAGCTTGCACGCCGAGCGCGCCAACACGCGCCGACATCGGGGAGAGCAGGAAGTCTTCCGGTGGGGCTTGCATCCGAGGCAGAAGCTCCAGCAGCAGGGCAGGGGGAGCCTGATGTGTACTCTGTTCCAAGGCATGGAGCAGCTTCTCGGTGTCCTCCAAACAATCGAAATGCGCAAGCGCTGATGAGCTGTTTGAAACAGGGCTGAGGAGAGGCCCCCAACTGTCGATTTCATTCGAAGACATTGTGAGATTCCATATCAGTAAGGTTGAACAGCAGCGGAGCACTCTTCCGTGGCATCCGAAGTACTTGGAGCTGCACGCATGCCTCATGTGCGTATGGCTATGAGTATCCGCGCGCAGGCACGGATGCGCTCATCTATGCAGGTGAGTGTACGAATGTGACGCGCATCGTATGGACACAGAATGCGCAGGTACGTACTCACAGGTGCAGACTTCTTTCAGGCACTTGGTGAAAGTGGATCGAGCACTGCCCGAGGCCCGCCATGGAGACATGAGCCCTCTTCATCAAGGCGACATCACTATACGGATGTGGTTGGTGAGGCGTCAATACTTTAGCTGCACATCGGCTGGCCTTCAGGGTGACCTGTGAGTCCTTGGGGGGCGTAATGAGAGGTTGCTGGAGCGAGTGCCGACCGCTCGAGGACAAGCTCTTTGCCGTGTGCAACTTGTCAGAATGAAGTGATGAAGAAGCTGTGGAGAGGCGTTCGTGCGAACTCAGGCTTGTCCAAGTGCCTTCCGAACAGATCTGGCAAGCTGCGGGGTTGGAAAACCACTCATCATCACCGTGCCATCGGGTGCAATCAGCACCTCGACAGACGAGGGTTTGTCGGGGGGCTCCAGTGCTTCAGCCGGATAGCGGTCGCTGAGCAGATGCACGTTCTGATTGGCGGATCCTCGGAGCCCTCGGCGTAGACCCAGCTCAGCCTGATAACGACCGTCGATCAGCACATCCAGTTGATGAAGCAGCTCGACACCACCCGGGAGTGTTTCAATCTCCGCCTTCGTTCGCCCTGAAAACATAACCTGTGAAAAACCAAGCTTTTTTAGCCGATGGCTCATGGCCAAAACCACCTCCATCTGCTCTGTTGGCTCCCCTCCACTCCAGGTAATCCCCTCGTCGCCAAGCTGTTGCACATGTTCAACCAGCGCATCCACCGTCCAAGGAGTGCCCCCCTCAAATGTGTGGGTGAGGGGATTAAAGCAGCCCTTACAGCCAAGGCTACAGCCCTGGGTATGGAGCACGGTGCGTCGTCCCGGCCCATTCACCGTGCTGTGGGGGGTTATGCTGTGCAGATGGAGCAACATCTTTCACCTCTCCTGAATGTGCGGCAATATATTAAAGCATCCACCCTTGGAAAAGAAGGTGGCTCGCCTGATCTTTCCACATGCTTCCTTTTTACCGACATCCGATCTTGACAGTCCTTTGCCTGTAAACGTACATTGACCGAGGGGTGTGCTCTTGGCGCTCAGAGGCGAACGCGGGACGCAGAAGTGAGAATGCTGCCAACCCCATCGGAAGCGCAACGTGGATCTTACCCGCAGGCGGAAAGACGTACCTATGGCCCTGTCCAGTGCTGGCATTCGTACCGAAATTGAGAACCTTGTCAAAGCCCGATACCCACTCCTTTATATCTTATCCGCCGAAGAAAAGCGGGTCGAAGAGGCGCTGCTCGACATCTGCAAACGAACGGGGCTGCTCTTTCGTCGATGGTCGATCACCGAAGGGCTTAAGGATGAGCGAGGGCAGACCGTTCAAGAGGCCAAAGATCCCCTGAAAGTGCTTGCATGGCTCGCCGACTCCACAGAACAATGCATCTTGGTCCTTCGCGACTTTCATCCCTTCCTGAAGGACTTTACCGTCGTGCGTCGCCTCCGCGACCTTCACCGCGTGTTGCCATTTCAGCGTAAACATGCCGTCATCTTGACCCCATCCATGGCGGTTCCCGCAGAAATCAGCAAAGAGCTGGCCCTCATCGACTATCCCTTGCCTGACTCCGAGGAGATTTCGGGCATCGTCGATGGAATTGCCAAAAGTGTTCACCGAAATCATGGCACGGAGCTTCGGGTGCTCTCCAATCCTGAAGAGAAGCGCCAGATTGTCGAAGCAGCCCTCGGCCTGACCCGCCACGAAATCGAAGCCGTCATGGCCCGCTCTCTCGTCGAACGGCGTAACCTTGAGATCGACGTCATTCTGAGCGAAAAAGAGCAGATCATCCGCAAGACGGGGACACTCGAGTACTATCATCCGCGTGAACAGTTTAGCGATATTGGTGGTCTGGATAACCTGAAGGTATGGCTCGAGAAGCGTAAGACCGCCTTCTCCAAAAAAGCACAGGAGTTTGGACTCCCAAAACCCCGAGGCATCCTGCTGCTCGGCGTGCCCGGCTGCGGTAAATCTCTCACTGCAAAAGCCGTCGGTGCCTTCTGGCAGCTTCCTCTTCTGCGCCTGGATGTCGGTCGTCTCTATTCAAGCTACGTGGGCTCTTCCGAAGAGAACATGCGTCAAGCCATCAAGATTGCAGAATCCGTTGCCCCCTCCATTCTTTGGCTCGACGAGCTGGAGAAAGGATTCTCGGGAACGGGTTCTTCCAATATGTCAGATGGTGGCACGTCCGCGCGCGTCTTTGGAAGTTTCATCACCTGGCTTCAAGAGAAGACAGCGCCTGTATTTGTGCTGGCCACCGCCAACAACGTGAGTCAGATGCCGCCGGAGCTGCTCCGTAAGGGGCGCTTCGATGAAATCTTCTTCGTCGATCTCCCGGCTGCTGCCGAGCGCGAAGATGTCATGCGCATTCACCTGCGCAAGCGTGGGCGTAATCCAGAAGACTTTGATATTCGCTCCCTCGGCGATGCCATGCAAAACTTCTCAGGCTCGGAAATCGAGCAGGTGGTCGTCTCCGCTCTCTACGATGCCTTTGAGCAAGAGAAGCCACTCAGCACCGAGCATCTGCTTCAATCGACCTTTGAGACGGTCCCCCTTGCAAGGACCATGAAAGAGGAGATCGAGGCCATGCGTGAGTGGGCTCGAGTCCGGGCACGGCGAGCCTCTACCACTCAAGTGGAACATGAGGACTCAACAGATCGTCGTATTGATTTGAGCTGATCCTTCAACAAAAGCTCATTTTTTTAATGTGTTAGGCGAGGCATTCATGTCGCACTTTTCACGGGTCAAGACCACTGTTAAAAATCTGGTCTCTCTAAAGACCGCACTCGAAGACTTGGGCATTGAGTACGAAGAAGCCCTGGGCATGGTACGAGTTCGAGGTTGGCAAGGGGCTGAAGAGCTCGCAGAGCTGGTCATCAAAACCGGTACCCAGTACGACATCGGCGTGCGTCGTATGGCCTCTGGTGAATACGAGCTGATCGCGGACTGGTGGGCGTTAGAAGAGCATGGTTTGAAGCAGGAGACCTTTCTCCAGCGCATTACCCAGCGTTATGCCTATCATGAGGTTAAAGCGCAGGCTGAGAACCAGGGTTATTCGGTTGAAGAAGAGCAAGTTGAGGCCGATGGAACCATTCGTCTGAGGGTGATCGCATGGCGCTGAAGAACGAAATTGAAGTGGTGATCCGTCCTGATGGCTCTGTCACCTTTGAGGTGAAGTGTGCGAAAGGTCCAAGCTGCATGGACCTCACCCGTGCCATTGAAGAGAGCTTAGGTGAAGTCATTGAACGGGAACGTACCCCTGACTTCTATCAAGAAGTAGAAGAGAGTGAGCAGATTCGGATGGGCAACTAAGCCTCTTGCTGTTGGAGTCTGCGTGAGTCAGGGCCTTCAGCACTGGTGGTCGAATACGTCGTGTGTACAACGTATCCACGTTCACGCACGTATGGGCATTGTATTGCTCATGAGTAGCGTCTTGACCCTCTCTTCAAAGCCCTCAGTCGCGCAGACTTCTGCACCCAACGGAAGCACAGGTATTGGACTTGAGCGTTCAAATGCGCCGGATGGATGGCTGGGTTTGGTCCTTCACACCCGTGGAGGACTGGCCTTCGTAAAGCGGGTGATCGAAGGTTGGCCCGCAGCAGATGCAGGGATCCTACCCGGTGATCAGCTCCTCAGTGTGGGCACCGTGATGGCACAAGCTCCCCGGCTCAACCGCGCACTCAATGCCCTGGCAGGTCCGGCGGGGGAGTCGATTGAAGTGCGTGTCATGCGAGCGGGAGAGACGGAACCACGCTCATATCGTCTGGTGCGATCTGCCTCCCCGATTCCTGCACAGAAAGCAGCCCCACCTCGTATTGCACCAGCCCCTGAAGTGCTCTTAACCGAAGCTGTGGACCGTACCCGACCTGGACAAGACATACTCTTGCGGCAAATGCTTTTGACCCTTGAGCGGGCCGAGCCTTTGGCCGCTCCTGCCCTGTATTTGCAAGCGGTGCTACAGCTCGTCGCTCGGGGTGACGAGCCCTCCGTGGTGCTGGCACGCAGTCTTGCCCGTGAGCTGGCGGAGCGTTTCCCGACCACGGAAGAGGGTGCTGAAGCCTTGCTCCGGGCCATGCCGCTGGAAGACAAAGAAGGTCAGCTTCAGCAGGCGGCTCGGGCGCTGCAAAACCTGCTCAAAGTGCCACCCCCGGGCGTGAGTACCGCACAACTGGAGTCCGCCCGTGTACGTGCGCGTGCGCTTGAGGCGGTGGGATTGGGACGCAAAGGGAGGGTGAACCGGGCGCTGCGCAAGCTCCAGCCGTTGCTCGGACGCCCTCGTGTGGACCTGATGGCAGTGAGGGCCGACGGCTCTCCCGTGTGGGATGTGCCGGTTCGTGTGGACCCACTTTGGCAGGCATGGACAGAGCTGGCAACCACCCGTGGACGCTCCGAGCAGCTCTTTGAGGGGCTTGACCGGATTCTGCCGTTGGAGCAGCCTCCCTGGATTGAGCCTGCAATCTCACTGCTCAGCCCAAGAGATCTGGCTGATATTCAGAGCACTTGGCTTGAACCACGCTGGTCATTGCCCCGGCAGCGTCCTCCCTTTCGTTCACTCGCAGATGAAAATGGAGATGCGACAGGTTTGGCGGACCTGCAACGTGGCAAGCCTATGGTGATGCTCTGGTGTGGCGCTTCGCTGACGAGCTGCGAAGCATGGCGCTTGCCTCTTGCGACGCTGATGGTCGAAAGAGAGGGCTTGGAGCAGGCTGGAGCGTTGATGTTTGCCAAAGACGCGCCGGTCGATCCCAAAGAGCTGGTATGGCCTGCTGCATTTGTGACGGCTCACAGCCGCACTCCAGCCGTGTTGACGGTCCTAGACTCGGGTGGCATGGTCGTGCTCGAGCTGGGGGCCTATGTTCCTGGTTTTGAACACAAAGTCGTTCGTCTGTTGGAGGATCTCCAGCAAGATCCTTCGGCGGGAGGCCCTTGGCGTGTCCAGGGAGGCATGGGCTTGAGCCAGCTAGAGCTGCGCCTGGGCATTGAGCGGCTTGGTTCCGGTGGGCTCGCTTGGCCTCGTACCAGCCGTGGGGAGGGGCAGCTCTGGATCAGCACCCAACAAGGAACGCTAGAACGCCTCGAAGACGGCGCTTCTACCACCGTCCTTGACTCACTCGCGGGCATTACGCAGCTTGGTGTGGTGGAGCTGGATGGAGACCGGCAGGAAGAGCTGCTTTTTTATCATCCCCGCGACCGTATGCTTGAGGCCCTGGAGCCCAGCGGAACCCCCCTCTGGATCTTGCCAGAAGAGCAGGGCGTGGAGCAGACCCTCACCTACGATCTCAATGGGGATGGTCTGCACGAGATCTGTTATGTCAGACAGGGAGATGCGCAGCTTCGGTGTGTGGATGGCGCACGGACCCCGTTGTTTTCGTGGACCTCGCCGGGCGGTGTGATGAGTGTTGGGGCGGGGAAGCTGACCCAGGATGGACCCGGTGTTGCCATTGGCAATCGGACGGGCAGTGTGGTGCTTCTGAATGCCAAAGGCGTGCCCAAGGGGGAACTCAGACCGGGTTTTTTGCCCAATCTGCTCTCCTTAGCCGATCTGGATGGAGACGGACTCGATGAGATCTTGGTGGGCAACCGTCAGATCTCTCAGCTACAGGCTGCCGATCTGAATGGAGATGGTTTGGCAGAGGTGGTGGTCGTCACCCGTCAACAGCAGGTCTTGATCTTCAGCCATGACGGACGACAGGAGGCACGTTTGGCCTGGACGTCGCCCGATCCGGTCCTGCGTATTGGAGATCTAGATGGTGATGGTCGTTCTGAAGTCTCGTTGGTCAGTGGAGAAAGGGGTGCCGTGCTGGAGTGGACGGGGGCTCTTTCAAGTCCTCGGCTTGTACCGATACGATAACGAAATGCGCGAGTGGAATGTTGTCTGTCGGCTGACTTCGTGAAAAAATAGATGCATAAAAGTTGACATGATTTAGAGAACAGTGCTATAAAACGAATACTTAAAGAATTTTAAGCGCATGATGCAAGATATAAAAGACTAAAACCAAGCACTATAAAGATGTCAGGTGGGAGCTTTGCGGACGTAGAGGCCGCTGTGGATCGTGAAGGTCGTGCTGAAGCGGATGGCTCACTCAAGAAGGCTGAAGCAGGGGTGGTATGCGGTTGTGGAGGCTGTCATTTATGCTTGAGGCTGTGCAGGCATGAGACATGAAATCATCAATGACATCAACCTCACCGTGCGCACCCTGCTGGAGACTGAGCTCAAGTCTGTCTTTAAGAACGTAGCGGTCAAGCTCGCCGACTTGGAGAACTTCAAGAAAGGCGAGACAAAAACGGGTGTCAATATCTTCCTTTATAACGTGCAGGTGAACGAGATTGGAATCAAGACCAATCAGGAGCCTGACCAAGTGGAAGAAGGCCCCGAAGGTGAGACCCTATACCTCTACTATCCTCCCCCCATTCCTTTAACGTTGAGCTTTATGATCACGCCCTTTGCGAGCGACCCGCAGACCGAGTATCGGCTGTTGGGGCGTATTTTGCAGGTCGTGCAGGAGTGTCCGATCCTGTCGGGGGAGCAGCTCAAGGGGGATTGGCTTCCCAAGCTCGAAAAAATATCACTTACGCCAGATATCCACTTAACGTTTGAGCGGCAGCTTGAGATCTTCCGGGCTTTTGATGCACCCATCAAAATGTCTGTAGGATATATTGCGCGAACGTATCTGGAATCTGACAAGGTTGTCAAACGCTCCAAGATTGCCAGGAGCGTGCGTCCGGACTTGGGTAGGAGCAATCCTCAGCCCGCCGACAGCCGACAGCCGACAACACCTACGGGAGCTGCTCCATTTCGGGGCCGCTGAAATCCGGGCGGTTGGTGGACCGATGGACGTGTTCCAAGGCCATCGACTGAATGCAAGTCAGTGAGCGCGAGCGGGTGTACTGGTCTTTGGCCGATGTAAAGCTGAAGCTGGTGTCCAGCAGCGACGGATGTACGCTCTTCCAAAAGTGGAAGGGGTACCAGTGGGACAAAGCGGATCACGTGTTCGTGGAGGAAGAGCGATGCCAGATTACAAGTCCCCAGGCGTATACGTGGAAGAAGTCTCGAGTGGGAATAAGCCCATCGAGTCGGTGAGTTCCAGCACGGCTGGTTTCATCGGAGAAGGCGCGGTGGGACCGCTGAACGAGCCCATCCCGGTTGCCAACTGGAGCCAGTTTACCAAGCATTTTGGTGGCTTCGATCACAGTCCCTTCCTGGCGCACTCCGTGTACCAGTGGTTTGCCAACGGCGGCGGCATGGCCTTCGTCTCGTTGGTGGGCCGTCCCGATGCCGCCGAAGCGGAGACTGCCGCTGCGGGTGCCGAGGGAGAAGGAAAGAAGAAGTCCAAGGCGCCGGTTGCATCGAAGGCCGGTCTCTTCATCGGCGAGGACAACGGGCCGGGTAAGCGTACCGGTCTGCATGCCTTCAACCCGATCAAAGACATCTCCCTCGTGGTGGCGCCTGGTCAGATCGACCCTGCCATTCATGATGCCATCCTGACTCATTGTGAAGGCCAACGTGATCGGTTTGCCATTCTCGATGCACCTGAGGATCTGACCAGCTCTCTGGATCAGATGTATCGTCCCCGGGACAGCTCCTTTGGCGCTTATTACTTCCCCTGGATTCAGGTCTTCGACCCCGTAAGCAAGAAGAACAAGTTCATCCCGCCCTCGGGTGCCGTTGCAGGTGTTTATGCCCGTGTAGATGGTGAGCGTGGTGTTCACAAAGCGCCGGCCAATGAGCTGGTGCGTGGCGCGCTCGGCCTCAAGCACTACCTGACCAGCGCGGAGCAGGCGCTGCTCAACCCCCGTGGCATCAACCTGATCCGTGACATGGGTGACCGTGGCATTCGGATCTGGGGTGCGCGCACTCTCTCCACCGATCCCGAGTGGCGTTACATCAACGTTCGCCGTCTCTTCCTCGTGATCGAAGGCTCCATCATGAACGGCACTCAGTGGTGTGTGTTCGAGCCCAACGATCACAACCTCTGGAAGAAGATTGTGCGCAATGTGCGTGCTTATCTCATCAACGTTTGGCGCAGTGGTGCCCTCTTCGGGGAGACCCCGGAGCAGGCTTTCTATGTCAAATGTGATGCCGAGACCAATCCGCCCGAGCTGATCGATTTGGGTCAGGTCAACATTGAGATTGGCATTGCCCCCGTGAAACCGGCGGAATTTGTCATCTTTAAGATTGGTCAGCTGGCTGCTGGCGGCTGATGACTTCGGGGAGTCTCAGATTCCTTTGATGTGTTGCTGGGGAGCTGCTCTCCTATCCCTTTTGGCTCATGGGTGCGCAGCTCTCTCGATGGGTGTTCGTTCGCAGTTCTTTAACTCTGTTATACCTGGAGGTTGTAGCCATGGCATTTGATCGCGACTTTCATTTTGCGGGACTTTGGAAGGTGGAAATTGAGGGTCTCGCAATTGGTGAGTTCCAGGAGTGTACGCTCCCGAGCATTGAAGTCAGCGTGATTGAGTACAACACGGGCAATTCTAAGTCCCCCATGAAGCGCCCTGGTGTGGTCAAGTACACCAACCTGAAGCTCAAGCGCGGTTATTCGACCAGCCGCATCATGCAGGAGTGGTGGGAGAACATCGCAAAGGGTGTTCAGGACCGCCGCTCGATCTCTCTCATCGAGTACGATGAAGAGAACAACGAGAAAATGCGCTGGAACATGTACAATACGTGGCCCTGCAAGTGGACCCACTCTGCCCATGCTGCTTCCAAGAACGAGATCTCGACCGAAGAGATCGAGCTGGTGCTCGAGCGCATGGAGCGTGCGGGTTAATCCGCAGGCTGCTGTCATCTGACCGGGTCAAGCCTGAATCTTGACTCGGCGGATGGACAGGTCTTGACCGGAGACGGAAAGGTGCGTAACATCTTTTCGTCTCCGATGCTTTTTGTCTTTCATCACGCTGATGCGACTGCCTGGTTCCGCTCAGCGCCCAGGAGATCTTTCCTGAAACGACGGAGTGAGCAACATGGCCTTTAAGACCGAGTACGAGTTTACCCTGCCACTGGGATATGTGGATAAGGATGGGAATGTTCATCGCCGTGGCACCATGCGTTTGGCCACCGCTAAAGATGAAATCCTTCCCCTTCAAGACGCTCGAGTGCAGAAGAATCGATCCTATCTCATCGTCATTCTCTTGTCTCGCGTCATTACTCGGATGGAAGGCATTAACTCTGTCACGCCCAACATCATCGAAGATCTCTTTGCGGAAGATCTGCGTTACCTTCAGACTCTGTATCAGCAGATCAATCGTACCGGCAGTCCAAATGTGGATGTCCGCTGTCCCCACTGTAAAGGTGACTTCCAGCTCGACCTGGGAGGAATTGCCTCGGGGGAATAATTGGCTACCCCCTGGACTCGATGTACCGGGAGGTAGCCTACATCGCATACCACTTTCACTGGTCCATTGATGACATTATGGAAATGGAACATCGAGAGAGGGCCATCTGGGTGAAGCAGATTGCTGAAATCAATGAAAAGATCAACGACAACAGCAGTCGCTGAGCCGGTTGGGAATGGGAGGATTCATGCCTGCTGGTAAAGTTCAGCTCAATGGCGCACTCGCTCAGGGGGGTGCTGGAGCCAAAGCCGGTCCCAATGGGGTTCAGGCCGGTGCTGGAGGAGCCGTCTCTTCCAAAAATGGCAACGTCAAAGCTGCCGGTGGCATCGCCGTCTCTGCCAACAAAGATGGTATCAGTGTCAAAGCCGGTGCTTCCGTCTCCATTGGCAAATCTAAACCCCCTGCAAAGTCCGCTTCCCCTGCTCGGCAGCCCGATCCTGCTCAGGTCGCCCTCTTCCGCATTGAGCTGGATGGCATCACCGAAGCGGAGTTCTTAGAGTGCAGCGGCTTAAAAAACTCCACCGAAGTCGTCGAATACTACGAAGGTGGTGAAAACACCCACATGCACAAGTTCATTGGGAACACAAAGTATCCCAACATCGTTCTCAAGAAGGGCATCACTGCCAACTCTAAGAAACTCTGGGAGTGGCGCAATGCCATCACGGAGAACAAGAAGCCACTCTTCAAGAATGGTGCCGTCGTTCTACTCAATGATAAGTTCCAAGAGATCTGTCGTTGGAACTTCAAAAATGGATGGCCGTGCCGATGGGATGGTCCTGATCTAAAGGCTGGCACCAGCGCTCTGGCGGTTGAAGTCCTTGAAATTGCCCATGATGGATTCTCTGTCAATTCCGGCAAAATGGACGCTGCCTTCAAATGACTCCCGCTCTGTGGGGGGGGCGCGCCCGCACTCACAGATGAGCGTGTTCCGTGGCGGGCCGCTGCGCGCTGACCATGCGTGCCAGGTTCTAGGACCACCCTTGTAGCCAGGGTGATCCTTGAGGTGTTAAACCCGCAGCACACAGGTGACTTGCCGTGAGCAGCTCTGATCTCCTCCCCAACACCTCCGACATGTCTCTTGCCACCGATAGCTGGCAGGGCCTTGTCAACTCATTCCCTTCTCACTCTGTCACCGAACCCGGTGGCTGGATCGAGCACTTCCTCGAACAGCGCTTGGTCTGGAACTCCGCTCTGGCGGAGCCCTCCAACAACTCAAGCCTGCTGACCGCTCGTCCTCAGCTTCGGAACTCCCTGAGCTCCACCGAGAGACTCGGCGGACTCATGTCCGGCTCATACTTGCTGACAGAGCAGCAGGTTCAGCAGCGAGAGGCTGCGGCTCGTATCGATGAGGGCACGGGCTCAATTGCCAGCTCTGGACTGGCCGCCATTCCCCGCGCTGTCTTTTCCGCCGATCCGCCCTGGAGACAGGCTGACTTCGCCCTTCCTATGCCGGAGTTGGCCCTCCCACACGGAGACTTGCTCTCCCCTCTTGCCGTCGATGAAAACTTCTTCGCAGGCCCCACAGAGACTGGATTTTACAGTGCTTTGCCTGAAAATCCGATGCGCTTTCTGGCTTCCTTTTCCGGGGCCCGTCCTGCTGAAATCTCTGAGATGCCAGCGCCTGCTCGCCCTGCTTCACGTCGTGCGCCCGCGCAAGCCATCCAAGCACTGCGACCTTCTCCAGAGACTCAAACGTCGGTCTCTCATGAGCCGCTCACGACCACGACCACCACATTTTTGCCCATTCAAAGTGTACTCTCATCTGGAGATGGTGCAGAGCAGCCCATCTCACTCACGCCAACCCTTCAGCTTCCGTGGCAGGGTGGTGGTGCATTGGAAGCATCACTTCTCAATCGCGAGCACTTCAGTGACATGTTGCTGCCTTCGTCAGAAGTGCAGGCTTCACCATCCGTCGGCATTGAGCCTGAGCGGTCTACGCCTCGACGCCAACTGAATGCAGCAGAGCCAGGCGCTCGTTCAGCGTCCTTGGACTTGCCGCAAGGATTCTCCTACGAACATCTCAGAGAGCAGCCAGCTTCCCAGCAGACCTTTCCAACGCTTCTAAATCGGATCGCGGCCCTCGAATCGGCGGCGGCCTCTGATGCGCCAAGTGTGCCCTCCCGTGCGCGTGTACAGGCAGAGGTGTCCTCGCCTGCACCGGTACGCGGAATGTCGCCGGAGCGTCACGTTGAGACTTCCCTCGCAGCGTTGACACCCTGGGAACAGAATGTCGCCCCAACCTCGGCGTGGATGGCCACCTTGTCGGCGGCGGAGACCCCGCAGCTTCCCGTTATTGCCACCCTTGAGACCGCCAGCCTCGCCCAGCAGGGGGGAGAGGCTCAACCTGCCGTGCAGGAGGCTGGCCAGGTCTTGCCGCAGGCATCCTTTGATGCCAAAGATTTCACAACGTCAGTCCGTACACAGACTGAGGGAAAAGAGGCGTCGGAAAGCTGGATGCCTGCACTCCTCAGCTCCAGTCCCATCTGGCAGTCTTCCCTTCTATTGGCCTCTGAGACTGAAGTGCTCTCCCCGGCTCGTTCCATCGCTCCGGTCACGTACCCCGCTCGCGAGGCGTTGAAGACTGCTTCGGAGGCTACCCACTGGCAAGCACCTTCCCTGGTCTCTCCTCCGCTTCAAACCCTGGAGTGGGCAGAGGTTTCCCCATCGTCTCTGGCGCTTCCCTCCACCAGCGTGTCAGTCCCCGCAGAAGCCGTGAGCGCCGAAACTGCAAGCGATATGCCATCGGCTGCACCCTATGTGGTGCATGCGGGCGTGGACGCTGTCTCGACCCCGGTAGAGGCTGCCTTCTCGACCTCTAGGTCTCGCCACGACAGCCCAGTGGCTGTCCAGAGCTCATCACGAGCAGAAGACTTTGCGGCATCGCTGCAATCTATCAGTGCTCCACGCATTCCGGTGGTGAGTTCTGAGTTAGGCTTGTCAACATTTGCCACGCCCGCTGGTGTAGAGACGACCGCCTCCGAGCAGGTAGAGCGGCTCATGCCCTCGGTGCGGCCTCTGAGTTTTGCGCCAGAAAGTGCGGGACAAGAATCTCTTCGATATCAGGATATTGCCACTCAGTCGGTAACGCTGCTTCAGTCGCCGAGTGCTGAAGGTGGTGACGTCGCGCGCGTATGGCAGGCGCGTCCCGAGGCCATTTTACCTCAACCGCGTCGTGAGGTGAGCGAGCGTCAGGCCTCTCTCAAACCGGCGGAACCGGTGACGTCTGCGACACCTCTCCTCAAGCTGGAGCCTGCAAGAGACGCCAGTGTGGAAGTTCCGTCAACCTCTCGCCCGCTGGCAAGCCGCAAGCGTGGTGAGGCGGAGGAGGGGCTGAGCGTACCGACCATGACGCCGGTGACCCGTCCGGTTCCTGCACAAGCGACCGAGCAAGAGCGAGAAGTCGCGGGCATAGCACATCGAGTATCGGCGGACGCTGGAATGGAGCCTCGCCAAGCGTCCCCGCAGCCTCATTATACCCCCGCTCAGCAGCTTCTTGAGCCAGCTTCTGTTGCCGAGACGATACCGTCCGTCACGACATCAGCGGCCACTGTGCCCTTTGACCCTCGTGGTTGGATGGCCGAACCCATAACGCCGCGCATTTTCCAGACGCCGGAGCGTGTGCTCCAGCCTTCGGTGATGCCCGCTGCTGGCGAGCCGGTGTTGCCAGCCTCTCAAGTGCGTCCAGTGACTGCGGACAATACTGACACACGTATTTTAGAACTTCCCATCCATACACTCGCGGAGCGTTCTGAAGCGCCTGTGGCAGTGCCGCTCCAAGCCAGCTTGTCAACACTTCTCCAGACGCTGGAGCGTGCTCCCGTCAGTACCTTGGAAACGTCCAAAGCACGTCCAAAGATGGGCTCGTTCGCTCAGCCAGATCAGCGCCAGGTCGAGCAGGAGCGGCTGGGTGAGCTGATGGAAGCGGGCGTGAGGGCTGAACAGCTAGAAGTCCTGATGCGGGCTCCTGAGCTGGTGGACGCCGTCCGACAGTTCCTGAGAGGTGAAGCGGAGCTGAGTGAGGACTCTCCGGTGCTCCAAGTGCTGGCTGAGGCGGGCAAGAAGGCTGCAAGTGCTGAAGAGGGTGACCTGCTCGGCCCAGAGCAGCTCTGGGATGCAGCCGCGAGCATGCTCCGAGAAGTGGGTGAGACGCCCACCCCCATCCGGGCGGCGGCTGAGAGGGAAGTGGAATTGCCACAGGTGCTCCCCACCCGCATTGAATCCCAGCGGACCCTTTGGGAGCAACTCTCAAGCCCTGAATCGTCAGCCGATACAGCCCGTGAGCTCGTCCAGACCTTGCTGAGCAGCTTCGAGCTGCCTTCCTCAGCGCCTGCCTCTGAAATGACACAACCTAACGTGATGTCAACAGATAGAATTGAAGCGGCTGATCTTCAAGCTATTATCGGCTCCACGAGGACACCGGCAGCGGATGCTGAACATATCATCTCTCCAGCCGTGATGGCTGCTCTGAGTCAGGGAAATGATTCCCTGGCATTGACGCTGCTCAGTCACGCCCGTCATCCTGAGCTGACGCCGGGAGAGCTCCCGCCTACGGCAGCGGGTGCAGGTCGCAGCACTCGTCTCTCACCCCTGAGCTCAGAACTGCGACAAGACGGACCACTCGCGTGGTTGCAGCTTGCCGCTCAAGCATCGGGGCTTCAAGATGTGGTGGCGATGGGAACAGCGCCTTTTGTGGGGCCGGCCAGCTCCTTGCGCTTGCTGCAATCTTGGGCTGAGCCGCAGCTGCCTTCGAGTCAGGCGAATCCTCTGACCCTGCCGCGTCAAGAGGAGAGCCTCTCTGCTCGAGCCCTTCGTGAAACCTGGACGGTGACGCCTCAGCTTGCCCGTGCAGAGACGGCAAACGTGCCGCCCATGTTACTGACCTGGCTTCAATCGACCCTGGCAGAAGGCTCGTCGGTTGCTGAAGCATTCACCCAGGTGCAGGCCGTAAATCGTCAGGTTTCATTGGAAAGGGCCGTTCAGAGTCTCAGTCAGAGTCTAAAATCTGTTGAACAATGGCCACCTCAGAGTGCTGCCGTTATTCCCACTTCAGATGAGAAGCTGACAGAAGCGGTGGGCGTGCCAACCACGTCCCCATCTGAACTGTTGGCAAGGACTGCGGGAAGCTCGTCAGAAGCAGCAGGCCCCTTCGCTTGGCTTAAGAGTCTGTTGCCTGCGCTGGCAGTCGAAGAGGAGCTGCCCTCAGGGACGGCATCATCGACTCTTGGTTTGGCACAACGGCTGGTGCAGTCGCTCGAAGGGGAACAGGTCGAGATATTGTCAGCGCTCCTGGCCTCCGAGACGCCGCTGATGGTACGACCTCTTAGAACGGGTGAGAGCAGCAGTGACCTTGTCTCATCCACTCCGGGCTTGTTCGTTCAAGCCGAAGAGGGGCGAGAGCTCCGCTCTGCTCGGGAAGCACTTCCCTCTCGTGCTGCTTCTCCATTTATGCAGCTTGATCGCTTGCCAACCACCTTGACGGCTGAGCTTCCACATCTACCCGTGGAAGAGGATCCCTCTGTGGTGACCGCTCCAGCTCGCTCCCCGGTGGCTGAAGCGCCTGCGCCGTCTTCGGCACCTGTAACCCGTCCCCTCATGAGCCAACCCAGCACGGACTCGGCAGCATGGGCCGCAGCACAGGCTCCAGCCGCTGCCGGAACGAGTACCCGTTCACCTGAAGCCCTGCGCTGGCTGGCGTCCGATACCCCCGTTTATGATGAAGAAGCATGGTCGGAGTCTGTGCGCTCTGAAATTCAAACTGACGCTTCTATCTCAGAGCGACCTATGAGTAATCCCCCGGAGCGTGGCCCTTCGCTAGACCAACTGGTACGGAACCTAGAGCGAATGTTTTCAACGGGGCGAGGTGTAGATGCCGAACGGGCCAGTGTCGCAACACGCGCTTCAGAGGCCATGCCAACCGTCGGACCTTCTCCAAGCTGGACAAGTGGCAACGAGCGCCTAGAATCTCCCCGAGTCATGCTTGGAAAAATTGCAGAACCTTCCCCTGCGGTGACAACCTATGCTTCGCCTCGTTCGGCTCTGGGCAATCAATCCCAGACGTTGCCGACGGAGCCCATGTCACAGCGCGATCCCTTGCGCTATCAGCCGGTTGAGGAAACCATGCTCGCCCCGGAGCTGGACCAAGCCGCTGAGGTGGATGCGCAGGCTTCCAGTCTAACAGAGTCCTTAGCGCGTACTTACCAAGTGCCAATTCCCGGAACTTCGGTCGCTTCAACGGAACGCAGCTTTACACAAGTGCTCCTCCAGCGAGAGCCGGTGGCAAGGGAAGTCTCGGGCGAAGCGCAAGAGGTATTCATGGCCCCCAAAGAAGAGAGCGGGCGCTTGGACGCAGACCACGACAAGCCGCGAGATGATGATCGAACGGGGATTGATGCGCGTGGATTAGAGATGGTAGTGTCTGAGCTCCGCTGGCGCTTGGAGCTGCATGAAAAATGGGATGACGAACGGGAGTAAACATGGACCTGCTGACCGAGCTACAGCGATGGGAAGTGTTTGGCGGGGTCACAACCCAAGCCCAGCGAGGTGAGGCGGCGGCTATGCCGAAGGTGAAACCGACCGCGAAAGGTGCGCGGGAGCGTGCGCAACAGTTTCTATCAAAGCTGGGCATCAGCAATCAGATCCATCACGCCCGTCTTCGTCGCTCCGATCTTCCGCTGCCCAACGCAGAGCTCGCACTGCGCAGCATTGATCGCGAACAGGTGGAGCAGCGTCTGCTTGCCCTTGAGAGTCCTGAAGCCCTCCTTCAGTTTTTAGAGGAAGGTGTGACGTCACAGACGCTGCGCTTGGATGGCGAGCGCCTCTTCCTTGAGCTTCCTGGAGACTCTGAAGGAGGTGCCACATTTGAGCTGACGGAATCCTTTCGACGGGTCAGTCTGGCGCTGAAAGCCCGTGAAGCGGCTCCCGTTTTGGAGCGGTTAAACACCCCTCGCCTGGAAGATGCACCCACTTCAGACGGTGGACTTCCCACTTTTGTGAAGCTGAGAATGGGCCCCGATACACCCTTACCTCTGATCAAAGAGGGCTCTGCGGAGTCTCCCTCGGGGATTCGTCAGCGCCTGATGGAGCTGGTTCGACCGCATCAAGTGCTCGCAACCGGCGCGGAGCTGGGTGAAGAAGCCGTTTTGATGGTCATTGGCGATCCAGTCAGACTGTCGGATGGTCAATACTTACCTGTAGAGGCAATGGCGGATCAGGCCAAGCTGCTGCTCCAACAACGCTTAAAAGGCCAGCAGCTAACAGATAGGGTACCACTGGTACGTGTCGATCAGACTATGCCGATGCCCCTCCCAAAAGCCTTTCAAGGACCGGGGTTTGAGCGGACAGAGGAGGGCGAAGCCGTTCCGTCCGCTTCTCGGGTAGAGCTTGCCTATCGTCTCATGAAGGGCTTGGCATTGGAGCAGGCGGGAGGCGAACCACTGGACGCCAGCACCCGCGTCTCGCTTGAAGAGAGTCTCGGAGCCGATTTCAGTCACGTCCGCCTTCATACAGGCCCTGTTGCCCGCTGGATCACCGATACCTTGTCCGCGCGCGCGGTCACCACTCAGGGGCACGTCTTTATCCCTCAAGAGACGGTGCGAGAAGCCAGTGGGCTCCCGAGCCCAACGTTGGTCCATGAGCTGGTCCACGTTCGCCAGGACTTAGAAGGCCGGACTTCCTCGCGTGGGGAGCGTGAAGCAGAAGCCCATGCCGCCGAATCCGGCATCTCCAACCTCGGCGCGCTGAGAGCGCCGGATGTCTCCAGCCTATCGTTTGCGGCGGTCAGTCAGATGAGCCAACCCACGCCAGGACGCTCTGTTGAGGCAGGCTTTTTCCTGGCGGAGAAGGGGACGGAGACCGGTCCTGCAAAGAAGAAGCCGAAGGCCAAGAAGCCTGAAAAGAAAAAGGATCTTCTTTCAGAGCAGATGGTGGAGCTTCTCAAGGACAAAATGCACGAAATCCAGGAACACATAAAGGAGGAGCTGCGTGATCGCGTCTTCTAAACATCTACTATATGTCTGGATATCTCTCATAGCAGTTGGAGTGTTCGCCCCCGCACGTGCGAATGCTCAGTTTAAGCCCCCGGAGATTCCCAAGGTAGAAGCACCGAAGCCTCCGGAGGCGCCCAAAGCACCGGAACTGCCGGAACTTCCCCCCGGGGAAGAAGAGGCACCGAAGCTAAAAAAGCCTGCCATTCCAACCCGAAAGGTGATTGGGCACAAAAAACAATGGGTAATCCTGCCTCGTTTTGGTGCCATCCGCACCCTGAGCCTGGATGGTTCAGAGCCCGTTGATCAAGTCTCTGCCGGTCTGGACGCTCAGATTTCCTTTCAGGAAAAGTTCTATGTGACGGGCGAGGCCAACTTGATCTACGTTCAGACCGGCTCCTACGGTCTTGCGTATGTCCCTCGGACTGGTAGCGTGTATGAAGTTGGAACTGGCAACTTTACCAGCCTCGTCGGACTAGGTGCTGGAATGTATACCAGCTTCCTAGATAAAAATGAGATCTGGTCTCGCTTGGGCATCAAGGTGGGTTATCTTGCCCCCTTCTATTTGCCCATTTGGTTGACGGGTGACTTTGAGAAAGAGGTGCGACGCACACGCAACAGCTACTTCAACCTTTCAGCGTCGCCCATCGTTGGAGTTGCCATTCCCATCAGAACCCCGGTTCTGCGGTCGGACTATTTCCCAGATCCGCTGGCTGAGGAGGATGAGGAGCAAGGGATGGCATTTCGTCTCTTGCTGGGTGTACGCATTTCAATTGCCTTTATCTTTGCACCTCGCGGCTGAACAGGTATTCTACAGCGAGTGTGGAAGCGGCGAGCGCATTACAGAGTCTCTGTTGTAACGGTTGATGCTGTAGGGGAGTGGAAGAAGCATGACACCTCGTCTTCGTACCTTAAGCTTGATGGGACTTGTCGGTTTGACGTGGGCCGCCTGTGGGGTTGATACGGATACCGACCGGGATGGATTTTATACTTCTCCCCAGCTTGAAGGCAGCTACCTGTATGACTGCGTTCCTGACGATCCGAGTCTTCATGAGGGCCTAGCCTACTATCGAGATGGTGACGGAGATGGCTACGGCGACGCATCACGGGTGTGTTACATCTGCATCTCGGCAGCCGAAGAAGCTCCCCCATCCACTGATGCCATTGACGAAGTACCATGTGAAGCAGACATCTCTTATGTCTTCAACAACTTCGATTGTAATGATGGCAATGATAAGGTCTTTCAGGCTCGCCAGTGGTATCGTGACAGTGACAATGATGGTCTTGGTGATCCGAGTCTCGCCCTGGGTACTCGAACCTGTCCCACCGATTCAAACGACTCTGCACCTGAGGGTTATGTAGACAATAATCTGGACTGCGACGATGGCTCAACCACCGCAGGAATCGCTCGCACCTTCTTCTTCGATGACGATGGTGATGGTTTTGGTGGCGATCTTTTCATCCTGAGCTGCACATACTCTGAAGATCCCGATTCAGATGGATATCTTCAGGGTTATGTCTCACGGGACGATAGTGATCCGGCGGAACGACAGGCCAAGCGAGACTGTGATGATGAACGACCGGACATCAATCCAGGGGTCGCCTACGACTGTGATGGCAGTGACGACCTGGGATACAATAACGACTGTGACGACGTCGTAGATGAAGACAAGGATAACAATTGGTATCCTGATGAGGACCAAGATGGCTTTGGTGATCCAACACGCGAGCAGTCAAGCTGTGAGCCTCCTGATGAGGGCTGGACGAATAATGGAGGAGACTGCAACGACGACGATGATCAAGTGCCAGAAGTGAATCCCTGTGAGGATCTCTGAGACGTTCAGTACGAGTTTCGGAATGAGCGGTTGTATCAGACGTTAACGTTCGGGAGCAGACAAGGGCATGAAGGATCGTGTTTATACCATCCCAGGCGTCTACTTTGAAACCCCCCGTAGTCGCGAGCTTCGACTTAAGGGGGTTCCCGTAGGCGTGACCGGCTTCATCGGCTATTGCCGCCGTAAGGTCGGGCGAGCTGGCACGACTTCAGGCCCTCTCTGGCCCATTATGATCGAGAGCGCAGAGCAGATCCATGAGCTGATCGAAGTGCCTTATTGGAGCAACATGGTCTATGCTCTGTATGGGTTCTTCGCAAATGGCGGTCACAAGTGTTTTGTTGTGGGCATCTCTGAAGAGGAGGTTCATTCTCAAGTAAACCTCCTTGGGGGAGGAGAGCCCGGACATCGATATGGCCTTGCAGCCTTAGATGCGGCGGAAGAAGTTGAGCTGATTGCTGCACCAGACCTGTATTTGGTTCCCCCCGGTCTTCCAGACCCAGAGCTTAACGAAGTGCTGGTTAATATCTATACAATCCTAGACTTTTGCAAAGGATTTACTGAACAGGATCGCGTGAGTCAGGGTGGATATTTTGCAATCCTCGATGCTCCTCCAGAGCTGAGTGAGGAGACCGTCGTCGAGTTCGCTCGAATTTTGAGAAATCATCCGAATGCGGATCACGCTGCGCTCTTTTATCCGTGGATCGATGTCATGAGAGGGGATGGACTTCTGCATCGTATTCCGCCATCAGGTCAGCTCTCGGGAATTCTAAGCGGCGCATCAAAGCCAGGAGAAGGGGAGCTACCCGGATCCGTAGGCTTTAACAATGGTCCCCATCTGAGCGCAGGCAATAAGGTCGTTGCGGACGCCATCAGTGCCGAAATTGCACTGAGACGAACCTCCCTTCAGACCCAGATGGAAGCCAATGTCAACTGCCTCGTCTCTTGGCCAACACGCGGCATTGTGGTGTGGGGAACACGTACCCTCTCGCCCCAAAAGGAGCTGAATCAGATCAGTGTTCGCAGAGTGCTTTCTTACATCGAACGTTCTATATACGTGGGAACTCAATGGGCTGTATTTGAGCCCAATGACATGAGTCTCTGGAAACGAATGACCTCCACCATCGAGATCTTTTTGGATGATCTTTGGAAAAAGGGCATACTCGTTGGAGATTCACCAGAGGAAGCCTTTATCGTTCAATGTGATGAGGAAAATAATCCCCCCTCAGAGCAGGATGAAGGCCGCTTAAACATCATGGTTTTGGTCAAGCCCGTGCGTTCGACCGAATACATTGTGATTCAGATTACGCATGAAACGGCTGGTGGCGGTGGAGAATAACTCGGCCTTCGGGCGAGACATGGGCGAATCTGTAGCGGATTGGTTGAGGCACTTACCCGCGTCTGTGTAGCCAGCGCAGGAAGGCCGGGAGGTTGATATGTCTGGACAGTTTCAGAAAGCCAAGATCATCAACACGGATAAGAATGAGACCATACCGGTCATGTTCAATCCGAAAGAGTATTCCATCGAAAAGAGCGTAAGCTGGCAGGAGCATCGAGCCACAGGCAACGATGCACCGGAGCTCGAGTTTACGACTGGTGAGCCGAGAACCTTGTCGCTTGAGCTGTGGGTGGACACCACTGCTGCGGGCACAGATGCGCGTGACTTTACCAAAAAGATTGGTAACTTGACTGTCATCGATCCAGACAAACATCGTCCTCCCATCATTAAGTTTGAGTGGGGTAGCCTCACCTTTGAGGGGATCATCAGCCGCCTCAGTCAACGCTTTACGATGTTCAGTCGGAGTGGCTTTCCAGTCCGTGCTGTCTTGAATATTACGATCAAAGAGTTCACCGATGTGGATAAAGCCAAAAAGGTGAAACCGAACAACTCTCCTGATCATACCAAGACCCATGTCATTCGACAGGGTGAGAGTATCGACAACCTCGCGGCACGAGAGTATGACGATCCAGTCCATTGGAAACTCATTGCTGAAGCCAATGACTTGGAAGATCCCAGTCGGATCCCGGCTGGAACTCGGCTGACCTTACCGCGTCTGTTTTGAGCGCTCTGCCGAGCACTGAAGCTGAATGTTACGGTTGATACGTGTAGCCATCGCATTGGGAGCAGCTTGTGAAGCGAACAGTTGCTGACCTGGTCATCCGCATTGACGGGCAGGAGTTAAAGCCTGAGTGGCGTCATGAGCTTCAGGAAGTGCGTGTTCAGCTTCCCGAGGATGGTATCGCACGCCTTGCCATGACATTGACTGATGCACGACGGGAATGGGATCGTACTGCATCATTTGGCAGTGGTGCTAAGATTGATCTGTTTGTAAAACTTGATGACCGCCAAGCCACTGTTTTTAAGGGCGAGCTGACGAATGTTCGTGCGCGTGCCCTGCTGGATGGTGGGCTGGTCATTACTTTTGAAGCATCGGACAAACTGCACCGCTTGAATCGAAATCATCGTCAGCGGGTCATGATGGATGTGACCGATGCCGACGTCGTTTCAAAACTTGCCAAAGATAACGGCATGACCGCAGATGCCGAAGACCCTGGCATTACCTATAAGTCTGTCTTCCAGTTTAATATGACGGATATGCAGCTTCTTCAGCAGCGTGCAGGAAGACTGGGCTATGTCTACTGGGCGGAGGGCGACAAGCTTCTCTTTAAAGACAAACGACCAGCAGCAGGTGATTTTAAGCTGAAGTGGGAAAAAGACATGCTCGAAGTGCGTGTGATTCGCACTGCCGGCCGTGTCTTGCCTGAAGTCGTCATTCAGAGCTGGGACACAAAAGCAAAAGCTTCATTGGTAGGTAAGGCCAAAGGTGATGTAGCACCTGTCAAGAAGGGCTTCAGTGATAAGGCCGTTGTATTGGGTAATATGCCAGTTGCCAGCCAAGGTGAAGCCGAGAAGCTGGCGAAAGGTCGCCTCGAAAAGAATCTCAACGGCTTTCAGGTTCTCAAAGGTAGGTGTCGTGGTTATCCCATGATGAAACCCGGCTCTAAGATTGAGATCGAGAGCCTCCCCAGCGCATATGGTGGACAGTACGTTGTGGTCAATGTAACCCATCATTATACGGTGGACGGACTCATCTCCGACTTTGAAGCCCGGCAAGATGTGTCCTCGTCGAGCTCGTCAACTTCCACAGGGGCACCTTCGACCCCCTCGCCAGCGCCAGCGCCAGCGCCAGCGCCAGCGCCAGCGCCAGCACCTGCACCTGGACCAGCACCAGCACCTGCACCAGCGCCTGCACCAGCGCCTGCACCAGCGCCAGCGCCTGCACCAGCGCCTGCGCCTGCACCTGCGCCTGCACCTGCGCCTGCACCAGCGCCAGCGCCTGCACCAGCGCCTGCGCCTGCACCTGCGCCTGCACCTGCGCCTGCGCCGAAGCCGGAGCCTCCGCCAAAGTCATTGAAGCTCACAGCTCTCGTGGGGCACGTCACTTCTGCGGACTGGGTCCAGTACCATCACGCCACGCTCTTTGCTGAACTCAAGATCGTAGGCGATATCAAGAATGTGAAGCTCACGGCGCTGCCATTCGACGCATGGCTCAACTATCCCATGGTCACTGGCATCTGGCAGACCGTGCCAAGTGGTGACTGGAAGACTATTAAGCGAATGGTTGGAGGTGTCATTGGAGATGCCCATGCCTCTAACCGTCCTTGTAAAGTACCCAACGGCCCCCACGGGTCTGGCTGGACTACCTTCTGGGGACCGTACAATAAAAACAAGGGCTGGTTCCTTGTCAGCGGACTTGGTGAAGGTCGTTTTGTCATCGGTGTCTACGCCCGTAATACAGGTACCATCACCTTAAAAGTGGAAGGCACAGGACCGGACTCTAAGTACCAGGATACTGTGACCTTGACTCACTCTGGTCAGCACCCCTCACCGGGCGACTGAGCGGAATCACCTTTGTTGAGCTGGGAGCTTCGTGAGTAGCACAACCCTTCGCACGCATCAGATTCAGGACGCTCTTCGGCTTTCCGATGGAGCCGACTGTACGCTCTGTGGTTGGTTCTCTGGTCAGAGACGCGATCCGAAGACCATTGAGCTTGTTGAGCGAACAGGACGCATATTCATTCAGGCCGACCATGAGACGGATCGCTCCCTTGCTGCTTCTCTGAATCCTGGAGACGTCTTGCGCGCGACCGGCTCTATGCTTCAAACTGCTCAAGGGCTGATCCTGCGAACGTCCCGACTGGAACGATTGAGTCAAGCGGGTGCCTTGCCTTTTAATCCGTGGAATGAAACAGCAGGATTGCCAGAAAGGGACACTCGCCTGCGTTATCGCTATGTAGATCTCAGACGTTCGAGTCTACAACATCTGCTTCAAACGCGGGCCTGGGCACTTCAGCAGCTTCGAATGTCGCTGACCACACAAGGATTCATGGAGGTGGAGACTCCCCTTCTTGAACGATACAGTCCTCAAAGTACGACCGCATTCTTGGTTCCCTGGACGGGCAAAGAGAGCTTTGCTCTTCCGCAGTCGCCTCAGCTCTTTAAGCAGCTTCTTATGATCGGTGGCTGTGATCGCTACTTTCAGCTTGCTCGTAGCTTTCGTCGAGAAGTCGGGCTCTCTGCCTATCGGCAGCTAGAGTTTACCTCACTTGATCTTGAGATGAGCTTCATTACAGAAGAGGATCTGTTTGAAGCAGTTGAAGGAGCGCTGGGTCGAATTTGGGAACGCATCACGGGCAGTACTCTTCCCGCATTGGTCCCACATTTGACCTGGGATGAGGCACTGGTTCGTTATGGTACAGACACACCAGACCTCCGCTTTGGTCTTGAGCTTGCAGACATCTTGGATCTCGCGCTCAGTGATGGGAGTGCTGCGCTGCAGGAAGCCCTTCGTTCGCCACCACAACCTGGCCCTGGGGTGAGGGTCTTAAAGGTCGATGCAGAACATGCCGAGCTGCTGACACGTCAGCGACTCGACAGCCTAAACATGATGAATCCATATCCACGAGAGACACGGATTACATGGGCGGCGGTGGACAGTCCTCCGGGGGGGGGTGCGCCTCTTTTGGAAGGGCCGATGTCAGCTCTGTTGACCTTTGGCGCGGTCTCTCCGCTCTTGCAGCGTCTCGGGGCGGAGCCGGGCGCCATCCTGATCTTTATCTACGGAAAGAATCATCATTTTGTTACATCGACATCTGGACAAGTCAGAACTCAACTTGGCAAAGAACTCAACCTCATTGACAATCGAAAGAATGTCCTTGTATGGGTAGGCGGATTCCCCTATTTTGAATATGACCTCGATAACCGTGGCTTTAAGCCCGCCCGGCATCCGTTTACTGAGCCGCGCCAAGAGTTTGAGTCCCTGCTGAGAAGTCTTTCGCCCCTTCAGAGATCGACGACTTGGCAGGGTACAGGAATGCCACCGTCACGGGGCTCGAACCAGGCCCGTCAAACCCTTAGATACGGAGACGGGAGCCGTGAGCAGCTCATCCAGGTGCGTACTCATGGTTATGAGCTTGTCCTGAACGGCATCGAAGTGGGGACCGGTTCCCTTCGTTGTCATGATCTGGCTCTACAGGAGCGGGTCTTGAGCATGTTCGGGTATACCCGTGAATCCGTTGAAGAACGGTTCGGTGTGCTGCTGGAGGCTTTCCGTGCTGGTGTTCCGCCTCACGGTGGTATCTCCATCGGAATTGATCGGGTGCTTGCGGAGCTGACGGGTGTCCGTGACATTGGAGAGCTGAACGCCTTTCCCAAAAATAATCAAGGAAAGTGTGCGATGACAGGTGCGCCTTCGGTCATCGACCCTGACTTTGTCAAAATGCTTCTACGGTTAGATAGCTGAATCAATTTTTATGATTGACAAGTCTTGCCATAAAAGCTGACATAGGTGATGCAGGCGATATCAGTGGTGGGGCGACGGGCGAATGCGGATGGTTGTGTGGTAAGCGGGGAGGTTCAGCAGCATGGCGGCGAAAGCGGGCTTCATTGGAACAGGGATCCTCGGTCCTCTTACGTTGAGTGAAGGTCGTGGTATTGCGCTCAGCTCAGGCGAGCAAGATGTCGCGCAGAGTGTTCGTTTGATCCTCTCCACCCGTCCGGGCGAGCGTGTCATGCGCCCGGCCTTCGGATGCCGCATTCACGAGTATGTCTTCGCCCCCAATAATTCAAATACTCACACTAAGATCCGTGAAGCAGTTAAGGATGCCTTGGAGACCAATGAGCCTCGGATCCAAGATGTTGAAGTCGAAGTGAAGGGCGATCCCAACGAGATTGATCGACTCAATGTCCGTGTGAAGTATCGCATCCGTACCATCAACAGCATTCATAACCTTGTCTATCCGTTCTATCTACAAGGAAGCTGATAGAGGGGTAAGAGCTGCTGATAAGATGAGACCGGTTGAGCTGTCAAAAGGTGCTTAATCCCTCCGCGCAGGATCCTGATTCTGTGACGGCTGAAGCTGAGGTGAGAGCAGGGCATGGCCACGAATCCGCTGAAGAAACAGTTTTCAAACTTTCCGGTCCCGCGCCTGGATGATCGAAGCTTTAAGGAGCTGATGGATGAGATGCGGGCGTTGATCCCCATCTATTGTCCTGAATGGACCAATCATAACCCTTCAGACCCCGGCATCACTATGCTGGAGTTGTTCGCATTTCTTTCCGAGATCATGCTGTATCGGCTGAATCGAGTCCCCGTAAGAAACCTCTTTTCTCTACTGGACGTGCTCGGTGTGCAGCCTGAGGCACCTTCACCTGCTCGCACGCCCCTTGTCTTTACACCAAACCCAACCGCTCATGGATATACCTTGCCAAAAGGTACCGCGGTGGGCGCACGTCGCTCGGGGCCGGGTGAGCCGCTGGTCTTTGAAACGGAGCATGACCTTCTCATCAGCACCGCAAGTATCGTGCGGGCCATTGCCTCAAATGGCATTGAGACGAAGGATGTGACGGATATGCTCAACAGCACCCCGACACAGCCGTTTCAGCCCTTTGCAGGCACCAGCGCCATCGAGCGCCACCTCTACCTCATGGATGGTCGTTTTTTGACCCTCCGAGAGCAAGGCATGCGAGTTCACATCCGCTTTCAGGGGCCCTCCGCCACGCGTGATCTTTATGCACGCTGGCGCTGGGAATACTTCAATGGAGAAAGCTGGATCAACGCACGTCTTGCTGTTGGTCATGGTCGAGCGGAGGTCATTCTTGATACCATCCCTGACCTTTCGGAAGTAGACATCACGGGGGTGGCTGGGCCCTGGCTGCGTGCCGTCCCGCTGCCCGGAGAGCAGGCTCCCTCCGAGATCCGCTTTGAAGAGATTGAAGTGGAGGTCGAGAGTGTCGAAGAAGGTGTGCAGCCGGACGCCGTCTTCCTCAATCCAGGGGGAGAAACCGTCTTCTCGAACCTGGATATGACACGCACGTTTTTCCCTTTGGGAGAGCATCCTAAGAGAGACTCCGCCTGCTACATCATGGCGCGAGAGCTGTTTAGAGCCGCCGGTACGCGCGTTGAGCTGAGCTTCGTGGCCCCCGAGGCGAATGCATATCCTCGCCCAGATCCCAGTACAGAGCTGGTATTGCGGGTGGAGTATCCCATTCCTGGAAATCGTTGGGGCCTGATCCGCACCATCACTCCGAATCCCTTCATTCAGTCAGGTGATAACAAGTTTAAGCTTGAAGATAATACACGTGCGCTGAGAAGGGGAGGGGTCATCAGCTTCGTTGTTCCAGATGACATGCAGAATCGAGATATCCAAGGGATGGTGGGTCCGTGGATTCGTATCCGTCTGGTGTCCGGAGAATATCGTGCACCTCAGGCCACTGAGCCCGAAAATATGGAAGAGCGGTACGGACAGTCAAATCCCCCGGTAGGTCCAGCATTTGAGGCACTTCATATTCGCTCTAAGGCGCCGGCAGCACCCATTCAGCGAGCCGTTTCCTTCTCAGATTTCACCTTCATGGAGCTCTGGGATGCACGGCGGACTCGCGGAACATCGGTTCAGCTCTTTCCCGTTCGTGAAGACTATACCTGCGCTCTCTATCTCGGATTTGATATGCCATTCCCTTCGGGGAACAACGCCCTCTACTTTAAGATTAAGGATGATGGTGAGGCATATACTGCTGACTGGGAAGAAGCCATTGCAATGCAGCGCATCAAGTGGGAGGTTGCAACTCGCTCTGGCTTTATTCCTTTGCCACAGGCTGAAGATGGAACCCTCAATCTCAAACGGGATGGATACCTGACCTTTACCGCACCTCATGAACCTGAAAAGGCAGCACTCTTTCAAGAGAGCGCATATTGGATTCGTGCGCGTCTCGTTGAAGGCCGCTATGATGTGGCTCCTGTGATTGAAGACATTCGCTTGAATGCAGTGGATGCTCTGCATGTCAATACCCAGATCGAAAATCGAGTGATGCCATCTGATGGCCAAGCATTCCAAGAGTTTAAGCTCCTACGCGAGCCCATCATTGATCAAGTCCGTGTCTGGGTTTTGGAAAAAGAACCACCTCGTGGTGAAGCCCGAGAAGCCTTGATTCGTGAGCTGGGAGATGACTGCTTCGAAGACGATGCGGAAGGTACTTGGGTACGGTGGAAAGAGGTGGATCACTTCTTCCGGTGTGGCCCTGATAACCGTGTCTTTCGGGTGGATAAGCTGGGGGGGGTGGTCGCTTTCGGGGATGGCGTGCGTGGCAAAGTGCCACCACCAGGCAATCGTTCCATTCGTCTGGAAAGTTACTGGGTTGGGGGGGGGACGCGCGGTAATGTGGGACCGCATACTCTAACAGTTCTGAAAGAAGGCGATAGCCAGATAGCAGAGGTTGACAATCCGTTTTCTGCCGACGGTGGGGCGGAGCAGGAAGACCTCGCGGATGCGGCTCGTCGTGGTACGCGCCGCATGTTCACGGTGGACCGAGCCTATCGCTCTGAAGACTTTGAGCTGCTTGCCAGGCAAGCTTCTCGTCGAGTTGCCAGAGTGGCATGTCTTGAACCACGCCCCATTGAAAAGAAGAGCATCCGAAGAGGGGAGCCTATCCCTGACATCGGAGATGAGGGCGCCGTGCGTGTGCTGATCGTTCCGCAGGCAACCTTCAGCGATCAGACGATGCGCGATAAACTGCTTCCCAGCCAGGAGCTTTTGCGCCGCGTAGAGACATATCTCAACGAGCGGCGGACCCTCAACACCCGCATCAGTGTGCGCGGCCCGCGTTATGTCGGATTCTCTGTTCAAGTGACCGTCTATCTGCGTGGCAAAATGTCAACGGGTGTCGAGGAGGATGTTCAACGTCGTTTATACTCCTATCTTCACCCCTTGGTCGGAGGAGAGAACGGAAAAGGATGGCCCTTGGGGCAATCAGTCCGCCGTGTTTCTCTATTTCAGACAGTGAGTGGATGTCCTCAGATCCTGAGCGTCTTGGAGCTGAGGATGCTTGACCGAAATGGACAGCCACTCGATGGAACGCTTCACCTTCGTGACGATCAGCTTCCTTACCTGATGCGCGTGAAGCTGGATACGGCGGTCCTAAAGTAGACATAGTTTATAATTATGTAGACTTATTTTGTCGAGGCACCATGATCGAACGGGATGACGACAGCCGAGGCTCAGAAGAAAGAACAGTGGTGGGCTCTTCCACCCGGGGTGATGAGCACTGGCCGACTGAGGAGAACACGGATCCGCGTGTTGGGGTAGGTGCGCTCTCGCGCTTGACGGACGAGACGGATGACCCTGAGTCTGACGCCTTAGAAGAAGCTGTATTTGGTGCTGCTTCTGAGGAGGGTGCCGATGGTGAGTCCTTGACGCCGAACGAAGGGGATGAATCGGAGGACGACGCAGACTTCGGCGACGAGGACTTCGGAGATGGGGATTTTGGAGATGGAGACTTTGGGGGGGGTGACTCAGATGGTGAGGGAGGTAATGGCGAAGGTGACTCCAACGAGCCGACGATCCCCATGCCATTGTTGGAAGGGACGAGTCTGGACCGAGCACTTCGACTCCTAGGGCACGCTGGACTTCAAGAGCCTGTCGTCAGGCTCGTAAAAGGTGAGCGTTATGGGTTGGTGGTGTCGCAAGCTCCCCCGGTTGGCTCTCCCGTCAGTCCAGAGATGACACTCTATCTTGAGGTAGAGGAAGACAATCCCATCCGCTTCCTTCCTGAAGTATTTCAAGAGGAAGACACTCAAGAGATCGATAGCAATGGCAGTGATCGCCCTGTCAACATGCTTCAAAACTATCTCTACATCATTCAATGGGGAATGACCCGATTGGATAGAGCGGTGCGAACGATGCACCGTCAGCTCACGCCAGAGGGTGCCTCCGCTGGTTTCTTGCCCTGGTTGTTAGGGCTTATTCCCATGGAGCTTGACGCAAGCTGGAGCGAAGATCGCATGCGCCAGGTTCTGAGAGATGCGCCACGTCTGTTGCGTCTCAGAGGGACTGCGGATGGCCTTGTGGAGCTCATTGAGCTTTACACAGGGATCAAGGTGAGGGTTCTGGAGAACGCATGGCCACACCGCGGCTTTGTGATTGGACGTGCGCGTGTCAACAATCATGCAATCGTCTCAACTGTGCCTGACAGTGACTCAGGATTTACCATCGAAATCCTGGCCAATCAAGACGTATCACCGGAGCAGCTTGAGCGTATTCTGCGGATTGTGGATGCGGAGAAGCCAGTTCAACTTCGCGCCAGCGTGGTACAGGCAGAGCGTACACTCCCGCTCTCAAGTGGTGGGATTCCTATCGGAAGACAATTTGTAGTTGGGAAGAGCACCGTGGCCGGCCCGGTGATCAGTTCTCCCGCACGGCTGGCGGCCAACGTGACGTCCATTTCCATCTCTGAGCAGGAAAAGTTCCGAGCTCGTGGTGGAGAAGCGATTGCATTTTCTACCGAGTAGCATGAGGAGAGTTCAAGGTGAGTGAGAACTATAAGCGATTGCATCTCTTCAATGGCATGTTGGCGACTGAAGAAGATTGGAATGCAGGCTTCCGATACCACTATGAGAAGTCTCTGCTGCACAATCGTGTCATTCATGGGGCTGGTGTCGTGCCTCACCATCGGGAAGGGTTGACCGTTCGCGCGCTTCAGCCTGCGGGCATGAAGGTCGTCGTCAATCCAGGGATGGCAGTGGATCCATCTGGTCATGAGATCTTCCTACATGACCCCGTCCTGCTTTCTTTGAACCCAGAAGAATACAGCAGCAATGGGAAACCGTTCTCCGGCAACGTCTTTGTTTGCCTTTCGTTTGATGAACGTCCTGACGACTTCGCTGTCTCTGAAATCGACAGCCGGGTCACAGGGCATCGTCGAGTTACAGAGCTGGCGAACGTTCGGATTTCTCATGAAGGACTCCGCGCCGATGACATTGAGTTGGCCCGCATCTATCTGGTTCCAGAGGTGACGCAGGTGGCTGATGCTCAGAATCCCGCTGCTCCTCGACCTGGCGAGATCGATCTCCGGTTTGTACCTCAGACAGGAAATGCCGGGGGACGAGTCAATGCGGTAACCCAGCAACTGCTGATCAGCGCGTTGGAGCGTAGACATAAACTCTTGGCAACCTGGATCCTTGAGTATGAAGTCATGGAAGCAAATCTCCCACGACCTTATCTGATGCAGGCCAAAGCGCTGGTTCGTGCTGGTTCCCTCGATAGAGCTGCTCTCTGTGGTGTTCTACTTTCAGTGACCCAGGCGGAAGAGGAGATGGGAGCACTCATCAAGCATAAGAAGGGTGAGTGGGAGCGTGTTTGGGTATCCAAAGAGTTCAAAGCCTACAAGGAAGGTTGGGACCGTGCTGGCAAGGCTCTGGCACTCCTTGAGAGTGGCCCGACACCCAGCATGGATTCCATCCAGTTCATCCGTGAGGTGGACCGTGCAATTGAGCGCTTTCGAGATGTCAATGCACCCTTGGAACGGCTGACGGAGCAGCTCAGCAATCTCTTGGAACGTGGTGCTGCGTCTGGTCCGACCTATGAAGAGGTCAGCGACAGCGCCCTCAAGTCGATGGGGTCTGAGCCGCCGCGTCGTTTGGCGATTGATGGAAAGCCCTTCGTGCTCGTGGATACCTTGGAAGTCACCAATCCTGCAAGTGAAGAGGGTCATCTCTTCCGCCTTGAAGTGGGCCCGAACGATGTGGTGCAGGGAACAACTCCTGCGACTTATCCCGATGGAAATCGGGTTACAGACTCGGGTCTCAGCTATCGTCGAGGCTCGGTATACTTCCAAATCAACAACGTTCAACCTGGCCGAGACATGCTGGTGCTTCGTCGTGTTGAGTTCCGTGAGCTCAGCGTTGAAGAGGAAGTGCGGGTGGACGATCAGCCGGTCGGTGTTTGGAAGGTCGAAGGAGATGACCGCGATAATCAGTGGCGTAATGTGATGTACAATATTGATGGCGAGTTTTTGGTCGGTCCCAGGCCACGCGTCCGCTTGCGCCTCATGGATGGAAGCTCGCCCTCGAACATGTACCGCTTCTGGTTCTATCAGGCCGCCTGATTCTTTCTACGTCGCTTCGTATCCAATCATGGGTGTTTGAAATACAGTCTGCTCCCTCATCCCGGAGGAGCCTATGAGCCTCCCGAATTCAGTAGCCGAGTTCGAGGTCAAAATTGATGGCAAGGCACTTGAGAGTAAGGAGAAGTGGCGTGTTCACGCGATCATTGTAGAGCGTGGACTGAAAATGCCAGATAAGATCGAGCTGATCTTATCGGATCGGGATGAGTATTGGAGTAAGAAGCCTCCGGCCTTCGGGGCTAAGGTTGAGGTGTCCATGGGATACGTGGGCAAGCTCCAGACCGTTGGCTGGGGTACCGTTGCGATGACGGAGTTTATCCGCCATCAAAAGGGACTGCATGAGCTGCGGGTGATTGCTTATGGACCTCGCTACATCCTTCAGAGAGGTGTGGGGGCAAAGAACTTCCTAAACAGCGGTGTCGGCGATAGTGTTAAACAAGCCGGCACCGCCATGGGCCCTCAGCTCTCGGTGGAAGGTGGCGACATCAAAGCTCCAACATTGCTCCAGGCCAACATGACGGGGGAGAGTATGTTGGAGGATTGGGCTGCTCGTTTGGGTCTGGTGATCATCGAGCAGGAGCATGGTGTTAAAGCTCTGAAGCCTCAGTTTAGTGGGAAGGGTCCAACCTTTAAGTATGAATTTGATCTTCGAGAGTTTAAAGTCGAGATCAACACGGTTGACCTCGTGAATGAGGTGATCGTCTCCGGTACGGATATAAAGAAGAAGGCTCAATTTGTCGGAAAGGCAGACAAGGCCAAGATCTATGACAAGATGGGGGGCGATAAACTCGGCACAGAGCTTGCCGAAAAAGCGTTTGGAAAAGTGACACTTGAGATCGCGAACCAGCCCATCTTCAGTCAGTCAGAAGCAGAGCGTCTCGCCATTGCTGTATACAATGACCGTGCCTTCCAATTTGTAACAGGCCGCGCATTGGTGCGTGGAAATACTGGTGTTAAGCCAGGTGGAACGGTGACACTTGAGCAGATTGGATCAAAGCTCAGTGGCAACTATTTCGTAACCCGTGTTTTTCAGCTCTACAATGCAGAGGACGGCTATCGAACCATGTTTGATTGCTGTCGCCCTACATTGGGAACGGGAAGTGATGCCGGGCCGGGGCCAGCTCCTGCGCCAGCACCCGCGCCCGCGCCAGCACCCGCACCCGCGCCCGC
>JBJTQF010000370.1:0-9857 GCA_046075485.1 Myxococcota bacterium | reverse complement strand
GTAGATGGCTTCTCCGGTGTCCATGACTCCGCAGACATCAGCCCGCAGATAACCGGACCAGAAGAGCAGATTAAAGAGCCCCTCTCGGTCGCGTGCGAGGTCGCCAAAGCTCAAGGCATCGCGGATGAGCTGCTGAACGGCCCCCCCGAGCAAGAGGCGCTCGAACTCCTCAGCCACGTCCCGGGTCGCTCTTCTCAGAAGCTGCTTGATGAGGGCATTTTCGCTGGTGTTGAGCCAGTATGCATGGGGAAAATCCGGCAGCTCATGCAAATAATACAGAATGGACCAGGGGTTATAGATGGTAAAGGTGCCGAAGGTGTAGCCGTTGTACCAGGTGCGGGCAGCCTGGAGCTTCTCAACCTGCTCGCGACGGGTGAAGAGGTCTGCGACTTCTTCTTCTGTAAAGCCGAAGCCATCGGCATACTCGCGGGACATCATGGTACAGATTTTGATGTTGTTAAACCCGGAGAAGAGGCTCTCTTTGGCAACTCGAAGGATGCCGGTGAGGATGCCCTTGTGTAGGCTGTCGTTGGTCTTAAGTCCGTTGCCCAAAAACACTCGAAAGAAACCGATCACCTCGTCGTAGAGCTGCTGGGCAGCGCGTTGTTCCCGGCGCGCTTCAAGCTGCTCGGCTTGTGTGGGTAGACGTGCGATCGCCTCCTCGGTGAGCTCGTTGGCTCGCACCCAAGCATCCTGGATGGGGGCATCGTATTCATCGATGAGCACCAGCACCTTCTGTCCGGTGGCGCGGTGGAGCCACTCCGTGAGGTTCTGAAGGAGATTGCTGAGCTGGGTTTTGGAGCACCGACCACACAAGAGGGCGTCTATGAGCGCCTGTTCAGGGTGCGGAAGGGTACTGAGAAGCGGGAGGATCGGACGGGCGACTCGGGCGAGACGCTCTCCAAGCTGTTCCCACCACTCCTCCGTGTTGGTAAACCGCATCCCTTTAAAGTTGAGGTTGAGGGTGGGATAACGTTGAAAGTGCGGCTCCACCTTTTGCCAGACGGAGTCCACATAGAGGCCACGAAAGAGCTCACGGGCGGGGGGATCGGGGAGTTTACCCGTGGGCTCGGGCACCGGGATGGAGAAAAACTCGCGGATCATGCTCAAGGCCACGGTCTTTCCAAACCGGCGCGGGCGAGGGAAAAGCAGAACGGAGGCTGTGTCCTCACAGAGCTGCTCGAGCATGCGGGTTTTATCCACCAGCTCACTGTCATTCAAGCGAAGTTTACGAAAAGACTCATTGCCGATGCTGATCTGACGAACCATGAACGTCTCCTCTGTCATGCGGTGTCGGCGCTGCGGGAGATTATAACACGGGAAGGTCTCAACGTCGCGGGTGCGGGTGTGGGTCGGGGCCTCGAACCTCCCCTGGAGACGCCGCCTCGACCCGACCTTGGGCGCGGGTCGGGGGCGGAAGGTCTGGCCGAGTCAGGGTTGGAGGAGGACATGCTCCCCGGCGGTTGAAGGAAGAGGCAAAGAGGCGGCAAGAAGGCAGCGTGCTCAACCCCCCTCTTGTTTTGCCTTGTCGTGCCCTTCTTACCTATGCTAACCTGCTGTTCCACGGCATTCTATATCACGTCGAAACCGAACCAGCACTCCTGACACAAAAGGTCTTGCCATGAGCCCGCTTGAGGTCAACCCCCCTCGCCCCTCCCCTAAACAACGTCCACCCTTACCGCTCTCCGAGCTGGACCAAGCCCTGACCGCCCAATTCATCGTCGCATGGGCCGGCGAAGTCGGAGAACAACGCCGACTCGGCTGGTGGCGCTCCGACCTGCTCTCCGAATATGGTGGCATCGACTTCTTCCAGCGTCTCCTGCCCAGCACCTGGAAATGGGCCGTGCTCCAAGCCGCACGCGAAACCGCCTTACGCACCGACACCAGCCTGCGACGCCAAGACCATAACCCTGACCGCATCATCTCCCTCTTCCATCTCGGGGTCGCGCTGGACGAGCGCCTCGAGGAACGACTGCTGGCGCTGAAACAGTCAGGAAAATCCCCCGAACAAGCCCTTCCGGGCCTGGAGCTGCTCACCGATGAGTGGACCCCCGCCGATTTCTGGGACTGGGTGAGCCTCCACGGGGAAGTCTCCACCACCTCCACCCCCACCGGACGGCGCATCAAAGGAGAGCTCCCCGAAGCCCTCGCAGCACAGCTAAGAGCCCTGGTGGCCGGCCTCAACCCCCCCAGCGACGTCTATCCACTCCCACACCTGCTGAGGACCACATGAGCACCCCCACCCTCAGCCGAGCTCCCTCCGTGGCACCTCCTCAGCGCCCCAGCGAAGAACAAGTGCTGCACACCCGGCTGCTCAAGTGCGCCCTCGAAGTCGAAGACGCCCGCGCATTCTGGGCCCACATGCTCCCCGGCCAACGTGTGAGCCCTCAGCAAGCCTTCCAGGAATATTGGTTCGGGGCCCGCAGTCTCCCCCGCATCGAAGTGCTGCTGACCAACCTACGCGCTCGTTTTGCCCACTATCCCGCTGCGCTGGAAGTTTTGCACCGCTGGGGAGAGATGTCCCCCGATACCCGGCGCGTCATCTGCCACTGGCACCTCCAGCTCTCCGACCCCCTCTACCGACACTTTACCTCCGAATACCTGGTCGAGCGCCGACACAACCTCCGCCCTGACCTCACCCGCGCCCTCGTCGTCGGCTGGGTCGGTCAACAGTGCCCTGGCCGCTGGACCATGTCCACCCAGCTTCAGTTTGCCAGCAAGCTGCTCTCCGCTGCCTTCTCCGCCGGATTGCTGAGCCGTAACCATGATCCACGTCCGCTTCACCTGCCCCGCGTGACCGATGAAGCCCTCGAGTACCTGCTCTACCTGTTGCGCGGCATCGACTTTGACGGCACCCTTTTGGATAACCCCTACCTGCGCTCCGTCGGACTCGAAGACCCCCTGCTCACCGACCGACTGCGCCAGCTTCCCAGCCTGCGCTTCAGGCGTCAAGGGGAGCTCATCGAGCTCGACTGGATGTACCCCGACCTGCGGCACTGGGCCGAAGCACACCTGCCCCTCCGCGTTGAGCTGCACAATACCCCACCCGTCGGAGACCAAGCATGAGCCAGACCCTCCGCGTTGAGCTGCACAATACCCCACCCGTCGGAGGCCAAGCATGAGCCAGACCCTCTTCGACACCGTTCCACTTCAGCAGGCATTTGCCGACCTGCGGCGCGATCTCATCCACGAAGAAGGCCCCCGCATCAGCACCATGCGGAACTATCGCTTCGCCATCGTCCAGTACGAGCCGGACCAGGAGTTTAAACTGCGCGGCGAAGTGCAACGGCTCAGCGCCGAGCTGATCGCCAACGGCTGGCGCGTGATCTCCATCTCCCTGCAAAAGCTCCTGCTCGAGCGCATCCGCAGCCAGGGAGACGATTATGTCCAGTGGCTGATCGACCACGAACGAGAGCAGAACCAGTACGACCCCGAACGAGGACTGCGCGTTCTCCAAGATGAGCTGGCCCCCCTCATCGAAGGGCCCGAGGGACTCGCCGCCGACTGCTCCCGCCTCATCCGCGAAGCACTGGAAGCGTACCCCGAAGGCGCTGACCGCACCGTCGCCCTCATTGGCCGCGCAGGTGCCCTCTTTCCCTTTTTTCGTTCGTCCGCTTTACTCCGACAGCTCGACGGAAAGACCCGGAACGTACCCGTGGTGCTCCTGTACCCCGGCAGACGGCAAGGCCCCACCGGTCTCTCTTTTATGGGCATTCTGAAACCCGACAACGACTATCGCCCACGGATTTATCCATGAAGACACATCAGCCCATTCGTGACCTCTTTGTCTCCAATGTGACCCGGGATATCCCCCCCGTGGTCTATTTTCACGAAAATAGCCCCGATAAACTCGCCGACGAAGTGTCCGAGTACATCATCACCGGCGGCTGGCCCGACGATCACCCCCACCATCGACGGGTGCCCAACGGCATCCACGAGCAGTATGTACGCCTGCTCCACCAGATCTGCGATGAGCTGGAGCGCAAAGGAGGCCCGGAGCTGCCCAACATCTGGATCTCCGGCTTCTACGGATCCGGCAAGTCCAGCTTCGCCAAGCTCTTCGGACTGGCCCTCGATGGAGTGGCACTGCCCGATGGCAACGCACTCGCCGAAGCATGGCTCCGCCGAGACACCTCCCCCAAAGCACCCGAGCTGCGCGCCGCCTGGAGCCGACTCCGCCAGAAAGTAGACCCCATCGCCGTCGTCTTCGACATCGGAAGTGCCGCCCGCACCGATGAGCATATCCACTCCGTCGCCGTTCGACAGCTCCAGGCCCGCCTCGGTTATTCTGCCAAGAGCGCACACGTCGCCTTCGCAGAGCTCGAGCTGGAGCGCGCCGGACGATGGGCCGAGCTCGACCCCCTCTGCCTTCAGACCTTCGGCAAGCGCTGGAATGACCTCAAAAACACCCCCATGATCCAGGCCCGCTTCTCCAATCTCATGGCCAAGCTCTATCCGCAGATCTACCGCGACGACAAAGACTGGCAGATGCGAGAAAGCGGCACCGCCACCCATGCGCTCTCCCCCGACGAAGCCATCAGCGCCATTCGAGATATGATCCGCTTTCGGCAGCCCAACGCCACCGTCTTTCTGGTCGTCGATGAGGTCTCTCAGTACGTGCTGTCAAACCTGGATCGCGTGGAGCGCCTCAGAGCTTTTGCCTCCGCCCTGGGTGCCGGTCTCAAAGGAAAAGCCTGGCTGCTCGCCCTCGGCCAGCAGAAGCTCGACGAAGACGCCGATGAGTCCTTTCTCATCAAGACCAAAGATCGGTTCCCTCCCAAGCTGCGGGTTCATCTGGCCGCCACCAACATTCGTGACGTTATTCACAAGCGGCTGTTGCAGAAGCGTCCCGAAGCCGAAGCCCAGCTTCGTACCCTCTTTGAGCAGCATCGTCCCGAGCTGAAGCTGTACGCCTACGGGTGTGAGTCCGTCACCCCCGAAGACTTTATCGAAGTGTATCCCATGCTGCCCGGTCAGATTGACCTGATCCTCCAGCTCACCACCGCCTTACGCACCCGCTCCGAGCGCGCACAGGGCGACGACCAAGCCATCCGTGGTTTGCTCCAGCTCCTCGGCGAGCTCTTCCGAGGGCAGAAGCTGGCCGAGCAGCCCGTCGGCAGCTTGATCACCCTCGACCAGATCTATGAAGTGCAACATACCGCCCTGAGCTCCGACGTGCAGTCCTCGATGGCCCGCGTGCTCAGCCAGTGCAGCGGCGATACCTCGGGCCTGCTCGTGCGCACCGCCAAAGCCGTCGCCCTGCTGGAGCTGATTCAAGAGCAGCAGCCCACCGACGCCAAGCTGGTTGCACAATGCCTCTACGACCGCCTCGACCGAGGCAATCACCTCAGCGCCGTCACCGACGCCTTAGAGCAGCTTCGTCGTCGGAACCTGCTGGGGTATTCTGAAAAACATGGCTATAAGCTCCAGTCCTCCGCCGGTGAAGAATGGGAGCGTGAGCGCCGTGACATCGGCGTGTCCAGCGAAGCCGTCAGCGGCCTCCTCCAAGCGCGGCTGACTTTTTTGCTCGGCAGCCCTGAGCGTCCTCGTTTGCAGCAGCGTCCTTTTCCCTGGGCCGGTGAGTTCTCCGACGGTCGCCGTCAGAGCAACGTCATCTTGGTCGATCCTCGGGACGAAGCCGCCGTGCGTGTGGATTTTCGGTTTTTGCCTCTCGAAGACCGTGCCGAACATACCTGGATCAAAAAGAGCAGCGAGTCCGTCTCCACCGACTGCCTGATCTGGGTCTGCGGTGACGTCGAGCTCGCCCAGGACCAAGCCCGCGAGCTCTTCCGTTCTCAGAGTATGGTCCAGAAGTATGAGCCACGTCGTGAGTCTCTCAACCCGACCCGTAAAGTGTTGCTTCAGCAGGAAAAAAATCGGGTGGAAGATCTCGAAAAACGTCTGACGGAGGTGGTCAGCAGCACCTGGATGCATGGCAAGTTCTACTTCCGAGGCCGGAGTTTGACGCCTCAGGAGCTGGGAGCCTCCTTTTCCCTGGCCCTCACCCATGCCGCCAATCGCATCCTGCCCGAGCTCTTCCCCAGCTTTGTCGCCACTCAGATTCAGCCTGCGGAGCTGATGCAGCTCGTCGAGCCGGAGCTCTCCGGGCCTTCCCCCAAGTTCCTGTCCGCTGAGCTGGGCATTCTGGAGCTTGATGCCGGACGTTATGTGCCGGCCTGTAGTGGTGTGGTGCCTCGTCGCCTCCAGGAGCGCCTCGAGAAAGACCGTGGACTGGGAGGCACGACCTTATTGGCCGATTTTGGAGGCCCTCCGTTTGGTTATACCGCCAACGTGGTCAAGGCGTGTCTGGCGGGGCTCTTACGGGCTGGAAAGGTGCGCATTCAGCCCGAAGGCAGCCCAGAGATCACCGCCATCCGAGATGCGGGCGTTCGAGACCTCTTTGAGAAGGACCGTACCTTCCGTCGTGCCACTTTTTCTCCGGCGGGAGAAGATATCGTGGGCGTTCCCCATCGAAACCGTATCCGTCGTTTCTTTAAAGAGCGGCTGGGGCTGAGCCTCGACAGTGAAGATCATGTGCTGGCCGATGCAGCGGCGCAGCAGTTTCCGGCGCTGGCCCAGAGACTGCGCAGCGTGCAGACCCGGCTTCAGCAGCTCCCGACAAAAACCGAAGAGCCTGCGGCGTTTGTGCGGCTGAGTGAGGCCCTCGAGCAGTGCATCCGGGTGTGTCGGCAGACCAAGCAGACCGTGAGTGCTCTTAAACATCATCTGGATGCCCTCAACGACGGCGTGCAGCTCTTGCAGCATTACGATGCGGAGCTGACCCCCGACGCCCTCAAAGCCGTCTCAGAGGCTCACCGCGTTCTGAGCCATCAGGCCCAGCAGCTCCGCGAGCTCGGCATTTCGGCCACCAACCTGGAGACTGCGACGCAGCAGCTCGAGCAGCACCTGGGCTCCGAGCGCCCCTGGCGTGATATTCGGGCCCTCGACGAGCCCCTTTGTCAGCTTCGTGACTGTTATGTCGCCGAGCGTCGGCGTCTGCTTCAACAGCAGGAGCAGAAGGCCGAAGCCGCCCGCCAGCGCATCAAATCCCGCGCGGGGTTTAGCACCCTCACCGGAGACCAGTCTCATCGAGTGCTGCGTCCGCTGGCTGAAGCCCTGACCTCCACCAGCCCAGAGGCCATTGCGCCGAGCCTGAGTGCCTTGCGGGAGCGTTTTGAGCTTCAGCTCCAGCATGCAGAAGTGGAAGCCCATGAGCGCCTGGATGAGCTCCTCAGTGCAGGGACTCAGCCCTCGGTGGTCCCGCTGAATCTGGGCCTGCGCAACCGGGAAGTCTCCACCGAAGCCGAGGTGGAAGCCCTGGTGAACGAGGTCCGGCAGCGGCTGCTCGAGCAGGTGCGCTCAGGTGCGCGGGTGCGGATTTTGTAAGGCGTACCCACGCGCTCCTCCCGGACCTCCCGCATGACCTCCGGCCTGCCTTACGGGGCCAGCCCTCATTTTCCCGTGCCGTGGAACCTCTGCGGCCCAGTACTCGGCCACTGCGGTCGGATGATAAGGAATCCCATATGGACAGCGTCGCCAAAAAACGCCTCTCCACCACCATTCGGGCCCTGCGCACGCGCCTGCTCGCGGACCTGCACGCCGCCACCGAGAGCACCTATCGCCTGTCCATCCCCTCGATCCGAGACGCGGGGCTCGACGAAGCCCCCCGCCTTCGACGGCAGCGCCTTCAGAGCTGGATCGAAGAGCAGCGTCGCGCTCAGCACGCCCCCAAAGGCAAGAGCGCCCGTGCCAGCGACGCCTTCCGCCTCGAAGCCGAAAAACAAGCCGCCTATACCCTGCTCAATCGGTTGGTCCTGCTGCGCCTCATGGAAGCCAGCACCCCCCCCCTCAGAGCCCCCGCCCTCATCACCGGTGGCTGGGAGAGCCGCGCCTACAAAGACTTCCGCGAGCTGGCCCCCGACCTCTGCCAGCGCAGCGGACGCCTCGACGAGAGCGAAGGTTATGCATTCTTGTTACGCTTGACCTTTGAAGAGCTGGCCCTGGAGCTCCCCGGCCTCTTTGGACCCGCCGGAGTCGCCGAGCTCATCCCCATTCCGCCTGCCACCCTACGTTTTGTCATCGACGCCCTCAACGACCCGGCCCTCGATGCCTGCTGGACCGATGATATGACCCTCGGCTGGGTCTATCAGTACTGGAACGACCCCGAACGGGAAGCCCTCGACGAAAAGTTAAACGCGGGCGGCAAAGTCGAACCCCACGAGCTCGCCTCCAAGACCCAGATGTTCACCGAGCGGTATATGGTGGACTGGCTGCTGCACAATACCCTCGGCCCTCTCTGGCTGGCCCTCTGCCAAAAACAGGGCTGGACCCCCGAGGTGCGCGCCGATGGCACCCTCGAGCGCCTCGAGGCCCGACGGCAGGCATGGCGGGAAAAGCGCGCCTCCGGGGAGGTGGCCCTGCACGAGCCGATGCCCCTGCACACCGACGCCGAGCGGCGCTGGGCCTATTATGTCCCCCAAGGATTGCCCGCCGACGCCGTGGAGCAGGCCCCCGACTCCCTGCGGGCGCTGAAGATCCTCGATCCGGCGGTGGGCTCTGGGCATTTTCTGGTGGCCGCCCTGGGGCTGCTCCTGCCCCTCTACCAAGAAGAAGCCCGTCACCGGAAGCAGGTGGGGTCTCCCGAGTGGTCCGAGCGGGCCTGCGTGGAGCATATTTTGGCCCACAACCTGCACGGCATCGACCTCGATCCGCGCGCGGTGCAGATGGCGGCGGCGGCACTCTGGCTCAAGGCGCGTCTGCTGGCGCCCGACGCTCATCCCGAGCGGCTGAACTTGGTGGCCTCACAGCTTCGGCTGACCCACCTGCCCGAAAATGATCCGGCCTTGCTGGAGCTTGAGCAAGAAGTCACCCGCGAGACCGGCATTCCCGAGACGCTCACCCAGACCCTGGTGAGGGCCTTAAACGGGGCCGATCACCTGGGCTCCCTGCTCAAAGTGAACGCAGCGGTCGATGAGGCCATGAGGGCCTACGAAGTGGTGGTGGGGAAGACCGATCCGCAGCAGCTCAGCATGTTTGGCACACCAGCACCTCAACAAGCCCGCATCGATTTTGAGGCCCTTCAGCAGAAGCGTCAGAGTCTGGAAGCCCGGCTGGAGCAATTTCTGGCGCGTCACAGCACCGGAGACGACCTGGGCCTGCGCCTGCGGGGGGAGCAGCTCTCGGCGGGCGTGCGCTTTGTGCGTTTGGTGCGGGAGGGCAATACGATCTGGTGGTGGCCAATCCGCCCTATCAGGGCACCTCGAAGCTGGTGGAGAGCCAGTATATCGAGCGGCATTATGCGCTGGGCAAGGCGGATTTGTTTGCGGCCTTTCTGCTGAGGGGTCTGGAGCTGGTGCGGGAGGGGGGCATCTCGGCGATGCTCACCATGCGCAACTGGATGTTTATCAAGCAGTATGCCGAATTAAGGAACTGGCTGTTGACTCATCACTCATTGCGCAGCCTCGGAGATGTCTCTTGGGGCGCATTTCGAGAGATGCGTGATAATCCAGTCACGATGTCGGTGGTCATGCGTGGTGTGGCACAGTCCTCTGCTGTTGCGATGGCTCCAACGAATCCTCAAGAGCGTGTCCGCACTCAAGAGGAGTTCGAGAAAAAGGATGCTGGGCTTCTGTGCCAGGAGGGGCGATACGAGTTTGATCCGGCGGCGCTGAAGGTGGTGCCAGAATGGCCCCTGGTGTATTGGTGGGATAAGGGGATGCTCGAGCTGTATCAGAGCGCCCCGCTGATTGGACAAATATCACCTGGGCTGGTAGGGATTCGGACATCAGACAACGTGCGGTTTCTGAGGAAAACGTGGGAAGTCAGTGTCGCGAACGCTGATTATGCATGTTCTCAAG
>JBJTQF010000369.1:0-23417 GCA_046075485.1 Myxococcota bacterium | reverse complement strand
CCTGGTTTGTGCCACAGAAGAATACGGCACAACGCCGAAAAATACAGCCCGGAGGTTCACAAAAAGTATGCCACGCAGGAATACAGCACTCACGCGACCGGTTCGTATGCCGCGCCGTTTGCCGCGCCGTTTGCCGCGCCGTTTGCCGCGCCGTTTGCCGCGCCGAACTAAACCATCGTAAGCAGGACCGTCTCCCGGGAGCTGGGGCGAGGCATGCGCTCAGACGCCCGCTGTATGCGCATCCTCTACAACACACCCCACCTTTTCCCCATCCGAAACCATTCCGCGCTTGATTCGTCCGAAGGCTAGGTTATGCTCCATCCTCAGCGGAGCCTCGGCGATTGGCGGATGTCAACCCGACGCCCCTCAACCCCCTGCTTGGATTTTTGGATGTCCACCTTATCTTTGTACGAGCTGATCGCCTTTCCAAAAGGCACCACCGCTCCCACCGGAGCACCCATCACCGTCATCCTGGAGAAGACCCCACTCTCGGCGGACCAGCGCGCTCACATCGCCCGCAAACACGACGGCATCACCGCCTTTGCCCCCGAGACCCCTCCTGAGCAGCTTCCAGCCGTGTTTTTTGACCCCATTGAGAATAAGCCTCAAGGTGCCATCTCCTGCGCTTTTTTTGACACATTTGGCGAGCGACCCGACGGAGAAGCTGCCTACATTGCCGTCTTTCGAACTTTTGCGCTGAGCGGTAAGACGGTGGCCCGGCGAGTGCTCCTCGACACCCCTTTGGGCATCGTGCAGGTTCAAGAAGAAGTCTTTCGCAGACCCCCACAGGCCCAAGTGTGGATTGAGCAGCCCTTGCCCACCCTCGAGACCCCGTGGCTGGACCTCAAGCCCTTTGCCGATGCCTTGAGCCTGCCCGCGACGCCCGCCTCGAGCATCAGTGGCACCACCCTGATGATTCGCCTCACCACCCAGCAGGCGCTGGAGCAGGTGACTCAGGAGCACATTCAACCGCTGCTTCACGCTGGTTTTGAAGACGTGGTGCTTTTTACCACCAGCCCGAGCAACCCCTTCATCGACTTAGCCGTGCGGCACTTTACCCGACGAGGCGCTCAAGAACAAAGCGGCTCCGTCAAAGTCAACGTGCAGCTCGGACGCTGGGCGTGGGAGCTGGGACTCCAGAAGACCTATCTGGTGCTGGAGCAAGGTTTCCCTGCTCGATGCCGACTCTCGGTGTGGCTGGAAGCCGACGAAGGCACCCCCACCCGTATCTCCGTGGGCGGACAAATCCACCGCCTCGACCATCGTGCCATCTCGTTGGAGGAGCTGCTCGCATGAGACGTCATCCCATGTTTGATCCCCCTGAGTACGTCCAACATCAACCTCAGCCCGCCCTCCTGCGGGAGTACCTGGAGGTGATCGAGCAGAATCCCGCCCGCCGCGCCTTGATCGAAGCCCTGAACACCGAAAAGCTCGAAGCCCTCTATCAAGGACTCGTGCGGAACCGACTGCATGATATTGCCCTCAAACGATGGGTGAAACAAGGCGTCATCACCAAAGCATGGCTGGGCACCGGCGAAGAAGCCACCACCATCGGCGCCGTTCACGCCCTCCAGCCCGGAGACGTCGTCGCCCCCATGATCCGCAACGCAGGCGCCTGTCACGAAAAAGGAATGCCTCTCGCCGATCTCTTTCGAGGGTATCTGGCCACCCAAGACAGCCCCACACGCGGGAGAGACCTGCACATCGGCGACCTCAAATATGGCCTGATCACCCCCATCAGCCACGTGGCAGCCGTGGTTCCCGTGACCGTGGGGGTGGCCCTGGGCTTTAAGCTCCAGAAACGCCCAAACGTGGCCCTGACCTGGGTGGGAGATGGCTCTAGCAAAAATGGGGATTTTCATGAAGGGGTGAACTTGGCCGCCGCTCAACAAGCGCCCGCCATCATCATCTTGCAGAACAATCAAGTGGCCCTGGGAACTCGGCTTCAGCAGCATCATCGGGGCACGTTTTTGGCCTTCGCACAAGCCTATGGCATGCCCGGTGCCCTCTTTCATGGCAACCATGTGCTCGACGCCTACGCCGCCACACGCGAAGCCGCCGACCGCGCACGCGCAGGAGAAGGCCCCACCCTCCTGGTGGCCGAGACCTTCCGCATGGGCGGACACGCCACCCACGACGAACGCGAAGCCCGCGAGTGTTTTCCCGCCGAGCTCTTCACTTACTGGGGCCAACGCGATCCCATCGCACTGTTTGAGGAATATCTCATCTCGACAGGAAAAAGCAGCGTCGAACGCCTCAGCACCCTGGAAGCCCTCGTCAGCGCCGAAGTAAATGCCGCCGCCGAAGAAGCCCTCCAGAGCCGAAACGCTGCCCCCGTCGATCCCAACACCGTCTCCGAGGGTGTCTACGCCTGAGCCTCCTGCGCACCGTTTATCACCTCAACGCCGCCCAGACCGTATGGGGAGTGGCTCCACCCGCCGGGACCATCCGGATCCACAGCAGGGTCATGTGCTCCAGGTGGAGCGCCTGCGCCAGCCCTCCCACGTCCACCGGCTCAAACCCCACCGCCTCGATGAGCGGTGCCACTTGGCGGCGAGCCTCGGCATCGTCTCCGCAGAAGAGCATGGCAGGTCTAAGAGATGCCGTCGGAGCGGGTGGCTGCTCCAGGTTTTCGTACCCGTAGATCGAAAACGCCTTCACTACCCGCGCTTGAGGCACCAGCCCTTGTACGTATTCCGCGCCCGAACGTTCGCTGCGCAGCCCGTGCGAGAGTCCCGGTCCAACCGGATTGGTACAGTCCACGAGCACTTTTCCCGCCAGCAGCTCCGCAAGTGGGGTCAGCACCTCACGGTTGACCTGAAACGGTGTTGCCAGAAAGACCACCTCCGCACCTGCCACCGCCGCTTCCAGTGGTGCCGCCACCAGCTTTGACGAGCGCGTCAGCGCCTGCGAGACACTGGACGAGCCGTCACGGCCTTCACCCAGGACCACCTCATGGCCCGCCTCCGCCAGTCGAATGGCGAGCGCAGCTCCTACTTTTCCAGCTCCGATAAAGGCTATCTTCACACAACTTCCTTTCCTGATGGATGCGCTGTCGCTGAGACTCGAGTCAGCGTCCCAGGGTATTGATGATCAGCTCCGCCGTCTCGGTGCCCGAGAAGTTCTGCTGACCGGTGATCAGGTTCCCGTCTCGGATGGCAAATCCACGCCACATACCCGCTTGCACGTAGTTGGCACCCATCGCCCTCAGCTCATCCTCGATGCGCCAGGGCATGAGGTGTTTGTCTCGGGGCAGGAAGCCCATGTTCCACACCGCTTCGTCGGCGACGTCTTCTTCCACATTGGCAAAACCCGTCACCGTCTTGCCTTTGGCCAGCGGCTCGCCGTTGGAGAGCCGCGCATACTTCAGCACCGCCACACCGTGACAGAGCGCGGCGGCCACTTTACCCGCCTCGTAGAAGGCCACAAACTTCTCGTGCAGGGCCGTGGCGTTTTCAAAGCTGTACATCGGCGCTTGACCGCCGGCCACCACGATGGCATCAAACCGTGCCACTTCCAGCTCCGCTACCGGACGGATATTTTCCACCAGCGCCGCCAAGCTCGGGGTATGAATAAAGCCCATGCTGATCAGGCCCGAGGCGGAATATCCACTGGCGTCACGCGGATCACTCATGCCATCTGCTTCACAACGCCCACCGGCAGGGCTGAAGATCTCGACCTCATAACCCGCCTCGTGGAATGCGTAATACGGATGGGTCAGCTCCGACCACCAAAAACCCACCGGCCAGCCTGTTGTACCGGAAATCGCGGGATTGGCGATCACAATCGCAACTCGCTTGGGATGCTTTGCATTGGATGGATTGGCGTCTCTGAGGCTCATGGCGTTCGCTCCTTGATTGAGGTGTTGGCCGAGGATAGCGCGTCCTCTTGCTCAGTAGAATAAGGGCGAGGTGGTATGCAGACAACGCAAGAGAATGAAAGTGGATGTTGCATGCGGTGCAACATGGGCTCACTGCTCGACGCAGCCTAACTCTGACGTCGAGGACGCTTTCGAGTCTGGCCCGAGGTGGGATCGGTCACGTCCAGGCGGGTCCGGGGCTCTTCGTGGCGCTCTCCAGCGGTCTCCCGGGCCGCTCGGAGGAAGACCTCCCGCATGAATCGATGTCCCGCGTCGGCATCCATCCGAGGATGCCACAACAAACTCAGGGCATAGGGTCGGAGCACCAGCGGAGGCTCCAGCACCACCAGCGACAGGCTCTCGAGGCTGCGACGCACGATGCGCTCCGAGACGGTGAGAATATAGTCGGTGTCGGCCACCCACTGAAGTGCGGTCGTAAAATAGGGGACCGCACGCGCCACCCGTCGGCTCAAACCCCGCTCCCGCAAGACATCGTCGATATAACCGCCGGGTTTACCTCGTGGTGCAATCTGAATATGAGGATATTCGACAAATTGCTCGATTGTAAACGATGTATCCAGTACGGGATATCCCTGCCGCACCACACACACAAAGCGGTCGGTCAAGAGCAAGCGTGTGCGCATCTCCTGGGGGAGCTCACCGTAGATGCCCACCGCCAGGTCTGAGCCCTGCTCTCGTAGCTGCGTCGCATCGTCGGGGGTGTTGGGCACAAAGCGGATGGACACACGAGGGGCCTCTTCGCGCAGGATCCGATCCACCACGCCGCCGAGAATGGTCAGTACATAATCAGAGACATGCACCACATAGGTCTGGTTTAAGGCGTGTGCCTGAAAAGGCTGCTCCCGCGCCAGCACCCGCTGAGCTTGAGTCACCACGTCATGGACCGGCTGCTTGAGCGTCTGCGCTCGTGGGGTCAGCACCATGCCTCGTCCAGCCCGTACCAAGAGCGGATCGCCCAGGCGCTCCCGCATCCGCGCGAGGGCATGGCTCATGGCCGGGGTAGAGAGGCCCACCCGTCGAGCCGCTCGAGTCACACTCCCTTCTTGCAAGAGTGCATCGAGAGACACCAACACCTCCAGATCGGAAGCGTCCATGCAGGTCTCGGCTCCTCATTCTAAAACGTCGAGTTAAAACGTCGAGTTAAAACGTCGAGGGCGTGCTGAGCGATATGGTCAGCACCTTCAAGTGGGATGATAACCCTTCGGCGGGATGACAACCCTTCGGTGGGATGATAACCCTTCGGCGGGATGGACTCAAGCGCCGGAAAACACAGGCAAGGGATTCAGTAGGCACAGCTCAGAGCGGCACGATGGAGCGGGCAGGCACACACTTCAGGTTAAGGGGCTGGAGCGGAGGAGCGGAGGAGCGAAGGGGGCAGGAAACATGCGAGGGCTTTCTCAAAGCAGCAGGAGAGAAGCTCACTTCGGCTGCTGACCGGTAACAGGGTCGGTCGGCTCGTTGATGCACTCCACCGGCAGGGAGGGCGACTCAGGAGCGCCGCAGCTACGCTTACCACTCAGCGCCAGGGTCCAGACGTCATAGTGGGTGTCGCCGAGGAAGCCGACGATGTTCTCAAGGTCGATCTTATCGTCGTTGTCGTCGTCGAGATCACCATCTTTATCCGCATCTTGATACTGGCAGTTGTTCTGGGTATCGCTGGTCTGGCACTGCGAGAGGTTTGTCACCGTGCGGCCCGGCCAGTAGGTCTTGGTCGAGTCGATCTTCGCACTTCCCTTGAGGCTGTACGGATCCACAATCGCGTTTCCGCAGAAGTTGCCCTGCTGGTCGGTGGTGGTGCGCACAAAGGAGGTCTCGAGCACCTTTGAAATCAAGGTGCGGTCGGTGGAGCCATCGTTCCACACCGTCACCAAATAACGATACGAATAAGCTCGGCTCATCAAGGTCATGTCCGAGCCACGCACGTTTTCGGTACCGTTGGCGTGTTTCACGTTTTTGCACACGCAGGTCACCACCGGGACATCCACCTCTTCGTACTGGCTGACGACCACGTCTTTGTTGGCCGGAGAGAACTTTGGCACCTGCGCTTTGGCGTTGAGATATCCCGCCACGGAGCCAGCGCCGATCTTCCAGGTCTCGTCTTCCACCCGATCCCAGATGCCGGTATCGTAGTTGAAGTGCCACAGGTCGGTCTGAGGCAACAGGTCATCGGTGAACTCGTCGGGGTGCTCGTCCTTGATACGATCCACGGCGTCTTGATCCCAGGTGCCTTCCACGATGTTCTGGAAGAGCACGTCTGCCGGGAAGCCGTCGCGCAGCTCCACTTTACGGCCATTGGCCATCATCAGCACGTCGAGCATACCGGAAGACAGAAGCTGACCTTCGCGGGTCTCGGCTTGGCCGTCGTCGTTGAAGGTCTGATAGCGTCCCATCAGCGCACCCGGAGCGGCCCGCATATCACCAAAATCAAAGGGACGATAGGTCACCAAGCCGATCTCCACCGGGCCCGTGACCACTTCTTTGGTCTCGGCATCCATGAAAGCGTTGGCCGGGAAGTCCACCTTGCTGACCCCGTCAGTGATCGTGCCACCTTCTGCCGGATCGATCTCGGTGTAGGCGCTGTATGCCTTGAGGGTGATGAGCGCGTCGGCCACCATATCACCCGGGATGGCCACTTCCTGCACCTTGTCGGGATATCCAGACTTCTCGGTGTAGAGCTTCACCGAGCGAGCGCCCCCCAGCTCGGTCGCCGAGATGGAAAAACGACCATTGGCATCAGAGAAGAGATCCACCGAGGTGCCGGGAATATAGATGCGCACCGCCGGAACGGGCACGCCCAGGTTGTCGGCGGTTGTGCCGATGATTCCAGCCTCGAGGTTGCCCACATCGTCGAAGGTATCTTCGGCGCAGGTGGTGCCGTCCGTGTTGGTGGGGGTGCAGGCGCTCAGGCCCATCAGCGTTGAGATGGACAGGGCCATCACCACAGAACTGCTTTTAAAGGTCTGCAACATTTTCAACCTCCAAATTCAGCCTTCCATCGAGCGGTTAGAACGCTTGGAAAGCCCTGCTCATCGTTGCTCATTCGCACCATTTCGCGATGTCGAATCATCTTATTGCACGTCTGTTGCCAGATCTATGGCGAAAATGATTTTTTAGGTAGAAAAAGAAAAAAGAAAGGAGACTCGCGCAGGTGGGTGCCAGAATACGCAACGAGACTCGGCACATATCGCTCGTAAAGTATCCTAACCTAAAGAAGTTAGCACTGCCGTAAATGCAGTGGACAGAACGTTCCAGCCCCTTAAAGTGACATGCTTCAAAAAGTGCATGCGCCCAATCTCGGCCTGTGTCGCGCACGAAAGAAAGCACTCCGGCGAGGATGGGACATGCATAGGACACCCTCGCGGAAAAGCCCTGGGATCCGCGTGTCCCACCCCCCATATGGATGGGACATCCACGCCATGCCCACGGACGCACACCTGCTGCCTCACGCGCCCTCGCGAGCAACGCTCACGACTGGACAGCCCTTGACGGTGCGGCTATGCTTCTTCAACGTGCAGATGTTGGGTGCTCTCTTCGGCGTGCAGGAGCCTTCATGCGTGGTGTTTTGTCTTCTTTTGGGTTTGGCATCATCCTCTTGAGTGGATGGTTGCTGCTGGTGAGCAGTGGATGTTCTGATGAGCCCGCTGAGAGTTCTCCGACGCCGACACCCACGCCCCTTCCGCCTGCGGATCAGAGCCCTCCGGCCCTAACCTTGCTGCCGCTGGAGCAGGCTCCTGCGCTGAGCACGGAGCTGCCGATCTCGGTGCAGGTGCAGGATCCGTCTGGGGTGGCTTCCGTCTCGTTGTTTTATCGTGCGCCAAATGCCGCGTTTTGGGCCAGTGCCTTCATGTCGCCGGGGGTGGAGCAGCCGGATGGAGCGACGGTCTGGTCGGCACGCATCCCCGCCAGCTTTCTCCAGCCTCCGGGGGTAGAATATTACGTGCAAGCCCTCGACGCCTCGCTCAACCGAAACAAGGGTTTTGCACCCGCTGGAGGTGCGGAGGCACCGGCGTTTGCGGCCCTGGCGCTCCCGTCGGCGGATTTTCCATTTTATGAGGGCTTTGAGCCTCCCGAGGGAAACACTTCGCCGTGGACTCTGGAGGATACGGGCTGGAAGGAGTCGGTGCAGGGGTTCAACGATCTGGAAAACTGGCAGCTCTCGGAGCAGCAGGCAGGCTCGGGACGTTTTTCGGCCTATCACGGCCACGGAAGCCCTTTTCAGACCGGACCTTTTGATGATTGGCTGCTCTCGCCGACCCTGGATTTGACGGGCGCTTCGGCGGCAGACCTCTACTGGCTGGAAGTTGCGGATCTGGGGCAATACGCGGAGCATCAGCTCTTGATCTCAGTGGGCTCTCCAGATCCGGCAGCCGGTGAGTTTGTGGTGCTGGAGGCCCTGCTGGATGCTCCCCCCGAGCTGGAGCAAGGGTTTGCGCGCAGTCGCCATGTGGATCTCTCTGCCTACGCCGGGATGAGTGGGGTGACGTTGGCGTTTCGTTACCTCGGGCTATGGGGAGATGACTGGTATCTCGATGATGTGACGTTGGAGGTGCCGCGCTCGGATCTCCGGCTGAGCCCCGTTCAGGTGTCGCCCGCAGAGGTCCAGCCTGGAGACTCCGCGCTGCTGAGCTTCACGCTGGAGAACGTGGGGTTGGTGGCGAGTGAGGGGTTGACGATCACGCTCTCGTCGGACGACGTGGGTGTGGTGTTTCCGCAGCCGGTGGTGACGCTCAATCCGCTGCCTCCGGGAGGGCTGGAGCGCATCGACGGGCTTGAGGTGCAGGTGTCTGGGGATCACCTCAACCATACGTATATACCGATCATGCTGACGGTGTCGGATGAGACGCAGACGCTCACGCAGCGCGCACAGGTGCAGGTGGGCAGGCCCGCACGGGCTTTTATCCAGCTCACCCACAGCTTTCAGGATGATATCCAGCTCTGGCTGGGGTATGGCGACCCCGAGGCACCCACGTTTGAGAAGCTGGTGGCAGCAGATGAGGGTGGAGACGCCAGTGGAACGTTCTCGTATGAGGTGGATCTCTCGGCGCAGCAAGCAGCGTTTCCGCCGGATTATGGAGCACATCGATGGTATCTCAAGGTACAGGATGACTCGGTGGCCAACACGGGGACGGTGGATGTGTTCCGGCTGGAGGTGGGTGACGAGGTCTACTCAACAGAAGGGCTGCCTCAGCCGATCCCGGATGACCTGTCGTTTGTTTATGTCTATTTGCCGGGTAAGGCCATGCTGGAGCTTCGTGATGCACACTCGACGCCGGAGGAGGTCCAGCCGGGGGCTCCGGTATCGCTCCAGCTCAGCCTCAACAATCGAGCGGCACCTCCGGCGGGGGAGGTGACCGGTGTGTTGTCGAGCTCGGACCCCCATGTGCTGGGGTTGAGTGGTGTCCCCATCGTCTTTGACCGGATGAGTGTGGATGAGTATGTGGGCACTTCACCGGCGAGCTCACCGTCACCGTCTCCCTCGCCGAGTGGAACCCCTTCGCCAAGTCCTACCGCATCGGGTACGCCCACGCTCGAGCCTCTTCCGACGTCGAGTGTGACCCCTTCGATCACCCCGGTGGCGAGTGTGACCCCTTCGATCACCCCGCTGGCAAGCGTGACCCCGGAGCCTTCGCCGGATGTTGGGGATGATGGGGTTTTTGAGGTACTGGTGGCGCGCGAGCCGTTTACGTTTCAAGTTTCGGGGGCCCATACGAATGCGCGTCCGGTGGCGCTGATGTTGACGCTCACGGATGGGGTGGATGTCTGGCAGGTGCCGGTGGAGGTGGGGGTTCCGTGGCCAGTGCTGGGGGGAGCGTCGGTGCTGGTGGAAGACACCGTAAATGGGGTGGTCGGAGATGGTGCGCTCAACCCAGGAGAGTCGGCTCAGCTCCGGGTGAGGGTGCGCAACGCCGGTACGAAGACCAGCTTTGGACCGGTGCGGGTGACACTCTCGCTCTTGAGTGGCTCGACGGCGAGGCTTTCGTTTCCGACGGAGCCTTTTACGTTGCAGGACGACAGCGGAGACGGGCTGCTGGAGCCGGGGGAGGGTGCGAAGAGCAGTCTGCTCCCGGTGACGGTCTTGAGTGGCGGGAGTGGGGATGTGCTACGGCTGGGGCTCTTGATCGAAGATGGCACGTTGTCGGTGGCGGAGGAGCGTCAGCTCACCCTGGATGCGGTGCCGTTTAATCCGGTGCTGGTCCTAGACGATGTCTCGGGGGATCAGCAGCAGGCGACGGTGGATCTGCGCTCGGGGGAATTCCGACGACAGGGGAACTTGTTGACGATGCGCTGGCGTTCACACACGCCTTTTGAGCTGGAGCAGACGGCGGTTTATGTCTATCTGTCGAGCAGTGGGGTGTACCAATACGCAGTCTACGCTGCGGAGCCCGCGGTGTTTCTGGTATGGACTTCGACGGGGGACAGTGGTTACTGGTATCGTCGTTACACGCCGCCCGCGTCGATGAAGGTGGGCCAGCTCGATCCTTATACCGTGGAGGTGCAGCTTGATCTGTCACAGGTGGGACTGTCGAGCACACCTCTGTGGGGAGGCGCTTCCACGGGGAGCTGCGGCGGTATTATAAGCTGTGACTACGCCCCGGATGGAGAAGGCATCGGAGCAGGCCAGCTCCGCTTCTTCTGGTGAGAATGGTGTCACAAAGAGATGTGGAGGGGTGGGGGAAGTCACATTTGGCTGGTGGAGGGAGCTCTCAGTGCTGGGTGAAGGCGATGAAGCCATGCCCTCACGTCACTCCAGGCCCAGCTCTCGAAGGCTGGAGGCGGTGAGCACCTGCTCCGCCAGCGCATCCAGTCGCTCCAGCGGGGAGATCGCACCCAGTCGGGCTAAGACGGCTGGAGACAGGAGGCCGAACTTTCGCTCCAATTGCCGGGCGAGGGTTCGACGGATCCCGTTGACCTCTCCTTTCGCTTCTCCACGCGCTTCTCCACGCGCTTCTCCTTCCGCCCTACCTTTGAGGATGAGCTTATCGGCCCAGGTGAGATGAACTTCTTGTGCTTCCACGTGCTTCTCCTCCATGAGCAGGGTGTCAAACTGCTGAGCCTCATCGTCGCTCAGCTCCAAGTATGTCTCGATATGGTTCACTGCCACAAACTTCTGTGCCTCATTTCCTGGAGCCCGTGCCACCGTCTCCAGACAGTATAACTTCAGCTCCGCCCTTGACCACTGCCCTGGAGACATCGAAGCGCCCAACGCTCCCGCCATCAACGTTCCCCGCTTCAGATAGTCCTCCGCCGACAGCTTCGGAAGCCCCACCACCTGATAATGGAGCTGATTCGTCACATACCCAAACAGCGTATGCTTATGAGTATGCGCTTCTAACGCCACACGACTCTCTACAATATAAACCACCACGGGAAAGACCGGCAAGCGGTAGCGGTTCCATAAGAGGCTGTAATACTGAAACAGCCGCTCCCCCAACACCTGCCCTCCCACCTGCTGCCCTGGATAGGATTCTAGCTCCGTCAGGAACAGAAAAGTGAGCGATTCCTCACCGTTCATCATCACTTTGGCCACCAGGTCACTGGTTCTGACCGCACCTTTTGGAAGATCGGCGAAAAATTCTTTGTCCAGCCACTCGAGAGTCGAAAAGTCGGTCTGAGCGAAAACGCTTGGGAAAAAAAGCTGCACGAAGCCTGGAAAATCAGACCGCATGAGCTGCTTAAAGAGCCTGTCGTGATACATCCCTACCTCCTGCGGTGCTCAAAAACGAAGCATCCAGAGGCACTGTATCATCCCCAGACTGGAAATTTCCCGACATGTTCGGCAAGGTGCAGAAATAAGATGCAGCCAAAACATGCGATAAGTACTTGAAAAGAAATAGAAAGCTGTTATTTATCGACGTGCAAGAAGACGGCATGATACGGGGAATGAAGTCACCCACTCCCGTGTGAGAGCGTGCGCTGGAATGGATGACCAAGCTCTGATGTTGGGAAGGCACTGAAGGGGGGGCGAAGAAGGGGCGTCGAAGCGGGTGGGAGGAAGAAGAGCTCGGTGGAGAGTCCCGGTTCCGATTTGGCCGGATAATGCTGGTGCTTTAACGGCTACAGCTCCTGCACCACGTCTCCAGATTATGGGGGCCCCATGTTCGAGACACGGACAGCAGTAGAAGTCGTGTAGGTTGAAGCCTCTCCGTTGCCAAGCTCACCGTACTTATTGCTGCCCATCGACCAGACTCGGCCGTAGGCATCTGCAAAGTAATAGGCGGTCATACCTGTTGCCACCACCTTGATGCCGTAACCAGTCAAGCCTGGTACAGTAGTAGGTGTGCAGGCGCCCCAGCCCCAGGTCTTAGCCGTTCCATTCGCGAACGCGGCTACAGCATGGCTCCACGCCGTCGATAAGTCTACTATTCTCGTGCCGCTCAAATTGGAGATCGAGGTAGCAGAGTTGACAGCAGCCCCACCGTTACAGATCGCAAGTTGGGAATCGGAATTATCTCCCACGCCCCAAACAGTATTATCGGCAGAACTCTGCCACATGACACTCCACCTATATGCGAATGATGCGTATATAGGAGATGCCTTCGAGCTAAGTCGAACAGCTGATGCCGACATTGGCGGTGCCTGCGGGTGAGACCTTTTCGGGCTCCCCATTACCATTATCGTCGTATTTTTGCACCGTCTCGGGATAAACCCCGATGACAACCGTCTCCGTTTCAGCGGGAAGGGAGGGGTCTGTGGTACTGCCTTCGACCTCCAAGGACACCACGGTGGGGTCTCCGGTGGAGGAGGTATTCTCAATCTGAGCGACCACTTCAAAAGGACGAACCTCCCACGAGACCCCCGAGCTGGACACCCGCTGGCGCGTCGGCAGTCCCAAACGATTGGTAAAGGTGAGCACGGCCTTCAGCTCACAGGTATAAACCTAGACCTGCTCCCGATCCAAGTCAGAGAGGGAGGGATCATAACCATTCCAGCTCAGGGAGGTGGTACAGTTTCCCGTATCACAAGTCGAGGGGAGGGGGAATGGCCCCGCTTGGAGCAACGACAGCAGTATGCCAGTGGCATCGTGGGTGCAGGAGGCACTCAAGGTAAGCTGCCCGTCCTGGCGGGCTTGGGAGGGGATGGCCAGCTCAAAACGAGCCATGCCCGGGGCTTCACAGCCGTCATCGTTGGAGGGCTCGTTGTCAAGACAGTGTGGAGAGATACCAATCATGGCAGGCAGCGTGTCGGCGCTCAAGAGCTCCAACGTTCGGCTCTCCAGCACGGAGCTGGTAGGAGGAGCCGCTGCGTCTGCTGAAAGCCGCATGTCCACCACCGATGGGTCGGAGGGGAAGTGGGCACCGTCTTCTTGGCAGCCAGGGGTGAAGCCAACCACGAACGATATAAAGGACATAGAGATGAGCTGCGAGGGCCACGGAGGGTTATAGGCTGCCGGTAGCGCGCGCGAGAACAATGAGGTGCTTCAACATTCAGCTCTCCTTTTGGGTGAAAGGTCTCACAGCAGGGGGCCTGCAACACGGGTTAGGTTGTGATGAAAGACAAACAGAGTAGGTATGAGTCGTTATTGGACCGTGGAGCCGGGGCCCCAGAAGAGAAACAAGGGCTCCACGCCGGCCTCCGAAGTCACATCGGCCCGCGAGCCAGCGGCCCCCACCAACAGCTCAGGCTGCCCATCCTGATCGAAGTCGGGGAGTAGATAGACTTGGCGTCCGGGCTCCCAGATATCGTCAGGTTTAAACGTCCAGTTTTGAGTGCCGCCGACCATCCAGTGTGTCCAGTAGACGCCAGGGGTTGAGCCACCGGGTTGTCCGACCACCAGCCAGCTTTTCCCGTCCTCTTGGCGGGTCGAGATGGAGCTCCCATAATAGTCTCCCGCCGATCGGCCAGTCGTGACCGCATAGTCCGTTCCGGTGGGAACCAGCGTGAGGGAGGTTGCCCGCGCTTTGTTCAGCGTATAGACCGCTCCAACCGCCACGTTCCCATTCACGGTCTGATTGGGGGCTGCAATCACCAGCTCCGGGAGTCCATCTTTCGTCTGAGCGGGCAGCGCCTGCAAGGTGGCACCGGCGAGCGCCTGATTGGACGTGCCACTGTAGGTATAGGGGGCGCTGACCAACATCGCCGGAGCAGCTCTCCCCTCAAGCGTCTGGACCTGACTTCCAAACGAGCTGATGGTCGTCTTATCTCCTGCTTGGAGCAGGGCCAGCGCTCCCAGCCCGTTCCCACTGGGCCGCTCAACTTGGTAGAGCACGCCCCACCGACTCTGAGAGACATCATCCTTTCCGGTCGGATCGGAGATCAGGAGCCGCTCCCCCCACAGGCTGACCGTCTGTCCAAACTTCAACCCCGCCCCAGAAGCCAGCGCCTCGGGCGGATAAAGTGCCTCCAGGGTGTCCGCGCTGGTACGCTCGGGCGCTCGCTCGGGACACATATTTTCGGAGCGCAGGGAAAAGGAGGCACTGCCGGGCATCAAGAGCAGCCGCGCCGCCCCTTCACGATAGATGGAGTGGCCGGTGGCAATCCACAGGTCTGCCAGTCCATCGCCCGTGAAATCCGGGGTCACGCTGAGCGCGGAGCCCAGGCTTTCATCACGCTTGCCTGCGATCAGACGAACACTCTCGACTTGGCAGATGCCGCCGGGATACCCTGCAAAGACGTAGGTGTGCAAGCGCGCGTCAAGTCCGGTGGGATTTTCCACACGTTTGCCATCCAGGTGGAGCTCCGCCCAGAGCTCTGGCGCTGCACCCGTGGAGGCGGTCCCCTGCGATGAGGAGGTCTGCGAGGCCGGAGCCTTCGACTGTGAAGCCGTCAGGCGGAGGCCCGTCGGTGGAAAGAGCATGGCCTTGCGGGTGCCCTCCCGCACTTTTCCTCTGAGGATAAATCCCAGGCCATCGTTGTTGGACTCAATATAATAGGGCGCTGACGGAAGTCCGCGCATCTGCGCTTCGATGAAATAAAATGCCTCCACCACGGAGACCGCCCCATCCCCGTCCCAGTCTGCGCTGAAGGAAGGGTCTAAACCCAGCCGCGAGAAGTTGCCCTCCAGTATCATCCGTAGATAATAGGTAAAGACGTCTCCCAAGATCGGTGGGGTGAGCGACTCCAGGGCTTCTTCCTGAGCGGCACCCAGGATCTCAAGACCCGGAAGAAGACGTTCGTGTACCACTCGTGTGGCGTTCCCCCCTTTTGTATTAAACTGGCGGACCACAATGGGGGCATACGCATCCTCACCCGGGGGGGTATCCTTGGTGCGATAGAGGGGAGATGCACAGGCTGCCAGCACCACCAGCGTGTGGCGGGTGCTGTCGCTTATGATCGACTCCAGCAGGGCACCCACCGAGAGGGTATGATAGGCGGGCTCCCGCTTTTGTGCCCGGTCGATATAGGTGTCGGCCACCACCAACATACGACTGCCAACGCTGAGAACACCATTTTTGAAGGGAGAGGTCCGAAATCCGTGGCCGGAGAAGTAGATCAGGACATCATCCTCTGCCGTGGTATCCTTTTGGAACTCTCGCAGCGCATCCGTGACATCCTTCGCGCAGGGAAAAAGAAGTGGTTCAAAGGATTTTCCTTCCACACGGCCACATTGAAGGACACGCTCCTTGAGCAGCCTTTCGCGCTCCGCTTCCAGGCGTGTGTTCGATTGAGTCACGGCGGGCCAGTCCTGCAGGGTGTCTGGATAGGTATCGGGATCGTGAAGAATCGACGAGATCCCACTGAGGACCTGAGCACTCTCCAATCGCTCGGCCTCGGAGAGTGTGGTCTGCTGTAGACGTCTCAGCTCCATGTCTTGCAGCCGATCCAATTGACGACGGGCGGCCACCACGGTCACATGGTTAAACGCGCCCGCTTGTTCCGACTTCAGTGCTTGGTAGAGCAAGACCACATCTCGTGTGGGATATTGGAGGAGGGGAAAGGGGGCACCCATCTTTTGCATATCCGGGTGCCCCTCTTGTGCGGCCACGAGCAGGGCGCGGCGTTTGCTCTGGGGCTCTTGGGCCTGTACGAGGACTGCACCTTCTTGGGCCATCAGACGCGCTGGAATAACCCCACACATCAGCCACAAGGCGAAAAGAGAGAGAGACACATCGAGATGTTTCATGAGTGGCATGACCTCATCGCTGTTGGTGGGGAAACTCATCAAGTTCTAATATCCCATATAATGCGGGAGAGGGCAACACCCTGTAGCTGTCCAGACTGTAATCTTTCCAGCCAGGCTTTACTCTGCGCCGCGTCACTGGGGACTGCCTCCGCAGAAAGTGTGACGAGAAACACATGACTGCCTTGTTCATGTGGAAGTTCCAGGGCCAGCCGTTCTCCGCTGGTGTAGGTCAAGGGGGTTTGCTGCTGTTGATGGGGCTCGTAGGGCCAATCGTAGAGGCGCACGATCCCTTTCTGAGAGATATGCCACAGGGTGAGCCATCCACTTCCTTCGATGGTGGCGCTCAGGCGGAGCTGCGCGGTATTGGGGGCCTGCGCTCGGGGGCGTGACACGGCATGGAGGGACGCAACGACCTCCCACTCACCCGGTTTGCCCTCCATCAGCAGCTCTCCTTCGAGCGAGACCTTGAGGTGTTCCTGCGTCTGGGTGACTCCTTTAGCCTGAAAGTGTGGCTGTGTGTTCCCGATGCCGGTGGCGGCACGATCTTGCAGGGCAATCCAGGGCTCCAAGTGGGTCTCGTCGGAGGTCGAGGGCCATCGAAGGGTCAGGAGCAGCAGCAGGGCGCAGGCGCTGGCGGCGGCGAGCCCGTGCATGGACCACCCCATCCGGGCAGGTTGTGTCCACCATCGCTTGAGGATGCCTTCCCCCCGACTGCTGGGTGTGTGGCGCGGGCTCAAGGTCGCGCTTGTCGCCTTAACCTCGTTCGTATGGGCTTGGAGGTGGAGTGGCGGGTGCGATACCGTCTGAAGGGTGATGTGTGACGACTCGTCGGAGTCTTTGTCCGTGGTGCCTGTCTCCTGCTCATAGGCGCTCCACCATTCATCCTCCCGAAGTTGCCAGCTCTCAAGGCGCGCTTCCATAAACTGGGTGGCGCGAGGTGTCAGGTTGCACTCAAATCGTTGAAGGCCGACACCCACCTGCTCCGCCAGATCCTGACAGACCCAGCAGGTGTCAATTTGGGCCCAGAGGGTCTCACTTTCTGAGGCAGAGAGCTGGCCGCAGAAGAGCGCCACCAGTTGGTCTTCGTCCTCAGTGCTGTGATGGGCTCGATGGTGCTCCGCTCGGCGACGTTTATCCCAATAGAGCTGGCGCAGCAGGTCCGCTTCTTCTTGAAGCTCTCTGGACTGCTCAAAGAGCTGCTGTTGTTCTGGTGTCAGACAATCAGAGACCAGCAGCATCCGCTGGAGGGTGACGGTGGAGAGACGAGGTCTCTCAAGGATGAAGGTTGTCATACAATACTCCCAACAATTGAAAAATAGGAATTCATGAGAAGAGATATTCTCACAAATGGATGTGTGCTCAGCAGACCTCATGGCTTCTTTTTGTCATGAGAGGCTGTCTCGGGTTTATGTGTCTTGAGTAGCTGCCGTAGCTTTTGCAGTACCTTCCGAATCCTGTAGAGAACAGTGGACTCGTGGAGTACAAGTACTTCACCGATCTCTTTGAGGGTCCGATCCTGTTCAAAGTATTGTTCTATTAAAGTGCGTTCAGCAGGACTCAGCATGTCAAGGGCTTGGTTCAGCGCCTCGGAGCGCTGCTGGTTGTAGAGTCGGGTGATCATGGCGTTCTCATCGAAGGGGACTCCCTCCTGAGTGCTGGGCAGCTCCGGGCCCATGCCTTTGTCTTCTTCTGTTCCCGGAATCGCAAGGGGCTCCAGCTTTTGATCTTTTCGCAGCAGGAAGAGGTTCTTTCGTGTTGCTTGGCGTGCGGCGCTGAACAACCAGGCGTCGAGACACTTGATCTCCAGCACGTTGGCCTTCCGAAGCAGGGTCAAAAACGGTTGGACCAGTCCATTCTGAAGCAGCTCGGACTCAAACTCCTGTCCATAACCACGATGATAAAAGAGCACGGACTTAATGGTCTTGTTGAGGGCGGTCCCGAAGTGCTGAATATACAGGTTCCAGGCTTCTGCTCGCACCGCGAGCGCGTGCTGCGTCACGTATTGACCAGTCAGGGTGAGGCGTTGAACCTCCGCTTCTGAGGGGGTCTCATGCTCCGAGGGGAGGGAGGCTTTGTGGAGGTACTCGCGCACTTTCATCAGCCCTTGATGGAGGGCGACTTTATGTTTGAGTTCGGTTGCATGGGCAGACTCCTCGCTCGCCTGTGTGGGTTGGGGGGCGGCTGCGGGTCTTTTGCCTGCTCTTGGGAGGGGAGCGCTTGCGGCGCAGGCGTCTGAGACGGCACCAGAGGCGGCGTCTGAGGTGGCGTCTGAAGCGGTGTCTATGCTGTGGGAGAAGGAGACGGTGGTTTTACACGCCAGTTGCTTTTCATCGGTGCTGCTCCTGAAAGCTCGTGTTGGGCTTGGTCCTGAGACCCGCTACTGTCTTATGGGTGCTTGTTCCGGTGAGCAGAAGATCTTTAAAAAAAATTCAAGCTGGGTGAGATTATTGCGCTTGGGGGGGCAAAGGCGAGGCTTTTATGGTGCTTCCCGTCAAGACGAGGACATGCGCATCGCAGCAGGGCTCTCTCTGGCCGACTCAGAAGAAGGGGAGGGCATGGTGTGAGAAGGGCTCAGCCGCCCGAGAGCCACTGCGCGGCATGGTCGGCCACCTGCTGCTCCTCCTCGGTGAGCTGCCTGTTGCTATCCCGCGTGAGCGGCAGGCGCCACCACGGGACGCTGGGATGCTCGTGGTGCTCCACATGATATCCAAAGTGGAAACAGGTCAGCAGCGACAGCCCCTCCCCGAGTGGAAGGCTCTGAGCGCGGTGAGGGTTGGTGTGGCCCCCTGCTGGCTCACGGTGAGGCAACCAAGTGCCAAAGACAAAAAGCTGAACGGCGCTGAGCAGGGCGGGGGTCGGCCAGAAGAGCAGCAGATTGATGGGATGCACCTCCAAGGCAAGATAAAGCACGAGCCAGGTGGCCGGAATCCACAACACAAAGTGCCAGATCGTCAGATATCTGCCCATGAAGGTCTTAAACCACGAGATCGGATCTCGGCGTTCGCCGTCGTGATGGTCGGGATCGAGTGGGGTTCCGGGATGAGCATGGTGCTGATGGTGGGCGGTGCGCAGGTGCCTGAAGGAAAACATCGCAAAGCTGAGGGTGCAGATCCAGCCGATGACCGTGTTCACCCAGGCCGAGCGGCTGACCGTGCGGTGGATGGCGTCGTGGGCGGTGATGAACAGCCCGGTGCTCAGGAACACTTGCAAAGGAAATGCCAGCAACACCCAGGCACCCAGCTTGTCAGGGGGCGTGCCGAGCAGGGAGGCCAAGTTGAGGGTCCAGGCGGCCAGCATCGTCAGCGCCACGGCCAAACCCACCCCGGGCGGGGCATTGCTGGCGGGGTGACGAGGCCAATGGGGGCGGACGGCAGCAGTGTGCTCGGGGCGCATGGGGCTCCTCCAGTGCGGGGGTCAGACGGTGGCGCTGACCACTCGGATCAGCTTCTATGAGCATAGATGAGGGTCGATGGACTTCCGTTGCGTCTGAGGCAGCACATACACACGATGAGGGACTCCAGCGCCAGCAACTCCGGGAGAGGGCAGGTGGATCCATTGCAGGCACCCATCAGACGAGAGGCGAGGATGCGCAGACACAAAAAATTCCGCCCGACCCCGGCTCATTTTTGCGTGCTCAAAACGATTCCTTCCTGAGTGCAGCCTGTGGGCTGTTCCGGCTCGCATGAGCCCTCCCAATCCGACTCAGGAGGTTCGACGATGACGTATCCGCGCACACGACTCGGCATCTTACTGCTTGCCACCGGCTTCAGCAGTGGCTGTGACTGGTTTCCGCCCGGCGAAAATGGCGACTCAACCCCAACTCTGCCAGCCCTGACGTCCTTCCCCGACGAAATCTGCGATGGCAAGGACAACAACCAGGACGGACGGGTGGACGAAGGCTTCGATCTGGACGGTGACATGGCCCTCTCCGCAGAGCTGTGTCCGGGCCTGGGACGGGACTGCGATGACCACGATCCGGGCTTTGCACCCAATGCCAAGGAGCCCTTTGGCACACCCACCGACTACAACTGTGATGGCAAGGTGGTGCTGCGTGCCCCGTTGGAGACCGGCCTGCCGCTTACCCACGTCACCATTCCGGGCATGGCCCCGGCCATTGCGGAAGGGGTGGCTCCGCTCGGCGCGCCGTTTAAGCGGCTCTCTCTGGCCGAAGTGCGGGTGGTGGGTCATGAGGTCTTCCTCAACTATCTGCGTGGCTAAGTGCCTTTCCTTTCCATGTTTTTTGTTGCCGATGATGCTGCTGCTGTCAGAAATCCCAGAAGAATCTGAATCCTGCCTTATTTTGCGTTTCCCTTCTCGTGTTGCCCGTGTCCAATCCTCCATGAAGCTCATAGACTGTGGAGGCCAGCGCTACTGCACTATCCACCATCCGTGCCCACAAATGAAGAACCAAAGGAGTCCGCTCATGACGTTGAACTGCTCAATCCTTCTCTCGCTCACACTGGTTGCCGTGCTCGGATGTAGTTGCGGCCCCGCGACATCGGTGGACGTCGGCGCGGGTGATGGGGGCACCGACGCCGCCGACGGGGGCACCGACGCCGCCGACGGGGGCACCGACGCCGCCGACGCGGGCCAGACGTTCGTTCCCGATGAGATCATGCTCGGCGATCCCGCGACCGGCTACTACAGCGTCGAGATCTCGCCCGACATGCGTTTCATGGTCTGGCAGGAGGTCATCGGCGGCACGGCGGGACCCGTGTGGAGCTGCGGGCTCGATCCCGTCGATGCGACGCTGATTCCACCCGACGGCCGCGGATTCCGCCTCGACAACATCCCCTCCCGCGCCGCGCCACAGTTTGGCATCGACCAGACCGGCGTGTTCTTCGTGACCGTCGACGCGACAGGCCGATTCCTCATCGTGCGGCCGACGGGGCCGACCACCGCCACGGTGCAGACCCTCTCGACGTCGCCCGACACGTCGCGCGCGTATCCGTACCCGACGCGCATTCCTGGACGCGCGGGCGCGCTCGTCGCGTTCATCGCGAACGACACGTCGAGCCGGCCGCAGATTCACCTCGTCGACACCGCGAATCCAGGCGTTGTTCACGCGTTGACGTCCGGTCCCATCGACATGAACGGCACCTCACCTTCGTTCGTCGTCACCGTGTTTCGCTGGTTTCCTGGAGTGCCCGAGTTGACCTGGGGATTCAACGACAGCGCGGGTCGGTTGCAGATTCGCACCGCAGACCTCACGTCCTTTGGTGCGGCACCGGTCGCGGTGACCGCCGAGCCGCACGATCACGTCGATTCGTTCCCGGCGATCCTACGAGGCGAGCGCGTGCTCGTCGGTGGCATCGACAGTACCACCGTCGGCGCGTTCTACACGCTCAATTCAGCGAGCAATTCAGCGAGCGGGATGTACACGATCACGCGGCGCATCGAGCCGACGAGCGCATTGGCGTCGCCGATGATGGCCTCGTCGTTCGAGCCCTTCGAGTTCGGAGGGCGGCGCTACGCGAGCTATCAAGTGCTCGACGGCGGACGCACGCCGGGCCAGGTCCCCTCGGAGATCTGGACCGTCGATCTCGACACGGGCAGGACCTGGCGCATCTCGGACGGTCGCACGCTCAACCGCATGGATCCCGAATACTTTCTTGGTCGGGACGAGGTCTTCGTGATCCACTACGCGCGGGTGCCCGCGTCGGAAGGGTTCCGGCTCTATCGCGCGCGCACCGGGATCCGGCGCTGATGAGGGTGCTCGTCGCCGAGGATGATCCGCAGCTCGCCTCGGAGGTCGTGCGCGGGCTTCGCGCCCACGGCTTCGATGACCAAGCCGACCACCACCTCTCAGACCGTGGCCGCAGGCTTACGAGCATCTCGTTTCTCCACTTTCTTCAGGCCATCTTACGGCTTAACCAACTGATGCGGCAGCAACGCCTATAGAGAGTTTGCGCAGGGAAATACCAGCCCCTCCTCTTCATCCACCCCGCTGAAGCTGAGCCTTCCAACAACCGCCTCCATCCTGGGGAGCGGCCCCAACAGCTACTCCCTCTTTGCGCTCGATGGCGCCTCACTCTACGCCTGGGGTAACAACTACTACGGCCAGCTTGGTCTGGGAACGACAGGCACGAGTGAACCGACACCGAAGCTGGTGCCTTTGACCGTCCTTCCCTACTGATTCCCCTCTGCAACCGCCCTCCACCCCCCGCCTTTGGGAGTTGTGAGACGCTGGAGACTGTGCCCGTCATCCCTCCACGCCATCACCCCTCCACGGTCTTCACCACCTGCACCACACACTTCTTCAGCCCCAGGCTCACGATGGAGGCCGCTTTATAATGCGGTCGCCCCAGGAGCTGGCGCAGGCGTGGGCCGTCTTCCAAATAGCGCTCGAGCTGAGTCCGGGCCTCCTCCTGTTTGGCCTCAATCTGCGCCGGAGTGGCGTCTTGTTTGAGGTACTTAAACTCGAGCACCCAGCCCCACTTTGCCTGGGGATAACGGCGATCCAGCCCCAGAAAGAGGTCCGCATAACCGCCGGGAGACAGCTCCAGCTCGCTGATCACGTTGAATACATCCCCCAGCACGATGTAACCCGCAAACAAGACCTTGACCACTTCCTCGCTCATGTAGGCCAGATCCCGGCTAGACAGGATCTCGAGCACATGCTTCTGCACCAGGTCCACCAGGGGCTGGAGCTCCCCGTCTAAGGCCAGCCTCCCCAGACGGTCCAGCACCTCGGGAATGCGAGTCTTGATATTCTTCCGACGGTGCAGGATCTCGTAGAGCTCCTGCCAGTGCATCTGCTTGATCACCCGGTTGGGAATACAAAAACGCACCCCACCGAGCACTTCGTTCTCCAGGGTGAGCAGGCCCATGTAGAAGAGAAGCGACGGTAAGGTCAGAGTGCTGTGAATGGTATACGCACTGAAGCTGGTCAGGAGCTGCCCGGTGGTCTGCCCGGTCTTCAGCGTCTCGATGAGCGACTCCAGGTATTCATCGTCGGTCTCTTCCGGCGGCTGCGCGATCATCCGCAGCTTGTCGTAGTCCGTCCGGCAGTTGTTGTCCAGCAGGTCGGTCGGAGGACGCTTCTCACTGGCGAGCTGCTGAAGGTAATAGAAGACCATGTCCGGGTTAAAGAGGGTCTCCGTGACACGCGGACTGAAACGGTAGTGGTCGTAGTTGTCCAGCAGCTCTTGGAGGATCACCTCCCGCGAGCCACACTCGGGATAGGCAGCGCTGAACTGTTCGACGGCAAGCGCCACATCTGCATGGGTCAGTCCGGCCAGCGCATGGAACACGGAGGCCGTCGTCAAGTGGGTGGTCACGTTAAAGCCGCTGGCCATATCATCCAGTACAATGGGGGTGACGCCTGTGATAAACGCCCTGGCCAGGGTGCTCCCCGAGTGGACCTTCATCGCCTTGTAGAACGCCTTCACGAAGCCCGTTCCCAAAAAGGCCGATGAATACAGCGTGCCCGAGCGACGATGCTCCTGCTCATACTCCTGCTGAAGCTGCTGCTTG
>JBJTQF010000368.1:0-7552 GCA_046075485.1 Myxococcota bacterium | reverse complement strand
GTCAGATTTCCGGTGATCACAATCAGGTCAGGAGCCCCGCGCGACTGGCATATGCGTAAGACGTCCAGAACAAGCTCCTTCAGCACCTTGCTTTCGTAAACAGCAAGTGAACCATTCTGCGGCTCCTGCCCGAAGTGCAGGTCTGACAGATGGAGAAGAGTTAGTGATCTGGCGGGGCTGGAAGGCATGACAACTCCTACGCTCAGTGCAAAAAATGTCCAGAATGACACGATAGCAAAAAACAGCGGGCTGATCCAGGATGTTGTTGGATGAATAACGGAATGGAGGATCTGCTGCGGGCTCCGGCGGAATGTCAAATCAGGGGATGTCATCAAGCATTCTGAAGCTGCTCCACGAGCTGCGGCATGTGTTTTTTCAAGAGCACGATCAGCTCGTCTGCTTGAGGAGGCAGCCCCTTCTCGAGTTTTGTGATGATCTCTTGCCCCAGCCGTTCGAGGTCTTCGCGCCGACGCACCTCCCGCTTGGAGAGCTCCTGGATGCCTTTCGCCTCCGCCAGAATCCCCTGCGAGAATACCTTCTGAATGTCATGATGATGGGGGAAGAGCGCTTCACCCCCCCGCACCAAGACCTTGAGAAACGTCGGAGGATCCTCCAGACTCTCACCCAGCTTTTGAGTCAGTTGGTTAAAGCGAGCCTGAACCCGCTCTTCCTCCCCTTCCGGTCCTTGTTGATCCTGCTGAATCTTAACCCTCGGTTTAGAAATCTCTACAGGCGCGTCCTCCACCGGCTCATACCGGAACCACTCATTGTTGGCCTGAAGCCTGATGGCACGGTCTGCATGCTCCGTCGCCAATTGGGCCGCCCGCTCCACACACTCGCGTGAGAGGGGATCCATGTTCTCCAACCGCTTTGACGGCCCCTTCGCCTTCGTGGGATCAAAATCAGACTGATGAAGCTGCCGAATGGACACCAGGAGCAACTCCAGAGCCCCCGGCTTGAGCACCACCTGCATGCCCCGCTCTCCCGAGAGCACCTGGTTGATCTGCGCCACAATTCGAGGCTTCACCACATCGTTCCACTGCTCATCTTCCGTCGGAAGCGCTTGTTCAATGCCCTGCTGGACCTCTCCCAGAAGCTGCTCCAAGACCTCCACCGTGCGAGGACCAGACTTGACCAGCTCCGTCAGGCCCTCCTTGGCATCGGAAGTCACGCGGATTTCCGCAATCGAGCTGCGGAGCTTCTTGACCTGCGCCCGCATCAGATCTAACTTCGATTGCCAGTCCTTCTGGACCTCCCCACTCGGCGAGTCGATTTCCACCTTCTTCTGGAGCTTCGCACCCAGGTTGATGAGGCGCTTCAGCTCCTCCTCGAGCTCCCCAATCCCCTGAAGGATCTGTTGAAACGCCCGTTTTTCATGTTCCCACTTCTTGATGAGCACCACATCCTCTTCGTAGGTGATCAGAGACTCATCCTTGATGCGAAAGACCAGATCTTTATCAACCTTGCCCACCTTGAGGTAGGGACTGTTGAGCTTTTTCTCTTTGGCCACCTTGACGAGCTTTTGCACCTTGCCGGGCTTCGCAATCATCGTATGACCAATGTGCTCGATCAGAAGTGCCTCGATCTCGTTCCAGTCAAACTGAGCCAGGGTTCTGCGGTCAGAATCCCCACCCAAGAGGACATCCTGCTTCTTCATGGTGCCGCCCATCGCTGAGACTCCTTCGCATACGTGCTCACGCCTACACGCACCCGCGTATAAGACTTTGAACAGTCTTTTAAGCTGCGACAGAGACGCTAACCAGCTTCGCGTCAGACGTCTGTGACCCAACGACCGCCATTCATAACACAGGAATTTGAGACGATACTGATGGTGGGCTATACGACTCGGCGAGCTCAGGCGGCATACACACATCGGCAGGAGACGGACAAAATACAGACTTCACATAGACCAGGGATTCAGCGCCTCCATGTTCGCCGACGCAGCCCCATGAAGGTCAGCGCCAGCAGGAGGAGACCCGCACCCCTCCACGGCAACGCCTCACGCTCAGACGTGTTGCAGGAACAACCGCCTCCCGTGGAAGGCGTGGCGCTGGGCTCCGGAGAGAGATCCCCCGGCGTCGGCGTCGCATCGGTGGGCGTCGCATCGGTGGGCGTCTCATCGGTGGGCGTCGAAGTAGGCTCCGTGGGCGTCGGCGTCTCATCGGTGGGCGTCGGCGTCTCATCGGTCGGCGTCGGAGTGGCAGAGCCATCACAGACATCCCCTTCTCCATCCTGATCGGCGTCGAGCTGGTCCGGGTTAAATTGCTCCGGGCAGTTGTCGTTCAGGTTTTGCACCGTATCGCCATCCAAGTCGGCATCACAGGCGTCTCCCTGCCCATCTTCGTCGAGATCCCCCTGCTCTGGATTGGCCAGTGTTGGGCAATTGTCCGTGCCATTACTCACATATCCAACCGGTGCCACCAACACACAGGCCGTCATCGGTGCCGAAGCGTCTCCAAAACCATCCCCCTCCACATCGGAATAATAGATCCCCTCATTGGCCACCGAGGGATCAAAGTCGTCACAGTCCTGCCCCGCGAGTGTTCCGTCATTGTCCGCATCCCCATCACAGGCATCTCCTTGACCGTCTTCGTCAAAGTCGAGCTGGTCTACATTGCTGACCTCCGGGCAGTTGTCGAGGTCGTCCGCGATGGCATCTCCGTCCACATCGTTTTCGCAGCGATCTCCGACCCCGTTGCCATCCGTGTCGAGCTGCTCAGGATTGGCCGCCAAAGGACAGTTGTCCTGCTCGTCGAGGATCGTGTCATCATCATCGTCCTCATCACAGGCGTTGCCGAGCCCATCCAGATCGGTGTCGGTTTGTTCGGGGTTGAAGACCTCCACACAGTTATCAGAGCTGTCCTCGACATACCCCTCGGGAGCCGACGCCGCACACAGGCTGATAGGACGCTCCAGATCCCCCAGCGCATCCGCATCAGGGTCCGCGTACCACGTCTGAATAGAGCTCGAAGTGGCATCTAAGTCGTTGCAGTCCTGCGAAGACGAGACAGTATCCCCATCGGCATCCGCATCACAGAGATCCCCCGCGCCGTCTCCATCCAGATCCGCTTGGGCAGCATTGGCCGTAAAAGGACAGTTGTCGGAGCCGTTGTTGACTTCATCTCCATCGAGATCCAGATCACAGGCGTCTCCGAAGGCATCTCCGTCCTGGTTCTCCTGACCGGCATTGGGGGTGGTGATGCAGTTGTCGTTGTTATCGGCCACCCCATCGTTGTCATCATCGGCATCACAGGCATCACCCTCTCCGTCTCCATCGGTGTTGAGCTGATTGGCATTCGACAGCAGCGGGCAGTTGTCCACACCATCCATCACCGTGTCGTTGTCATCGTCGGGGTCGCAGACGTCTCCCGTGGTGTCTCCGTCGGTGTTGGTCTGAGCAGGGTTTACAAGCTGCGGGCAGTTGTCTGAGACGTCCAAGACCGTGTCGTTGTCATCGTCGCTGTCACAAGCGTCTCCAAATCCATCTTGATCGAGATCCGCTTGTGTCTCATTGAAGGTGAGCGGACAGTTGTCCACACCATCCATCACCGTGTCGTTGTCATCGTCCGCATCACAGGCGTCTCCAACCGTGTCCAGATCCGTGTCGAGCTGATCGGTATTCTCCACTCGAGGGCAGTTGTCTGAGACATCCAGCACGGCGTCATCATCATCATCGGCATCACAGAGATCACCTTGTGCGTCCTCATCCAGGTCCGCTTGATCGGCATTGACCGTGAGTGGGCAGTTGTCCACCCCATCCGCTACCGAGTCATTATCATCGTCGGTGTCGCAGGCATCCCCGAGGGTGTCTCCGTCGGTGTTTGTCTGAGCGGTATTTGCATTCAGTGGGCAGTTGTCGGAAGTATCCGCTACCGAGTCATTATCATCGTCGGTGTCGCAGGCATCCCCGAGGGTGTCGCCATCGGTATTGCTGGGGTCTCCGCACCAGGTGACGGTGATATCGTCCAGGATGGGGGTCGATTTCCCATCCGAGGTGAGCGTGACCCGATAATAGAAGTTGGCGCCCTGGAGGCCCAGCCCGCTGAGGTCAAGAGAGCGTCCCGCACCCGTCAACAACGAGTCCGTGCCATTGGAGACCCCTCCGCTGTTGAACCACGTTGAGCCGTTCTGGCTAAACTGGACTATGGCGCTGGTATTACTCGGCAGGGCGGAGAGGGTGTAGGCAAAACGGCTGATGATATCCACCGGCGTCTGCCCCGAGAGTAAGTTGACCGACGTCACCAGCGCCGGAGACAGAAAGCTCACGCTGGCCTTGCTGGTTGCGGTGGGATTGGTGCTTCCCACGGGGGTATTGCCATAATAGAGGGCGATGCGTCCAGCGCCACCGAGCCCCGCCGTGACCGGACAGTAGGGGTCACTCGAGGAAGTGCCTCCCAGCGCCGTCACCAAGTTGGTCCCCAAGCTCATGCTCTGAGCGCCCAACCAGATCGAACCTCCGGCCCCCGCGCCCCCGGAGGAGCGGTCTTGCACACCATTGGCTCCGTTGCTGACAATCGAGCCGGTGACGGTGAGGGTGCCCGCCTGGATGAAGATCACCCCGCCGCCCCCGCCTCCAGCTCCACCGGTATGGCAATCACCGCCATCCAAGCCGATGTCGGAGCCTCCTGCGCCTCCGCCCGAGCCTAAGTGCAGGGTGGAGAGATCCGCAGCGCCATATGCCGTCCCTCCTTTGGCAATATTGGACGAGGACGGTGACGTTCCACATCCGACCGTGGAGCCCGTGGAGCCTGCGGTCCCATACGCGCCACCTCCGCCGCTGAGGGGCCAGACGGGGCCACAGTTTCCGGGATCGGCACCTCCGCCGCCCCCGATGTTGGCTGCAAAAACGGTGCTGCTGGTGGAAGACTGAGGCCCTACGCCGCCGAGTGATTCTCCGGGCTGACCATAGTTCCAGGGTGCTGAGTTGTTAGGAACACCGCCGCTATAGCCTTTGGCGGTCATATTGATGCTACCCGCGACCGTGACCGTGCCGGTGGCGCGGAGAGGCAGGACCCCTCCGAGGTTGCCATCCCAGCCATTGGCGGTGAGGGTTGCGCCGACACTGATGGAGACATTCGTGTAGTTGGGCACCCGCTGGACCATGATCTTCTGAGTGGTGCCGTCGTAGGGGTTGTTGAGGGGTGCGTCGAAGCTCAACGTATTGCCTGCGATGGAGACCACCCGGCGCAGCTCATATTTGCCTACGTTGCTGAAGCTGGTGGAGGTGCCTTGCAGGTGGATGATCAACACATCATCGCCGCTGGAGATTCCGGTGGGGGTGCTGGCCACGGTGAGCTGGCTGGCTCCGGCAGCGGTGGAGGTGGTGGAGCGATAGCCAATGGCATCGGCGGTGGAGCGTCCGGCGCAGGAGCTCACGCTGAGGTTGACGCTTCCGCTGCCGACGGTGCAGGTGCCATCGGCTCCTGAGCCGACGTCGATGGTGGGGGCTTGCCGCACGCTCCCGGAGACGAGCTGGTAGTTGCTCGAGCTGCTGGTGTTGAGCTTACTGCGGTCGGTGAAGCTGTCTCCCACGGTGGAGACACCTGCCGCTTGGAGCTCAAGCGGAGCCCCTGCCACCAGGAGGCTGAGACATCCACCGATGAGGGTCAATACTTGGGGGACTGCCTGCTGAGCAGGTGTCCTGATGCGCTGCCACATGGGGGCTCCTTTCGCGTGGGCTTATTTTTTGGCTGCTGGGCCATACGTGAGCTCAAAAAGGACGGGGATCATTTACTGATACAGGCACCGTTGCTCTGTCCGGTGGCGAGCTGTTGAATCTCTTGGGCCGAGAGCTCGCGGTTGAAGAAGACGATGTCGTCGAGGGCTCCGGAGAGCCACGAGGTGCCATCCACATCGGTGCAGGTGCTCTTGCCCCAGATCCAAGCGGCGGTGCTGTTGACATTGGGGGTCACGCTGGTGGACTTCGCGGCGATCTGTTGGCCGTCGAAGTAGAGTCGGCCTGCGGTGCCTTTGCGGGTGACGGTGATGTGGTGCCATCGGGAATCGACGGTACGCGCGCCTCCGAAGGACATATACGTATTGCCGCCATTTTGGTCGATCTCCACCCCGACCGTGGTGGCCACTCGGATGTCGATCATGGTGGTGTGGCTGCACGTGGGGCGTCGTCCGCCCACCCCTTCAAAGCGGGGGTTGGAGCTGTTGAGCCAGAGGGAGAGGGTGAAGTCGCCGGTTCCGAAGTTTCCGGCGCTGGTCCCAACGTTGATGAAGTCATTGACCCCATCAAACTTCCAGGCTTTCCCGAATTTTCCGGTGGTGTAGGTGGCCCCTGAGACTGTGCCGTTGGCGCCTCCGATGCTGTCGAGGGCGTTGTCATCGGCGGACCAGTAGTGGACGGCACCGCTGAGGCGCACACCTTCGTCGATGGTGCTGTTGCAGTTGTTGTCGAGGCCGTCGCAGCTCTCGGAGGCTCCGGGGTTGATGGAGGTGCTGGCGTCGTTGCAGTCGGAGCTGCTGCTCACGTATCCTGCCGGAGCGGTGCAGGCTTGGGTGCTGGTGCTGCTGGTGCCATAACCGTCGTTGTCGCCGTCGAGGTAGAAGGTTTGCAGGGTGCCTTCATCGATGCTGCTGTTGCAGTTGTTATCGAGGCCGTCGCAGCTCTCGGTGGCTCCGGGGTTGACGCCGTTAAGGGTGTCATCACAGTCGGTATTATTGGAGACAAATCCGCTGGGGAGATAACAGGCTTGGGTGGTCGAGCTGGCGGATCCGTAGCCGTCGCTGTCTCCGTCGAGGTAGAAGGTTGAATAGAGACCTTCATCGGCCACGCTGTTGCAGTTGTTGTCGAGGCCGTCACATTGCTCAGCGGAGGAGGGGTTGGTGGCACCATCGCTGTCGTTGCAGTCGCTGGCGTCGGCGACATATCCGGCGGGAGCGGTGCAGGCTTGGGTGCTGGTGCTGCTGGTGCCATAACCGTCGTTGTCGCCGTCGAAGTAGAAGGTGAGCTGGACACCTTCATCGATGCTGCTGTTGCAGTTGTTGTCGATGCCGTCACATTGTTCGGCGGCACCGGGGTTGATGGTGTTGTTGTTGTCGTCGCAGTCTCCGGTGACGGTGGCATACCCATCGTTGTCGGCGTCGGGGGGTTGAACGCCGTCGTCGATGAGCCCGTTGCAGTCATTGTCGATGCCATCCCACACTTCGGATGCGGCGGGTGAGATGCTGGCGTCGAGGTCATTACAATCGTCGCCGGTTTCGTTGGGGCCCTCGAAGCCGTCTTCGTCTTGGTCGGTGAGGTCTGTGCCGGAGCAGTCCTGGTCGATGTCGTCGTAGGGAGTTTCGGGTGCTTCGGGATAGACCGTGTCGTCGAGGTCGTTGCAGTCTCCTTCGGCGACGGTGAAGCCATCTTCATCCACATCTTGGGGGGGCGTCGGGGTTGCCGAGGGGGTGGGGGTGAGCTCGGGGGGTGAGGTGGGGGTCACGCTGGGGGTGCTGGTCTCGTGAGGGGTGCTGGTCTCGTGAGGGGTGCTGGTCTCGTGAGGGGTGCTGGTCTCGTGAGGGGTGCTGGTGGGGGAAGGTGCTCCCGTGCTGTCTGGCG
>JBJTQF010000367.1:0-10113 GCA_046075485.1 Myxococcota bacterium | reverse complement strand
CGCACGCGCACACACCCACGCATGCGCACACACCCACGCAGGCGCACACACCCACGCAGGCACACACACCCACGCACGCGCACACACCCACGCAGGCACACACACCCACGCAGGCACCCCATCGTATGCAGCTCACCTGGCCCGCGCCGAGCGCACGCGGTCTGCAAGATGTCTCGGGACTGCTTCACTTTCACAGCCCCTACAGTCACGATGCCTGTGATGGAGAAGGTCTCGACGCCGCAGGCAATCCAAACCTCGAGTGTTTAGAAGATCTGCGTCGAGATATCTGCTCCGTGCCTCATCGTTTTTTCTTCTTGAGTGACCATCCCACTCACATGCAAGAGTACCGCTTTGAGGAGCTCTATCTATACGAACCCGCACGGGGAGATGTGCTCCTCTATGATGTCACAGGACTTCCCATCGCCAATCAGTTTATCTGCGAGACCAACAGCGGACCTGTGACCAAATATCTGATGGTGGGCACCGAAGGAAATCATAACCTCCTGCTCGGCCTGGATGAGCATCTTGAAGACCCTTCCAATTATTCCATTGGCTTTGGTGTTGAGTTTGATTACAACGCTCAAGTAGAAGAAATTCAACAGACCTGGGATGTTGGTGGACTTGCCACTGTCGCCCATCTCGAAGAAGATGAAGTGACCTCTTACCGTATGTTGGCCCTCAACGTGGATGGTGTGGAGCTGTATAATGCTCACTCCAACGTTGAAAACGTGATGTCTCGTTATCCCTGGGTTTTATTAGACTTGGAAGATTGGGTGGAAGGTGCCACCGATGCCCCCACCAGCGACTATGTGGCATTGGCGATGTTTCCTTATCGACGTATGGAGCCCGAGACCAAGTGGGATGAGATGACCCCTCTTCAGCCCACCACCGCGTTGATTGGAACCGATGTTCACCAGAACGTGACCCTCGATGCCTATTGCCAGCTCCCCGAGCTCTCTTCGCTTTGTCAAAAGCTCTCTCGGCGTTATCCCAACCTGATACAATACCTGGAGAAAGGAGGACCAATCCCGATGGCCGATGGTTCCCGCTTGGACAGCTATCGTCGCATGTCGAGCTGGTTCTCCAATCACCTGAGAATGGGAGAGCTCAGCCCTTCACATGTAGAAGAGACCTTGTTGAGCGGGCGATCCTATATCGCCTTTGACATCCTGGGCCTGCCTTTGGGATTTGACTTTGTAGGGTCGCGTGATGGCCAAACGTTCCTGGAGATGGGCGCTCAGACCTCCCTGAGCTCCGGCATGACCCTGCATGTGGTGTTGCCCAAGCTGTCGAGCATCGATGTGCGAGGCGAGAGCTGGACGGAGCAGGAGCTCAGCAAAGCCGAGGTCCGAGGTGAGCTGCTGCGGGTCAGTACCAATGGCCCCGAGGTGGTGGCCACCCTCTCGGGAGCGGGCGCCATGCTCGATCATCCCGTGACCCTGCCCGGTGCTTATCGAGTGCGTGTTTATATTCGGCCTCAACACCTCACCCGCGAGCTGGGGTCGCAGAAACAGTATGCGCGAGACGAATACCTGTGGATTTGGAGCAATCCCCTCTATGTGACCGAGTGAGTCTCAGCGGAAGCAGGCTCCCATGACCCCCAGCTCAACCAAAGTGCTGCGACAATCCACCACAGAGGTGCGTCCTTCGTCCTGTTCTATACTGTCCGAGGGGTTGTGCGGATGCAACCTCACGACATCCTCCTCAACGCGATACGGACTCAGGCCGTACCAGCGCACGCACCATCGAAAGGTTGAATATGAGGTCTTTGGAAGCGCCCCTCAGTGGGGTGGTATGCGCAACGTTCCTTTTTGGCGGTCTGCTGGGCTGCTCGGGCACTTCAGACGATGATGTGACCCCCAGCCCCACCCTTGCCCCGACCCTCAGTCCCACCCCTGGTCAGAGTGAGACGCCAAGCCTGCCGACCTCGACCCCTGTGGCCTCACCGACGCCGACCCTGACCCCAGCACCGGTGGGCACACCGACCCCAGAGCCCACCCCCACCTTGACGCCTTTTCCTGCCGACTACAGCAACGTGGTCTTACGTCGCACTGCGCAGGGGGTGGTGCATGTGACCGCTTCCGATGCGCTGGGTTTGGGATATGGCGTGGGCTACGCCTTCACCGAAGACAACTTTTGTTTGCTCGCCGAGCGCATTGCACAGGTCAATGGACGCCTTGCCGAACAACTGGGCGCCGACGTCCTGGTGCGGAATGCCGTTCACGATACGGAAATGACCGCCTTTGACTCAGACCGATTTTATCGTGGCTGGTTTAACGACAACAACTTGAGCGCCGGTTATGCCGCTGGTTCCTCAGACGTGCGTGCCCTGGCTCAAGGTTATGCCGATGGCATCAACGCCTATCGGGAGGCTCATCCGGTCCAGATTTCTTGTCCGGTGGCTTTTCTGGGGGATGTGACCTCTCAAGATTTGTATCGCATGTGGGCTGCCACCTCCACCATCGCCAGTGGGGAGCTCTTGGCCCCCTTTATCGCGCAACAACCCCCCGGGAGCACGGAGCGAGGGGCGAGCTCGGCGTCTGAGATTCCCTCGGCGGGTGAGCGTTGGGCGGGCAGCAACGCCTGGGCTCTGGGTGCGGAGGCCACTCAGGACGGCTCGGGTTTGCATCTTTATAATCCACATTTTCCCTGGGAGGGGATCCAGCGTCTGTATCTGATCCATCTGACCATTCCGGGAGAGCTGGATGTGATGGGAGGGACGTTGGGCGGATTTCCGGTCCCACTGGCAGGGTTCAACCACTCGATGGCTTGGGGGCTCACCTTCTCCACTGCCGCTCGTTTTACGGTGGCCGAGCTGCCCCTCACCCAGGGCGATCCGATGGCCTACACCGTGGATGGAAAGACCAAACGTATCCTCGCGCAGTCCTTCTCCATTCGGGTAAAGGGAGAGGCGGAGCCTCGTGTGGGTACTTTTTACACCTCGGAGCTGGGACCGCTGATCGATGCCCCCAGCTATCTGATGGGCTGGAGCAAACGCACTGCGTATGCCATCCACGATGCCAATGTAGACAATACCCGCTTTGTGGAGCAGTTTCTGGAGCTGGCCAAAGCCTCTTCTGTGGCGGAGGTTGAGGCTTTTTTAAAGGCTCTGCAAGGTACGCCGTGGTCTTATGTGTTGGCCAGTGACGCCAGCGGGGAGGTTTATTTCGGCGATGTCTCCTCCATGCCCGGTGTGTTGACGGAGGACATCGAAGCGTGTGGAGACTCCGCAACCGCTCGTGCGCTTCTGCCCTTGGGCATTGTGGTGCTTGACGGTGGCCGAGAGCGGTGTCGATGGGAGACGCGCATGTCTGCCGCAGACCAGCCTTCTCTGAAGCGACAGGATTATGTGGCCAACAGCAACAACAACTACGAAGCGCCCCATGCGACGGTGAGAATGCCGGTAGGCTCTCCGATCTTGGGTACGCCCGGTTCGGCGCTGGCACTGCGGCCTTCACTGGGCTTACGCATGATTGAGTCACGCCTGAGCGGAGCGGATGGTTTGGGGGAAGCAGGCTTTACCCTCGAGCGGGCCCTGGAGATTTTTCTTCAACGCCGGAATCTGGGGGCAGAGCTGCTGGTTCCTGAGCTGGTGGCGGACTGTCTCGCCAACCCGACCGGAACGTTTGAAGGCCAGACGGTGGATCTCACCGCGATCTGTAGCGCGTTAGGAGCCTGGACGCTGAACAATCGCCGAGAGAGCCAAGGGGCTCACCTCTTCCGGGGCTTTTGGATGGCCTTTTCGGAGGTGGGTGAGGCCAGCAGTCTCTTTGCCGTGCCTGCGAGCTTGGAGGCACCTCTTGAGACACCTCGAGGGTATACCACCGATCCGGTGGTGCGTCAGGCGGCTCGGGATGCCCTCGCGCGGGTGTCGCGGGCGCTCGAGAAACAGCAAGTTTCGTTGACGGCTGCCTGGGGGGAGGTAAACTCCGTGGTGACGAACGAAGCGGTTTATCCGCTGTCGGGGGGGTCAGGCCGAGAAGGGATCTTCGACGTCATCGAGAATGCGGTGGCCTTCTACACCTTTGATGGCTGGCTGGAGAGTCTCCAGGGGGTGGCACCTGAGACGGTTGTTGGAGTCAGTTATGAGCATGTGGTGCGTCTGGACGCCTCGGGGGTGGATGCGTGGGGGTTATTGGCGTATTCTCAGGCAACGGAGCCATCCTCGCCCTATTATCAGGATCAGCTCCCGCTGCTCTCACAAGATACGTGGTTTCAGTTTCCTTTTACGGAGGAAGAGATTCAAGCCGATCCCGAGCTGGTGAGGGTTCTTCTCCCGGGTCAAAACTGAGCTTGCCCAGCCTTTTTCTCCCCCTAAGCGTTCTATATCCTCAAAGTTGATACATCTCTGTCCAGCTATATGCCTCTGGTGGCTTGTATGAGACTGCTGCTGGCGTTTCTGGCGGAGTCCTGACGCCGCTGCTTGCCAGAAGTGCTTGCCGAATTCGGCAAGTTACGCTATACCGCTCCAAGAAGGGCTTGCAGACGTCTTGCATGCCCACGCTCTCAGCCCGCAACCTTCTGCACGGAGCATTGCATGTTGGCCTCGTCCCCCATTACGATTGTTTCGGGCCTTCCGCGCTCGGGTACCTCCATGATGATGCGCATGCTGGAGGCTGGAGGCATGATGCCCTTTATGGATGGCCAGCGTGCGGCGGATGAAGACAATCCTCGTGGTTATTACGAGCTGGAGGCGGTGAAGACCCTGGCTCAAGACAACACCTGGGTGAGTGCTGCACAGGGGCAGGCGCTGAAGGTGATTTCTTTTTTGCTGAACCAGCTCCCCCCGGATCAGCAATACCGGGTGATCTTCATGCGAAGGGCGCTCCCGGAGGTGTTGGCGTCTCAGCGGCAGATGCTCAAGCGTCGTGGCACGGAGGCTCAGGGGGGAGATGATGCGCGGATGCAGCAGCTCTTTGAGCGTCACCTGGATCAAGTGACAAGCTGGATGATGGAGCAGTCCAACATGATGGTGCTGTTTGTGGACTATGCCCGTGCGGTGCGGGAGCCTGCCAGCGTGGCGCAGGAGGTGGTGGCCTTTTTGGGGCAGCCGCTCCAGGCAGGTGGCATGACGGCAGCGGTGGAACGGGAGCTCTATCGTCAGCGTAAGGAGTCGTGAGCCTGCTATCAGCCCTGAAGGAGTGGGCCATCCCTTTTGAGGATGTTGACGTATCGTGTTCTGCGGAGCTCTGGAGTTTTGCCCGCCATAAGCTTCCCTCTCTGGCGTTGCTGCTTTTCTGCCTGCCTTTCTGTTGCTGCTTTTCTGCCTGCATGTGCTTCTGAAGCGTTGACTTCCTAAATTCTGACATTTCGTTCTATAAAAAATGAAAACCTATATTTATAGTACTCATTATATTACGATATCGTGCCGCTCTATGGCTGCGTCGGATTTTTAGAGCGCATGTTGGGATCAACAGATATCTGTGGTGAGGTGATATGAAGATTGCTCCACTCCCTGATGATGAGCACGACCGGTTAGAGCGTCTTCATGATCTTCAGATGCTGGATACGCCGTTTGAAGCGTCCTTTGATCGCCTTGTGAAGCTTGCCCAGCGTCTCTTTGAAGTCCCGATGGTGGCCATCAGCTTGGTGGATCGTCATCGGCAGTGGTTTAAGGCGTGTGCGGGGCTTACGGTGAGGGAGACCTCACGCGATGTGGCCTTTTGTGCCCATGCGATCTTGTCCCCAGAGGTGATGTTCGTTCCGAATACACATGAAGATATGAGATTTTTTGATAATCCTTTGGTGCTGGGCGGGCCTCAGATCCGTGCCTATATGGCAGCCCCCTTGTTGGCCAGTCCAAAGAAGTCTGCGATTGGCACACTGTGTTTACTCGATACCCGTCCTCGTTTTTTCTCGGACAGCGATCAGCACTTGCTCCAGGAGCTGGCGGCCATTGCAGAGCGTGAGCTCCGGATGAAGCAGCTCGAGAGTGTCTGGAGTCACTCGCCGCTCTCGATGTTGCTTTTGGATGAAGAGGGTCGTCTTCGGCTCGCCAACAAAGCAGCAGAGCGGCTCTGTGGTGCTGAGCTACAAGAGTTTTTACACCTGGCTTTTGAGCTGATGCTCCAGCCGGTGGATCGAGAAATCTTTCGAGATATGCTCTCCTTTACACTTCGCACGAGGACGAGCCCGATCCGTCGAGAGCTGCGCCTGATCCGTCCGACGGGGGAGCTTATACCGATTGGTGTCAGCTTTGCTGCCTTGCCTGACTACCCCAACATGTGTGTGTGTGTGATTCGTGACATCTCACTCGAGCGCAATACACGTCCTTATGAGGGGGTGCTGAGTGCCGTGAAAGATGAGCTCCAGCTTCCTCTGACGGAGCTGCGGGTACTGTTAACAAAGCTTGAATATCGTGACTCCGCAGCGGATGCAGAGATACTTCACGAGCAGGCCATCTTAGCACTCAACAGCGCGGAAGAGCGTATGGTGGCGCGACTGAGTGATGTGGCAGGGCGTCTCCAGACAGAAGCAGCCCTTCGAGAAAGTGAGCAACGGTTCCGGCAAGTGGTGGAGCAGGTATCCGATCCCATGTTAACGCTCAACGAAGATGGCATCATCGTGGGAGTCAACAATCGAGCTTTAAAAGTGCTGGGTTATGAACGTGATACGATGACTGAAAAACATATTAACAATTTGGTTCGAGAGGGTCAGATCAAAGATGCACTGATCTTACCGCCGAAGGAATCGACGCTGGACTGTTCGCTCGTCTGCGCGGATGAGCGCTACATTGAGGTGGAGCTGCATCTGCTGCCATTGGATTGGCAAGGGCCTCCTCGCTGGATTGTTCTGATCAAAGATATCACCGAACATAAACGAAGTGCTGCACTGATTCGTGAGGAGAATGCACTCTTAGAACGTCGTGTCTTAGAGCGTACCCAAGCACTGGCCCAAGCAGCAGAGACGGCCCAGGTAGCGGTGCGGGCCAAGAGTGTCTTTCTGGCCAATATGAGCCATGAGCTCCGCACTCCTCTCAATGTCATCTTGGGCATGACCAAGCGGACCCTGATGTTAAACTTGGAGTCGGACGCACGCCGATACATCAATAATATTGATGAAGCAGCTCGGGGGCTCTTGGAGCTGCTCACCAATATCCTCGACATTTCCCGCAATGAGGTGGGACGATTGACCCTCAACCCAACCAACTTTTCACTACAAGAGCTGGTGCGTGGTGTTGTACGCATGCTCAATCATCAAGCAGAAGAGAAGCAGCTTCAGCTTAAGGTGGCCATCGATCCCAATCTTCCCCTTCGTGTCTCTGGAGATGCAGTTCGTCTGACTCAAATCCTTCGTAATCTCCTGCACAATGCCATCAAGTTTACGGAACGAGGCGGAGTCATGTTGACCATCTCGGGTGATGGTTTTACCTCCTCGGGCGTCATCTGTCTGATCATGGTGACGGATACAGGGATTGGCATCTCTGCCGAAGCCCTGGCACGTCTGTCTCAGCCCTTTGTGCAGGCGGACGATTCGATTACAAGACGATATGGAGGGACAGGCTTGGGATTGGCCATCACACGTCAGCTTTTGGAGCTGATGCATGGCAGTCTCGAGCTCACCAGCGCTCCGGGCATGGGGACAACGGCCCGTGTACGGCTGACCTTCGAGCTGGCCCAAGCCCAGCTCGAGACGTTGGAGGATAGAACACTCCACATCCGCTCCCCTCGGGAGCGTTTTGAGGGATTTCATGTGCTCTTGGTCGAAGATCAGCCACTCAACGCAGAGATCGCGGAGGCGCTCTTATCTGACTTGGGACTGCGTGTCACATTGGCCCGCAATGGCTTGGAAGCATTGTGTGCCGTGCGCGATACCGCCATCCCAGAACCCGGAAAAGCCCCCTTTGACGCGATCCTGATGGACCTCCAGATGCCCGAGATGGATGGTTTGACCTGCACGCGGCTGATTCGTGGACTGTCCGATCCGGCACGCGCTCAGCTTCCCATCCTGGCCATGACAGCCCATGCCATGGAAGCCGACCGCGAGAAAAGCTTGTTGGCAGGCATGAATGACCACCTCACGAAGCCCATTGAAGAGCCGCTCCTGGTGAGCGCGCTCAATCGCTGGCTGCCCTCAACACGTCCACAGAAGCCTGCTCCAGAGGAGGGGAGCGTGAGCCAGCCGCCTTCAACAGCAGTGGCAGGAGCACCCACCGCTCCGGACTCCACCCAGCCGCCTTCAACAGCAGTGGCAGGAGCACCCACCGCTCCGGACTCCACTCCAAAGCACGGGCGGACCTCGGGGCAGCGTGAGGCGAGCGCTCCAAGCACGGGGGAGCTCGAGACGTTTGAGGCGGAAACCGCATCACAGGCGGCTCAACTGCTCCCGGTCAAGGTGGATCTGCTGGGTGTGCTGCGTCGTCTGCGGGGCAATATGGACCGGCTGCGCTCTCTCTTGACGCGTTTTGTGCCCCAGAGTTCTGCCGAGCTTGCTCAGCTCCTGCTCTGGTCCTCCCACGGCGATCACGTCCAAGTTCAGCAGTCTCTCCACAGCTTGAAGGGGGCGAGCTTAAACTTGGGGCTGACCTCTTTTGGAGGGCTCGCCGAGACCTTAGAGCAGCAGGTCAGACAAGGTTGTTGTCCTTCCTCACATGAAATCCAGGTGCTCCGGCAGCATCTGGCGTCTACGCGTGATTATCTCATCACCGAAGGGCTGCTGGAGACATCCTGATGGTGAGCCGCTCCCCCGCGTAGGTGGGCGTGGAGGGCCTGCCTGTGGGAAGAGGTGGAGGCGCTCTGGAGGGCAGCGCCTCTCTGGATGACACGTGGGCCTTCTTTATCGTCCTCGTTCTTTCTGCATCGCCCGCAGGGCGCGCGTGCGAGACTTCCATTCACGGACTTGCTGAGACTTCAGCCGCTCGTCCTGCCGGATGGTCTGCCAGTGTTGTTCTCGTAAGAGCTTGTGGTAGCTGGCGAGGCGAGCCGCCGTGATGCTCCCATTTTCGATTGCTGCTCGAACGGCACAGCCGGGTTCCTCTTGGTGAATGCAGTCTCGATAGCGACACGCCGGAGAGAGTGCTTCGATGTCTGAGAAGGTGGCCTCCAGTCCGCCGTCTTCGCTGCCCATGTAGAGGGTGCGCAGACCGGGAGTATCCATCAAGAGCGCGCCCCCGGGGATGGGCAGGAGCTCTCGATGGGTGGTGGTATGTTGTCCTTGTTGATCGTGAGCGCGGATGGTTTTGACCGTCATGGCCTCTCGACCCAGCAGGGCGTTGATGAGGGTGGACTTGCCCACACCCGAAGAGCCCACCACCGCCACCGTTTGACCCGGCAGCAGGTAAGGCTGGAGTGCTTCCAGGCCCTTCCCGTGCTGAGCACTGATCACGTGGAGGTCCACTCCCATCGTCATGGTGTCGAGCTGGTCCAGGTAGGGCTGAGGCGAAGGCACCAGGTCTGCTTTGGTCAGCAGGATCACGGGGCGAGCGCCTCCATCCCACACAGCGGTCAGATATCGATCCAGCCGTGCCGGACTGAAATCCTCGTTGAGGGAGGTGGTGATGAAGACCGTGTCGATGTTGGCGGCCAGCACCTGCACATCCGAGCGACTGCCTGCCATGCGTCGTTTGAGGCTGGTTCTCCGCTCCAGGGTGGAGAGGATCAGACCTGCGGTGGAGCCGGGTGGATATCGCACCACCACCCAATCGCCCACCACGGGCAGGGTCTCCGGTGTGAGGGCGCCGTGTTTGAGCTTCCCGGCGAGCTGGGTCAAGATGCGTCCTTTTTCGGTCAAGACCGAGAAGGTGGGGCCGTGCGCTGCGATGACTCTCCCGGGGAGAGTCTCGGGGGTGCTGAGGCTATTCCATTGATGCAAAAATGAAGGATGAAAACCCAAAGAGTCGAGTGAAATGGAAGTATCCAATGTTTTACGCTCCAAACATAGCTTTGCCATGAGAGCGCTCAGAGAATGGCAGACCTGTCTCCATCGTATGACGTGACACACATGCCAGAAGTTGACACTTCTCGAGCGATTGTGTACACGCGCATCTGGGGAAGTCAAGGCATTCTAAGCGCCCAAACTTTGAACAAAAGAAAATAAATACGGGAAATTACGAGACATCGGGGGCAGGAAGCGTCAGGAAGGACTTCAACGACAGCCTCAAGCAACGATCATACG
>JBJTQF010000366.1:0-18191 GCA_046075485.1 Myxococcota bacterium | reverse complement strand
GTTCTGTCCTGGCTTGCCTATTTTCCTCTGGTCATGCTGGGGTGCGACGGCGAGCCGACCCCCACTGAGAACCCGACTGCTGATCCGTCCTCACCGACCCCTGCACCCACCGCGACCCCGATTCCGGTGACTCCGACGGCGGCACCGGTGACCAACGGTGCCAAAGCCTATGAGATCGAAGACGAAGACGAGCTGCTGAAAGGACCGACCGCCCTCAACCGTATGGGCGATTTTGTGTTGCGCAACAAACATCTGAAAGCGGTGATCCAGAAGCCGGGTCGCGTGATTGGCTGGGGCATGTATGGCGGCACCTTGATCGACGCCGCTCCGGTTTTGCCGGATGGTAGCGTCGGCCCCGATGCATTTGGGGAGCTCTCGTTGTTTTTTAACCTCTCTCACTCCTTAGAAGCCCAGTCCGTGACGGTGGAAGACGATGGTGAGCGTTCGGGCAAGGCCGTGATTGTGGCCGAAGGATATGGCAACAGCTTCGATATTATTCATGCTGTGGGTGCGACGGAGTCGCTGGGCATCACCATTCCTTACGATATGGATGCGGTCTTTCCGTTTATCATCCGCACCACGTACAGTTTGGGACCGGAAGATCGGTATATCCACATCAAGACCGAGTTCATCAACGACAGTGCGGACGACTTTGCACTGCCGCTGGGTGATATCATGGACTCCGGCGGAGATGTTGAGCTGTATCAGCCCAACCAAGACAAGGAGTCCTATTCTGTTACGTTAAGTGGCACCACCTACGAGTATGCGTGGGGTGGATTTGGTGAAGCACTTTACTCCTTGTTGGACCTGCTGGTGTTTTTTGGCGATGGTGTCTCCTACGGATACCTGCCGCAGCGGGATGAACGCAACGAGACCAACGCCATGAGTGTGACCATCTCGGGCGTGAGTGTGACGGTGTTGGGCACCACCAACCTGTTGGGTGTCTTCACCGGCAACCCGAGGACGTTGACCACCGTGCCTGCCAAAGGATCTGTCTCCATCGAGCGGGATTTTGTGGTGGGGCGTGATGTTGCCTCCATCACCGACGTCTATTATGAGCGATTGGGGCAAGCCACGGGCACCCTTCAGGGGCAGGTATTGGATGTGGTCTCGGGTGAGCCGGTGGCGGGTGTTCGGGTGGGCATCGTCAAGGGGACGGACCTTGACGCGCCAGTGACTGCTTGTTATACCGACGCAGAGGGGCGCTACGAGGCCCAGCTTCCCCCCGGGGAGTATGGGGTGATCGCCGTCAAGGGTTTTGACGTGCTCAAAAACTCGCGGCCCAACTTGCTTACCCCGCAGACAGTGCAGATCACCGAAGGCAACATCAGCGAGCAGGCGCTGAAGCTCGGACGTCCGGCCTTTCTCAAATTGACCGCGCAGGATGGGAGCTCGCAAGCGGGCGACCTCCTCCCCGTGCGGGCTGCGCTGTATGGACCCTATACCGCACCTCCGACAGCGGTGATGGATGTCTCCGAAGGCATGGGTGAAGGGGTGGCCCGGATGTTGTGGCTCCCCAACGGTGAGGGCACCTTTGAAGACCAGCCCGGCACCTATACCGTCGTCATCACCCGTGGTTTTGAATACGACTTGGCCCAGATCAAAGACGTGACGCTCACCGCCGACCAGACGGAGAGCCTCAACGTTATCCTGACCAAAGTGCTGGATACGGAAGGGTATATCAGCTCCGACCTGCATGTGCATGCTTTGAACTCCCCAGACAGTCCGGTTCCGCCGGAGGATCGGGTCACCACCTTCGTCTGTGAAGGGGTGGAAGTGCTGGTGCCCACCGATCACGATGTGGTCTCTGACTTGAACCCCACCATCGAGCGTATGGGACTGGAGCCCTGGATCACTGGGCTCTCGGGAGTGGAGGCCACCACCTTCAACATGGGACACTTTAACCAGTATCCCCTTGACTACGATCCGCAGCATCTGGCGGGAGGGGCCATCGACTGGACCAGTGCTGACAACTTGCCAGAAGATCCTTCCACGGGTGCGCCGGTGGATGTGGGCGCTCCGACCGGAGCAGGGGAGGGAGAGAACAACCTGACCCCCTCTCAGATGGCACGCGCCTATCAAAAGGTGATGTCGGGCATCAACATCTCTCAGGTCAACCATCCGCGTGGAGACTTGGGTGGACACTTGACCCAAGTGGGTTTGGACCTCAGCCAGTACAACCAACCCGGTGAGACCAGCGCCGATCCGAGTGTCTTTCGTCTGCCTGCTGGGGCGGATCTGTTTGACATCAAGCCCTTTCGGGTGCTCGAGGTGATGAACGGCACCGGTGTAGACGGCACAACGGAGATCATGAATGACTGGTTTGCTTTGCTGAACCTCGGCGAGCGGGTGGGAGGCACCGGCGTCTCGGACACTCACAACCGTGCATCCTCGCCGGGCGGTTATGGACGGACCTTTATTAAGGTCTCCAGCGATGACGTGGTGGCGGCGGGACTGGATGCAGGCTTCCGAGAAGACTTCGCCCGTGGCATTGATAGGTTGGAGATGTCTTTTGGCTCGGGACTTTTCATCACCACCGAAGTGGTGGGGCTCAATGGCCAGGTGGGCAAGATGGGCCAGCTTGTGAAGGCGGATGCGGGTGCCGTGACCTTACGCATTCGAGTGCAGGCACCCTCGTGGAGCAACTTCCATACCCTGGAGATCTTTGCCAATCCGTTGATGTACGCCAATGTCAGCAACATGAGCTTTGAAGATCCGTCGGACCTGGGCCCTCAGCGGACCCTCACAGATGTTGCGGATTTTATGGTGCAGCAAGTGCCCGTAACCTCTCGAAATCCCGATGCATTCCGGCGTGAAGCGGTGGTGGAAGTGCCCATGACCTTTACTCAGGATACGTGGATTGTGGTCTCGGCGCGGGGCAATAGTGGTGAGCTGAAGCCGGGCTTCAATCGTGGTTCCGCGCCTTTGGCGGTGAGCAACCCGATCTTTGTGGATGTGAATGGAGATGGGTTTTTCCAGCCACCCGGTCAGAGTTTTGTCCTGCCGGTGCCTGAAGTGCCGGAGCGTCAGCCGGTGGCAGCCCGTCGATATCGTGGTCCGGACCTGCCGGGGTTTGCACATGGCCATCCGGTTGGCAAGAGGATCCGTAGTCACGACATGCATGCCGAAGAGAGCAGTCACTGTATCCACGGGCAGGAGCTGCGTATGTTGGGCCTGTTGCTCCAGGGACAAAAGAACTCGGTCCATCGTCGCTGACGTCCGACGGTTGAGCCGCTCAAGCCCTTGCCTCAAATAGCCTCGCCTGCTTTCCTGCCTAACCCCCCTTTTTTAGCGAGCCGAAGCGCAGCGATCCGAAGTGCAGCGATCTGAAGTGCAGCGATCTGAAGCTCAGCATTACACGGAGAAGGTATCTTCCGGCGTCCAGATATTGAGCGCCTGTTGTTCCCCCAACATGATCTCGCTGAGGCTATGAGCATGTTGACCTTCGGAAGTGTTGAAGGTGGCCACCAGCTCCGCGATGCCCCATTGCCCGGAGGTGGGCCCTAGCAGCTCCAGCGAATGCACCACACTGTTGATCTCGGCCTTTCCTTCCCAGCGCATGCGTGGTCCGGTGTCTCCGGAGATGGGCTTCACGGGTACTGTAAAGCCGTTGATGCGGATGCGCACGGGCGTAGAAGTTCCCACTCCGCCGGTGTGAAGGGCGAGGTGCAGGGTGTTCAAGCGTGGCATGGAGCCTCCTTCAAGTGATTTAAGAATAGACAGCAGCGGAGCCGACGTTTCCCTCATTCGGGCAAGGTAAGAGTACGATATCCCGCTGGCTGCCCACGTCAAGGCGGCTGGACGGGGACTTCAAAAAAACGCCACATTTTATAAGGAGCCTCTTGACCCGAACCAAAAGCCGACTATCCTTAGGGTATATACTTCAATATTAAAGGATTGAAGCTGAAGTCGTTCAGCTTATGATGATTGAGACTGTGATGATTGATACCGTGATCATTGAGACTGTGATGATTGAAGTCATGAAAATGGATACGATAAGTGTCCATATCACCCTCAAGCGCCACAAAGGATGAGACCGATGGGAACGCATCATCAAGGAACTCCTCAGGAGGTGCAGGCGCTTGATGCGTTTATCAAGCTCAAGCGCGGGGTGGCGGCGTTACAGGGACAGCTCAACGATGGGATTGCAGCTTTTGGTCTCTCGGAAAGTCAATTTGGGACATTAGAAGCCCTCTATCATTTGGGTCCGCTGTGCCAGCGCGCACTGGGCGAGAAGCTCTTGACCAGTGGTGGCAACATGACTTTGGTGATTGATAACTTGGAGAAGCGCGCTCTGGTGCAGCGGGTGCGAAGTGTGGAGGATCGTCGTTTTATCGCGGTGCATCTGACGGAGCAGGGGAGGGCGCTGATGGCGGAGGTTTTTCCGATTCACGCCGCTCAGGTGACAGCCTGTATGAGTGTGCTGAGCTTCGAGGAACAAGCGGAGCTGGGTAAGCTGTGCAAGAAGCTGGGCCTGGGTCTTAAGAGTTCCAAAGAGCAGGCTTCTTAAGCGTGTTTTTGGGTGAATGTGAAGGGTGGGAGCACGTCTACAGTGGGCGGGGTGGTGGACGGTGAGTGGGTGACGGTGTCCTGCTTTATGTGACCCAGTGATTGTGACCGAATGATTGTGACCCAGTGATTGTGACCGGGATGAGCTGAAGAATGGGGTGGCTGGAGTGGTTTCAGCAACACCTTGGGTTTGGATGACAAGAGGGGAAGGATGGTCCTTGCCCTCCGTTTTGGCAAGAGGAGAATCGAGTATGTTTAAGGCACTGCGTGGACTTCTGGCGGCTTCGTTGCTGATGGGCTCTCTGGCGGCGATCTCGACGGTGGAAGCTGCTCCAGAGAAGCAGGTGATCGATGTGGCGCACTCTACCCTCAACTTCACCGCGGTGAGCTTCCTGCTCGACACGGAAGGCACCTTCAAGAAGTGGGAAGGGGAGTTGATGCTGGATCGTGCAGACATCACCAAGTCTTCTGTGAACGTGAGCATCGACGTGTCCAGCATCGACACCCGCATCGAGAAGCGCGACGAGCACCTGAAGGGTTCGGACTTCTTCGACGTTGCCAAGTTCCCCAAGATCACCTTTAAGAGCACCAAGGTCGAAAAGAGCGGTGATAAGGGCTTCAACCTGGTCGGTGAGCTGACCATGCACGGTGTGACCAAGACGGTCACTCTGCCGGTGACCATTGACCGCTTGCAGGACAACTATTCTCGTTTCCGCGCCAGTGGCAACCTGAGCCGTAAGGACTTTGGCATCACCTTTGACTCCAAGCTCAATCCCATTGAAGACAACGTGAAGTTCGAGCTGGTGATCAACATCAAGAAGCCCTAATAAGGGCGACGTGTAGAGGGTGGCGCTGGCAAAAGCGCGCGCCATCTTGGGAACCTCTTCATCTAAAGGGGTGCTCCCACAAGAGGAGGCTTCATCCCAGCGGTGAATGCCTCCTTTTTTGATGGGTGCTCGAGGTGCTCCGTTTCATTGAGCGATGGGCAAGTGGGGACAAGGTCCACGAAGGGGGCTGCTGCGGAGGTCTCCCGATTCCTTTACGCGGCGTCGTGGAGGGCAAACTGGCGCTCCACCAGCTTACGATACAGACCGTCACTCTTCATCAGCGTATCATGATCACCTTGTTGGATCACCTTGCCATTCTCCAGCACCACCACACAGTCGGCGTCGCGCACCGTCGAGAGCCGATGTGCGATCACCAGGGTTGTGCGCCCGTGCATGAGCCGATCCAGCGCCTCCTGCACCAAGTGTTCACTCTCGGAGTCCAGCGCACTGGTCGCCTCATCTAGGATCAGCAGCAGTGGGTTCTTGAGCACGGCCCGCGCAATGGCGATGCGCTGCTTCTGACCTCCTGAGAGGCGCACCCCTCGTTCACCCACCAGCGTTTTGTATCCTTCGGGGAACGAGCAGATAAAGTCGTGCGCATTGGCGGCACGCGCGGCAGCCTCCACCTCCGCTAGAGTGGCATCGGGCCGGCCATAGCGGATATTTTCCTCAATCGAGGTGGCAAAAAGCACGGGTTCTTGAGCCACCATGCCGATCTGCTCCCGCAGCCACTGAGGATCCAGGGTGCGGATGTCCTCCCCATCAAAACGAATGGTGCCCTGCTGAGGGTCGTAAAAGCGGGGCAAGAGGGCCGCCACCGTCGATTTCCCGGAGCCTGACGGGCCTACCAGCGCCACCATCTGACCCGGCTCGAGGCGCAGCGAGACCTGCTTGAGCACCTCTCGATCCGACCTGGCAGGATATGAGAACGTCACGGCGTCCAGCTCCACCTGCCCTGTCTGCACCGCAGGCTTCACTGGACTTTCGGGCGCACGCACCGTCGGCACACGATCCAGCAGCTCAAAAACTCGCTCACTGGCTCCAATCGCCTTCATAAAGTCCGTGTGGAGCGACGAGAGGGTGCCCAGCGCCACCGCCACCGTCAGGGTGTAGAGCACAAAGGAGGTTAAGGTGCCCACCGTCATCTCATTGGACATCACCAGCCGTCCGCCATACCACAACACCAGCGCCATCGCCGCATAACCAGCGAAGGAGATCACCGCTCCGAACCAGCCCGCAGCCGACGTGCGCTTCAGCGCAAGCTTATAGGACTTCTCCACCGCCTCGGCGTAACGTGCAACTTCCCCTCTTTCGCGGGCGAACGAGCGCACCGTGCGAATGCCGGACATGGTCTCTTCTGCCACTTCTGAGGAGGTCGCCAGGGCATCCTGCACCTCCAGAGACAGTTTGCGGATGCGCCGACCGTACAACACCGCTGCCAGCACCACCACCGGCACCGCAGACAGCATCACCAGGGTGAGCTCGGTGGAGGTCCAGAACAAAACCGCAATGCCACCAATGGCTTGCAGACCAAACCGTAGCGCCATAGAGATGTTGGACGTCACCGTATTTTGCAGCACCGAGGTATCGCTGGCCAAGCGACTGACCAGCTCTCCCGTGCGTTTTTCATCAAAAAAGGCCACTTCCTGTGACACCAAGCTCTGATAGAGCGCGTTGCGGAGATCGACGACCACCCGCTCGCCCACCATCGTGAACAGGTAATAACGTCCGAAGGTGAAGACACTCTGAACCAAGAAGGTCCCCATCAGCACCAGAATGCCGGTGTTGAGGCGAGACATATCCCGTCCGTTGAGCGCCTGATCGACCATCGTGCCCACCAGATAGGGGTAGAGCAGCATCATGCCGGTGCCAATCAGCAGGGTGAGCAGTCCGACCGCCAGCGTAAACTTGTATGGCTTCACCAAACCCAACAGACGTTTTAAATCCGCATTGGAGCGGGGCTGGGATTCTTTGCTCATGAAGGAGCCTTTTTTGCAGGAGAAAACAGGCGACGGCACGGGCGCGAAGAGGCCCACCGCAGCACGCACGAATCCGAAACCAGATCGGATACAGTTGGGAGTGTAAACCCGAGGGAGGGTGACGACAAGGGGGAGGCCGGAAGTTGGATCCAGATTGGACAGCGCCACTCACATTTTTTTTGGCAGGGCCGACACCGGAATTGCAGAAATGGTCCGTTGATGCCCTCAAAAGTGAAGGCTTTGATTCTGTCATCGATGTCACTCGTTCCGGAGAAACCGTCGAAATTACAACCACCTGAAAAATTACACTCAAGACAAAATCTCCCCTTCCGATTCACTGGGTGCAACGAGGCGCTCTCAGCAACAGTCAAAGAAGGCTGAGCTTGCCTGTCGAAACTGGCAGATTCATTCTTGCCAGATACTCACGGACTCCACCCTCATTCTTGAGTCAATCGGGAGGTCATTATGAAGTACAATCGAGTTTCCCTCGTGGTCGCCCTTGTCGCCATCTCGCTCACGGCACCCAGCCACCTGCGCGCATCCGACGATGCGGGTGAAGTGGATACGGAGCAGATCGTCCGAAACTCCAGAGAAACCGGAAGTCGGATGGGCCTTTCCAGTGCCGCCTTGGATCAAGTGGAGGGGTTGATCCGCGCGGGTAAGGTGATTCCTCCGACGACACAGCCCTCGGATGGCCCGGTGGCGGTGCTGCGGGCTTGCACCGACAACTATTATGTGAACCAGCCGCTGTGTCTGGATGGCTCTGACAGCTTCACCCCCTCGGGTGTGCCGGTGTCGATGTTCTATTTCGATTTCCGCAATGGCAGCTATGCGGTGGGCAGCGTCGAGCAGGTGAATGCCCTCTACGCCGCGCCGGGGACTTATACCCCTTCGCTGTCCGTAATGGATCCCAATGGCATCTGGAGTGATGCCGATGAGCTCAAGCTGACGGTGGACTTCCAGCCACCCGATGCGCTCTTCAACGCCACCCAAGGCATTGGAACCACCTCGACGACGCCGGTGGTGTTCGATGCAAGGCCCTCAAAAGCCTACGGTGGGGCCCGTATTCGCAGCTACTCGTGGAATATCTGTTATTCGCAGAAGGGGCAGTCCACCAAATGCATCACCACCTCGGAGATGCTCACCAGCATCGACGTGCCACGCAGCTCCAGCGTGCGATTCAGCGGGGAGCTGAAGGTGTTGGACTCCAACAACAAGGAGGGCATCACGTCCATTCGGATCAACATGAACACCAACTAAGCGCAAAAGACCACACGGGTCGATGCTTCATTCCGGTGCAGAGAGGGAGGGTGGCAATTGGCCCGATTTTCCCCAGGTGGAGGGCTGGGGGCCCAGCGTCACCTGCCACGCCCCCCCTTTGACGAGCTGAGCATGGGTGATCCAGCTCTGATTGTAGGGGACTCCATTCAACGTCACCGACTGGATATAGCGGTTTTCATTCGCCACTCCAATGGTTTGCATGCTCAAGACTCCCTGAGCGAGCTGGAGGGTCGCTTCAGGAAATAAGGGCGCTCCAATCAGGTACACGTCGGTGCCTGCGATGGGAAAAAGCCCCAAGGAGGCCAGCACATACCACGCCGAGAGGGTTCCACCATCGTCATTTCCATCTAAACCGGCAGGGGTGGCATCATACTTCTGCTCGAGCACCCACCGCACCCACTCCATCGACTTCTCGGGCTTACCAATATAATGGTAAAGCCAGGAGGCATGCAGATCCGGCTCATTCCCGTGCCAATACACCATGTCAGGAAAGAGTGTGTCGCGTACTTGCGCACTGCGACCGAAAAAGCGGTCCAGCCGCCGCTCAAACGCCGCACTTCCCCCATACAGGTTGATCAACCCTTGGATATCGTGGGGAGCATACCAGCCCCACTGGAGTGCATTGCCCTCCGCGTAATATTCGTGGTTGTAGCGAGGATTAAAAGGGGTGACGAAGCTGCCGTCTCTGTTCCTGCCTTGCAGGTATCCAGTGTCTGGGTTGAAGTGATGTTGGTAGTTGAGCGCCCGGTTCTCCAGATAGTCGGCTTCCGCATGATGCCCAAGCGCCCGCGCAAAGGAGGCCAGTGCTGCATCGTTGTAGGCATACTCCAGTGCTTCAGACGCTGAACGGCCCCCCGTATCCACCGGAATAAAGCCCAGGGTATCGTAATCGCCCAAGTTATCGCGGTGTTTGCCCGGCTCATCCAGGCTGGCAAACTTCCAGAGGGCTTCAAATGCCAAGCCCTCATCGAAGTTATGAATGCCCTTCAGGTAACTCTCGGACAGCACCATCGCGGCACTATCACCCACCATACAGCCGGTGGGACCATTGCCTTGAGGCCAGCGGTCGATATATCCGAGCTGCTCATACATCTTCAGCAGGGAGGTGTTCATCTCACCTTGTGTCTCGGGGGCGATTAGCATCAGCAGCGGATGCAGCGTACGGAAGGTATCCCACAGAGAAAAGTCCGTATAATACGTAAAATTTTGAGCAGTATGGACTTCAAAGTCCATGCCTCGGTACAGGCCATTCACGTCGGTATAGAGGGTGGGCATCATCATGCTGTGATAAAGCGCGGTATAAAAGATCGTCTGCTGCGCATTCGTGCCCCCTCGCACCTGCACCCCCGCGAATGCCTCACGCCACGCATTTTCTGCCTCCGCACGCAGGGTCTCAAACGAGCGCCCCTCTGCCTCCACCATCCGGTTGAGTGCTGCCTGTTCGATGGACACGTATGAGATGCCGACCTGTACTTCTACCGGCTTGCCTGCTTGGGTTGTAAACTGCATCCAGGCCCCTGCACGTTCTCCCGAGGCGGTCTCCTGAAGCTCGTACACCTTGCCGTCGGCAAACACCCCATACAGGTTAAAGGGCTGGCTCAGCTTGGCCGAAAAATAGATGCGCTGGCCGCCGTAGCGGTCGCTTAAGCCGCCCATATTGGTGAGTGCTCCCACCAGCTCCTGCGTATCGGGGCGAAGCTCAAACTCCAGCTCCGTGACATAACCATCGGGGATGGAGGCACTCAGATCAAAGAGCAGGGTTGAGACGTTCGAGGCAGGAAACGTATAACGATGCACCCCCACCCGAGGCGTGGCGGTCAGCTCCGCTCGAATCCCACCATTGTCGAGTGTCACCGCGTAATAACCCGGCTCCACCACCTCTCCATCGTGACTGAAGGGCGACCGATAACCACTCTCCACCGTCTTACGGTCGTCGATGCCCATCAGCGGCATGATCAAGATATTGCCCTGATCACTGGCCCCTGTGCCAACAAGATGATTGTGACTGAATCCGCGAATGTGTGTATCCGCGTACCAGTAACCACCACAGTGCGCAAATGAAGGATCAAAGTCCTCGTAGGTGGTATCGGGTGAAGGTTTGGCCATACCAAACGGATGGGTCGGACCCGGCACTGTCGATCCCACACCCCAGCCAAGTCCCCCCGTGCCAATCCGAGGATCGATCCAGGGCAAGACATCCACACCGTCCGCCTGAGCACGCGCGGCAGCGTGCGAATCTTGAGGAACGCGCTTGTGTGTCAACGTAGAAGTACGCTTAAGAGCAGACCTCTGAGCTTGTTCCGACGGCCTAGAAAGAAGCGCACTCGGTGCATGGGGTGCGTGAGCAGTCATCGGCTTGCCTTGTTTGGGCAAGGTCGGAAGAGTCTCCGGTTGCATCGATGCGCGGGGCTCTCGTGCCTGAGCACTTCCCGAAAGTCCAAGACTGGCCAGCAAGAGCAGGGAGATGGAGCGCATAAACCTCCTGACGAGCAGCGGGTTAAAGGATCACGCCGCAGGGCGCTCTGGCAGGATGGCATCGAAGCGAAACACGCGCAAGGTCTGGTGTATTGGCCGAAGATTCCGGTAGGTCAGAATTTAGTGACGGAGCAGCCTCAGAAAACCCCCCAGCCCTCGCCGCACCCAGGCACTCTTCCAAGCCCACGGTGTCTCCACCGGCGCGAACCCCTCTGTGTGGCACAAGATCTCCAGCCACTTTTCCGGCTGTGCTTGATTCAAGAGCCCCCGCAGATCGTAGAGCGCCAGCTCCTGCACGCCCGCCGCTCGTGCTGCCGCCACATCCAGCCGCAATGACTCCGGGGAGGTATAAAAAGCCTCGTCGCCCAGCACCCCTACACCGGTCAGACCCAGGCTAAAGCCTACCCGGGAGGGCCCCAGCCGCTCGACCAGCTTCAACCCCAGCACATACTGTTGCCAGCGAGCATCCGCCTCGGAACATCCGAAGAGCTGGGCCAGCAGCGAGTTATAGTGCATCACCGACACCGTCTGCCAGCCCACCGCCCAGATGGGGGTCTCCAGCACGTCCTGAAATACCGGCTGTGGGAGAAAAAGATCGTCTACCACCACATCCAGGGCCGCACACAAGGTCGAGACTCCTTCGTGATGCAGCCGCTGCGCAAATGAGCTCCAGTCGCGTACAGACTGCTCAAACCGCTGAGACTGGAGATTTTCCCGCACAATCCGCCGTGCCACCCCTGCTTTGGCCCACCCTTGAGCGGCTCGAAAGGCTTGCACCTGAGGCAAGGGCAGCTCAAGATCCACCGCGAGGCTCTCAAAAGGCAGGCGCTGCTGGAGTGCCCAGCTTCTCAGGGTCGATACACGCTGTTCGTAGGCCAGCAGGTTGGTCTCGCAGGGCCAATATCCGGCGGATTCTTCCAGCAACACCCACCAGCTCACCGGCACTCCGTGTTCCGCACACGCGCCCAGAGCCCGGGCGAGCAGGGGAGGGCCCTCTTCCGATCTCGGGGGAATGGCCAAACACAGGCTCAGCCTGAAGTGGGCCAACAGCTTCAGCAAGGCCGGATCGGTCAGCCGCTCGAAGGGCAAAAACTCCGACCAAACCCGGAGTGTCATGGCTGCTGCTCCCGCTCGAGGGTGACGATCCACTCGGCATGGGCGCTGAATGGGAACTGATCGACCCCTTCCAGCGTGCGCAGGGCATAGCCCAAAGGCAGGAGCTGCTGAAGATCGTGGCGTAAGCTCTCTGCATGGCAAGACACATAAAGCAGCGCGCGGGGGCGACGAGAGGGGAGCAGCTCGGCGAGGGCCACAGTCAGCTTGCCCAGACCGGAGCGAGGAGGATCCACCAGCAGCGCATCGTGCTGCTCGAGCATGTCCTTCAGGATCGGATTGGGATGCTGAAAATCCAGCCCTGCCAGTCGAAGCTGTGTATGGAGACCTTGCAACTGTGCCGCATGCGCCAGTCCTTTGAGTGCCCCGGTCTCCAACTCCACCGCCGTCACCGCCAGCCCTTCCGCCAAAAGGGGCAAGGTAAAGTTGCCAATGCCTGCACCAAGCTCCAGCCAGCGCCGATTGCGACCCGGATCCAGCTCCAGCAGCGCACGCCGCACCTGTCGCACCAGCACCCGGTTGACCTCAAATCCTGGCTGGGTAAAACTCCCCACCGTACAATACAAGGCCGCTTCTTGTTCTGTCTCTCCCAGCCAGGTATTGAACCAGGGCTTGAGCTGCGGTTGCCGAGCCAAGTGGAGCTTCTCGCCTCGACGCTCCAGAGACTTATGCCGTTGCCCGATTTCCACATGAGCGCGCTGGCGAAGACGCTCCAGCCAGTCTTGTGATTCCAGCAAGGCTTGAGTCTGAAGATGGGAGAAGTCCAGCCATACCCCTCGCTCGCCCGACGGTGAGACTCGCAGCCGTACCGAGCCCACCGAAATGGCTGGCAAGTCTTGCCCAAATGCATGGAGCCAGCGATCCAGCTCCGAATTTAACATCGGACAATGTGTCACTTCCAAGAGCTGCTTCTCTGCACGGGCATAAAATCCCAATACCGGGCGGGCGTCCGGTGCATTTCCCGTGCGCACCGTCAGATCGACTCGAGCCCGCACCCCCTGCGCTTGAGGCACATGCAGCACCACGGAGGGCTGGACGGGCAGCCCACATGCATGCCAGGCATCTAAAAACATCTGCTGTTTCAGATGAGACTGATGTTCCAGCGAAATCGGCAAGAGAGGACAGCCGCCGCAGCGACCCGCCAGATCACAGGCAAGGCTCATGGTGTTGCTTCCGAGAGGGATGCTTGAATGGCGCGGCTCAAGGGCTCACGCCAGGAACTATCGGCCCGAACATAGGCGGCGGGCTGGCCCAGAGGGGCTGCTACTTTCCGAAAGCTGCCCCCTTCAACGAGCTCCCCGGTGAGCAAGTGGACCCACTGGCCGGGGGGAAAATAACCTCGGACGTGTTTTGCGCCCTTTTTCAGCACCGGCAGGACAAGAATGTCTTGCCCCAGCAGATACTGCTGACGAAGCTGCCAGGTATTTTTATCTTGCGGATGGTGCAGATACAGTGCGCGCATCACCGGCCAGCCTTTGGTATGTGCTTCGTTTTCCAGCATCGTCAGGTATGGGTCGAGGGCCTTGTGCAAGCGCGCCATACGTGCGAAGGCAGCTTGGGTCTGCTGGTCCCGATAAAACTGTACATTTCGCAGGGGCCGGTTGCCTTCATGCGTGCGAAAAACCGGAGAAAAAGCGTTGAGTTCGCTCCAGCGTTGCAACAGCTCTGCACTACGATGGTAGTTGCGGCCCGGGAAATCGAGGGTGGTATAACCGCCAATATCGGAGTGGTTGAGGCTCAGCCCACTCATGCCGCCGGTCAAAATCCCGGTCAGGGCGGATGCTAAGCCATCATGTTCGTCCCAGTCTACAAGCTGATCGCCTGCCCAAAACAGCGGGCTGTGCTGGGCAGAGCGGCTGAATCCAGCACGGGTGAAAAAAACGACATCCCCTTCGCGCCCTGCTTCTTGAATCGCTTCTCGGTTGAGTCGAGCCCAATCGACTGGATATTGGTTGTGATAACTTGCCGCTGAGATGCCTGAGTATAGCCGTGCGTCAAATGGCAACCACTCTCCGAAGTCCGCCATCCACCCACTGAGCCCTGCACCCAGCAGCTCCGTCTGTATGAGCTGCTTGAGCCAGCGTACCGCCTCGGGATGAGTCAGGTCTACCAAATAGGCAGGAAATCCAGCGGTTTGAATACGATAGTCGTGTCCTTGAGCATCTTTGACCAGATATCCTTTGCTGCGCGCTTCTTCAAAGAGAGGGCCTTCGTCGGCCAAAAAGGGGTTGATATACCCCAGCACGCGGACACCCTCCGCCTGAAGCTGAGAGCAGAAGGCTTTGAACTCAGGATAACGTTGCTCGTCCGCCTTCCAGCGCCACCAGAGCTGTGAGCCAAAAGAGGTTTTCCGCTGCCCCACCCAGTCTTGCAACCACAGGGCACTGACCGGATTTCCAGCTTTGCGCGCTTCCGCCAGCACCGTCAGGGCTTTGTCGCGTCCCCCTTGAAGCCCCAGCCAGCTCCCCCGGCTCCAGCTTGGAAGGGGAGGCATCCGCCCCGTCAGCTCAGTAAAGTGGGTGAGCAGCGCCAGCGGACTCTCGGCAGACCAAGCGGTCAGCTCAAGCTGATGGCTCCACACCCGCACCCGGAACTCATCTTTTCGGGTCAGATCGAAGCTCATAAACTCTGAATTATGAACAAATGACGCACGATTCAGACTGGAGAGGGCAAAAGGAATCGGGGCATAGGTGCTGTGTGCATGGCCTCCAGCCCCCGCCATCAGGTTGGCCCCCAGCGTCACGGGCTGCGCGCCGCGTCCAATCCCTTGCTCCTCCGACCAGATCGGCACCACCTGCCCCCGCTGCTCCAGATGGGTGAACTGCTCACCAAATCCGTAGAAGCGCTCTTGGGGCTCCGAGAGGGTGCGCAGCTCAAGCCGATTCAGCTCCGCATTCTGCAACATGACCTTCACAGAGAGGCCGTACTTGCCACTGGCGCGAATATCGAGTCGATAATCGCTATGGCAATCCGGCCCCGTGAGCTGACCCACCAGCGAGAGTTTGCCATCCAGACAGGTGATCTGGCGCAGGCTCTGCTCGGTACAGCGCTGCTGAACCTTCTCGTCGAGCTTAAAGGAGGCCATTCGATCCGTCACCTGAGCTTCCGCCTGAGCCGCCTGAAGAAAGGGGCGATCCAGTGGCAGCACCAGGGATGGTTGACCTTGACCTAAAATCTCCAGATGAAGGGCCTCTTGGCCGAAGGTGTAACGAAGCTCCGGTGATAGCTCGCACACAGGTGGTAGGGTGGCCGTATATGTTAAGAAGCCTCCCGCCCACGCGGGCGAGTGAGCCAGCAGCGCCAGCATCGGACACAATATTCGAGCGAGGTTACGCATACAATCGCGGCACTCCATGAGAGGGTTGGGGATAGACGTCGTCAGTATACCTCGAGTTCAAAGGTGGGCAAGGGGGCAACGTGCCGAGGGGAGGGTCACACGAAGGGCAGCCTGAAGGGGCCAGGCGATGGAATAGCGCGCATCACACCTGCGGTTGCGGCTGCGGCTGCGGCGGAGCCTTCGGTGCCTTCGGTGCAGACGGTTGCAGCAAGATGTTTTGCGCCATGTTCTCCAGCAGCGCTTCAAGCTGGGTGTCGTGGGCCTCTGGTGAAACACCGGCCACAATCTAGGGAATCGCATTCCGCAGCGCACGAGACGACTCCAAGAGCGCCGCAGCATGCTGTTGGTATGCAGGCGACGTATAGACCTCCGAGCCCGCGCGATGGGACAGCCCCCGCAGCTCATTGGGGGGCATCACAATAAAGGGTGTCAGACACTCCATGAACTTGTCCAGATTCCAATGATACTGCGTAAACAGAGTCTTCACCCATGATGCATTCAGCTCTGCAAAGAGCAATGGAAAGATATTGGGTTCAGACTTAAGCTGGAGCAAGGGTGCAAAATCAAAGGCTGTGTTGGGCTGTTTGATATCCCGGGCCTTTCTCCTCCCCGCTTTAGACTCTGCATGCGCAGACTTCGACGGTGCCTGTCTTCCCTCGATGGTGGCACAGACGTTTGCCAGCTCCTGCTCAGCGGCGATCACTTTGGCATCACTCTTGATCGGACGAAGCAGCGCCTTGAGAGATTGAAGTGCTGTATCAAGCGTCTGAATCGCTGCATCTGCTGCATTCACCTCCACATTGGCTTTCTGACGATCCTCCTCTGTCGCCATCGGATCTTGAACCACATGTTGACTCTTGAACCGATGAGAAGCCTGCTGAGTCTTCGACTGAATCAGCTTCATCTGAATCTTGTGTGCTGCTTCCAAGACCGAGAGCGAGGGCAGATCGGGTGGAAGGTCGTTTAAGAAGCGCTTTGCGATGGGATGGACATCCACGAGCTGCACTCTAAGCGCACTGAGATCATGAGGCAAGGCCAGCTCATATGCCTTGAGCTTCTTGAGCAGCAGCTCCATATCTGCCTCTTCCAGCTCGTCACCCAGCGCAAAGAGGGATGAGTTCATGATGCCTTCGATGGCGATGTTCTGGTCTCGATTCTTGTTCATGATCTGAGCCAAGATCATATTCAATGCGCTCCCCTCCTTCTGGGCGTTTTCATCCATGTAGGAGGGGGTGTCCGTAAACATACGGGCCATCATTTTGCCCAGACTAAAGCCGTCCTCACGCTGGTCGTACTGTTCACCTTTTCTCATCACTTGCTGATTGGAGAACGCTGGCGTGACAGCACCTCGCGACGGTACACTTCCGTTAGAGTTGTCCGAGACTTCAGCGGCACCAAAGTCGATGAGCTTCGGTTCTCCAGCCTCCGTGAGCAGGATGTTGGCAGGTTTGATGTCAAAGTGAGTGACATTCTGCTTCTTCAAGAGCAGCAGTGCTTGGATCACACCTTTGAGCTGTTTCGCCTGAAGCTTGTTCTTAAGTGTCGCAGGGATGACGCCGAGCGAGGCCCCAGCGGTGAGCGCCGTCTGCTGCTTTTCCATGTCGCGACCGCGCACTTCCTCCATGACCATAAAGGGAGAACCCTCTGCATCAAAAGCGGCACTCTCAAGACGGATGATATTCTTCTTACCGGGCTCTGTATCTGGTGCCTTCTTGAGCTGGAGCAGCGCGATCATTTCATTGCAGAGAGACTGTCTTGACTCCATGTCTTGAATCAGCAGACCTTTCAACACAACTGTCTTATGAGGAGGCGTTTTACTCACCATACGATGGATAACGCCCTGTCCGCCCGCCCCGAGCTCATCGGCCATGACATACACTTCTCCCCCCATGACAAGCTCCCGATGATCCTGACTCACCACCGCGATATCACGGGTGGTCAATGCTTGAATCATCACTTGAAGGATGGACTCACTCAGCGCGGTCACTCCTTTCATCTTGGGATTGCGGAGCTGGAGCTCTGTGTTAAATTTGGGGATGAGATCATCATACAGCATCCTCAGCATCTTGAGCCGTCGTACCTCAGGATCACCATTCTGTATCATGGTCACGACACGTTCCTCGAGTCGTTTCTGAAGCTCAGGCGTCAGTGAAGGCTTCTTAGAGCGGGCGAGCACGTCGAAGGTTTCCGATGTGAGTGCTTTGAGGGAGAGCCCTTCCGATGGCCCATCCACTTGCCGTTGAGTCTCTTCCGGCAGCATGGTGATGGCCATATCTTTGGACATCTGACGTAGAATCTCGAGCCTGGCATTATAGACGAAGTGTGGCGCGTCTTGAAGTGCATCTCGCTTCTCTTGGGGCATCACCATCTGACCCTCTGTGCCCCCTTCTGCTGGTATCATATCTGCTGACGTGAGACCCTCGGGGTACACAGTAAAGACATCTTCGAGAGCATCAATCCAAAACTGGATACGGTCCTTCGTTTGCTGCTTAAACTGATGATGGGCCGCCAGGAGCACACTCGTTTGTTTGGGTACAAATGGCTCAAGTGAGCTCATGATAGGCAAGAGCGTATGGTCATCCAACAGCGATGCACGCAAATGGTCATCCAATTCTTTCCGGAGCCTCACCCAAAAGCCGACGTTCGGGGCAATCGCCGAATAGGCGACGA
>JBJTQF010000365.1:0-47704 GCA_046075485.1 Myxococcota bacterium | reverse complement strand
TTTTGGGTTTCCTGTGACACTGGTGAGCACTGTATTGGGACTGGTGGTCCTGCTGGGGGTGTTGACCTTGTTGGGGGGCTAAATTAACATTTTGACTATATATTCGACTCATAGAGTATCATGTGCCGCCAAAAATTGTGCCATGCTCGGCAGTACGCGCCCCCGTCGAGTGCCCCAAGTCCAATGGATTCTGATGGTGATCGGCGCATCACTGATACGATTAACAAGAAGATTTGAACCCCTATGGAGTCATGAATCGGCATAGACACCACGTCCAAAGAGTGATACGATCCTCAAATTGAATATCAAGTGAGCTGCGATGCTGCCGATGGACAGATCAGGGATGTCTTTGCACCTCAAACGCAGCGGCATCTGAGGCGTGCCATCTGGCGCTACTTGCCGGTCTGGCATACTCAAGTTTTCCTTCATGACGTTAGGATAAAAGCGTATGGCGTCTTACCTTGAAGAAGTCGAAAGTATCTTGCATCCCGAGGTCATGAAGGCACGCCATCGCTTGACGGATGCCGATCTGGAGATGGTGCGTCGCGTGGGACTCCATCTTTTACCTCGGCTGGAAGAGTACGTCACACACTTCTATGATTGGATGCAAAGAGAGCCAGAGTTTGAGCACTTTTTCGCAGACACCCAGCGCCTGAGACGGGTGCAGCGTATGCAGATCGATTATTGGCGTACTTTTTTTTCGGGTGTGTTGGATCTGCAATACATTCGCGAGAGGCGACGAGTGGGCGAGATCCATGCCCGGATTGGGCTCTCGATTGACGCCTACTTTGCCGCCATGGACATCTCACTGAACCTGCTGGCCGACGAGCTGGTGCCTTCCGACGCGCTCCAGAACGAGCGGCATCTGGCCTATCGTGCGCTGACCAAGCTGGTACACCTGGATACTTCCGTGGTGGTGGTGGCCTACAACCATGTGATCAGCGAGCAGCTGGCGGGACAGGCTCAAGCCATGCTCGAGATGTCTACCCCCGTGACCTCCGTGGCCGAAGACGTCTTGATGTTGCCCATTGTGGGGCTCATCGACACTCGACGGGCCAAAAACATCATGACAGCTTCATTGGCGCGAATTGCCGAAACACGCGCCCGCTGTTTTATCATTGACATCAGTGGGGTCTCGGTGGTGGATACCGCTGTGGCCAACCACCTGATCAAGCTCACCCGGGCAACCCGACTGATGGGCTGTCGAGCCCTGCTCTCGGGCCTCTCTCCAGCCATTGCTCAGACCATCATTGAGCTGGGCATTGATGTGACCGGCCTTGATACCTATGCAACCCTACGCGATGCGCTGGAGGCCGCCATGCACTCGGTTGGATTTCAAGTGATACGTCGATGATACGTCGAGGAACGTGAGCATGTACCAGCCCTCTGAATTCCCGCTGGACGGGGAGTTCTCTTTCCATAAATTGGGACAGTGTCTGATCGTCTCCGTGCCAGCCGATCTGTTTGGGCAACGGCGGGAAGCATTTCAGCGTTTTCTGCTGAACAGCATTCAGCACGAGCGCCTGCGTGGGCTGATCCTAGACCTCTCGGGGGTCGAGTTGTGTGATGTAGAGGACTTTCGAGCCCTCCAGCGGACCATCGCCATGACCTCGTTGATGGGTACTCGCTCGATTCTGGTGGGGCTTAAGCCGACGGTGGTGCAGATCTTGATCGAGAGTGACCAGCTCGAAGGACTGGACGCCCTCGAAGTCACCCGCAACGTGCAAGATGCCTTAGAGCTGTTGAAAGCAGCCTCCCTCAAAGGCACGAGATGAAAACGCGCCGGGTGACCATGCTCCAACATACCCTTGTGCGGGAGCTGGATCTGGCGGTGCTGGTGGTTCGGCTCAGTGCTTGGGCACGCGAGAATGGCGCAGGCGAGGTGGAAGCGGCTGCGGTCACCACCTGCGGGCTTGAGTTGGCCACCAACGTGCTCAAATATGCTCACTCCGGTAGGCTTCGGGCCCTGGTGGTGCAGCAGCAGCGCTCCTATGGGCTGAAGTTGATTGTGGAGGACGTCGGACCCGGCATCGCGGACCTTGCCCAAGCCACCGTAGAAGGTTTCAGCACAGGTGGAAGTCTCGGGCTGGGTCTCTCCGGCGTGCAGCGTCTTATGGATGAGGTTCAATTTTCCAATATTACCGGAATCGGCACCCGCATTTGCGCCATCAAATGGCTCTCGGAGGGTCCATGAAGATTGAGCTGGGCAACCTGCTGGTGGCACACGAAGAGGCACTGGTCTACAGCAGGCGTCTGGTGCTCAAAGTCGCCCGCAAGCTCATGCACGATCAAGGTTCGGCGGCACGCTGTGCGCTGACCTTTTCCAACTGGATTCGGCTGGATTTTGAGCACACCGATATTTTGGTAGAGCTAAACATCCATGCCTGGGGGCACGAGCTGCGATTTGTGCGGGTGGGACTTCCCCCTCCTTCGGTCAACTCCGGGGGGCCGAAGTCTATGCTCATCCCCGAGCGGTTGAGCTGGCCCCTCGACAGTGCCTTCTCACTCTCACTCGACGTCATCGAAGAAGTCCGTAAGCTGCTCAAACTGCGCCCTGCCCATATGTTGCTGGAGCAGCTCCTCGTCAGCCATCGAGCCCTTTCTTCTCATCAAGAACACCTCGAGGAGACCATTCAGGCCCGCACGCACGAGCTGCAATTGGCCAAAGAACAGGCAGAACAGGCGACACGGGCCAAGTCGATGTTTTTGGCTAACATGAGCCATGAGATCCGTACCCCGATGAATGCCATCATCGGCTTGTCCCATCTGCTGATGCGCACCCCGCTTGACCAGCAGCAGCAGTCATACTCCACCAACATTCACCGCGCCAGCACCTCCATGATGGACTTGCTCAACGATATTCTGGACTTCTCTAAGATTGAGGCGGAACGGCTGGAGCTAGAAGAACGTCCTTTTGAGCTGACCGGCCTGTTGGACAGCTTGAGGGCGGTGGCCACCGAAGCCGCCTCCAGTCGCCACCTCCTGTTGAAGTTTGATATTGCTCCCGCCTTGCCACCTGTGTTGTTAGGCGATGCCCTTCGTCTGGGGCAAGTGCTGCAAAACTTGACCTACAACGCCATCAAGTTTACCGAAAAAGGCTTCGTGCGGGTCAGCGCCCAGGCCCTGGAGCTGTCGCCGGGTCGTATCAAGCTGGGATTTGCAGTCCAAGATACGGGGGTGGGCATGACACCCGCTCAGATGGGCCAGCTCTTTCGTGCGTTTTCTCAGGTGGACGGCTCGACCACCCGAAAATATGGGGGCACGGGACTGGGTCTGGCCATCTCTCGGCGACTGGTGGAGCTGATGGGCGGCCAGCTCCAGGTCAGCAGCGAGCTGGGAAAAGGCAGCACCTTCCACTTTTTTGTCTGGCTGGGCATCGGAGCGGTCTTGCCAACCGATGCGCTGGTGGGGTTGACGCAGGTTCAAGGCAAGTCTGTGCTGGTGATCGACGACCTTCCGGAGCAGCACAATCCACTGGTTCAGCTCCTTCGTGCTTGGGGCCTGCGGGTCACCATAGAACCCCATGTAGCCCACGTCGAGACCACCCTCCAAGATGCGCACCAAAAAGGTGAGCCGTTTGAGCTTCTCTTCATTGACTGGCATGCCGGAGAGCGTCGCGCCATTCACCTACTCCAGCGTCTTCGCACTCGTTTTCCAAAGCTGCCGCTGCTGGTGCTCAACCCCTACGGACACGATGAAGCAGCGGTCGAAGCAGAGCAAGTGGGCTCCAGCGCCGTGTTGTGTAAACCCATCAGCAGCTCTCAGATTTTTGATGCCATGATGCGGGTGCTGCTCACCCATCCACCCACAGGACTTCAGCCCAGCTCGAATATACCGGCGGATGTCCTCTTAAAAGGGCTGCGGGTCTTGCTGGTCGATGATAACGACATCAACCGTCAGGTGGGATCAGAGCTGCTCAAGCAGCACGGGGCGGAGGTCGATACCACCCACAACGGAGCGGAGGCCATTCGTTGGCTTCGCCTTCATCCCGGACGCGCCCATGTCATCCTGCTGGACATGCAGATGCCCATCATGGATGGATATGAGACTCTCCAGCTCCTGCGAAAAGACCCCATCCTCTCAAACCTTCCGGTGCTGGCCCTCACCGCCCATGCCACTCAAGAGGAAAAACAGCGCTGCTTGAGCCTGGGAGCACACGGATTTCTGACCAAACCCATCGATCCCGTCTTGCTCGTTGGAGCGGTGGCAGGATATGCCCCTCAACGTCAGCTCGGGTCGGAGCCCGATGCCGAGACCTACTGCCTCCCTTTAAAGGCACCCCTGCTCGATGTGGCCCTGGGACTCAAGCATGTGGCGGGCAATCAACATCTATATCACGAAGTGTTAAACAGATTTTCACAGAGTCACGCCAACGCCGCGCAACAGCTCCGACTCTTGCTGGCTTCTCAATCTCTGCCTGAAGCGCAGCTTCTGCTTCATACCCTCAAAGGATTGCTGGCCACCCTCGGCGCACCACAAGTCTCCGAACACGCCCGCGCCCTCGAGCGGACCTTACGCCGTGGGCTTCCTCTCTCCCTTGAGATGTTGAACGTCTTTGACCAGGCTTTTACGCAGGTGATTCAAGAGGTGCAGCAGCAACTTGAGCTCACGCAGGTGCGCGGAAGATCCCAGCAACAGAGCGCTTCAGCCGAAGAAACACACACCCTCAGCTTGACGCAACAAGAAGTTGTTGAAGCCCTCAAGCCCCTGGTTTATGCCCTAGAGGAACAGGACGCCCAAGCCCTGGACCTCACCGCTCAGCTTCGTCCGCTGCTGCATGCATTGCTCAAGGAAGCACTTCCGCGCTACGAAAAGTCCCTCTACAGCTTTGATTTTGATGCATCGAGAGCACTTCTCAATAAGCAGCTCCATGCACACCTCCAGCCCGCTGCACAGACCTCCGCCTGAACTGACCTGCGCTTGAACCACTCTCGAGCCGACCTGCACCCCTGGCGAGCCTTTCCACCGCTGCTGCTCAGAGCGCCTGAAGTGTGCCCTCCTGGAGCGCCAGGACCAGCGAACGTTTGTCCACCTTTCCAGCCCCCGTGCGCGGGAGGGCGGAGGTAAACACCACCGAACGCGGCACTTTGTAACGAGCAAGCCGCCCGCGTGCAAACTCCAGGAGTGACACGCTATCTTCTTGCTCTGAAGGACGAAGGACCACAATGGCACAGCCGACCTCTCCCCAGTGGGGGTCTGGCCGCCCGACGACCGCCACCTCCAGCACGGCTGGATGAGCCGCCAGCACATTTTCGACTTCAGCCGGATAAATATTCTCGCCGCCCGAGATGATCACGTCTTTGGAGCGTCCCACGATCCAATAGAAGCCGTCTTGATCACGCCGCGCGAGATCACCGGTCTTGAGCCAGCCATCCTGAAAGGTCTTAAAGGTCTCGTGAGGGCGCTGAAAATAGCCTTTACAGAGATGGGGCCCCTTGAGCCAGAGCTCACCCACTTCGTTGGGGGGCAGCTCGAGGCCCGCATCGTCCACCACACACGCCCGCACGTGCATGAGCGGAACACCCACCGCTCCACGATGGGAGCGTAAGGCATGCTCAGGCAACCAAAAGTTGTTGGGGCCCGCTTCTGTGAGTCCATAGCCCGTCTTAAAGGGAATGCCTTTGGCCTCAAACGCCTCAAACACCGGATCTGGACAAGGCGCACCCCCGCTGATCACCCAACGCAGGTTGCCCCGCTCAAAGCGACCCCAACGCGGATGCTGCTGCATGGCCAAAAACATGGTAGGCACTCCAAAAAACAGAGTCACGCCATGTTGCTCCACCAAGTCGAAGACCTGTCCAGGCTCAAAGCTCCGACACACGATGGAGGTGCCACCCACCATCAGCAACGGCAACGTCAAGACGTTCATGCCGCCCGTATGAAACAGCGGTGCATTGAGAAAGGTGCGGTCGGTGGAGGCGAGCTGCCAGCTCAACACGGTGTTGATGGCATTCCAGTGCATAGCGCCGTGGGTGAGGATTGCCGCTTTGGGCAAGCCGGTGGTGCCTCCGGTGTAACACAAGACCCACGGGTCATCGGCACTCAAAATCACCGGCTCGAGGGGACGTGTGGAGCAGCCTTGCCGCTCCTCAAACGAGAGATGGCTGGAAAGCAGGGGCTCTCCGCGTAAACAGACGCTGAGGTGGGCGGGATTGACGGGCTCCAGAGCGCGCACGGTGGCAGCAAGCTCGTGGCTATAACAAAAGATCCGAGGGGACGCTTCTTTGAGGATGCCTTCCAGCTCCAGCGGTGTCAGTCGCCAGTTGAGGGCTTGAAGCACGGCACCCAGGCGGCCACACGCAAACCAAATCTCTAACCATTCCATCGAGTTATGAGCAAGGATTGCAACCCGATCTCCCTGTTCTACGCCAGCCCCTGCTAAAAAACGTGCTGCCTGCGTCACCCGCTCATCAAAGGCTTGCCACGTCCACGGGGACATGTGACGATCCGCATCCAAAAAGGCCAGAGCATGAGGAGACAAGAGAGCACGACGTGCCACGGGATCGGGAAAAAAATGCATGCAAAAGCCTCAAACGCGGGGGAGAAACAGCCGGTGCAGTCGCCCCTGAATGACGGCTGCACCGGAAGCACGAAACCTCGGCTCAAACGCGAAGGTGGGCAGGGTTATAACATGGTCGAGCGGTAGGTCTGGAACATCTGCTGCACGCGGGTACACTGTCCAGGTGTAAACTCGTACATGCAGGAGTCGTAAGAGTAATCCATGAAGTTGGTGATGGGGTCATTGCCCGCCTGGGGACAGGTATTTTTGTTGGCGGGGCAGCCACTGGTCGAGGTGCGCTCAGCGGGGGTATCGGAGACCTCATCTCCCTTCACGCAGCCCCCCTGGAAGGTATGATAGAGCCCGGTCCAATGTCCCACTTCGTGGGTGCCGGTATCCCCCTCGTTGTAGTTGTTGGTGGAGCCACCGGGCACGGAGCTGAAGAGCACCACCACACCATCCAGCTCGGGGCTGGAGGACAGAGACCACGGGAACGTGGCATAACCCAGCAGGCCGCCCCCCAGTGCTGCTGTCCAGAAATTCAGGTACGTTTTGGGATCCACCTGCGTCTTGGTCTTACAGCGTCGCTCGTCCGAGAACGTATAACAATCGTCATCGGCATAGCGGTTGAGCTGAGCGAGGGTAAACTGCACACCACAGGAAGCATACCCGATGTTCATGGCCGCGATCTGATCCTGGGCCTGCTGATCGGTGATATTGCCAATTGTTCCTGCGCCGTTGGTGATCACATGCATGGCGACTGGCACGGTGATGGTTGCAGCCAACGGTGACCCCAGGTTCTGCTTGCGGCTCTTAAAGTCTGCCTCAATTCGGGCCTGCTCATCCTGCGAAGGGGTGTGCGTTTGGCAACGTTTCCCTGAAGCATTAAATGCCTCGTGGCTCGGAAAGAGCGTATCGCCGATCAAAACCGGCTGCTTGGCAGTCGGATCGGCGGCTTCTGGACGGGCATCCAGGGAGCCAGACAGAGCCAACACACCCATACCAACCATCGGGAGCAGCACGATCAGGGTCGATTTTTGCATGATTCAGACCTCAAAAAAGGGGGTTCTTTGCCTTGGAAGCCTCGAGTGCTTCATCTTTAAAGTAGCGGTAGGGCCATCAGGTCGCAACGGATTCACGCCCGGGATGCGGCTTTGCTCACATTTTTGTGCCCCCTGCCGGTCCACGCAGGAAACACGCGCCTGCCCCTGCCTCACGAGACGGTGAACGCTCACGAGCATACGTATTAATATAGGCATCCACGGGCGCTCTCGTTTATGCTCTCCTGCACCCGGCACCGGAGCGGCGCACAGAAGACGTGACATCGGCATCGAGGATTTCAAATGCCCTACGATCTACAAGCACTTCGAGAGCTTGGCCCCTATATCTCTGGTCAGGAAATCGTTAAAAACAGCACACACCAGCTCTTAAGGCTCCGTCATGAGGATGGCCAGACGGTGGTGCTCAAAGCCCTTCGCTCTGGATACCCGGATGAACGGGCTGTGGGGGCTATCCGACACGAGTTTGCAATCCTCGAGCGCCTGAGCATCGAAGGGGTGGTCTCCGCCCGTGCGCTTAAGAAGTTTAGAGGTATGCCAGCCTTACTGCTGGAGGATGCAGGTCTCGAAAACTTGGCTGACCGGATTCGTTTGGGTCCACTCCCCCTCGAGGAGTTTTTGCCCCTCGCGATTGGTTTGGCGGCCACTCTCCAAGATCTGCACACCCTGGGCGTGGTGCATCGAGACATCTGCCCCGCCAACATCGTCTTGGACGAAGAAGGACGCACCACCCTGGTGGACTTCGGCGCTTCGGTCCCGATGGCGCGCCTCGAGACGGAGTTTGTCCCGGTGAATGCGCTGGAAGGCACCCTGGCGTATATGGCCCCTGAGCAGTCTGGCAGGACCGGAAAAGTGCTCGACCATCGCTGTGATCTGTATGCACTGGGTGCCACCTTTTACGAGCTCCTGACCGGTGTGCCCCCGTTTGAGGGTCAGGATCCCCTCGAGCTGATCCATGCACATCTCACACGGGCGGCGGTGCCACTGCTGGAGCGGTGCCCCAACCTCCCCCCTGCCCTCTCGAAGCTGGTCCATAAGCTGCTCGCCAAAGCACCGGAGCAACGGTATCAGAGCGCACGGGCGCTGAGGCTGGCGCTGGAGCAGCTCTATCGGCAGCATACCAAAGCCGAGCCGGAGGTGAGTGACGAGCAGGTGGATCCGCCGCGGGGTCTTCAGTTTGATCGGCTCTATGGTCAAAATCAAGCACTGACGGCGGCGCATGCGGCGGTGTTGGCAACCCTCTCGGGGGCTGCCAAGCTGCTGGTGATCTCGGGCCCTGCCGGCGCGGGCAAGACCACCTTTGTGAGAGAGCTCTATCATCCGGTGGCGGCTCATCGTGGTTATTTTATCTCAGGTCGTTTTGAGGCGGCCAGCCAGCATCGTCCTTATCATGGGCTGCTGGAAGCCTTTCATTGGCTCTCGCAGCACGCCTTAACCTGGCCTCAGCAGAAGCTCCAGGGGTGGTTGCAGGGGCTCAAAGAGCGGCTGGGGACACGGCTGCCCCTCTTGGGGGAGCTGACGCCGGAGCTGTTGCCGCAGCTTGGTTTGCCCTCTATTCCTGCCGGGCTTGAACCGGAGGAACATGCGTCCGCCATCGCCGACGCCGCATGTGTGCTGCTCAGAGAGTTTGGTGCCCACGAAGCCCCCCTCGCCCTCTTTTTGGACGACTTCCAGCACGCCGATCCAGCCTCCCTGCTCTTGGTGGAGCGCCTGGCGCTGAACCTCCAGCGACCCTATTTTATGCTGATCCTGGCGCATCAGCAGGGACAGGAAGGCAGTGCCTCCACGGGGCCATTTCTCAAAAACCTGCTGGAACGGCACCCTTCGGCGCATCAGCTCACGCTGGGACCGCTGACGGTGGAGGCCATTCAGCTTCTGCTCAGCGATGTGCTGCATCACCCGCAGGATGACGTGCAGGTGCTGGCCCATCGGCTCTATCAACACACGTATGGCAACCCGCTGCTGGTGCGGCAGCTCCTGGAGTGGCTGGTGCGGCAAGGCACGCTGACCCAGGACGAGCGGGGGGAGTGGAGCTGGGATACCGCCCGCCTGGAAGGGCTCGAGCCTCGGCAAGATGTGCTCGAGCTGATCTTAGAAGACCTGCATCGCCTGCCGAGCGAGACCCTGGAGGCCCTGGCACCTGCCTCCGCACTGGGGGGCTCCTTTGAGCTGGAGCTGCTGGCTCAAGCACTTCAACGTCCTGCGCTCGAGGTGGCGGATGCCCTGTGGCCAGCGGTGTTGAGAGGGTTGATTGCCCCCGCGCAGGCTTCGTACCAAGTGCTGCGAAAGACCGATGCCCTGGGTGACGAGCTGACGGCGCTCAACGCGACCTTTCGATTCTTGCATCCCCGGATCGCACAGGCACTCTGGGAGGCCCTTCCCACCGATACCCGCGAACGACTGGCGCTGAGACTGGGGCGGGTTTCTCTGCTGGCTTGGCGGCAAAAAGGTCAGCCGGAGCGTCTCTTTGAGGCCCTTTTTCATCTGCATCGGGTGGCCACCACCTTGACGTCGGCTCCAGAACGACTGGATTTAGCCCGGCTGTTTTTGACGGGAGCGCAGCTCGCTCGACAGGCCAATGGGGTCACAACGGCGCTCGAGTTCGCCCATCACGGACTGGAGCTGGTGCTCGACGTGCCCTGGACGGATGCGCCCGAGCTCCTCTACGGTCTGCATCTGGAGGAGGCTCGCGCGGCGGTGAGCGTGGGCCAGCATACACGCGCGCGCACCCTCATGAACCGCGCCATTCAGCAGCTCGAGCGGACCCCGCACTTTGTGGGGCAGGAGACGGCCCTCTTGGAGCTGCATGGTCTGCTGGTGCAAGATTTGTGTGCTACCGGAGACTACGTGGAGGCGATTGCGGCGGGCCGGGTGGGTTGTACCCTCTCAGGCACACTATTGCCCTTCCACGATCTGGAAGAGCGCATGCAAGAGGAGCTGCTGGAGGTGCAGCGGCTGCTGTCGGCGGACGGGCTTAGACGACTCGAGACCCAAGAGGTGACCGACCCGACGGCATTGGCAAGACTGAACTTGCTGACATATCTGGCAGTCGCTGGCTATTTCGCACAACAAGATCTGCTCGACTATTGTATGGCGCGTGTGGCTCACCTCAGCCTCGAGCTGGGCCTGAGCCCTCAAGCCCCTCACTGTCTCACCTACGCGGGAATGTTGCTGGGCAAGTGGCTCAACGACATGGAACAGGGCCATGCGGTGGGGCGTCTGGCGGTTCAGCTCGCCCGTCGAGCCGGTACACCCCTTCAACGAGGGCGTTCACTTCACATTTTTGGCACCCATCTCAACCATTGGGCTGCCCCCCTTCAAGAGAGCATTCAGGTCTTACGAGAGTCCATTGCGTCGGGGCTGGAGGCAGGGGATGTGCCCTTTACGGCGTTTGCCAGCGCGGGCCTGGGACTTAACCTGCTGGGACAGGGAGAGCCTCTTCACGAGCTGTTACAATCCTGTGCTTGGGGTCTGGGATATTGTCGTCAGCATCAGCTTATGCCAATGGAACTTCTGCACTTCTTCATGCAGAGTTTTGCACGCTTTTTGACTCTTCAGCTCGACGAAGATGAGCTGGAGACTTGTCGAACGCGCACCGACGAGCTCGAGCGTCAACCGCAGCCGGATCGAACGGTGCTGACCATCAGCCGGATCTTACGTCTGTGGGTCGTTCATATGTATGGGGATGTGGCGGCAGCGGCCCATCTGGTCAAGCAGATTTCGCCGGATCTGCCTTATATCTCTGGCTTGTTTGTGACCGCCGATTTTCACCTCCTCGGAGGGCTGGTACAGCTTCAGCTCTTGGATGGCGCCTCGCCGGAAGAGCGCCCCGAGCTGGAGCAGGCCCTCGAAGAGCACATTCGTTTTATGGAGCATCACGCCGACACTTGCCCGCATAACTTCCTGCATCGACTGGAGATCTTGGAGGGAGAGCGTGCGCGGGTCCAGGGCAATGCCCTCCTGGCGGCGGAGCTGCTCAACCGAGCGGCGGAGGCTGCTCGCTCCAACGGCTTTCTCCAAGACGAGGCGCTGGCCCATGAGCTGGTGGGCAAGCTCTGGTGGCGGCGAGGGCTGCGATTGGCGGCACAAGGTCATCTGCAAGCGGCGGCGCGTTGTTATGCCCTCTGGGGCGCGGGGCGAAAACTTCAGGTGCTGAGTCGGCAGTTTCCCGATCTGGAGCTGGGACCAGTGAAGGCGGCGGCTCGCGGACCTCTCACCGAGGCGAACAGCTCGGGACCGGCACCGGTGGATGCCTTGAGCTTGGTGAAAGCCTCCGCCAGTGTGCTCAGCGAACTTCAGCTCGACCGGTTGATGGAGCGGCTGCTTCAGGTGATGCTGGAGCACGCGGGGGCTGGATATGCGGTCTTGATCATGCTCGAAAATGGACACACGCGGGTGAAAGCCACCCTGGAGCCTGGCGGGCGTGGCTTTGAACGCCATGAGGTGCCGCTGGAGTCTTCGATGCTGGCGAGCTTGGGCATGATTTTTTACACGGAGCGCACGCTCAGACCGTTGGTGGTAGGCTCGGCGGAGACCAGTGGTTTGTTTCGCGACGATCCTTATGTGCAGGCCCGGCGGCCTCGTTCGGTGCTGGTGCTGCCCATGATCCATCGCACTCGCACGGTGGCGTTTTTGTATCTGGAGAACAATCTGATTCCGCATGCGTTTGGGCCTCAAAAGCTCGAAGCCCTGCTGCTGCTGGGGACGTGGCTGGCCATCGCGCTGGAGAACGGGCGTCTGTATCAAGGCATGCAGAACGAGATCGGGGAGCGGGTTAAGGCAGAAGAGGCACTCCGGGAGCTCAACCAAGCCTTGGAGCTGCGGGTGCAGGAGCGTACCCGCACGCTGGAGCGGGTGAACGCGGAGCTGGAACAGTTTGCCTATATCACCAGCCACGATCTGCAAGAGCCGCTGCGGACCATCGCCGGATTTCTTGGCCTACTGGAAGAGGACTTCGGCACTCAGCTTCCCGACGAGGGACGTCAGTTTGTCCGCTTGGCCATTCAAGGGGCAACCCGCATGCGAGATCTGATCCGCGATCTGCTCGCGTGGTCACGCGCGGGTGGGCTCGACGTGCCACTCACCCCCACCGAGCTCAGCGTGGCCTGGCAGCAGGTGACACAAAATCTCCGAGCGGCCCTGCACGAGACGGGGGCCATTTTAGAGGTGGGAAATCTTCCGACCGTGAAGGGTTCGATGCGGGAGGTGCAGCAGATCTTGCAGAATCTGCTCTCCAATGCCCTCAAGTTCCGCAGTGCGACGGTGCCCGTGATTCGGATTACGGCGGAGCCTCGGAAGCGGCTGTGGGAAATCCGGGTGCAGGATAACGGCATTGGCATTGCGCCCGCCCATCACCAGAAGATCTTTCAGGTCTTTCAGCGTCTGCATGGACGTGAGCAATATCCCGGCACCGGCATCGGCTTGGCCATCGTGCGGAAGGTGGTGGAGCGACTGGGTGGGACGATCTGGGTAGAATCGGAGCCGGGGAAAGGGGCGACCTTCTGTTTTACCCTTCAGGCCGTGTAAAATCGAGCAAGGCCGGATTTTTTATCGACTCCCCTCTCCCGTTTGGATGCGCCAGAGGCGTTGATACAGTCCCGGCTGCGCAGCCAGCGCCTCGTGAGTACCTTGTTGAGTGACTTCCCCATGCTCCAGCACATAGATGTGGTCGGCTCGGCGCACGGTGGAGAGCCGATGGGCAATCACCAGGATGGTATGCCCTGCCCTCACCCGCTCGAGGCTCTGCTGAATGGCTGCTTCGGTCTCGTTGTCTACGGCGGAGGTCGCTTCGTCAAACACCAGGATCGGCGCACCTTTTAACAATGCCCGGGCGATGGAGAGCCGTTGCCGCTGCCCTCCCGAGAGCTTCACACCCCCTTCTCCAACCTTGGTTTGATACCCTTTCTCGAGCTTGAGGATGAATTCTTCTGCCCCTGCCAGCCGGGCAGCTTCCCGCACCGAATCATCAGATGCCTCACTGTGGGCGTAGCGGATATTTTCTTCGATGGTGGCATCAAACAAAAACACTTCCTGACTGACCAGCGCAATGTTTTGGCGCAGACTCTCGAGGGTTAAGCGGCTGACCGGCTGCCCATCGAGCTTTACCTGCCCTTGTTGAGGATCGTAAAAACGCAGCAGCAGCTTAATCAACGAGGTCTTGCCCGATCCCGTAGGCCCCACCAGCCCGATCATCTGTCCCGCCGCAACCGAGAGGGAGATCCCCTTCAGGGCCATCGCTCGCCCATAAGAGAAGGACACGTCTTCAAAATCCACTGCACCAGCACACTGGTTGAGACGCTTGGCATCCGGCTTATCCAGAATCTCCACCGGGGTGTCAAGCAGCTCGAGCACCCGCCGCGCGGACGCCTTCGCCCGCTCGTAGAGGTCGAGGGTCTCCGCCAAGCGGGTAAAGGGCCAGAGCAGGCGCTGAGTCAAAAACACCAGGATGCTATAAGCCCCCACCTCGAGCTGGCCATCCAGGGCCATCTTGCCTCCCAGCACCAGCGTGACAAGAAACCCGGCCAGAATTGCCATCCGAATGATCGGCGTAAAGGCGGAAGACCAGGCAATGGCGCTCCGATTGGCTTCCAAATAGAGCTTCGACTCCTGCTCCAGCCGTTGCCGCTCGAAGGGCTCAGCGGTAAAGCTCTTGATGGTCACGATGCCCCGCAGGTTGGCCACCACGCGAGCGCCAATATCTCCCGCCACCGCGCGCACATGAGCGTAACGCTCCTGAAGGCGCTTCTGAAAGTAGGAGGAGCCCAGCAGCACCACCGGTATGGGCAGAATGGCCAGCACCCCAATCAGCGGGGAAAGATAAAAGAAGATCGCCCCCACCATCACACTGGAGGCCAGGAGCTGAAGAATGGCCGACGCGCCCCCGTTGAGAAAACGCTCGAGCTGGTTGATGTCGTCGTTGAGAATCGCCGAGAGATTGCCCGTACTCTGCGACTCAAACCAGCGCAGATCCTGACGCTGCACATGAGAATATGCATCCATGCGCATGGCATGCTGAATCGACTGGGCCAATGTGCGCCACTCGACATGCATCAGGTACTCAAAGACGGACTCAAACACCCAGATGAAGAGGGTCACACCTCCGAGCAAGAGCACCTGCTGGAACGGATCGGAGACCAGGCTGGCCAAGAAGCTCTGCTCCCGCTTGACCACCAGATCGACCGCAATGCCGATCAGGATCTCCGGGGCAATGTCAAAAAACTTGTTGGTGATGGCGTAGACCGTGCCCAAGATCATGTTGCGCCGCCAGGGACGCGCATATTCAAAGAAGCGAGAAATAACACTCACAATGGCCCCCTAACTCAAGTGAATAAATGAGCGTGTCGGGGCACTTTAGCATACTTGTGCGGCAGGCAGCGGGGGAATCACACTCAGAGCAGGTCGGCGGCGTTGAGGGTCATCTTGCCCATCGGAGTGTTTTCGTCCAAGCCGGTGACGTAGAAGTAGCCGATGCACATCTCATCGGTGACTTTTTCGCCCCAGCTGATGGTGCGGTCGTCGGGGTTGGTCCAGGCGCAGGAGACGCTGACGGTGTCACCGACCTCCGCCGGAATGGGCAGGGGTGTATCCCAGAAATAACCCTGCTGCCAGGCATAACGCCAGCGATCAATATAGAGGAAGCAGGTCTCTCCATCGTCTGTTGCGAGCGAAGAGCGGAAGGTGACACCCTGTTGGTGCATGTGGCCACCACCGCCCCAGACGCGGGCTTCAAAGGGCAGCTTAAAGGAGAGGGTGGACTCATAAAAGTCGGTGTTGGGTGGAACTTCAAAGCCAGAGTTTGGCAAGAGTGCCACATAAGCGCGCTCCGCCACCGGTGCGTCGGCAAACTGAAGCAGCACATGGGTATTGTCTGGCTGAATGTTGCCGTTGAGGGTGTTGTAATGCACCTGAATGACCAGCACCCGATCTTTTTCCATCATGATGCCGGTATCTTCGGGATACATGATGGGGAGGGTGCCGGGAGCCCATGCGCCGACCATCGCCACTTTATTGATGCCGATGCCGTCGATGCAGTTCCAGCCCGGTCCCGGATCTTCTGCATCGAGGGTATAGGCTGGATCCGCTTCTGAAATCAACACGTTGACGTGATGAACCAGCCAGGGCACGCCGGGGCGCACATCGTAACCGATGATGTATTCGTCTTTGTCCAGCCCCCCTTCGATCACAAAACAGCGCAGGTCGTCGGAGACACTGGTGTCGGGATCGTAGGAGTCGCGGGGCCCCTGATCAAAGGAGACCTCGCCGAGCGCAGGACGTACTGGAGGCTCGCCGGTGGCGTCAGCAGGATCTCCTTCCGGTGCGCCTTCGGCAGCCCAGACCTGGAACCGCTCGATTTCTGCTTCACTCAGGCGTCGTTCGCTCAGGAGCGGAAGACAGTCGGACTCCAACGCCGGAAGCCAGGGCGGCATGGAGCGATCTTTCACCGAGCGGGCCACCGCGTCGGCGTAGGGCTTGAGCTGCTCATAGGTCTCGAGGGGGTAAGGCCCGATGCCCCCGTCAAAGTGGCAGCCAGAACATTCTCGATTCATCACGGGCTGAATGTCTTTGTAGTACGTGTAGGTGGGATTGAGCGGCTCTTGGTTTTCGCCGCTGCCTCCGCACGCGGTGAGCGTAGATAACCACAAGATACAGGGAACAAGCACAGAAGAACGCACATTCATAGGATATGCCTCCGGTACACATGTTTGGACGGACACTTTATCCTATGCTTAACATCTTCTGGTGACAAGCCATTTTGCAGGTCGGTGTCTGCAACGACACTTCAATGGGTGCTCAGGAAGGTGTCTGTTGCAGCTTGGCAATGGCCATCGATGCGGCGGCAAAATCGGCTTCTTTTTTGGTGTTTCCGTGACCTTCTCCAGAAAAGACCCCATCCAGCCACACTTTGGATTCCCACGCGCGCCCGCCTGAGAGTCCCAAGTTTAGACGCTCATAATACGGTGGTTTACCTTTTCGTTTGTGCTGAAGTTCCTGCAACTTCGACTTCGGATTGTCTTGTGGTGCAGCGTTGGCAACCGTGGTATCGGCAGAGATCTCAGCCATTGGATTTCCTCCCCTGAGTGGTGTGGGTTTCAGTTGTCGCGTGGCACTGCCAACATACGCTCCAGGGAGCGCCGAGCCCCTTCGAGCACATCGGCTTCCACTTTAACTTCCCAACGTTCTTCCAGGAGCGAGCGTTTGACATCTTCCAGGGTGGTCATCTTCATATACGGACAGAGGAGGCGACAGCCGATGCAGCCGTCGGCAGGCACGAAGGTCTTCTCGGGATAGCGCTTCTGCATCTGATGCAGGATGCCGTTTTCGGTGGCCACGATGAAGGTCTTCACCTCGGGATATTTGGCCACCCGATCCAACATGGCGGTGGTGGAGCAGACCTCATCGGCGATGGCCACCACATCCTCGCGACACTCTGGATGGGCGATGATGATGGCTTCGGGGTTTTCCTTTTTGGTCTTGACCACATTGGCACCCCGCAAGACGTCGTGAACGGAGCAAGCGCCGTCGTAGATCACCACTTCTTTTTCAGGCACTTGCTGGGCGACCCAGCGTCCGAGGTTACGATCCGGGGTGAAGAGCACCTTCTCGGTTGGCAAGCTACGCACCACACTCACCGCATTGGCGGAGGTGCAACAGATGTCGGAGAGGGCCTTCACTTCGGCGGTGGAGTTCACGTAAGTGACCACCGTGTGCTCGGGATACCGGCTGCGCCAGTCCTCCAGGGTCTCGGGGGTGATGGAGTCGGCCAACGAACAGCCCGCCGAGAGGTTGGGCAAAAATACCCGCTTCTCGGGGTTGAGCACTTTGGCAGACTCCGCCATAAAATGCACACCACAGAAGATGATGCGGGAGGCGGAGGTCTTCTGTGCGGCAATCGAGAGCCCCAGCGAGTCGCCGGTAATATCGGCGACATCCTGCACGTCTGGAATTTGGTAGTTGTGCGCCAAGATGATGGCGTCTTTTTCACGCGCGAGGGCGCGGATTTCATCGTGAAGCGAGAGCATAAAACCTCCAGTGATGCCTCGGAGCGGAGCCGGAGCAGGGCCGAAGCTGGCCCGCCGGATCAGTCATCAATACGCGCGCCGGGATCGGGTCGAAGCTCGGGGGTGCCCGAGGGGAAAATGCGCCAAAACTCACGCCGCACCAGGCTGGCGATCATGGCGCTCTTGGAAAAGCCGTGATATTCGGCGATGCGCTCGAGCATCTCCATGTCACGGTCGGTACAGGAAAAAGTCCGCACGCGGGCGCGAATGCCGGTGCGCTCACGCCCACGAGGGGCCTCGACGAGAGAAGCGGGGCTGGTGTTGGCCTCGCCGCTCAAGAGCGCGGCATCGTGTTCCGGCTCTACCAAGACATCCGGTTTTGCCGAAATTTCGGGTGCCGGTGTTGTTTCGAGGACAGATGCGGATTCAGCGGCTCGCGCATGCGCGGGAGGGCGCGGAGCAGAAGAGCGGGGCATGAGATCCTCACGGGGCAGATGCTGTTTAAGAATTATATAATTTCTCGTTAATTATTATATGGCCGATCTCATCCCCGCTGTCAACCATGAAAAGCCCGCCCCTCCCATACATTTTTTTCTTGAAACCATGCCCCGTTAGCGGTTATATAGCGCGTCCGAAATTCCACAGGTATTCGCCGCTTCCTCGCTGTCCGAAGCGCAGGTGGCACCGGGAGCTCTGGTTTCGCCAGACACGCCCGGGTTGAGCCACGCCGGGTTTCTCATCACGTTCTCAGCAACCGCTCTTGATGGACAGCTCAGAGCTGGTCTGCTGGCAGCAGCAGGGAAAGTAAACGCACCATGAGCAGCATTCTGGACAGAACCCGCAATATCGGCATCTCAGCGCATATCGACTCGGGTAAAACCACCCTGAGCGAGCGCATCCTCTATTACACGGGCCGCATTCACCGCATCAACGAGGTGCGGGGTGGTGATGCGGGTGCCAAGATGGACTTCATGGACCTCGAGCGTGAGAAGGGCATCACGATCACCTCGGCGGCCACCACCTGCTTCTGGCGGGATCCATCTAGTGTCGAGACCCGTATCAACCTGATCGACACCCCAGGACACGTGGACTTCACCATCGAGGTGGAGCGCTCTCTCCGCGTGCTCGACGGTGCCATCATGGTGCTCTGCGGTGTGGCGGGTGTGCAGTCTCAGTCCATCACCGTGGACCGTCAGATGAAGCGCTATCGGGTGCCTCGCTTGGCCTTCATCAACAAGCTCGACCGTCAGGGTGCCGATCCCTTCCGCGTCACCGCCGCCATTCGTGACAAGCTCGCCCTGAATGCGGTGTTGGTGCAGATCCCCATTGGTATCTCCGAGAGCCTGCTCGGTGTGGTGGACCTCATCGAAATGCGCGCTTCCTACTTCGAGGGTGATAAGGGTGAGACCCGCGTGATCCGCGACATCCCCGCCGACCTCGTCGAGAAGGCCCAAGAGTATCGTGCTGAGATGCTCGATAAACTCTCGATGTACTCGGACGAGATGACCGAGCTGCTGCTCGAGGAAAAAGATGTGCCCGTGGACCTGATCCGCGACACGCTGCGGAAGGCCACCATGAGCCTAAGCATCGTGCCGGTGTTTATGGGCTCGGCCTTTAAGAATAAGGGTGTGCAGAACCTGCTGGACGCCGTGACCTGGTATCTGCCCTCCCCGCTCGACCGCGAGCTGCCGAAGGCGTTTGATGCCCGCACCGGCGACAAGGTGGATGTGAAGCCGGAGCCGAAGTCCAGCCTCATCGCGTTGGCCTTTAAGATCACCGACGAGCAGTTCGGCCAGCTCACCTATACCCGTATGTATGCGGGTACGCTGCGCAAAGGTGACACGGTGGAAATCGCCCGTACCGGTAAGCGCGTCCGCATTGGCCGTCTCGTGCGCATGCACGCAAACGACCGTGAGGATGTGGACGCCGCATACGCAGGTGATATCATCGCCATCATCGGCGTGGATTGTGCCTCCGGTGATACCTTCTGTACGGAAGGCCAGATCTTCTCGATGGAGGGCATGTTCGTGCCGGATCCCGTGATCCAGCTTGCCATCACCCCCAAGAAGCAAGAAGACTCGCCTCGTATGTCGAAGGCCCTCAACCGCTTCATGCGTGAAGATCCGACCTTCCGCGTGATGGTCGATCCAGAGACCAACGAGACCCTGATCTCCGGCATGGGTGAGCTCCATCTCGACATCTATATCGAGCGCATGAAGCGTGAGTATCGTGCCGAAGTGAACGTGGGTCAGCCGAAGGTGGCGTATCGTGAGACCATTACTCAGACCGCCAACTTCGACTACAAGCACAAGAAGCAGACCGGTGGTTCGGGTCAGTACGGCCATGTGGTTGGTACGATTGGGCCGTGTGAAGATGGGGTCTTTAAGTTCATCGACAGCATCGTCGGTGGTGCCATCCCCCGCGAGTTCATTCCCGCGTGCGAGAAGGGCTTCCGCGAGGCAACGGTGAAGGGTCCGCAGGCCGGTTATCCGGTGATCAACGTCCAGATCAACCTGGTGGACGGTACGTATCACGATGTGGACTCGAGCGAAATGGCCTTTAAGGTTGCTGCGCGTCAAGCGTTTAAGCAGGGATTTGCAAAGGCCGCTCCGATCATCCTCGAGCCGATCATGATTGTGGAAGTGGAGACCCCTTCCGAGTTCACCGGTACGGTGCAGGGCAACCTGTCTTCTCGTCGTGGTGTGCTCCTGGGCTCTGAGACCAACGAAGGGTACACCGCCATTCGTTCTGAGGTGCCGCTGTCTGAGATGTTCGGTTATTCAACCGAGCTTCGCTCCATGACCCAGGGCAAAGCGAACTTCTCGATGGAGTTCGGTTCTTACCGTCAGGTGCCGAACAACATCCAGACCAAGCTCATCCAGGAAGCTGCCAAGCTCAAGAAGGAAGAGGAAGAGTAAGATCTCCTCCCCCTCATGAGTGCAAAACTCCTGCCACAGCAGTATTCTCGCCGCATCTGCATCGTTCTGATCTCCCTCTTTATGCTGATTCAGGGAGGATTGTTCATTCGGGCAGTCCTCCCCTTACCGGAACGGGCTCCCTGGCCCTGGCGTATGTTTGATCGCCGGGGTCCGTGGGAGCGTCGTCTGGAAGCCACCGGCTACCGAGCGGATCAGAGCGCCCTGCCGATCCCGTTGGAGGTTTTTTTTACCTACCAGCGCGGATTTACCCCCCTGAGGGTCTACGATCAGCTCTCCGGCTTAGCCCATACCCCCCGAAAAGCGACCCAGCAGGGTTTTGCCAACCACCTCGCCTGGCGCATGCTCGAGCGAGGCGAGACGCTGCATGAAGTGGAGCTGACGTGGCGACGGGTGCATCTGGACAGCGGACAGGTCGTGTATCAGCGCATCGGTCGGTTTAAGGTCTCACCCCACGCTTTTGGAGCACCACGACGATGAACAAAGTGGGGGCATGGCTGGAGGCATTTTTCTTCAAGCCGGAGCTGGTGGCGGCAGCGGTGGCTTGGCGTGTGGCGCTGAGTATGTGGACCCTGCTTTTTTTCCTGCCTCGCCTGCCTTATCTGGAGGAGCTGTATACCCTCCTCGCGGTGCATACCCCTCACCCATTGTTGCGACTGTTTGGCCCACCGAGCTTGCCTTTGTGGGGCGTGTGGCTGCTGATGCTGAGCACAGGGTGTTGTCTGGTGCTGTTTGCACTGGGGCGTTGGCCTCGGCTCATGCATCTGCTGCTCCTACCTCAGTTGGGTTATCTGTTTGGTTTTGATCTCTCACTTTTGAGAGGGTACGGTGAGCTGGCCTTCTACCAGTGGCTGATCTTATGGTTTTTGCCTTACGATGGGTTACGAGCTGCGGCGGGCGTGGTCAAACAAGCGCCCCGGTGGGGGCTCCAGCTTGCGCGACTTCAGTTCAGCTCCGTCTACGCCTTTACGCTGGGCGCGAAGCTGATCGGAGGGGCTGGTTGGCTGGATGGCAAGACCTTGTATTACACCCTCAAGGGGGAGGATTACGGGCGATTTTTGCTCTCCAGCATATGGTTGCCCACGCTGGGGCAAGCCCAAGTTTTGGGACTCTTGACCCTCTTGGGGGAGGCGTTTGTTGCCGTGGGGCTGTGGTTTGAGCGCACCCGACGGCTGGCCCTCGCGACCTGTGTGCTGCTGCATCTGGGGATGGCGCTGATGTTGAGGGTGAGTGTGCTGTTTCCGCTGCTGATGTGGGCTCACTTGCTGCTGTTTGTGTCGGAGTCGGAGTGGCGTCGGCTCTTGAACGCAGGAGGACAACGAACGGAGCAGGACCGATCTTCATCATAAGGGAGGATGTGCGCGGGAAGCTGGGAGAGGTGAACGGGCGGGAGAGGCAAACGAAACGGGAGGGAACAGAAGTTGCCAGTTTCAGCAGGCAAGGGCTTAGTCGTCGTCTACGTCCGGGCTCTCTACCAAGTCGATGGCGTCCAGATCGGCGAGTGCTTCACGGGCGCGCAGCTTGAGCTCAGGATCCTTCCCGCGTGACATGCGCTCGAGGGCGCGGCGGGCGTGAGGGCTGTGCAGCACGTTACGAAGGGCCCAGATAGCAGCCAATGCCAGCTCTCGATCCTGACCGAGGGCCAGCTCAAGCAGGCGGGCTTCGGCTTTTTCGATGCAGGCTTCGGCAGCCGCTTCCATGCCGGTGAGCAAGATCTGGCGATTGGTCGAGTAGAGGGTGCTGAGGATCAGCTCCTGCCAGCGGCGATTGCTGGTGCGGCCCATACACTCGAGGGCGAAGATGCGCACTTGTACATCTTCGTTTTTCCAATACTTTTGGATCAGCTCGTGCTCTTCGGCTTGAGCGTCATAACAGAGGGACTTAAACGCGGCAAAACGAGCGGTCTGGGACTGCTCCGGATTCCCGAGAATTTTTTTGAGGTGAGCGCGGACGGTCTCGACATCTCCCAAGCGAATGCCATCCGCCATGCCGGTGGTGGGGTCGAGGCGCTCATCCATCATCAGCCCGGCCCAAATCCAACGTCCCAGGGTCAGACAGGCGGCGGCCTGAGCTTCGGGATTGGGGTCGGACTCGGCAGCCTTCAGCAGCAGAACCAAGCTCTCGGAGGAGGGAAAATCCCACAAACCTCGAAAAGCAGCCGTGCGGACCCGGGCATCCGCATGAAGGGTATAATCTTGCAGCTCCGAAACCTTCACTCGCAGGTGCTTCACCATACTCTGGATACGCTCCACCAGAACTTCAATCTCATCACGCGCCATGAAACCTCCCAACAGTTTACGCTGCCACACGACGGCCAATGCCGAAAGCATTCTAACGTCGTTGACGTAAATCGCCAAGATCAACCCCAATACAAAATGCATTCATGCGCTTGTTGGAGTATCGGGGAAGGACTATACTTCTGGCATGGACGGTATCGGCGATAAGGCCCGGGAATGGCAGGAGTGCTGATGGGTTTCACCGGAAGGGAAAGCAGGACTCGTCCAACAGAGAGCTGGCATTTTGGCGGAGGAATGGGGCTTTTGTTGAGCCTCGTGCTCCACGGCCCAGTCTCGGCGAGCAGCATCAGCTTAGCGACACCACGGCTGTATGCGACCGTGGGAGAAGCAGGCTGTCTTGGTGCGGAGGGGCAGGCTCTGACCTACGTGCCAGCGGTGGGCCTCGAGCTGCCGCAGCGTCTCCAGGATCCGTTGACAGGGTATGATCGATTTTCATTGTCCTTTATGTGGAAAGATCTTGTTGTCAAGTTTGTCAGCGCAGCCCCCCCCGGCTCCCCCACCGCGCCCTTCCAGCTCGATGTCCTTCCAGATCCCCAAGCCCCCTCTCAAGATGCCCTGCTCGCCAGCCTCACCGTCGGACCTCTGCGCATCACCCGCCTCTACACATGGCAGGCCGAAGGCCAAGAGCTGCTGATCCAGACCACCCTCTTCAATCGTGATGTGGCCCCCCTCTCACAGCTCGAGTGGCTTAACGCACTCAACCTGGATCCCGACTTGGAGGTCTTCAACACGCGCGAGAGCTTGAGCTTCTTGTTAGAGGGTCCAGACATGGCGGTGGCAGTGGGTCCAGACTCGGGGCTGGCCATTGGAGTGGGCTGGCTGGATTTTTCTGGCAAAGCCGGTTTCTGTCAGGGCTGCTTGGACTCCACCTCAGAGCTTGAGCCGCCCCCGCCTCTTGCCGCTGATGTGGAGCTGGCCCTCCGCGCCTCTCTCTCTTCGCTTGGACCCGGCGAGAGCTGGATCTTACGCTCCGTGCTGCGGGTGGAACCCAACTTGGTCGCCCTCCAGCAGGGCTTCTTTGAACGCTTTGACCGAGATGGAGATGGCTATTCTCCTCTCGAGGATGACTGTGATGATGCGGATCCCACGCGCGCTCCCGATGTGCCAGAGACCTGCGATGGCATCGATCAAGACTGTGATGAGCTCGTCGATGAAGGAACCCGCTGCAACGATGATGATGGGGATGGTGTCTCTGAAAATGCGGGAGACTGTAACGATTCAAACGCGCAGGTGTATCCACGCGCACTCGAGTGTGTGAGCACGTCAGCCGGTGCCATCGGCGATGGCATCGACAATGACTGTGATGGTTTTGAAGATGAAGGCTGTGCGGATCATGACGATGATCAAGACGGCTTTTCGGAGCTAGACGGAGACTGTCAGGATCAGGATCCCACCCGTTACCCAGGTCAAGTGGATGTGCCGTATGATGGCATCGATCAAGACTGTGATGGCGGTGATCGAGTGGATCAGGATGTAGATGGATTTACCTCCACACAGGTCGGAGGCACAGACTGCAATGATCTGGCGCGCTGGGTCTATCCAGGGGCTCCTGAGCTCCCCAATCAACAAGATGACGACTGTGATGGCCGTATCGATGAAGGACTCTTGCCTCCCGGTACAGTGCTGATCCATGAGGTCTTGTATGATTCGATGGCCGTCTCTGACCGAAGTGGTGAGTTCATTGAGCTAAAAAATGTGGGCACACAGACCCTCAACCTCTCGGGATGGGTGCTTCAAAATAGTGCGGGTCAACGACATACCATTGCGCCCAGCTCGGGCAGCCTCTTGATACGTTCGGGTGAGCTCTTGCTGCTGGCCACCCGTGCAGAGGAAGACTATAACGGTGGACTTCAGCCCGTGTATGTCTACAATGGTTTTGCCCTTGCTAATACATCTGATCGGCTGTCTCTGCTGTTCGATGGTGCAGAACAGGATGCCGTAAGCTGGGGGGGGACACTGGATGCCTATGCTCCGGCTGGTGCTTCACTGCAACGGGATCTGAGCTGTCTGTCGCCCTTTTCCAGTCAGTTGTCTGGCTGCTGGTGTGCCTCCACCACTCCCTGGCGAAATCCCGCACTGTATGACACAGACTTAGGCACTCCTGGAGAACCAAACGAATACTGTCCCAGTCCTCCCGTGCGGGATCAAGATGGGGATGGCATCCCCGGACCTCAAGTGGGTGGCACCGATTGTCAGGATCTTGACGCCAGCATCTATCCCGGAGCGCCTGAGATTCCTTATGATCGCATCGACCAGGACTGCGATGGCATCGATGCCCGAGATCTCGATGGAGATGGCATGGTGGGAACAGAGGGGGGCGGATTAGATTGTGATGATCTCCACCCTCAGATCTATGCAGGCGCACCTGAAGATGGTGGGACACAGAGCGGACTCCATGACGGGCTGGACAATGACTGTGACGGACTCACCGACGAAGGCTGTTTGGATATCGACGACGATGGAGACACCTTCACAGAGCTACAAGGAGACTGTGACGATCTCAATTCTGACCTCAACCCTGGCATGCCGGAAATCGAAGATGGGTTGGACAATAACTGCGATGGAGACATCGATCCACTGTGGATTGATGCAGATGGAGATGGTTTTTCCATTGCAGAAGGAGACTGCGATCCGAGCTCATTTCAAGTCTACCCCGGCGCCCCTGAGCTCGCCGATGGTCAAGATCAAGACTGTGATGGACTGATCGATGAAACAACGGCTCGCTTCGATGATGACGGAGATGGCTTCAGCGAAGAAGCAGGAGACTGCAACGATGACTATGCCTCGATTCATCCAAATGCGATTGATACCTGCAACGATGGCATTGATCAGGACTGTGATGGAGTCTGGCAAAACTGCCGTCTGAGCAGTGCAGGCTGTTCCCTCTTGACCCGCTCACATGAAGGCTCTCATGCACCCCTATCGGGGCTAATGCTGCTGATGGCTTGTCTTGGATGGTTGCGCTGGAAAACACCGCGTAGGCGGTAGCGTATGGCGGGCACAGGTGTGAAGCGGCATCAGGAATGGGGATGGAATGGTTCCCTGAGATGCGTTTCCCTGCGTGCGTTCTCTTACCTGCGTTCTCTCCCTTGTGTTCTTTTACTTGCGCTGAGAGATCTTGTTGTCCACTCCGGTGGAGCTGACAGACGCCTTCTTGCCCTGCGGATTGGAGAGGTAGGAGACGGTGTTATCGGTTCCCGTGACCGAAATGGTGCTCACCTTGTCAAGGGTGATGGTATTGCTGGTGCCATTGACGGAGACCGAGGTGCAGCTTCCTTTTACGGTGACGACCAGCTCAGTACCGTTGACTTCAACGGAGGTACCTTCTGCTGTGGAGCATGTGAAGGTGTATGTGTGATCCACACCCTCAAAACGTTTCACCTTGGCGGAACCTTCGCCGGAGCTGGTGACGTCCACACCGGTGCCTTTGACATTGACTCCGCCGCCAGCTCCCTGCACTTGAACACCCCCCGGACCCACCTTCACTTCGGCTCCGCCTGCTTTGACATGCACTTTGCCAGCACCATCGACATGCACTTGAGCCTGCAATGAAGGGGTAACTCCCAGGCCGAAAACCATCTAGAGACCTGCTACATACCATGCGCTTTTCATCGATCCGTCCTTTCGGTGTCATGTCAGAACAGGGCTTAGCAGCCGCTGCTCGTTTCCTGTGTACGCGCTGTACGTTACCATACGCAGGCACGCAGGACAACAGAAATATATTCATATCGGCATAAAAGAACATAGATAATTTGCTCAGGCATCGCAGGGATGCTTCTCTCACATGGGTGCCAGCTTCACCTGATTACGTCCCGCTCGTTTCGCTCCATAGAGTGCCTTGTCTGCTTCGTCGCTGAGCCGAATGGCATCGGGAAAGTCACGGGTACTGGCGATGCCTGCGCTGAAGGTCACTCGAAACTCGCCCAGCGTGAGCTGATGACGCACATCTGAAAAATCTTGACGCAGGCCATTGACCACGGTAAAGGCTTCTTCAGGCGTAGAATCAGCCAAAATAATGGCATATTCTTCACCCCCCAGCCGCCCGATCACATCGGTACGTCTCAGACGTTGGACCAGCATTCGAGCCAGACTCTGTAGCACTCGGTCTCCCACAGCGTGGCCGTGCGTATCGTTGACACTCTTAAAGAAGTCGATATCCAAAATGGCGAGAGAGAGCGGCTCATGATGTCGATTGGCGCGGGCAGTCTCCACCTGGAGCTGCTCCTTAAAGCGAGTATGTGTGAGCAATCCCGTGAGACCATCTCTCAGCATAAAGCTGGAGAGGCTCCGATATCGCTCAGCACGGGTGATCACAGATTGAATCAAGACCTGTGGATGAATGGGTTTGGTGAGAAAGTCATCTCCCCCGCCCTGTCGCATCACCTCCAGGCGTCTCACGTTGTCCATCTCCGTAGAGATGAAGATGATGGGGATGCTCAAGAAGGCTTCGTCTTGTCGGATGACTTCTGCCAGCTCCAGGCCATCACATCCCATCTGAAGGTAACGATCCATGAGGATCAGATCGGGACGAAAATCGATCAGTGGCTGGACGACTGCGAGCGGATCGGTGATCGCCACCGTGCGCAGCCCATTGTGCAACAAGATACTCGAGAGATAGTGCGCCATAATGGGATCGTCTTCGACAATCAGGATACGGAAGGACTCTGGGTGTTCTGCCTCTGTCAGCGCATCCAGCTTCTTGATGAGATTTCCAAGCTGAAGAGGACGTACAAAATAGGCCACACCCCCCTCTTTAACCGCTGTGAGCCGAGTCTGGATATCCGAACGATCCGAGAGAAAGACCATCGGCAGATTGGAACGCTGACGACGACGCACTTCATTCAGCGGAGACTGTCCCGGCTCACCGTTTTGGAGCAGCCCCGTATCCATCAGCAAGACGGCAGGCGTCCGACGCTCGAGGGCCTGTGTCACATGCTCAATGTCTGAGAAGGTCTCCGCCTCGTAGCTGAAATGGGCGAGCTGAGCGCGCAGCTCTTCGGCACGCTGAATCAAGGGATCAACGATAAAGACGATGCGCTCTGCCTCGGTCTTTTGGGGACTCTCACGACGGAGTGCAGGCGCGAGTGCAGGCATTTCCAGCTCACCATCTGGCGGCAGATGCAAGGCGATCTGCTTGATCGATTCCAGATAGAGGACAATCCGCCGCATATGAAATGGACCCGGCGCTCGATTGGCAATGGCGATCTCGGACTCCAGATAGGTCTCGAGCTGACGTGCGGCATTGCCCAACATGGTGAAACCAAAGGTCGCACCGGTGCCAGACATCCGATGAAGTAAGGCGAGAAACTCTTGAAAGGCTTCGGGGGCCCAGCCACTTTCTTGGAGGTTTTTCCAAGCCACCTCGATCTCTTCGATGCGCTGGGGAAGGCTGTTGCGATACTCTTGACACATCGCCTTGAACTGTAGCTGCCAGCGTCCCGATTCAGATGGAATAGGCATCTGTCTTCACCTCCAAGCCTCGGCTTTGCTGCTGTTGCGAGTCATCATCTTAGGAAGGGCTCTCACCCCTGTCAATACAAGAACCAAGACAAAGGGACTCGACATCTCTTACACAAGATAATAGAATGTTGATAGACACATAGCACGAGGTAAATATGTCGTATTCCATTCGTCTAAAGCCCAGCAAGTCGGTCGATCTGGATGCACTTCCCACCTCTGAGACCCACGGTCATGACAAAATATCGGCAGCCGCCGCGATGAGCGAGCTGGCGCATGAGCTGGCCACCCTGCAAGAGCTGCTCTACGGTGCCGCTCAGCACTCCGTCTTGGTGGTGGTTCAAGGTCGAGACACCGCTGGAAAGGATGGCTTGATCAACAATCTCCTCTCCCATGTCGATGCGATGGGCGTTCAGACCACCGCATTTAAAGCCCCCTCTGCGGAGGAGCTGTCCCGAGACTTTCTCTGGAGGGTTCACAAAGCAGTGCCAGCTCGGGGATATCTGGGCATCTTCAACCGCTCTCACTATGAAGATGTGCTGGTCACACGAGTCAATGGCTGGATCACGGCCTCTCAGTGTCGCCAACGTTATCAGCATATCAATCACTTTGAACAACTGTTGTCGGATTCCAACACCCTTATCTTGAAGATTTTTCTGCACATCTCAAAAGAGGAGCAGGAAGAGCGACTGCTGGAGCGAGAGCAGAACCCTCAGCGTTCGTGGAAGCTGGCCGTAGAAGATTGGCGCGACCGCGAAAAATGGGATGACTACACAAGGGCCTATGAAGCGGCCCTGGAGCACTGTTCAGAAGCAGCGCCTTGGCATGTGGTGCCCGCCGACCGCAAATGGTATCGCAATCTGGCTGTTACCGAGCTACTGGTGGAGCTGCTCAGACCACATCGAAGTGTTTGGGAAGAAGCACTGCTTCTGCGAGGGGAACAATCGCGGCAGGCACTGGCTGCTTGGAGACACTCACGAAGTCGCCCTTCCGGTGACTGAGAGGCGTCTCCGCTATGGCAGGATGGTGAGTGGCCCCAGCTTACGTTTCGCTGGAGACCAGCCCTTTCGACTCCGGCACCGACAGAACCTCAATCGTATCGCCCACCTGCACATGCCCCCCGCTGAGCACCCGCGCATAGTAACCACGCCGCCCCACCATACATTTGATGAAGGCCGTCTTGTGCTGAGCGCCCACATATCCCAGCTTGGCCAGATTGGAGCACGGCTCACAACGCTCCCGCAGCTCCAGCTCGACGGCTTCCCCCACGCGGAGCCGGGTACCATCTTGCCAAATATTTGAAGGCAAGCCGGAAGTGAGGATGTTCTCCCCAATATCTCCCGGCTGAATCGGCCACCCTTCAAGGTTGAGCTGGGCCCGCTCCTCGTCCGGCCATAACATCACCGCCATATCGGGGCTGTCCTTCACCTTCTTATGCCGATACTGATTAAAATCACCCAGCAGCCCTTCTGGTTGAATGGTGGCCCTCTCAACGGCCATCTTGGGCATGGAAGGGGCTTTTTTGTCTGTATGGCGTATGTGAAGGCCCATGATCTTGCCAACCATCATTGACTCCCTATATTGGAAAGGAAAGGAAAGGAAACGCACGCGCTCAGACGCCGGGCTGCTCCGACTTCTGTGCTCGTTGATAGAGCTCCACATACTGTTGTGCAGCACGCTCCCAAGAGTAATCCCGTCCCATGATCGACTCGCGCAGCCAGCGCCACAGGGGTCGATTGGCATAACACTCCAGGGCCCGGCTGATGGCCCACCAGAACCCCTGGCCGTCGTAGGTCTCAAACTTAAAGCCGTTGCCCCAGCCTGTGCGTGGATTAAAATCTTGCACCGTATCGTCGAGCCCACCCACCGCGCGCACAATGGGCAAGGTGCCATAACGCAGGCTATAAAGCTGGTTTAAGCCGCACGGTTCAAAGAGGGAAGGCATGAGAAACATGTCGGCACCCGCTTCGATCAGATGGGCTAAGGGCTCGCTGAAGCCAATGTGAGCAGAAACCTGACGGGGGGCCACCTGCTCGTAGTGCCGGAAGAGGTTCTCGTAACGCGCTTCGCCGTTGCCCAAGACCACCACCTGCGCCCCATTCGCCAACAATCCCGGCAATACTTGACCGATCAGCTCGATACCCTTTTGTTCCACCAGCCGAGAGACCACCCCAAAGATGGGCACATCGTCGCGCACCGGCAGGTTAAACTTCTGCTGGAGCGCTTGGCGACAGAGCTGCTTTCCGTCCATATCTCCTCGGGAATAGTGGGCCGGCAAATGCACATCGGTGGCAGGATTCCACACTTCCGTGTCGATGCCATTGACAATGCCCACCAGCTCCGCCGTTCGTGCGCGCAGGAGCCCGTCCAAGCCGTGACCATACTCGGAGGTCTGGATTTCGCGAGCATACGCTTGGCTCACCGTGGAGAGCACTTCAGAAAAGACAAGCCCCGCTTTCATAAAGGAGACAGTGTTATACAGCTCCAGCAAGTTGGGCTGGTAATATCCGTCATCCAGACCCGCATCAAACAGCACACGGCGACCAAAACGCCCTTGATACTGCATGTTGTGAATGGAGTACACCGAAGGCAAGCGGAATCCAGCACGCCCCTCCCGAAGATAGACTGGCACCAAGCCCACATGCCAATCGTGGCCATGAAAGACATCGGGTGGCGTTCCAGCGGCATTCAAGCGACGAGCAACCTCCAGCGTTGCTTGAGAGAGGAAGATGAAGCGCAGGTGATTGTCACCAAACCCTCCTTGTTGGTCGTCATAGATCCCTGAGCGCCCGTACAGCTCATCTTGGGCCACCAGATAGACGGTGACACCCTCCACGGGCTCCCATGTGTGCAGGCCACCAAAGATTCTACGACCGCTCACGTAGGCTGCAAACCAGTCTCCCTGGAGTGTGATGCCGTACTTTTCGGCCTGGATCTGCCGATAAAAGGGCATCACCACCGTCACGCGGTGGCCCAGCTTCGCCAACGCCTTGGGAAGAGCCCCCAGCACATCCGCCAGACCTCCGGTTTTTGCCAGTGGTGCAAGCTCCGAGGTTGCCATCAAAATATGCATTTTTTTCTCCAGGGTTAAGAATACTTTTTTAATCTAAAATCTCGATCTGGACATGCTCAGAGTCCGATACAGGAAGCCGTGAGAGCCGCAGGCTCAAGGTGGTCTGCTCTTCACCCCACAAGGAGACCGGCCACTGAAAGAGCAATACCCGCCCGACTGACTCCACCCGCAGTCCCTGAGAATGTCCCGGCAGAATCAGCTCCTGCACAAAGCTCCACAGCTCCGCTTCTTTCGAGAGCTGAAGTGAGAGCGTGGAAGGTGTCGCCTCCGCAGGCGTGCGGAGGTGCAGGCGCGTGACCCCTTCCAGGTTGACCCGCTCTCCCGGCATGTCCGGCTGAGGCTGCGCTTCTTGCCACGTATGAGCCTCATCACCAAACCACACCTCCGACATCTGCCATGCAGCAGTAAAGCTGAGCTCTGAAGCAAACTGGAGTGTCAGTGGGGTATGTCCTCGATTGATCAGGCGATATTGCACTTCAAGCGTCTGGCCATGATCGGGAAAGACAAAACGCTTTTCAATGCGAAGTGAGGACTTAACCTCTCGTGGTTCAAGCGGGCCTCCAGAGAGGTTCACGCCGACAGAGGTGGTCCCCGTCCCATAAAGTGCCGCCGATGTCGCCCCCCCCGGAGGCTGGCCGGGCCCCGACTCCAGCCACAAACTCCGGGCAAGCAGGATATGAGCTTCGCCCGCCTCTCGGGTATAGGTGGCACTCAGCACTTCATATGTCTGCTCGGGCAAGGACGCCAGCACCGGAAACTGGCCCGCGTAGAGGTTCTCTGGGGTCGCTCCGGGGGCCAAAACATGATCCACAAAGAGCCCACGAGGGGTCACATCTCGCCGCAGATGTTTGGCCATGAGCGCCAGCTCGGGGGAAAAGTTCAGCGGACGAGGCGACTTTTTACCTTGTGCGCTGATCCCCACCGCCAGCAGGGGCTGATGATAGGGTGCAGGACTGCGTGAAGGCAAGTCTCCCACCAGTACAGCCGGACTTTTAAGTGCCGCCTGGTACAAAATGCCACCTCGACGAGAAATCAGGCCCTCCCAGCCGGGGGTCGAGACCTGTACTTCCTCCAGACCATCCCGGTCCAGATCCAGGCGCTCCAATGACACAAAGTTCGGCTCCGGCCAGAGGATACGCTCCAGACGCTGGTTGGCTTCCAGCAGCAGCGCATGACTGCGCTCCCGCACGCCACTCTCTAAGCAGCGATCTTGACCGTCGAGCCCCCAAAACTCCACCGCTGAAGCCTCCAGCAGCAAGCTCCGGATCTGGTCCAGCAGGGATTCTAAGCCCCCCACCGGCTCGGCTCGCCCACGCTTTTCGTGCAGCACACGCTCGGCTCGTGACAGACGAGACCACAGCCACAACAGCCGCTTGTGATAACGATTGAGGAACGGTTGAGCCAATAAGAGACGTTGCCAGCCAATATTTGGCTCAGGAGACTCACGCCGGACGCCCTCAGCGATCCAGCTCCAGCGCGCTGCCGCACGCGGGGACATGCTGGAGCCTGGATAGATCCGCGCTCCCGGCTCGTACTGGACCCGCTGACTGAGGGTGGTTAAGCTCAAAGCCCCCCGGTGAGCATGCCCCTCTCGCAGGAGATTTTCCAGTGTTGCAAAAACAGAAGGCAGCAGCAGCTCATCCAGGGTGATCATGAGCACCGCTGCGCCCTCCGACTGTGCCCCTCGGCTCTGCGCATGCTCAAGCAGGGCCTCAATGTACCCTTCGAGCCCTTCAGGTAAGAGTCCCGGCGGGAGGGCGTCGTTGGAGGGGAGCTGGCACTCCGCCAGAGCATCCAGGGTCCAAGCGCCAACCAGCTTGACCGGAAATCCCTGCTGTTCGGTGATGTGCAAGGAGGTGGCAAAACGACCGAGACGTGGCACACAGCTCCGAAGCTGAGCCTCGGTCAGCACCGCAGCACTCAGATTCTGGCTCGACAAGATGGGACACAGCTCCGGCTCCCACACCTGACCTGGGAGAAAGGCCACGCGAGGGGGCTGGGTCAGCAGGCTCTGCAAGGTCTGGCGACTTTGCGCCAGGGTCAGCTCCGCCTCTCGCGGCGGTAATGCCGGAAGCAGCGGTCGATGAGTCCCCCCTGCCAGCCCCTCCAAGCGCCCTTCATGACCCAACTGACGCAACATCTCCGGCATATCCGGCATCCGATAGAGCTGGCGCAGCAACGGCACCGAGGCATAAAAGCTGAGCGCCGCCCGTGGCTGTTGCGCCAGGGCCTCCAAGATCCGCCGCAAGGTGTTGACCCGCTCAAGCTGATGAGCCGACGAACGCGCCGGTTGAGTCTCCACCAGCAGGAGTGAGAGCGCAAAAGGCTGCATGGCTCAAGGCTCCAGCTTCACATCGTGATTCAGGACTTGGGGCGGCGGCACCACCCACTGGAAGATCTCACGGGCGGGATAACGCATACGCCCCCCGTTTGGCAAGGTTAAGTTCAAGAAGAAGAGCAGCTCTCCCCCACGCTCGAGCTGTAACATCCGGCGAGGCAAAGAAAACTCGAGCATTTCTCCACAGGCCATGCGCACTTTGTCGGGCTGAGGCTGGTTCTGCGCTTCGAGCAAGGCCCGCACTTCTAGGACCGGATTTGGAACCGGGCTCGGGGCGGGTGCTTCCGACAAGGCAGGTACAGCCTCCTTCCGTTTGCCCACCAGAGGCCGCCCTAACAAGGAGGGGGCCTGCTCCGAAGTGGTGGGCAAGACCTCCAGACGCTGAGCAGCTCGCCCCACACAGGCAGCGGGGGTGAGGTGGGCTCGAAGCTGATAAGAGACGGGCGCCACCAGCATGATCTCCAGCTCCAGGGATTCAGCGGCATTTTGGCGCAGATCTGGTCCGAGATCTAAACGAAAAAACACAGATTGTTCGTCATAACCATACAAGAGCTGGCTCAAGAGACGATTGCCCCGAGCCATTGCGCCCCCGGTGGCATGCAAGGGCGTTGACCCCGCTTCTTCCCACTCCCACCAGACAGAGGTTCGACCATCCAGTGCCGGACGGATGATGCCTCGCGGGGGCTTCAGCGGCTGAAATCGTCGCAGACCCTTGATGGGAAGCTCCAGATTTCCTGGAGGGTTAAGCCCCAACTTGAGATAGACATTCTTGACATGCACTCGAAAGAGTCGATCAAACTCAGACTCGGCGGAGCTGGAAAACTCATCTCCAAACCACCAAAACCAGTCACTGCCTTCGGCGGCATAAAGGGAAGACCACGCTTCTTCTGGCACGGGCAGACCTTGCCGCCGCTGCTGCTCCAGGGCCGTGCGTGCGTCTCGAAGCAAGCTCCAGCCTGCGACATCCTCGGGGTGTCCAATCCAAATCTGAAAGTTGGAGTAGATCCAGGAGCCACTCCACAGCTCGGCAATCCGCGCCACCGGGGGCTGAAGCTCCAAATGCTGGCTGAACGTCACCGCTTTCAGATCGGGGGCCAGTCTCAACCCTTCCAGGAGGGTGCGCAAGAAGGACTCGCCGCCGTCCGAGTAGTGCTCCCAGGGATTTTCTCCGTCCAAGATGATGGGCACCAACGGAGTCCCCTGCCCTCTCAACCCCGAGACCATGCCTCGAATCCGGTTGAGCAGGTCCGCGGCGGCATCCGGCCCAGGCATATGGGAATAACTAAATCCCACCCGGTCGCTCAGCTCGAGCTGTCGAAAGAAGATGCTCACGTCACCCGTCTGATACGGCTCAAAAACGGTAGGCCGTCCCTGCTCACTGAGGAAGTGCAAAGAGGTGCCGGGCTGCAAACGACTGTTTTGCAGAATGCCTTCGGAGGTGGCACACCAGCGCACACCGGCTTGGGTCAGCACGGCCATCACTTCCGGCGAAACACTGCCTTCTGAGGGCCACATGCCTTGCGGACGCTGCCCAAACAGTGCCTCGACATACGACAAAGCCCGCTCCACCTGAGCCAGGGCATCTTCGGGATGCTCAAAAGCAGGCTGAGGCAGGTGTAGATGTGGCAAGGCTCGCCGTCCGGCCTCGGTGGTACACAGTAAGGGCAGGATCGGGTGGTAAAAAGGGGTAGTGGTCAGCTCGATGGCCCCGCGCTGCTGGGCTTCTCGATAGAGCGGGATGATGCGGGCCACAATCAGATCCTGGATGTGCAGGAGGGCCAGCTTCTCTTCTTCGGTAAAATCCTGCTGCTTCTTCAACAGGCGGTCGATCAGCGGAAAATGCCGCCGCGCCATAAATCCAAACCACGCAAGGTTGAACCAAACTTGAAGATCACGCCGATCTTGAAGGGTGTAACGCTCCACCGCATCGAGGGCCATGTTTTCGCCGCCCCGCAGCTCCAGCAGCCGCCGATAGCCAGGGTTCGGATACACGAGGGTCTGCCAGCTCGCTTGAAAAAACAGCTCAATGATGAAGCGGCACTCTTCTTCGGTCAGCTCGTCGGCAGGTTTTTCGCTCAGGAGACGATACTTGTCTTTGGCCCCCCGCTGGAGATGTTCAAGCTGAAGCAGCAGCACAGGCACCAAGTTGAAGGTCTGAGGCACGTCGGGATACTCAAGGGCGAGCTGCACCATGTCGTAATAGGCACGGGTCGCATGCAGACGCACCCAGGGAAGCACGGCTTGGTCGGTCTCAGGATCGATGTAGAGCGGCTGATGCATGTGCCAGAGAAATCCAACGTGCGTCATCGATCATTTCTCCTGCTATTAAAAGAGCTTATATCTCTTAGCTTAAACCTACACATGAAGCCTCACGCGGGGGCGCATCCGTACACGCTCAAGGCAACACGTCACTCAATGTCAGCTCGAGGTTTTCAGTGCCCACCTTGACCGGAGCCGCCAAAGCACCGGTCAGATCGCCGGTCAAGCGGGTCATGGCATTTCCATCCCCATCCAGGCGCGCAGACAGGTTTACATCCCCTTCAAATGGAATGCCTTGCATCATCACGTTCTCGGGCCCCATCGAAAACTCGAGTGGAAAGGTCGGCGCAGGAACTCGTAAGACCGCCAGGGGTGGCCCTTTATCTTGTCCCACGCGGCGCGCATAAATAAAGAGAATACCTGCACTTGGGACGTTATCTTTGAGGGCGTCACTCAAGAGGATCTTTCCTTTTAACGTGCCACCGGTGGAGACGCCCCCTCCTCCTGCCATCATCGGAGCACCCCCCCCGGCCATCGGACCTCCACCGCCCATCATGGGGCCTCCACCGCCCATCATGGGGCCAGCTCCGGCTACACCAGAAGATGCCACTGGCGCGGCTTTTTCCAGATTTTCTGGCAAGGTCTCGCCCAGCTTGGGCTCTTCGTTCATCAGCTTGTGGTCACAAGCGACGGTGCTGGCGAATATCCCCCCCAGCAACAACAGAGAGGTCAGGTGCTTGGTGGATGTCAAAAGCGGCTGCGGGCGTCGAATGGTCATCATGTGTGCCTCATCGGTTAAAAAAAATCAGGGTGAGAACTTATAGCGCGAGGAGGTCCGAGGATCAAGCGACGCGCTGAAGGACACTCATGATGCCACTCGAAAGAGCTGAGCAGGATTGCTGAGCAGGCTTAGCCAGGGCAGCTCCGCGAGGTTGAACCACCGCCGCTCCAAGACCTCCCGATGGGGCAGCCCTTCCAAGATCCAAGCCAGGGGCAGAGGTGCGCTCCGCTCAGACGCCAGCGACACGGGGCTCAAGGGTCGCTCGACGTCCTGCTCGACGGCCCGCTCTCGCTGCTGCATCCAGCGATCACAGGCACTCAGGCCCAGCTCCATCCCCTCTTCGATGTAGGCCAGAGGCCGTTGAAGGGCAAAACCAGCACCATTTTCTTGCCAGCTTGTGGGCAAGGGCTGCTGACCTCCCAATGCTTCCCGCTTGTGCGCGAGCGGATTTATGAGCGGCTCCACCTCCGTCTGAAGGTTGTGTGAAGCGGTCTCCCGCAAGAGCGCCCAGCTCAGGTGCATTACACGAGGCGAGAGGGTCAGCGAGAGCACACAAAAAGGAGCGTGTGAGGCGAAGGGCTGCACGACCAGCAGGAGCCCTCCCCGCGCACCTCTCAGCTCAAGCTGGAGCAAGGCAAAAACAAACGCCTGCGGGATCCAGCCCAGCCGGAGTTGATGGCGCAAGGACCAGGGCCAGAGACCATGCTGCCCGGCGCTCAGGTCCGGTTCTAAAAGCATCGCTTGCGCCCGCGCACGGGTGAGTAAGGTTCTCCAGAGCTGATCGGTCAGGGGCTCGAGGGCCGCCAGTCCTTGCAAACGAGACTGGATCAGCCACTCCGAGGCGCTCTCCAGCAGGCGCTGTCGCCACGCAGAAGGGGTCGGCGCGTCAGGACGCAGGCGCGCGCTCATCAGCTACGAAGCTCGGGAAGCCGCTCCAGCTCATTGCGGAGCTGCTGAAGGGCATGCAACCAGGAGTCGGTGAGATCTTGGACATTGGCCCGAATGACCTGCTCAAAGTCTTGGATCATCTTTTGAAAGGCGGCAGGTGGAAGGTTTTTAAGCGTCCCTTCTTTTTCGACAATGCGGCGCGCGGTGCCTCGCATCAGAGCTGCTTGAGTGCCCCAAGCCCCCCAAAGATCTCCTTGAGCGCGGCGAAGTCCTCCGTCGATGGCTGCCAGAGCCCGCTGCCACACCGACGATGGCAAGCTCGGAGAGAGCCCGGTTTGGCTGGACATTTCCTGAATATTTTGCTTTACAACATGTGCGATATCCTCAAGGATTCCTTGAATATTTTCCCATCCTTGAAGCCACACGCGGTCCACCCGATTGGCCACCTCCGGCAATGCACGCGGCCAGGGAAGCTCGGCGACGGCCTCCCCCTCCAGTTGCCACGTCTCCACTGCCGCTTCAAAGGCTTTGCCCCACGTCTCGATCAGGCGTTGATTCTGTTCCTGGTAGACCTTCAGGAGCTGATCAAAATTCTTGCGCCAAAGGAGGCGGCCTTCAGTGTCAGCGCGGTTTTGAATCAGGGCGTCAAGGCCATCCAGGGCTTCCCGCACGTTGAGCTCGGAGCGGGTGAGCTGGGCCTGAAGAATGCCGACGGTGGCCCGCCCGACTTCTTCCAGTCCAAAACGCTGCTCCAGCCAGTCGGTCAAGCCGGTATCGGCGACCTCACGAAAGAGAGGGGCTTTGCCTGCCTCCGCCCAAGTCGTCTCTCGGCGCGGATCCGTCTTGGAGGAGCCCCCTCGTCCCAGACGCTCTGAGACCTCCGCTCGCAGCGTGCGCACTGTCTCACTCAGCCCTGATTCCAGCGCCTGCTCAATCCGCCCTCGAATCCGCGCTCGCAACCCCATGCTAGACCCTTTCCTCTTCGCTTGTCGGTTCAACTCGCCGGTTCAACTCGCCGGATCAACTCGCCGGTTCAACTCAATGATGGCGTATGCTGCTTTCCGCTTGAAGCTCCCTGAGCTGAGTGGAACGCTATCACAGCGCCGCGTAAGAGTCAAAATGTCCTCCAATTGAGCGCAGGGAAGGGAATGTGACTTGACCATTGACAAGAGGTGATTAAAATGCCCCCCATGCAAAAAGACCCATCACGAGCGTCAAAGCTCGTCCCTTATTCCAATCTGGTGCTGTTCCTGATCCTGCATATCGTGCTGGTGATGGGATTGCGTGCGGTGTTTGGCCCTTTTGTGTCCACCGTGGGCGGAGTGTCCGTGGCGGTGGGTGCTTACCTACTGTGGCGCCAGCAGCCCAAGTTGTGGCAACAAGGGATTTTAGGGCCGACCTTCGGCATCTTGGCGGTGGTGTTGTTTAAGGTGTTTGAACACTACGCCGTGCCCCCTCCCCCGCCTCCTCCCTTTGAGATCTCCCAACAAGCAGATGGTGCCTGGCATTTTAATCGGGGTGGAGGGGTGCTCACCCATGTGACCTATCTGGTGCTGCCACCTGCCGATGCACCTCCACCGCTTCCGCGAGCGGTGGGCAGTGTGAAGGTGGTGTCTTCGTTGGATCCCGAGCGTTCGGTGGTGGAGTGGCAGACCTTACGTGCTCCGTTTAAGGGTGCTTCGCGCTATCGTGTTCGCCCGCTGAGGGAAAAAGAAGGGCCGCCTCAAGATAAGGACATGGCCACTCTCACGGAGGTGCTGTCCCCCGGAAGGGTTCGTCTGGATGTGGGCGAGCGACAGAAGGTCTTAAAAAATGAGCTGTATTCCATCGTTGGCATCGGAAATGACATGAATCCTGCCTTCGTCGTGGTGGATCAGCTCTCGCCGGATGCGGCTGAAGGTTTTGTGGTGGATGCGGGGGCGCTCAACCCACCTTATCATCTCGAGCGGGTGCGTGCGGGGCTCAACCAAGTCCTCACGGAGCTTCGTGGCAAAGCCTCGCTGGCGGAGGCCACCGGAAACCGCGAGAATGCCCTTGTCTATTATAAGCGGTTGCTGGCGCTGTCGGGTGGCACCCATGCCCAGGCAGAAGCCCGGCTCAGAGAGCTTGAAGCTCAGAATGGACAGAAATGATGGACTGGAAGGTCGGTTATAAGGTCACACATCCGTTTAATGCGGACTGGGGCATTGGAGAAGTGGTCGAAGTGGCCCCGCTGGGAAGGGCCATCTCGGTTCGATTTCCGGGTGCAGAAGAAGTTGTGACCCTCTCCACCCACGACGCAGCCTTTCAGCGGTTTGTTTTCCCGTTGGGCGCACGCGCGCGTGTACGGGAAGGCACACACGAAGACAGCGAAGTGATCCTGGTGGGCAGGATACGGCTCGAGTCCGGTTTTGACAGCTACACCACACAAGAGGGGCTGGTGGTAGACGAGCAGCTCCTAGAGGCGGTGGGCAAAACCGGAGGCCCCCTCTCACGCTTGGCCAACCTGGAAGTGGATACCCTCGACGTCTTTGAGTGCCGTTCGTCGGGCATGCAGCTCGAGCTGGAGCGCAAAGCCCAAGGGATGGCAGGGGTGTTGGGCTCGCGGGTGACACTTTTTCCGCATCAGCTCTATGTGACCTCAAAAGTGACCCGTAAACATCCGGTGAGGGCGCTGCTGGCCGATGAAGTGGGACTGGGCAAGACCATCGAAGCGGGCATGATCTACAGTGCGCTGCGGCAGGCAGGACGGGCGGAGCGGGTGTTGATCCTCACCCCGGACTCGCTGACCGTGCAGTGGCTGGGGGAGATGTTCCGCAAGTTCCACGATGTGTTTGCCTTGATCGACGAAGAGCGGCTGGAAGACTGCGCGGCGGATCACCCCGATCTGAGCCCGTGGCAAGTGTATCCTCGAGCGGTGTGCTCGTTGCCGTTTTTGGCAGGCAATGAGCTGCTCGCGATGGATGCGGCGGAGGTCGAAGGGGGCTGGGATCTGCTGATCGTAGACGAAGCTCACCATCTGCGCTACAGCGACGAAGGAGGCAATGCGGCCTATCAAGCGGTGGAGAGCATCGCGGTTGCCGCCCGAAACATCCTCTTTTTGACCGCCACTCCGATGGAGCTGGATCGTATGGAGTATTTTGGACTCCTGCGCATCCTCCAACCCAACCTCTTTCACGACTTTGAGCTGTTTGAGATCCAGTTAGAGGAGATCTCGGCGGCCAATGAGATCGCCGGTCTGCTGGAAGCAGCGCTGGGTGAAGACCCCACACAAGATGGTTTTGCGTTGGGTCGGCGCCCCACCCGCAGCACCTTGGTCGAAGCCTTGCCTGAAGATCTGCCCGACCGAGTGGCCGAAGCGTTCTCGGAACATCCCCACTTTGAAGAGCTGACAGAACGTGCGGTGGCGGGAGAACGAGCGGCAGTGCAGCGACTGCTCAACGAGCTGCTGCATATCCACCCGTTAGGGGATACCGTTTTTTCGAATACCCGTGCGCGAGTGGGCGGATTTCCAGCCCGTCGTAGCCGGATTCGGCGATTTCCGCTCAGCCCCGCCCGTCGGCAGCTCTACGAGGAGGTGCAACAGTGGGTCAGCCTGATCGCAAACAAGAACATGGATCCGCGCTCACCGGAAGCACGCAAGCTCTTTGATCTGCTTCGGCTGGCAACAGGTCCACTGGCCGGGCTTAAGGCAGAGCTCACCCGCTACCGCAAAGTGCTCAAGGATAAGTCGGCGGCGGCCACCCTCGACTCCATGATCGAACGCTGTGAGCGCACCCTCACTGAAGACAATCCACGCCTCGACGCGCTGGTGCAGGAAGTGCGCGACTGTGTGCAGCGCAAAGAAAAGCTGCTGGTATTTGTCAGTCATATCGCCGACGTTGAGTTTCTGAAAGAACGCATCGAAGCTCGGGCAAGCGTGCGGGTGGCCACCTTTCATGAGCAGCTTCCGGCAGCGGATCGGGATATTCAAGTGGCGATGTTCCGCAATCCCGAAGGATATCCGGTGCTCCTGTCCACTGAAGCGGGTGGAGAAGGTCGCAACTTCCAGTTTTGTCACCGGCTGGTACACTATGACTTGCCTGCCAGCCCCAACCGCATCGAGCAGCGCATCGGTCGTCTGGACCGCATTGGCCAGACCTCTGAAGTGGAGAGCATCGTGCTTGTCCACGAAGAGACGCTGGAAGATCGACAGGTGGAGCTCTTGGAGCACAAGATTGGGGTGTTCCAGCACACCATCGGCGGCCTGGATCCGGTGTTGGAGCAGATCGCCGACATGGTGGTCTCCCTCAGCTTGACCCGAAACTGGAACAATCCTGAAGCCTGGGAAGCACTCAACGACGATGCCGATGAGCTGCTGCACGGAGCGCGGGACATGATCACCCGAGGTCTGGACCACCTGTTGCATCGGGGGGCTTATGATCGGGAGGTGGCAGAAGGGCTAAAAGCGGCCATTCCCGAAGATCTCGAGGAGCGGCTGGAAGAGTTTGTGCTCGACTTTGCGGAGCAGACGGGCATCTCGGTGCAGGATAAGGAGCAGCACGGCACGTATTATCTGGCGTTGGATCATTATTACACGCTGGATGCGCTGCCGGGTGTGCCCGTGGGCACCGGTTATGTCGGAACATTCCAGCGGGAGCGGGCTCTGGAGCTGGAGGATCACGATTTTTTCTCGACCGGCCATCCGCTGGTGGAGGGCATCTTCAGCTTCTTGCGGGATACCCCCTGGGGCTCCACCACACTCAAGCGGTACAAGAAGACGGGACATCGACGCTGCATGGGCCTTCAGTTTAACTATCGGCTGGAGCCGGATTTTCATGCGGATGTGGATGCCACGGTGTTTTTCCCCCCTCGCATGGTGACATTTGCCCTGGATCTTCAGGGACGACCGCTGCCCAAGCTGGTGCCGATCTTAACGGCTCGTTTCTCCAAAGCCTATGAGCTGGATCGGGAAGACGTCGAAGAGATCACGATGGAGTCGGGATGGATGAATGTGGCAGCAGAGCGAGCGGAAGAGCTGGCTCAACAAGCCTTTGATCAGGCAGCAGCGGATGCCCTCAAACGTTACGATGCGTATCGTACCGACGAGACGCGGCGCTACGAGTCCTTTTTTGAGCATCGCCTGGACACGGCGGAAGCGCAGCTTGCCTTTGCCAAAAACCCAGTAGCGGTCAAGATTGCCCGGATGGAGGTCAAGTCGCTCAAAGAGGAGTGGGATATGCGTCTTGCCAGCCTGGAAGCCCGGCGGGAGCATCTCGAAAGAGGGGGGCCGATTCTCGATGGTGTGGCCCTCTTTGTGATCGAGTCCTAAGTCCTGCCTACGTTTGCCCTCGGCTTGCCCGTGGTTTTGAATGCCCTCCACCTGCTTTTGCCTCTTCTTGACGGGCTGCCGCACATTTCCCTTAAAATTGCCGACGGTGGTGACAAAGCGATGACAGAGTGCCGCTAGACTCTGAAAATCGTATGCTCTCACCACTCGAGCACAGGGAAGATTCAACCCATGAAGACCCTTACACCCACGGTTCCTGGAAACTATCGTCTGTTGTATGTGCTGCCGTTTATGCTCGTGATGTCCACCCTGTTGATCCCCATTTTTACAGGATTTTCCTGGGAGATGGTGGCGCTGTGTGTGGGCTCGTATTATCTGCGCATGTTTGGAATTACGGCGGGATATCACCGCTATTTTGCCCATCGCAGCTATAAAACCAGCCGCGTCTTTCAGTTTATGCTCGCGTTTTTGGCGCAGACCTCCGGCCAGAAAGGAACGTTGTGGTGGGCGTGGCATCATCGCCATCACCACAAGTATTCGGATACGGTGTATGACACGCACTCTCCGGTGAAACACAGCTTTTTCTGGTCGCATATGGGCTGGATCATGTCCGCCGATTTTGTAGAGCCGGAGCTGGAGAAGGTGAAGGATCTGACTCGTTATCCCGAGCTGGTCTTTCTACACAAAAATGACTACCTGCCGCCGGTGGCCTATGCGCTGGCGATCACCGCCCTCTGGGGATGGGAGGGGCTGCTGTGGGGCTTCTTCATCTCCACCGCCTTGCTTTATCACGGTACTTTTACGATCAACTCGCTGGCTCATGTCTTTGGATCTAAACGATATGTGACCGGGGACGAGAGCCGCAACAACGCTTTTCTCGCACTGCTGACGATGGGTGAAGGCTGGCACAACAATCATCACTACTATCAGGCGTCGGCGCGGCAGGGATTTTACTGGTGGGAAGTGGATATGTCGTACATGATCCTGAAGGTGCTGTCATGGCTGGGGATTGTGTGGGATCTGAAGGTGCCTTCTCAGCGGGTGCTGGAGGGAGGACGCTCGGGGCATCGGCTGGCGGAAGCGGAGCCGGAAGGTGAGAGCCTGCTGGATCCCACCCTCGAGCCTGCTTTATCGGTCTCAAAAGCCCATTCCTGAGCCTTCATCCAGCCGACCAGCGCATCCTGCCCTACCCTATTCTGCCCTACCCTATCCTGCCCTGCCCTGCCCTGCCCTGCCCTGCCCGTCGGCGTTCCGTTTTGCCTTTTTCAAACGAGCGCAGTCCAGCACTCAGGCAATCGTCACCGTCGAATCCAGGTACACATCCTGGATGGCGTTCAGGATCTTCACACCCTGATCCATCGGGCGCTGGAAGGCTTTGCGGCCCGAGATCAGGCCCATTCCCCCGGCACGTTTGTTGATGACGGCGGTCTTCACCGCTTCGACCAGGTCACTCTCGCCGGAGGAAGCGCCTCCAGAGTTGATCAGCCCTGCGCGTCCCATATAACAATTGGCCACCTGATAGCGGGTCAGATCGATGGGGTGTGCGGTGGTCAGCTCGCTGTAGACCTTCTTGTGGGTCTTGCCAAAGTTAATGGCATTATACCCACCGTTGTTTTCCGGCAGCTTCTGCTTGATGATGTCGGCCTTGATGGTCACACCCAAGTGATTGGCTTGGCCGGAGAGGTCTGCCGACACATGGTAATCGACCCCGTCCTTTTTAAACCCGTTATTTCGGGTATAACACCACAAGATGGTGGCCATGCCCAGCTCGTGGGCCTGCTCGAAGGCTTCCGAGATCTCCTTGATCTGCCGACGGGATTCCGGCGAGCCAAAATAAATGGTGGCACCAATCGCCACCGCCCCCATGTTGTACGCCTGCTTTACGGAGGCAAACAGGGTCTGATCATAGGTATTGGGATAGCTGAGAAACTCATTGTGGTTGATCTTGAGCACAAACGGAATCCGGTGAGCATATTTGCGCGCCACCATGCTCAGCCCGCCCAGAGTGGAAGCCACTGCATTGCAGCCCCCTTCGATGGCCAGCTTTACAATATTCTCTGGGTCAAAGTAGATCGGATTGGGCGCAAACGAAGCACCCGCCGAATGTTCGATGCCCTGATCGACCGGCAAGATCGAGAGATATCCGGTGCCTGCCAGACGTCCCTGCTGGAAGAGCGCCTGAAGCGACCGCAAGACCGGCACGGGCCGATCCGATGGCGTCCAGATGCGCTCGACAAAATCCGGTCCTGGAAGATGAAGAGTCTCTTTACGAATGCCCGTACAGGTGTGGTTGAGCAGGCCCTCGGCCTCTGCACCCAAAAGTTCAACAACGCTCATGGGAAAGCCTCCATTGAGTAAGGGTTAAAACGTGGGGGCATTGTGTTCCGGGGCGCGTGAGGTGTCAAGCAAAGTTGGAGCAGCGGCTGGGGGGACAGCACTTGTAACAGCAAGCAACCTTAACGCAACAGCGGTAAAAGCCATGTTTGTCACATTCAGCGGCGACGGGTACGGGTATGAGCGAATGGCAGGAGCCCACGATAGGCCAGTTGTTCCGCCCACGGGATGAGCTTCTGAGCGGTGGCGCCTCGGACCATCATGGCACCGGCGGTAAAGGGCAGGCGCGGCTGGACCACGGGGCAGCGGGCACGGCTTGGATCTTGAGCGCCCGCCTTTTGAGCGTGGAGGGCCCGGAGCGTCTGGAGGGCTTCTCCTTGCCAAAGTTGGGCAAGTGAGTGTGTGTGAAGATTGCCAAGCGGACGATTGTCATAGGTCATCGGAAAACACGCATAAAGCTCCCCGTTATAGCGCGCCAGCAGTGGCCCTTGCCAGGGCAGACGACAGGGCACCCCTTCTCCGTGGGAGCGGGGTTGATAGTCGGCGATATGGGGCAGGCCAAACTCTTCATCCTTGAGGCGCACACTGTCCACCCCTGGCACTTGTTGCCAAAAATGCAGGAAATCAGGCACCTCATGCCGGTTGCGATCCATGATCACGAGCTGAATGCTCAGATGCATCGGCACGCGCCGCGCTCGTTTTTCATGCGCCAGCGCCTGCACATACGCACGCACGCGGGAGAGCTCCCCGCCCACCCGTACTTTTCGATAGGTTTCCTCCGAAAAGGCATCGATGCTCACCGTGAGGACGTCGCAGGGCTCCGCCAGCAGCGCGCTTCGTTTGGCCTCGTCCAAGTGGCCCCCGTGGGTTGAGACCAACGTCTGAAGTCCCAAGCGGCGACAGCGACGCAGGATCTCAAACAGGCGTGGATCAAGCAGCGGCTCCCCTAAGCCGTTGAGGTAGAGATAGTCTCCTCCCAGTGCGGCAAACGATTCTAACAATGGGTAAAGAAGCGTGTCTGGCATATCTTGATCGGGGTAGTGCCCGGCGGTGCGAGGGCACATCGGGCAGCGCAGATCACAACGTACCGTGGTCTCCACCGCTAAACTGGCCGGTCCATTCGACGGCTGAGCGGTCCCCCGCAGCATCTCCAGGGTCCGGGAGAGCCGGTGCTGAAGCCCCTCTAGGGAAGGCAACAGAGAGGGCAACAGAGAGGGCAGCAGAGAAGGCAGCAGCCCCGTCAGACCTGTAGGGCACTCCCCCGGCTGCGTTCCATTCCGCTCTTGCTTATGCCCTGGCATGCTTCTCCTTTCCCTTTTTGATGAAGCCCTTGCGACACGACGGTGCGTGTAACCTGGCAATTGTGCCGAACTCTGCATGCTTACGGAAGACTCCGATCAGGCAGGGAAGGAGAATGTGGGGTTTCTATTCTCACCGCCACACGAATGGCGTATAACCTCCTCCCGTCACCGAAGGGGCCTTTATGGAGTCTGCCGATGAACGCAAGAGAATGGCGTCTTACGCTTTTGTTGGGAGCATGCTCGAGCATTCTCTCTTGGCTGTTTCATGAGCATGTGTTGGGCGGTCAGCTACACGTCCAGGACGAGATCAACTATGTGTGGCAATCGCGGGTCTTTGAGCTGGGACGGCTCAAGGCCCCTCCAACTGCCTTTCCCGACCTCTTTACCTACCTGTTTCAGAGCAGCGGGCCGGATGGCACCTACGCTATTTTCCCGCCAGGCTGGAGTCTGATGCTGGGTCTGGCGGCCCACCTGCACCTGAGAGAGCTGCTGCCGATGCTCTTGGGAGGTCTATGTATTCCGGCCATTTTTGCCTTCACGCAGCAGCTCTTGAGCCTGCCACGGCTTAAAGATGCCCTCTCCGAGCGTGAGCGGCAGCTCCTGCCGGGGATGACCGCTTGCCTGCTGGCGTTTTCACCCGCGCATGTGGTGATGAGTGGAACCTTTATGGCCCATACCTTTTGTCTGCTGCTTTGCCTGCTGTTTCTGACGGGTGGCCTTCATTTGTGGATCCGTCCCCAGGCGAAGACGGCGGCTTGGGTGGGGCTGTTGGTGGGCTGGCTGGCCAGTACACGGCCTGTTGACGCCCTGGCGGTGGCAGGTCCACTCTTGGTACTGCTGTCATTTTTGTTCGTGTACTCGCGTAAGTGGGGGGCCTTGAGCACGCTTACAACGGGGCTGGCATTGCCGCTGGTGGCACTGGGGCTCTACCATCAGGCGCTGACCGGGTCGCCCTTCACCTTTCCGCAAGATCGCTACTTTTCAGAAGAGCCTCCGTGGGTGGTGGCTCAAAACGAGGTTCTGGGGATGGACTCCGAGTCTGATGTGCGCTATAGCCTCACCTGTAACAAGTTGGGGTTCGGCTCAGACCGAGGTTGTGCAAAGACCTATGGTACGTTTGGGCATACGCCTGAAAAGGCGGTGCGGAATATACTGACCAATGCGGAGCCGTTTGATCGGCAGCTCTTGGGGATTGTGGGGGTCAGCTTGCTGGCGCCGCTGGGATGGTGGCGGCTCA
>JBJTQF010000364.1:0-25386 GCA_046075485.1 Myxococcota bacterium | reverse complement strand
TTTTTGCACCCTTTTTTAGCTGAGAGGACGCTGTCCTCTCAGACTCACCAGCAAGGGATTCCATCCCTTGCCCCGTGTATTGTTTTAGCGGTCGAGGCGCAGACTGCCCGTTTTCTGCAAAAACTCTTCGTACCCGCCGTTGTGGTCCTCAATCCCATGTTTACTCAAGGCCAGCACCCGCGTTGCACACTCCGCCACCAAATCCCGGTCGTGTGTCACAATGATCGCAGTGCCCTTATACACCTTCAGCCCCTCTCTCAACGCGGAGATCGCCTCCAAATCCAAATGGTTGGTCGGCTCATCAAACACCAGCACATTATGCTTCAGCAGCATCAGCTTGGCAAACAGCAGCCGTGCCACTTCCCCACCCGAGAGCACCTGTGTCAGCTTATCCCCTTCTTCTCCCGAAAACAGCATACGTCCCAACAGCCCCCGCACGTCCTCTTTCCCTGCTTTGTCATCAAAGCTCAGCAGGTATTGCCACAGCTTCATGTTATCCGGGATGCCTTCTCGGTGATCCTGCGCAAAATACCCGGCATTGGCCTCATGTCCCCACGTGATCTTCCCCGCATCCGGCTTGAGCTGCCCGAGCATCATCTTCACCAAGCTGGTCTTTCCAATACCCGATGGACCAATGATCGCCAGCCGATCCCCCCGCTGGAGATGCAGGTCCAGCTTCTGACAGATCTTGATCTTCTCCCCATTATCCTTGACAAAAGTCTTGGACAATCCTTCCAGCGTCAGCACATTACGCCCCGAGGGACGCTCCCCAATATCAAAACGAATAAAGGGCCGCTGGATGTTGGAGCGCTTCAGCTCGTCGCCCTGGAGCCGCTCAATTTCCTTCTTGCGACTTTGCACCTGGCTGGCGCGTGTACCCGCTCCAAAACGTTGGATGAAGTCCTTGAGCTGCTCGATCTTCTTAGAACGATCCGAGTTCTGCTGCTCCAGCCGCGACCGAATCTGAGACTTCTGGATCACCATATCATCATAATTGCCGGTATACACAATGATGGTTTCATAATCAATGTCCGCAATATGAGTGGTGACCGTGTTGAGGAAGTGTCGGTCATGGCTGATGACCACCAACACCCCTTCATAGGAGAGCAAAAAATCCTCCAGCCAGCGGATCGAGTCCAGGTCCAAGTGGTTGGTGGGCTCGTCGAGCAACAAACACTCCGGTTTACCAAAGAGCGCCTGAGCCAGCAGCACCCGCAGCTTCATACCTCCCGAGACACTGCTCATGGGCTCGTAGTGGATATCATCGGGAATGCCCAGACCATCCAAGAGACTGCCCGCGTCACTTTCAGCGGTGTAGCCGTCTTCTTCGGCCACCACGCCTTCGAGCTCACCCAGACGCATGCCCATTTCGTCCGTGAACTCGCCGGTTTCCGCGCGCGCGAGTAAGGCTTCTTTTTCGACGAGGGCTTCCCACAGGCCCTTGTTGCCCATGATCACCGTGTCGATCACCCGGAACTCGTCAAATGCATACTGATCCTGACGCAAGACCGAGGTTTTACGCGGACGCGAGACCATGCCTTTCTCGGGCTGTGCGTCGCCGGAAAGGAACTTCATGAAGGTGGATTTTCCTGCACCATTGGGTCCGGTGAGGCCGTATCGTTTGCCAGGGGTAAAGCCGACATTGACCTGATCGAAGAGGATCCGACCACCAAAGCTCTGCGTGACTTCGTTGACTGTAAGCATGTTTATCTCTCTATAGGAGTTGAAGGCCAGAGGCCGTAGCGGGCGGCATTTTACAGGATCTGCGTGATTTGGCAACAAGATCACGAGTCCAGCGTGGGGCGTCTGAAGAAAAATAATGAAATAGGGTAACACCTGCAATGCTTCTGCGTTATACCCCCATGAAGGAGTGTAAGCTACTTCACATCTTATATGCTCGTGTCGCTGAAGGAGTCCTTATGTTGATCATCACCCCCCCCCTCATCTTTTTCACGGCGCCCGCTGTTGGGCCTGTTCGCCCTGAGCCTCTGTGTCGCGTGTACCGGCCTAGAGGAGGAGCCCAGTCCTACCGAAACGCCCTCCACATCCCCGGTGAGCAGTCCTACGCCCACCGTGACCTGCAACAGCAACAACGAAAGCTGCGGTCCAGGCTCCTGCACTGCAAAAGGCGCTCCCACCATGTTGCCAGGTGCGGCCTGTATCAATTGCCATTCGGTAGGCAATCTCGAAGACCGGCTGGCCAGCCAAGCCCAACCGATGGCCGAAGATCTCTTCTTCAGCATCGCTGGTACTGCATTTGCAGACTGGTACGGCTCCGATGGACTCTCGGGCGCCACCGTGGAGGTGACGGACGCCACCGGAAAGGTGATCAGCTTGACCACCAACTCCGTGGGCAATTTCTACACCCATAAAGTGGTCACGCCTCCACTCTCGGCTCGGATTCTGTACAACGGGCAGAGCCGCAAGATGGCTCGCACGGTGGATACCGGCAACTGCAACTCCTGCCACGCTTGTGACGGACTGGCCGCCTCCAAGATCTACCCGCCTCTCCCCTAATCTACCTCCGGCTTAACCCTCCCTGATGCCACTCGAGGCCCCGCTGAGGGAACCTTCCCGCCTGCCCAAACAGCAGGAGGCAGGGTTGAACTTGGCCTCAAAGCATGCCATAGTGCTCACGAACGTCACCTGTCACCACTGATTTCCGGAAAGGCTGGATTATGTTCTGTCACGAGCTGCCTGCGGAGCCCCCCGCATCGCCTGTCTCCGCCGATGCATGGGTGTCTTTTCGTCGAAGCATCTGGATCGGGCTGTTGTTGGGCGCGTTTGTTGGATTTTTTGCCTGCTCGCCTGCGGCGCAGGTGGTGCGACGGGATGATGCCCTTCCGCCTTTGGTGGAGCGCTTCCAGGTGTTTTACCTGCCCACCGCTCAGCTCTCTAACCCCTCTGGTCTGGCCTTCGCCGGCACCCTCCAAGACGGACGTGTTCAGCTCTTCGCGGTTTGTGATGGCAGCGCAATGACCAAAGATGGCTTCACCCTCGATCAAGTCGTCGTCTCGCTGGTGGTAGATCCCAGCGGTGTGGTGCCCCTCGACATCACACCCATCAAGCTGGACCCTCAAGCCGCCCCGTGTGACCTTGAGTCCATCGATGTGGATCCCCGAGATGGCCAGCTCTGGGTGGCCGATGAGCGGGTAGCGGGTGTGCCCGCCTGCGGAGGCACGCTCGACGGAGGCGCAGCTCGATCTCGAGTGTTTAAGATTGACCGTTTTGGCAAGCTCCTGGAAGGTCCGTATGAAGTAGACGTGGTCAACACCAAAAACAACGGCTTGGAGGCCATCGCCATCCGCATGGAGCCTGACGGTGCGCACCTCTACGCGCTCAAAGAGTGGAGCTTAAACGGCAAGCCTGAGATCTTCAATTATCGGCTGACGGGCCAACCTTCTCAGCCGCTGGAAAAAGTGGCCACGTATGAGCTGGAGGTGCCTGGTCGCCTGTTTTTAACCCAAAGTGCCGCCGATTTTGGACAACAGGATGGACGGCTGCGGATCTTGGATCGCGACGGACTGGAGCTGCTCACGGCGTCATTGCCTCCCGGCACGCCGTCGGGGAAGGTCACGGCAGAAGGGCGGACGCTCCTGGGTCTGGTGGAGCTGGCCAGCGGCATCAAGCTCGGCAACGACGGGGAGCTGCGACAAGGCATGATCGAAGGGCTCACCAGCACACCGGATGGAGGTCTCTTCATCTTGTTGGACAATAATGGCCAGCCGCTGGCAGAGGGGGATAAACGCGCACGGTTGATCTATCTCAAGCTGGGAGCGGCGGGGGCCCCCTAAGTTCGGGGGCGATCACAAGCTTATGCGCACGAACATACACGCACCGCTCATAAACGTTACAACGTCATGATCTAATCCGCTCCGTTGGCCCCAAATAGACAATATGGCATCTCCAGCTCAACCTTCAGATTGAGAGCCGGTAGAGCAACATGCTCACCATCATGTCTGGGAAGCTCAGTTGTTTCCAACAGGGCTGGAGAGCCTGCCTGTGGCAGTGAAACCTGTCGCTCAGCCTTCTTCCAGCACCACGCTGAGCGACGTGGCCGAGGTCGGACCCAGCTCCAGATAATATTGACCGGCTTCGAGGGTGGCTACGTGGCGGCTTTGAATCGCCTCACAGTAGACAGACGATTCACGAGACTCTAAGAAGGGCACAAGCTCGCCCGTCTCATCCAACACCCGCACCGGCTCCACCGCACTGAGCATGATCAGATAATCCGCCGCATCCGAAGCTGAAAAGCTGACATACGCAGGCGCAGTGTCCGAGACCTGATCCAGCGCCACATCGTAGCGCGTATGAGGCTCTGCGAGGCTCGGGGCACTCGTAAGTGAAGCCGTGGCCACTACCGGCTCCGCTGGTCCGTCTTCCATATGGATGCAGGCATGTTCTTCCGAGTGGCCGTATGGGTCTGAGCCTCCTCCACAGCCAGATTGTCCGCTGAGCAGCGTACCGAGCAAAGCAAACGGCAGGATCATCAGTGCGCGTGGGAGATTACGAGGGGACATTTCTAACATACAAGCTGCTCCAAATAATAATGTTGAAGAGAAGGCCGAACGTACCGCTCGAGCCTGAAGATAGCCTAGATGTATATTGATAGCAAGTGCATTCGTAATTCTAATGCAATTTTATTGCATTACATGCAAGAATTGCTATTCTGAGCGTGTGTGACATCCACATTGGATATGCTGTGTTACTCTGTTTGCTGGAGTCCTGTAAAAAATGATTTGTAAAAATAGGTACTTGGGCCGAACTCTCCTCATCATTCTCTTGAGCACATCTTTGCTGGCGGTGAGTTGTCGTGCGGTGTTGAACGAGCCAACATCGACCCCCGACCAGAGCTCCCCTAGCCCGACGGTGGCGACCGCTACACCCGGTGAGAGCAGTTCTTCCACACCTGAGGTGGACGCGGAATCTCCCTCGTCAGCGGATACGCCCACAGCAAGCCCTTTATGTGGGAGTGTCCCCGCGTCTATATGGCGTGCAGTACCGGAAGATCATGCTTGCACGCACATGCAGGAGGGCCCCTACCGTACCGCCACGGCTTCAGTCGAGCTGGCTTCTGCACCAGATGTCAGTCGAGTGCATACGCGCTTTGATGTGACCTTGGTAGCAGTTGAAGGTGGGTTGGGAGGATTCGTCCGTTATACTCCCACCACACCGGGTTATCATGCCCTCTTCTTGAGCGACGATGTGCCGGTCCAGCTCTTCGACGCAACGGGGGCTCCCGTGTGTGTACTTGCGCATAAGGCGGGCTCCGCTTGTCCTGCCGCCATCTCTCACTTTGATGTGATGTTTTTGGAGGCCGGGCACCGGTATCTCCTGTTTGGTCCCACCCCGCGCGCGACCATTGGTTTTGCCATCGAAGGCATCGAGCCTTAAATGCGATGCGTCTCATCATCAGCGAGGTATTTAAGACTTTGCAGGTCCGCGAATAGTTTAATCCAACATGGGCCACATTGGAGAACGTGCATGCTTACAGGGGAGACTCGTTGCTCATACTGCTCTGGGGCAAAACGCTGGGGGGGGAGCCGTATGCTGGCGTGAGTGCTCCTGCCCTCGATTTTACTCCCTGGTGGGCTTTATGCAAAAGCTGCGTCCGCTTCGTCCAGTCTGAGCGGCACACGCGCCACTTCATCGAGCTCCTGCCACTTCATCGATCTCCTGCCAGATCGTCGAGCTGGATCTGCTCCAGCTTAAGCTGCTCCATGCCTCGTTTGATCCGACGGAGCCCTTCCCATAAAAACGACGGCTGAGCAACATAACTCACCCGCAGCCAGCCTTCTGCACACGCACCAAAGGCGCGCCCCGGCACCGTCACCACATGGGCCTGATCGATCAGCCCAAAAGCGGCACGCACCGAGTCTTGAGCCCCCACCCCTTCAATCTTCAAGAAGGCGTAAAAGCTGCCCTCCATCGGAAGGGCATGCAGCTCCACTTCCTCGAGGGTGGCCTCCATCACCTGCTGGCGGATCAGATACTCTCGGCGATGCGCACGGAAGCTCTCGGGTTTATTGAACAATTCAATCGCGACTCGCTGAGAGAGGGTCGGGGCCGACGTCACGGACAGATGATGGAGCGGCAGGGCCCCTTCGAGGCAACCGGCAGGGGCCATCAGCCACCCAATCCGCATACCGGTGAGCGCATGAGACTTACTCAGCGAGTTCATCACCCAGGTGTGTGGATATAACTCCGCCATGCTGGTCGGAGGCGCATCGCTGAAGTAAATCTCGCGGTAGACTTCGTCCCACAACACCTGCACAGGCGGACCCGGGCGCTCGAGCAGGGCGCGTGCCAGGAGCTCCAGCTCCACTTTAGGCCAGCTCCGCCCCGTTGGATTGCAGGGCGAACATAAAAGGATGGCGCGGGTCTCTGGGCGCAGGGCCTCCAGCACCACTTGAGCGGAGGGAGCAAAACCAGTCGCCGGATCCAACGAGACAATCCGGTGTGGAATCTTCTCGATGAGGCAGATTTTGTCATAGGCGGGATAGGCGGGCTCCACAATCAACAGCTCTTCGCTGCCGGGATCGATGGCCAATCTCAGGGCCAGATAGAGGGCTTCTTCAGAGCCGACGGTCACACACACCTGCTGCGCATGAGCATGATACGGATACCGGTAGTACTGGATAATCTGTTCACGCAGCTCCATGTACCCCGGATTGGGGGAGTATGGACAGCCATATTTCCGGGCCCACGCGAGGGAGGCTTCCAACGGTGCCATATCGATGGGTAAAACCGGCTCGCCCATGCCCAAATCGATGTCTCCGGGGCGCTTACGCCCATTCACCGCTCGGATCAAGGAGGGCACAATGTGGGAAAATGCGGGGTTCATGGGGTCTCTCCCTCGGGAAGCTGAGGATATTTAAGGATGTGCGTGTGTCACATCTTCAGGGGTCACATCTTCAGGGGTCAGATCTGAGAAGGGCTCGCAAAAGGCGGTGGCCTTCGACCAAGAGCTCGATGGAGATGGATTCGCGGGCTTGATGGGCTTGGGCGGTCTCTCCGGGGCCGAAGTTGACGGCGGGAATGCCAAGCTGAGTCAAGCGGGCAACGTCGGTCCAGGCTTGTTTGGGTTCGACTCGGAGCCCTTCCGCCTGTTGCCATGCCCGCAATAAGGGCTCGTCGGGGTACACTTTACCGGAGGGTGCCAGGTCGATCACGTCAAACTGAATCCCTTCCGGTGGCAGTGCATCACCATATCCAGCCAGGAGATGTTGCTTGCAGATCTCGACGGCTTCTTCGGGCGCTCGTCCAGGGGCAAAGCGGAAGTTGACATTGACCTTGACCTGATCAGGAATCACATTCCGGTTGGTGCCCCCTTCGATGAGGGTCACACTCATCACCTCCCTGAAGGAGATGTCGCCAAAAGAGACGTCACGAGGGGTCCAGGCTGCCGCTTGCTGAAGCAGGGGGAGGGCACGGGTGACGGCGTTGTCGCCTTGCCAGGGGCGGGCGCTGTGAGCACGACGGCCTCGCACGGTGGCGCTGAGGTGGAGGGTGCCCACGCAGCCCACTTGGATCACGTTGTCGGTGGGCTCCAGGCAGAGGGCCAAGTCGAGCGGTGGAAGCAAACCCGCCTCCAAAACCGGTCCCATGCCGGAATCCACCCAGGGGCCTTCTTCTTTGTCGTAAAAGACGAAGACCAAGTTCGCACGGGTGAGTCCACGATGTTCTTGAAGCAGCTCGAGCATCACGGCGAGGGCGGCTTTCATATCAGAAGCGCCACAGCCAAAGATGCGGTCGTGAAAGACACCCACCGGCTGATCAGGAGCGGGTCTCACGGTATCCGTGTGTCCAAACAGTCCGATGGTGGGGCGTCCTGGCTGTGATGGGGTGAAGGCCAAGACGGAGCTGCCCACCCGATGCAGGCTCACGTCGGGGGCAAGCTGAGGGATCAGCGTCATCAGATGATCCCCCAGGGCGGCTTCTTGTCCGGTGACACTGGGAATTTGAATCAGCTCGAGGGTTCGGTCGATCAGCCGCTGGCGGAGGCTCATTTTTTCTCCCGAGGGCAGGCTCAGACGGCCACGTTGAAGATGCGCAGGGTCTCGTTGAGGGAGGTCTTTCGGTCGGTGGACTCGGTGCGTTTGCCGATGATGAGGGCGCAGGGCACACCAAACTCTCCGGCAGGAAATTTTTTGGGCATGGTGCCGGGGATGACCACGGAGCGCGCCGGGATACGACCTTTGAGCACCACGGGCTCGGGTCCGGTCACGTCAAGAATCGAGGTGGAGCTGGTGAGCACCAACCCTGCGCCGAGCACTGCCTGTTCTTCGACGAGCACGCCTTCAACCACCACGCAGCGGGAGCCCACAAAGACGTCGTCTTCGATGATGACAGGGGTGGCAGCGGGTGGCTCGAGCACGCCTCCGATGCCCACACCTCCCGAGAGATGCACATTTTTGCCGATCTGAGCGCAGCTTCCGACGGTGGCCCAAGTGTCGATCATGGTGCCTGCACCCACATAAGCGCCGATGTTGACGTAGCCGGGCATGAGGATGGTGCCAGACTCCAGATGAGAGCCGTAACGGGCAACACCAGGGGGCACCACCCGCACGCCCGCTTGCATCAGGTTACGCTTGAGCGGAATCTTGTCGTAGAAGAGCAGGGCACCCGCATCCATCGGCTCCAGAGGGCGCAGGGCAAAATAGAGCAGGATGGCACGTTTGACCCAAGCGTTGACGACCCAACCTTCGGGACGCTTCTCGGCGACGCGCAGATGGCCTCGGTCGAGCAGGGCGATGGTCTCTTCAACGGCTTGGCGGACATGCTGGTTGATCAGGTGGCGGCGGTCGGAGAAGGCCGCTTCGACGAGTGAGATCATTTCGTGCAGTTCGAGCATGGGGATCCTCGCAAATCGAACGGTGATGTCAAAGCTAAGGGGGCTATTTTGCCTGCATCGGGAGTCGGTGTCAATCGTGGTGCCGGTGCTGGCTCGAGTTGAAGGCTCGAGTTAAAAGCATGAGGATCCAGCGGGTCGCGTGTGTGCGCACACGGGGGTCGGGCTTGCAGGCTCAACCGGACACGCTACGGGACACGCTCGCGGGAAGGTGGAGCGCAGATGCGAGGGCGCTTCAGTCATAGACACCTTCGAGAAACCAGCCATCGGACGTGGCCGCACGCAGCTTCTCAGGGGAGGGGGAGGCAGGCTCCGCGCCCTGTTCGCGGTATACCAAGACCTCCGTGCCGTCTCCCAAGAGCAAGATATAATAGTCTCGTGCATAGCTGTGGGTCCACCACTGGCCTTCGTAACGGAAGGGGCCCTGGCGTCGAAGCACCTGCCTCCGACGGGCTTGAGCGGTGAGCGCCACCGGGCCTTCTTCGTCACACTGGAGCTGCACAGGGCGGGGAGGCTCTAAACGTCGAAAGCCCAGCTCGAGGTTGCCGCGCTCCGCCAAGACATTGGCTGGCAAAGCAGGCGTCGCACCTTGTCCAGCAGGGGTCAAGGTGGTGAGGTTTCCAGGGCCTTGTCCAGCACTCTGTCCAGCACTCTGTCCAGCACTGGCCGCCTCGGGAGCGGCTGCTGCGGGAGATGTGCTGTGCTGGCGCGGGTTTCGCTTACGGGCGCTCTGGGTTCTGCGCTCTTCTTTGAGCGCGGCTCGGGCCCCACGCATCCGCTGAGCGCCCGCTCGATTTTCTGCGGCCTCCAGCAAGCCCGGTGCGGCATCACGCGCCGAGGTGGTGGTAAAGGCTTGATCCAGACGCCAGCCATCCGCCGGAGCGGAGAGCACGACGGCTTCGGCCCCCAGGGTTTCCACCAGCCGGGCAATGGTCATGGCCATCCCCGTCGGAGAACCCACCCGCTGAAATAGGTCTCCTTGAGGGGTGGAAGGTTCGGTGACACGGCTGGCTTGAAGCTCCAGCTCGAGCACACGCGATGGCAGCTCCAGCCGGGCGAGCTTCAGGCGCAAGAGATCCAACAAGGGACGGGTGACGGTCACAGGAGAGCCCAGCGGCACCGGAAGCTGAAGGGTGGCTTTACGCTCGAGGGTCAGATGCAGCTCCAGCCCGGCACATGCTCTCCCTTCTTGCCGGAGCTGCTCCAGCAGAGACTCCAGCAGGGGGTTGAGCAGAAAAAGCAGCCCTTCTGCTTGTTCGACCGGCTCTTCCAGCAGCACTCGGCGACTGTAGAGTGGGGGAGGGCGATGCGGGGTCAGGGTAGCATCGTCTTCGGCGCGGGCCAGACGATACAGGTGGACCCCTTCGGCTCCGTATCGACGCTCCACGGCGCGCGGGGAGAGGCTGGCCAGTGTCCCCATCGTCTCAACCCCCACCAAGCGCAGGCGCTCGAGCAGCTCTGCGGAGGCTGGCAGATAACTCAAGGGCAGAGGAGAGAGAAAATCCATGTCTTGGTTTAAGGCCACTTGTCGATAGGCTCCCGGTAATGCCACTTTGGCGGCCATGAGGGACGTAAAACGACTGCCCGCTGCGCCTGCTGTGGCTTCGAGCCCCAACGCGGCAGCGTCTTGTAACGTGCTCTGGAGCAGCGCGGCTTCGTCTCGAAAGAGCCAGCGCAGCCCCCGCATGCCCAGATAAAACAGTCCCAGCCGAGCCGGTTCGACCATCGGGGTGAGACTCTGGAGCCGCTCGAGAAGCTGGGTATGGCGCTCGGCATGACGGGTAGGGGCTTCTTCCCGAAAGAGTGCGTCGGGACAGGCCACTTCCGCTTGAGCTGCCGTCATGCCCACCTTCACCCCAGCAGCTTCTGCACCGGCACTGACCGCTGTGACCAGCAGCCGCCGTCCTTGTGCAGTCAGCAAAACCAGGGGCTGATCCGGCGAGAGCTGCTCATCCCGCCGCTGCACCTGTATGCGGAAGTCCGGGATGTAGAGGCATGCGATCCGCTTCGGTTCCATCCAGCTTTACCTCACAGCGTCCGCCAGGCGCACCCAGCTTATTTTTAACCACCTGCACCACAAGCTGCAACGAAGGCACCCGCGAGGGCATACCCACCAAACGCAGACGAGGCCGCCTCGGCTCCTGACCTCCAGCCGCTTCTGGAGGCACCGGAGAGAGGGCCACTTCTTCCCGCCGGGTCTCCAGCCGCAATGAGGCGTAATACCGGAGCGGATCCCGTGCGGTACGGGTCGAGGTGATAAAAAGTAAGCTGGTCTCGCTGAGCGCACACAGGCCGTTGAGCCGAGCAATGGCCATGCCCGGATCGGAGGGCGCATCTCCCCACGCCGGATCACTGCACCAGTCGAAGACCACCAGCGGAAAGGCTTGCCCTCTCAGGAGGATATCCGCCGCCCGCAGTGCCTGCCCCAGATCCGCTGGCCGGATCAACAAGAGACGCTCCTGCACCACCCCCGCACGTAATGCCGAGGGCGGATAAAAAGCATGGGGCGCATCGATCCATGCCACCGGCTGCCCCGCTCGAGTCGCACAGGCCACAAGCTGAAGGGCCAGGGTGGTCTTGCCGCTGCTGGTGGTGCCGGTCAGCTCAGAGATCCGACCTCGAGGCAACCCCTGACCGGCCAAGAGCTGATCAAGCGCCGAAAGCCCGGTCGAAAGTCCCACCTGCTCACCGTGCAGCCGCTGCTGCTGATGCATCGAAGGCATGGTGGTCGGGAACGCCTCGCGGAGCGTCTGCCGCAAAGCAGCGACCTGTTGTGCTGTAGCCATATCCGTTTCCGCTCCCGTCTGTAGATCCATTCCGCAGGGCCCGCGCATGAAACACGGGATTCGCTCTCGCAGGATAGGCGAAGTAAAAGCGAACAGCTACACTATAGCCGGGGCGAAAAAAGAGCGCAAGGGTCCGTCGCTTTTCGGCCAGAAAGTGTCCGAAACTCGATAAAACTGGAGCTGAGAGGGTGAAATTCGGCCAGAAAATGTCTAAAATTCGACAGGACCGGAAATAGCCGCCCCCAAAGGGGATACGCGGGCAGCGCGCCTCGGATGGATCCTCGTCGGTGTCTCCGCTGGATCAAGAGGATGGATCCAAACGTATGGCCCCCCTGGATCAAGAGGATGGATCCAAACGTATGGCCCCCCGGATCAAGAGGATGGATCCAAACGCATGGCCCCCCAGATGAGCAGGCAATGGACTCCGCAAGCTTCCACGCCACCACAGCTTTTCAGCCTCTACAAGGGGGCAGCTCATAGGGGCGGTGGAGGTTGATCCCGGCTGTGAGCGCTGGCGGCCATACCGACTCCATCCTCCGACTGCGTGAGAAGCTGCTTCAGGCTGGCTGGGAACGCCGACAGCTTGTCTCTCGTCCTTATTGAGCGGATGGCAAGCGGGGGCTCTGAGCAAGAGAGCCCGGATTCTATCGCCTTCTGGATGATGAGTCGTGCGCATATATTCTCGCCCGTGCAGAGCACATACACACCCTGACACGCGCACACTTGCATGGCGTGCAGACCTCTCATCTCACGCACACACCCTCCGAGCTCAGAGCGCACGCACCATCACCAGATCACGCTGAGGATCGTCTCCCAACATAAAGACATGCGCTCCCACCTCTTCAAAACCCCACTTCTGATAAAAAGCAATGGCACGAGGGTTATGCTCCCACACCCCCAGCCACGCGAGATCGGCTCCCCTCGTTCTGAGGGTCTCCAGACACGACTGCATGAGCAGATGTGCCACGCCTCGCCCATGCCACGCACGCGCAACGTAGAGGCGCTGAAGCTCGCCCGGCGCTCGCCCACGCACACACGCAGGAGCTTCTCCAAATCGAAGCTGAGCAAATCCAATCAGGACACCCTCGTCTTCACATAAGAGGGTCTCAAGCTGCGGATCTTGGAGCTCTTGGGCTTGAATAGATTCGCTGTAGGTGTTGGCACAGTGTTGATCCATATGGTGGATACTATTCTGCGCAGCAAAGGTGTCTCGAAAGCTCGACTCGGCAAGCTGAGAGAGGGGCAGGGCATCCAATAGGGTGGCAGGTCGAAGGATTGGCATTAAAAAACTCCCCAGGGAATATGTCGTGAGCATACCCCCGCTTACGGAAAAAGCGTGGCGCAAGATGTAAGCGGGAGCTGAGAGAGCTGCCAGTACCGATGGGCCAGCCGCTCCCAAAAGCTGAGCGCATCGCTGCTGGCTTCCATTCGCTGCATCTCTGTGCGAATATACTGCAATAATCCAGAGACTTGAGCACGAAGTGAAGCTGCATAGTTCAAGAGGCGAGGGGCATCACCTGCATCAAATGCATCGGCTTCATGCACAAACTGATTTCGCAGCTCATAATAGAAATAGAGCTGAGATGAAATGTGAGCCTTCAGGACTGCCAACGCATGAAGGCGTGAGGGACTCTTCTGATCGGGATTCTTCTGATGGTGGGATATATCATGCCCAAAGAGCTTATAAAAGGCGATAAGCTTATAGGAAAGCAACGGAAAGGAGGGCAGGATAAGGTCTCTCACATGATCGGCCTGCGCACACGGAGACATGAACAAGTTAAATGCATGTTGAGGGCTCATACTGGATACTTGATAGGCTGGATTGCTGGTCTGATGCCTACGATGCTGATCCGAGACAAACCAGGAGACCTGCATGCCCAAGGCCCCTCTGGAGACCCTATCCAGCGCCTGAGCCGCTTCTTCTCCAAGCCAATGTTTCAGCAGCTCTGCGTCGATGCTTTTGCCGAATGAACGCAGCAAAGAGGTGCTCAGCGCATAACGCACGTCTCTCAGCAACTGTACCATGACCTCGCTCAGATGCTGCAATACAAGGACCGGAGTGGCCAGCTCAACGGTCGTGTTGACCTTATGCTCTTCGCCACCTGAAAACAGTTGCTCGAAAGCAGACCATGCCATCGAAAGCTGAGAGCTCGGCTCATGGCCATGCGACAGGTTTAAGAGTCTCTCTGCCCGCTTGATGCGCTCTTCAAGGTGTACCACTCGGCTCAACGGGCTCGAAAGTGGCTGGATGGCTGCCGAAACTGAGGGAGACGAGTCATACTGCATCAACGGAAGAGAGGTATACCTTCGGCAAGACTCCTGTGTATCCTCATGCGGAGGGTGTGCTGACGATGGATTAAGCGGGTATAGCTCAATAGGTGCAGATTTTGCTGACCCAGACACTTGAGAAAGATGAAACGTGACCAGTCGCTGAGCATGACTTCTCGTATGGGCCCAGACGTCTCCACTCAGGACGTACATGGTTGGCTGTTCTGTCACGTCCTTAAGCTCTCGGATCTCTTCTCCATTGATTGAGGAGGACTGCTTTGTAGGATGCTGAGCGGGTGCATATTGCATGCTCAGCTTGGCACCAAGATGTGAGCAAACGTGTTCAACAGGTGTGCGCTGGTGAGGGGCCATCAGGTCAGAAAGCTCACATTCAAATGAAAATTGGAGCAGTGTCTCCGAGCCCAAATGGAGCCACCGGAGCCAGCTCTGAATAGCCACTTCAGCAGACGCCAGATCTTGAGGACACGTCTGCATCTCTTCTAAGTCGGTGGGTGACATCATGCCCAGCTCAAGGCCATCGTAAAAAAGACTCCGTGTGAAGGCTTCCACTGCTGGCCACTTCTTTTGAACGGACTCAGAGCTGGCAGACGACTCTTGGCAGAAGTCAGATATAGGCTTGTGCATCGCCTCAAAAAAGGAGCTCCGACGCTCAAACATATCCGTCAGCAGCACCCCCAGTCTCGGGATCGGATGATGCTCCTGAGTCCAAGCCTCCAGGAGCTGCTCGACATAGATCTGAAGCAGTTTCGCTTCAGGGATCGCAGATGAGCTGTTCTTCAGATGAGGAAGGAGCTGCTCCATCACATCCAGAGCAGGTGGAAGCTGTGCGCCATTCTTCTTACGTTTGCTGCTCAGCCGGTGAGGAGGCGAGAGGGTGAGCAGATGTAGGTGACGAATGCTCCCGATCAGTCCCCGCTTAGGTGCAAACGTAACATCTCGCTGGGCATCAGGATGACACAGCTCCTCCAAGAGCTGAAGCCACAGCTTCTTGTTCAAAGGGATCTCTTGAACAAAGGGCATTGAGCGCATCTCGAGTGGAGCTGAAGGTGCCTCCTGTGTAGGCACTTGAGCGACTTCTTCGGCTCTTATGGCCATCGTGTCTGCATCATCTATTGCAGAGGACTGCGCAGATTCTCTCACATACGCGACTTCGAGCGCAGTGGGTTGAGCTTCTCCTTCTACGGGGTCTTCGTCGGGCCTCATGTGTGTGTCTGTATCTGTGAGCTCAGGCGCGTGTGTGTGCTCGGGCGCGTGTGTATGCTCGGGCGCGTGTGAGCCGGGTGTCTCTTCAGACGGAACTGTGCTCGATATAACGGTGCTCATCACATGGCGCAGCGGAGGAGACTCCACCGCTTGAATCCACTCGGGTGATGCGAACGATGCACCCTCATCAGACCAAAGCGCATCGTCATCGAGTAAGCTGCTTTCGCTCCAAGAGAGATGCAGCTCAGAGACGGTCAGAGCCCGCTTGGTGCTGATGGCATCCTGGGAACGTGACTTCATCAGCGAGATCAGTTGAGAAAGGCGAGGCTCAGAGATCCAACGTCCGGGGTGGTGCTGAATCAAAAATGTCTGCACATATGGAACGAGCAGCGCCACATTCACTTCTCGCCCATTTCCGCGTGTGAGGGCAGAAGGCAGGGCCTGAAGTGCTCGTTGGAGATCCGAAGGTTGAGCAACACTCAGGGGATGCTCTGGTAAGATCATCGCCAAGAGCCAGCAAGAGAGATGTTGCTTAAGAAGCTCAGCGGTTACACGAGGTGTCCGCTGAAGATGTTGAAGCATGAGCTTTCCATCTGCGGATAAACAATAGCATTTTTTTCCAGAATGAGTGGCATCCTTCACCACCTGAATGAAGCCAAGCTCGCGCAATGGTTCGAGGTATGGATAGACAAGCTGACGTGCAAAATCTTTCTGTTTGATGCGGTCCGCTTGCATCCGCAAGTCGTCTCGAGCGTCTGGGTTGTTCTCGTGTTGAGCCAGGGATATAAGGCGAGCACTGATGAGCTGGGCCAGCTCTTGTACAGTCTTGATCGGTTCTGTCCAGGTCAGCAGCAATGGAAAGACCACATCTGCGGTCGCATGAAGAAAGATCCAGAGCCCCAGCCATCGTGCAGCCCCCTCCCACTTGAAGGGATTCCCCTCCGCCGTGAGGGTGTCTCGGCGTATCCATTGCAGCAACAAGCCCAGCTCAGTGAGCTGTTCAAAGTCTTTGTCGTAGAGCTTGTAGGTATTGAGAATGTGAAGGGTCTGTTCACGTCTGTGTGGGCCGATATTTCCTTTGGGGGGCGCAACCAATCCTGAATTTTCCCACCACTGATCGAAGTGTGGCTCCACCTCTCTGAGCCTCTCTCCGAGCTCTTTCAGCGACATGCGCTGCTCACCGATGAGCTGTACCAAGACATTGAGCCAGCCGAGCCGAATCTGTTCGTGTCGAACGGAGACAAGGTAGCGACGCTCTGATGTCATCATCAGATCTCTCCAAACCATTGGGTGAGCTTGTCAACGGTGATGGGGGCTTTGACGCCTTCTCGAAGCGCCTCTTGGCCCAAGATATTGAGCAAGGAGCAGATGTCACGGGGGACGACAGGTTGCCCTTCGAGAAGCGTTACATCGAGCTTCTTACGCCAGCTTGTGACACCTCGAATGAAGAGTGTGAGACTCTGCTGGCTCAAATGAAAAGGATAGGTCTCGGGATTGGAGGCCAGCTCACCCCATAGCTGTTGAATAAATTCTGAGACTCGTTTATCTGACTCAATCGGCTTCAGTTGAATGTATTTGCCCACCATACGACTCCGCACTTCGCTGCGCAGCATGGGATGGTGTCCTGCACGTGAGCTGGGAGTATTGAGTCCTACCACCACACTTAAGGCCGTATTAGAGGGATCAAAGAGCTCTCGAAGTCCCGCTGCAACATCGGCCTGAGAGACGTCATCGGTGAGACGTGAGAAGGACTCTGATTCATCCAAAAGCATCAAGAGGGTGTGATGTTTGGATCGCTTATACAAGGCGGAGATGCCCAGCAAAAGATGCATGAGCTGAGCAGGGGTGCTGTTCACAAGCCGTCGAGCATATCCACCTTTCACACTTTCAGATGAACGCAGATCTGGGTCGGCTCTGAGCCATCGTCTTGCCAATACACGCTCGGGATGCTCAGACAGGATGCGCACACTCAGCAGCTCTTTCAGGGCGAGACAGCTATCATGATCCAAAAACTCGTTGGGGCTGAGGGTCGAGAGATCGATTGGACCCGTCTCCTTTTTCTCCAAGAGTGGAAGGAGCTCGGTCATGATCTGGCGATAGACCTGAATAAAGGCTGTCTTTCGATCAAATCCACCCAGTTTGACGTAAAAGGGATGATGCTGTTCAACCGGGGGATGGTGCTGAATGTAGCGCAAGAGATGGCTCTTTCCCGCTCCAAAATCTCCTTCGATCACCAGCTTAAAGGTTTCGGCTGTGAGGCCCACCCGTTGTAAACGCGGACGAATACCATCCAGATCCACGAAGATGTTAAAGTCTGTGTCAGGATTCAGCTCGAAGCTGCCACGATTTGGATCCTTGAGCTGGAAATATTGGGACCACTTCGTCACGACAGACCTCACGTAAGCACTTTCCAGTTGCTGTAGACAGGGCAGGTCTCCCAAATCCCTGCACATTATCACTGCGTCGAGGGTTTCGCAAGGCAGATATGGCCGCTTGTCCGGCGGACATGAGTCCGCATGACTCCCCCACACATCGCAGCATCAAACTGTCTAACCCCGCATACCCTCAGCAGAATTCAAACCGTCGGCGGCAGCGCCCTGACCGCCTGATAAAGACACCACGCCTGACAGCGAGGGTCAAGCCCTGACCCTCCAGCAGGTCGGCCAGCCGACGCACAAACGGCTCCAAAGCCTGCCCCAGCGTCAGCGCCAGCCGCGCTTTCTGCTCAAAATGGTCCAGTCCTGCCAGAATATCCGACTCCGCTTCACGCCACGGGGAGGCTTCAGCAGCCGCGCCGTCGCCTCATATAACCGAGGGCCAGCAGAACCAACACACTCAGCTTGAGGGCAGAACCCTCCGGGCTGGCTCCCACGACAGAGGCGACATGAAAACCAGGGCCGGGGAGGGCTGGACCCATCCAGCGACAGCTTCCATCACCGGTGCCGTCTCCTTCGCCCCCTTCACACTCGGGTGGGATGGGGTTGCTGTCGGAATAGGTGGGCTCGTCGAGGCCCAGGTTGGCCCAGGCTTCTGTTCCGGCAATGACGGAAGTGTTGACCGTCTCACTTTCGTAACAGCTCAAGGATGCGGTCACTGTCACCGCTCCGGGGGCGACGTTGGAGAAATGATATGCACCTCCTGCGTCGGTGAAGGTGCTGGCGCCGGTGGAGAGCTGCACTTTGGCACCCTCCAGGGCAGGACCGGTGAGGGGATCATACGCTCGCACCACCCCCGCGAGGGTGCCGGAGGTGGGCAGGCTGGCATCCACATCCGCTTCGATGAGGTAGAGCAGATAGTCCCAGTCAAACCCCACACCCGGATCGGCTTGGCCACTGCCGGAGATCTCATCGGCACCCAGCAGGTATGCTCGGGTCATGGGGATGCCTTGACGCTCACAGATGTTACGGATGAGGGCTGCTGCTGCGTAGTAGGTGGCCTCGGGGGTGTCTCCTTGCCCGGCGAGACCTTCCAGCTCCACTTGAACGGAGGCGTTGTCGGCGGTGGCCACGTTGGTATGGGTGACGATGTCCACTTCTTCGACGAGCTGGACGATGCCACCCCCTTCGGCCACGAGGTAATGCACGGCATCGGCACTGGAGCAGCTCTGATAGGTGCTCAGGGCTTGGCTGAAGCTGCCCCCGGTTTCGTGGACGATCACTTGGGTGATGTCGGAAGCGCCTCGGCTGCTCTGCGAGACATTGGAGGCACACGCTGGTTGCCAAGATGCATCTGGAAAGTCTGGCGTTGCCGCTTGAAGGCTGGACGTTACACTCAGCACGCTCAGCAGGCTCATCCCCAAGGGGCTGAGGATATGCCGTGAGCGGCTCACGCTTGCGTGGAAACGTGCGTGAGGGCTCACGCGGGTGCGCAGGGGAGAGAATTTCGGATGGTTGAGACGAGCTGGCATTAATTCCTCCACAACAACGGGTCAAAGGGGGGCGCGAGCGCCATTGTGCTCACTATACCCTGAAAAGAGGAGGGGTGGAATTTTCGATGGGAGGGTGGAGCGCACGTAGGGGCCGCAAGGAAAGACGGGTGGAGGGGATCATAAGGTAGACAATCTTAAGAACCTTAAAAAATAAGCTCATATTGTAAAGCTATCCTGTAGAGTAAACATGACCGACGTCCCATTTACCACGTTGTCGTTTCTCTTTCGGGAGCTGAAGGAGAGCTGCTTCTTGATCTGCAGGAGTTTTCATGCAGACATCAGCGCTGTTGAAGAGGATGGGTGCTGGAATGGCCACTCTAAAGCATCTCTTGGGGCCCCCGATCAACCAGCCGTGGAAGATGCGGGTGGATATGCTGCTGCTGCTGTTGGTGGCCGTTGGGGTGGGCCTGTTGGATGCGCTCTGGATGGTTCGCTTTCATCTGGTGGGCTGGCCCCTGACGGCTTCCGATTTTTCTCAGTACTGCGAGGCGGTCTTTGCGCTGAGAAATGGCGCGGTGGAGCAAGTCCCTGCTCAACGTTCGGTCGTGGCGGGCCTCTTGCCAGCACTTTTTGCCAGCAAGTTTGGGGTGCTGGGTGCATTGGCGACGGCTGCCGTGATGAGCACCTGTGTGCTGGTGGGGGCGATCTATCTCTGGACACGGACGCTGGCAGGACGAGAGGCAGGGGTGATGGCGGCGCTCCTGACGGGTGCGGTGGGGCCTCTGCTGCTGCTGACTCGAACCACCACCTTTTATCCGGAGGCGACGGCAGGGATAATGCTGGCCAGCAGTCTCTCGATAGCCTTCTTGCGATGGAGGAATTCGCCGCTGGCGCTGCTCGCAGGCATCAGCATAGGGCTGGCGCTGTGTTTGGATGTGCGGGGGATCTTGTATGTTCTGCCTGCCATGCTGGTGTCGTGCTGGGCGGCGGTGTTCAGTCCGGGGGGGCTGTTGTGGCGAGGGCTTCGGGTGTTCTTGCTGCTGGGGCCGGTGTATATGTCGTGGTGGATTGCCCATTCATTTGTCAATTTTGAGACGCCAGGGCTCCTCTATCAGACCGCATTCTTCTTGCGGGATGCTCAGCGCATGGCGGGGCATGCTCAGTGGGTGCAGATCTGGGGGCATGACTTTTTATGGGGAAGATCTCTCCCGGGTGAGCTTCCAGCAGGTGTCATGGCAATCCAGCGGGTGATGGGGGAGGTCGCGCAGCAGCTTGCGGCGTCTCCCAGCGTGGCCATCGTGCGAGATCGGCATGTGGAGCCGTGGTTTCAGCCGATGCTGGTGGCCGTGGTGGGGATGATATGGGCGCTTCGACGGCAGCCGCTGTGGTTGTTGACCACGCTGGGTTTGTTGGGGCCGTATCTGAGCGCGTTGGGCATGGCCACTCAGATCTTGCCGCATCCGCGCTATTTGGGGATGGCGATGGCACCCCTTCCGGTTGTGTTGGGACTGGGTGCGGTCGGCGTGTTCCAGCTTGCATGGACAATTTTGCAAAATATCATAGAGACTGTTGCTCGCCGAGTTAAGGAGGATGCAGTAGACGAGACTCCTCCCAAGCAGGCGGGCTGGCCAGTGGCTTGTTTCCGTTTGGCGCTGGTGCTGGTGCTGGTGCTGGGGGTGCTGCCGTCGCCGCTTTCTCCTACCGCAGCTTGGCGGTTTCGCCTCACGGCGGATGAGTATCCCCGTGTGCTGATGCAGGCGCCTCGTAAGGTTGGACCCAATGATCCCGGGTGCCTGTATGCCCTGTCTCAGGATACCATCCACGGGCGAACGTGGAGCGGCTTTGGGATCTCGACCCATGCACTCATGCCAGCCGACGTCAAAGGAGATGTCATCGGAGAGATAAATCAGTGGCGGCCTGGTCCCGGTGATAAACCAGGACGTCCCACCGGCCAACCATAAGGGCAAAAGCCTCCCGCCGAGGAGCTCCACAAGACGATAATCCACATTCAGCGCGGGTGTTCGTGGTGTCGTGCGCATGGCCTTGAGTCGGCACCGTGGGTGTCAGCATTGAGAGTTCAGCATTGAGAGTTCAGTAGTGAGAGTTCAGTACAGTCCGGTAGGATGGCGGCGGGTGCAGCGTGCAAGCAAAAAAAAACGCACGCTGACGGTCTTGAAAGGCGTTCTTCCCACACAACCACCTCGTCTTCAGCGTGCGTACCCATACAATAGCATGCCTCATTCGGCATATATATGATCTAGATCATATGGTGTGATTTTTTTGAGGTGGGAAACGGTGCAGTAGGTGAAGAAGGAGATGATAAAAAATACTTGCATCGAATTTGAAAGTCAATATCATAATACAACGATTTTTTTGATTTTGATTATCAAATTCATTTTCATTTGACTGGGTTCGGAATATGTCTGTTGTTTGTTTTTCTCAGGGGCGGAGCGCAAGGCTGCTGCCAACATGGGCTCTGCTGCTTCCTTCACTGGCCAGTGGGTGGCCTTCGTCCACACTCGCCCAATCGCTCCCATCCGCACTTGCCCCGGTGCCTGATGCTCCCGCTTTCCTTTTGTCTCCACCACTTCCGCTCTTGAGTACACCCACCACAACCTCCACCATCGAGGTGGTAGGGGATGCGCCAGAGCAGCAGCTCACGGTGCCAGGCTCGGCGGAGGTGATCTCGCAAGAAAAGCTCGAGGCGCTCCAGCCACTCAGCGCAGGGGAGGTCTTACGCACGGTCTCCGGGGTGCATGTGGTAGAGGAGGAAGGCATCGGGCTCCGGCTCAACCTGGGCTTTCGAGGGCTGGATCCAGATCGCAGCCGCACGGTCTTGGTGCTGGAGGATGGGGTGCCCGTGGCGCCCGGGGTGTACGGATCGCCCGAGCTCTATTATACGCCGCTCATTGAAGGGGCGACTCGCTTGGAGGTGGTGAAGGGGTCTGGTGGCATCCAGTGGGGGCCTCTGACAGTCGGTGGAGTGGTTAATATCGTCACGCCCGAGCCTCCGCTGGTGCCCACGACGGAGGCTTCACTCAAAGGAGGCTCTGCGGGATTTTTTCAGGCGCGTTTGTCGCATGGGAAAACACAAGGGGCCATCGGCACATGGGCGCAAGGGTTCTATCAGCAATTTGAGGGGCCTCGGGCGCTCAACCTCTCTCGCACGGATCTCAGGGGGAAGGTACGCATCGAGCACTCCAGCCAGGACCGACTCACGCTGAAGCTCAACCTGTATGACGAACGCTCTCAGGCCACCTATCTGGGGCTGACCACGCCTCAATATGAGACGGATCCGACGCTCAACGCGGCGATTCACGATGTCTTTCATGTGCAGCGGTTGGGGCTCTCGGCGCATCAGCTGTGGATGCCCTCTCCGGTGTTGCTGGTGCAAAGCACGGCGTATGGGCATCTGCTCCAGCGAAACTGGTCTCGGCAAGACTATGTGCGGGTAGACTCAGGCGCGGAGTTCGAGCGCATCGTCGATGGCTCAGGGACAGAGGTCTCCAGTGCAGCTTCAGATGGCGCTTCGATCTTCTTTTTGGACCAAAATGGCCAGCGCAACCGTGGGTATGGCACCGCCGGGCTGGATACTCGGGCGACCTTTTTTTATCAGCATGCAGGACTCAAGGGAGAGCTGGATGCAGGGGCGCGGCTCCACCTCGAACGGGCGCATCTGATGCTGGTCCAGGGAGAAACAGCCACTTCAGAGTCAGGGGTCATCTTGGAGGAGGAACGTCGGCAAGTGCAGGCCCTCTCCGCGTTTGTACATACCCGCCTGTCTTGGCAAGAACGGCTTCGGGTCTCGCCAGGGCTGCGCCTGGAAGGGCTGGTGGGTGAGCGGGTGATGCTCCGCCAGCGAGTGGATGAGACGGGTCAGCCATCGTCGTCGGGCACACCCACGGATACGGTGCCGCCACAGGTGGGCACTGCGCCCCTGGTGGTGCTGATCCCAGGGCTGGGGCTCTCGTATCAGCAGTCGCCGTCGTTGACATTTTTTGGAGGGGTGCATCGTGGTTTTGCGCCTCCGCGCACGCAGGATGCGATCTCGGCAACCGGACAAAACCTTGAGCTGGAGGCGGAGCTTTCATGGAACTCTGAGCTGGGGGTGCGCCTAAACGCTCCACGAGGGCTGCGAGGAGAGGTCACAGCCTTCTGGCTGGAGTTTGAGAACCAGGTGATCCCTCCGTCGGAGTCTTCGGGGGTAGTGAGTGAGGCGGATGCGGTCAACGCTGGGGCGACGCGCCATGTGGGAGTGGAGACTCGGCTCGGGCTGGATCCCTTCGAGGGATACGCAGGAGGGCTCACGCTGCCGCTCGAGGCCAGCTATACCTTTGTCCATGCGAGGTTCACGGAGGGATGGAGTGAGAGCATCACGGGGAATGTCTTGCCCTATGCGCCGGAACAACGGGTGACGCTGGGGGCAGGCGTCGGGCTGGCAGGGCAGGGGCTGCTGAAGCTCACCTGGAACTATGTAGGGCCTCAGTATGCCGATAAGGAAAATACACTGGAGCCCACGGTGGACGGCACACGAGGGCTCATCGAGGGGTATCAGCTCCTGGATTTTTCGCTCTCGTGGAAGGTGTGGAAGCAGCGACTTGAGCTCCAGGTGTCGGGGAAGAACCTGTTGAATGTACAATACATTGCCAGTCGGCGTCCGGCGGGGATTCAGCCGGGCCCTGCTCGGCTGGTAATGGCGGGACTTTCTGCGTCGTTCTGAGGAGGGACTCGACGGTTGCTGGGGCGGCGGAAGGGGTGTCGCTCGGCTATACGATGAGTACCTGCAAGTCTTGACGGTCCACCTCTGCGAGATAAATGACTTTGCCATATCTTGCAAGCTCGGATATCCTGCGAAGTCTGATGAGCGATGCTGTTTCATCAACCTTCTAGGAGGCTTTATGGGGTGGGCAAACGAGGTCTCAGCGGAGATCCGAAGCAGGCGCATCGACCCGATGGTGGATTATGCGTTTAAAGTGCTTTTGGGGACGGAAGAGAATAAAGATGTGTTGCTCTTCTTTTTGAACAGTGTCTTGAAGCGGAGTGGGGAAGAGGTTATCGTAGAAGTAACGCTGATAAATCCGTACAATGATAAAGCGTTTTCGGATGACAAGCTGACGGTGGTGGATGTGAAAGCGCGAGATGCACGAGGGCACACCTATCAGATAGAAGTGCAGCTTGTGGTGCATGCGTACCTGCCGTATCGTATGTTGTACGTGTGGAGCCAGCTTTATGGGAAGCAGCTCTCGGAAGGGGATGAGTTTAGGACACTGAAGCCGGTGACGTCGATCTGGCTGGTGCGAGGGACGGTGTTTGAGTCGGTGAAGGGATACGCTCACACGGCGAAGTTTCAGGATGCGGAGACAGGGGCAGTGCTGGACAAAGAGAGCGCGATCTGCATCCTGGAGGTAAACAAGTGGGCCCGGAGCGGGGAAGTGAAGGACACGCGGGATGAGTGGCTGAAGTTTATGTGGGAGGCACGGAAGATGGACCTGGAGACGTTGGCAGAGAGCCTGTCAGCGGATTTTGTGCGAGCGGTGGAGGCACTGCGTCCGATCCGAGAACGAGAAGCGGACTACTGGCATTACCAAGCGCGCTTGGACTATCTGAGGGTTCAGGCGACGATGAAAGCGGTGCTGGAGGACACGCAGGAAGAGCTGGCGCGCAAAAACCAGATGGTGGAGGAACAAGCGCAAGCGCTGGCTTCAAAAGATCAAGCGCTGGCTTCACAAGCGCAAGAGCTGGCGGAGCTGCGCGCGCTGCTCAAAAAGACCGGTACGCCGGTAACCTCATAAGCCCCCCTTCGAGACGTTCAGTCCTTCAGCGGCAAGATCCAGCGTTTTGCTGCGAGACCCTCCTGCTCCCTTGCCAAGTCCACCGTGGGATCGATCAGCGGCTGACCCTCTCGCCCGTTGAGCGCCACCCGCGTATGCGCATACACACGCACCTCCGCGTGCCCACGCACACGATAGAGCTCCGCCAGCCAGTGCGCGAATGCTAAGATCATGTCCGGCTGAGTGGCCATCGATTTCGTCTGAAGATCGCTCAGATATTCCCTCGGATTCACCTGCCAGCTTCGACCCGTGCTCGCCTCTTCGACGAGATATGTTACCGTTCCACTCTTCTCCACCAGCATCACATGCCAAGCAAAGCGCATGCCTTCTTCAGTCCAAGTCACCGGGCCTGGATACAGATGATGACGCAGCGGCAGCAGCACCTGTACCACTCCATAACACCCCAATGCCAGCAGACCCCAGCGACTCAAGCCACTCACCGAAGGCACAGATGTGCTATTCCATCCAGCCTCTCGCTCAGGTGAGGAGGGCAGCCATCGCTGAATCCAGCGCCCAAAGATAGGTATGTGGCGAGGCCAGTCTGCATCAAAAAAGAGC
>JBJTQF010000363.1:0-2635 GCA_046075485.1 Myxococcota bacterium | reverse complement strand
ACGCTACTTCTTTAGCCCAGGTCGAGTCAGCGACCTCCTTTACCGGTGAGCCGTTTGCAAGCCCAAGGTGGTAAAGCGGATGCTCTGGTAGCCCTTCATCGTTTGGGTAGCCAAAATTGGTCATGACGCAACCAACTGCCTCAAGAACGACTACCCCTAAGTCTTCCAAGTGGCCGGAAGATCCCACGTTTTCAGCGACAGCGAAGAACAGCAGAAAAGTAGAACAGCAATCTTGAAGCAATGTCTCTGCGGGAACGGATGGAGACGGCTGGCACCCTATGCTGTAAGCGACGAGTCGTTGTGTCATGTCTAAGGCGCCTAACAATGATTATACGGACCCGGATAATTCCTTAGGACCGCCGCATTCGCCATCTAATATGACGGTTGCATTATGCTGGATTTAAGACGAACCCGCTATTCTTAAAATGAATTCTCAGTCAGATTTCTAGTTCAGATGGATCTTATGCGGGTCAGTATAACATTCCACCCCGTCAGAGCAGATCCACGGGACTTCGTACCCCGGTCGGACCACGATTTAGGACATGGGTATATATCATGGTTGTCTTGACATCGCTATGCCCAAGCAACTCCTGAATCGTTCGGATGTCGTAGCCGCTTTCGAGCAGATGCGTCGCAAATGAATGCCGAAATGTATGGCAGCTCGCACGCTTGGTCAGCCCCGCCGCTGCCACTGCTCTGCTTACCGCCTTTTGAAGGATGGACTCGTCCATGTGGTGTCGCCCTTCTTCGCCTGTCTCCGCGTTTCTCCAGCGGCTGGCCTGCGGAAATACCCATTGCCACCGCCAGTCTCGAGGTGCAGCCGGGAATTTGTGCGCCAGCGCTTCCGGCAACTGGACCCGTCCCCATCCGGCCGCCAGGTCCGCTTCATGCTGCTGTCGGACCTGCCCCAGGTGCGACTCGAGAGACTTTCGGAGTGACTCCGCGAGCATCGTGACGCGATCCTTGTTTCCCTTTCCGCCTCGTACTAGGATTTGGCATTTCGCAAGATCGACATCCTGAACACGAAGGTTCAGGCATTCGGTCAGCCGAAGCCCACCGCCGTACATCAGCGCAGAAGCAAGCCACCGATCTCCCGTCAGATGCCTCAGCACAGATTTCACTTCCTCACGCGTCATCACCACCGGCAAACGCGAAGGTTTCTTCGCCCTGATGACATCGCCCAGGTCGCCGACATCTCTTTCAAAAACATTCCGGTAGCAGAACAGAAGCGCCGCAAGTGCCTGGTTCTGACTCGAAGCGCTCACCCGGTCCTGGACCGCCAGGCAGGTCAGAAATTGATTCATCTCCGCCTCGCCAAGTACCCCCAGCGGACGGCCCCTGTGGAAATCACTGAAGCGTCGAATCCAGGCCGCATAAGCCTGACCTGTTCGGGGGCTAAGGTGCCGGGCTCGAATCCGGTCCAACATGCGGTTGATACATTCGTCGACCGGAGGAGAAGCCTCGAGTTCTGGACCTACACATCCAGATTCCAGGTCCCGGGGCAACGCCTGCTTGACCGAACGCTCATATCCCTCCCGCCCAACATCCGGTGAGGTGCATTGCGTCTCGAGCCCTGCGGCGATCTCGACGACATCCCCCCCGAACAATGCGCGAAGCCTCCCAACCATATGAGCGTCGTTCGGAACAGTCCAGTATTTTTCGGCGGGATGCCAAATCCTGCCCTTGATGCTCTTGATCTTGGAGACCCTCTCCTGTTCGAATGGAACCCTTACGATGAGTCGCCCCGTTCTTCCTGGTGCAATCACAATCCTTTCCATCGTTCCCCTCCAGTGATGAAGACCGCTTGAACGCCGAGCAGGGCGGTTGTGGAACCGGCCCCGATACCTACCGCTGCTGGAATGGCCGCCACAACATGCACATTCTGTGCCCGACTTCTCGTCTGCCGCGCTTGACGTGTATCTCCTGATGGAGCGGTGAGCGGGCCTCCGATGCTGCGAACGGCCAAACCAGAGAGAGCCGAACCTCTGACCCTCGTGGCGGCGTTTGAGTGCAGAGACCGTAATTTTCTGGAGAATCATCAGGTGTGGATGCACGCTGCGGAAGACAACGATGAGCAGCAGCTCATGTTGTACTGTCTGCTCAGCCCCAGAAACGCAGTCACCCTGCTCAAGCTGGCGGAGCTTCACTTCTTGGCGGTCCCGAGTCTCGGCGCAAGGATCATGGCAACCGAAAAGACTCAGCCCTCCACCCGCTACCCGCTGTGGGCCTTTTATGTGCCAGACACGCCCCTGACCCGTGCTCGGCTTCAAGCGTGGTACGAGGATCCTCCTTCGGAGGACGGCTCCATCCTCCTGCATTGAGCTCGATGTTTTGGGCGGAGATGTTTCTCGTGTCATGAGCTCACCTGAAGATGGTGTGTGACAGAATGCGCCATGTGATGATGGGTGGACTGTTTGGCTGGCCACCCGTCATCTATCTTTGACCGGAAGTGAAGGACATTTAACCTGGATTTAGGAGTCTTTTTGCCACGGATGAAACGCGGATGAAGAGATGGGGATATGAAGAGATGAAGAGATGCTGTACTTCCCCAAATGAGCTTATGCTCATGTTGAGGGGGCGAAGGGACTTGATAGTGGATCCTAAAGATGCGTAAAGACCCTCACGAGAACAAGAT
>JBJTQF010000362.1:0-40047 GCA_046075485.1 Myxococcota bacterium | reverse complement strand
GACAACAACTGCAATGGCACCACCGATGAATCATTGACCACCCTCTACTTCCAAGATGCCGATGGGGATGGTTACGGAGACAACAATCAATCCCTCTCTACTTGTGATGCCCCCCCAGCAGGGTATATCACGCAAGCAGGAGACTGTCAGGATGGAAATGCCGCCATCTCTCCCGCTGCCACCGAGCAATGTAACGGTGTCGATGACAACTGTAATGGTAGCCTCGACGAGCTTCCCACCCAGACTTATTATCAGGATGCCGACGGTGATGGTTACGGTAATCCATCTGTCTCTCAAGCGAGCTGCGCGCAACCGATTGGCTTCGTCAGCAACAGCACAGACTGCAACGACAGTGATGCCAACGTCTCTCCGGTGGGCACAGAGTCGAGCAATGGCATCGATGACGACTGTGATGGTATGATTGACTTTTATGCCAGTTGTGCGGCCATGCTGGCAGCCCGCCCGTTCACCACCAATGGCGTCTATGTGATCGATCCCGATGGCACGGGTGCTGCATCTCCATTCCAAGTGTATTGTGAGATGTCATTACGAGGAGGTGGTTGGACCGTGTTGGCCATCATCACCAATGCCGACAGACTCAACTGGCGACCCGACAGTGAAAACTGGGTGAGCACCAGCATCTTTGGAAATCCAACGGTACCCAGCACCAATGCGGATGCCAAGAGCCGCGCCTACAACGAGCTGCTGATTCAAGAGCTGATGCTGGTCAAGTGGCCCACCAATGTGGAGCTGCTGACATCAGAAAGCTGCGTGCCCTCTAACACCTTACGCAACATGTTTAGAATCAACTCCTCCAGCGGCAGTAACTGTGCTCGAAGCTGCACCCTCAAAGAACGCACGGGCGTGTGGGCCAGCGACTCTTGGCAAGACAACACCCTTCGCTTTCGCTGCCGAGATGCCGACTGGACCTATACGGTTGGAGGATATACGATCAGCTTCAGTGACAACAGCTTCCTCACCACGATGGTCAACAGCTCGGATCACTATAACTATGTCTTTGGTTTTGGCACCTCTGAGGGATGGTATTACGCATATGGAGACTTTGGCTCGCAGATCGCCGACTACCCTGTCACCGACCAAGACTCCACCCAGCGGCTCATCTTAGGAAGGTGAGACGCATAAAGTTCCCTTTACGTACACCCCAATCCCCATTAAAATGCGACCCACCTTCAGAGCATCACCCGCTCAACCTTGAGCGGAAGAGCCCCTCCCCCATTCGTGAGGTCTTCATGCCCGGCACTGTTGTCAGCTATTTGACCATCAATCCCAAAGCCACCGCCTCCGACGTCTTAGTATTTACAGTCGAAGAGCAGTGTCACGAGCACGTCTTTGCTGCCACGGACGCCTATTGTGCTAAACCCAACTGTGACTGTCGGATGGTCTCGTTGACCCTTAACCAGCTTCGAGACGACGAGCAGCCGGATCCGCATCCGCTGCATCTGTTTTTACACCTGGATACGCACGCGCTCACGGATGCGCAGGGGAAGCCGCTCGAAGAAGAGCCGGGCTCTGTTCTGGCTCATTTTAAGGAGCATGCCTTAGAAGAAGGGCTCCCCCTATGGAAGAAGCATTATGCGCAGGCCAAAGTGTATGGCCGTGATCACTTCTGGGAGATGAAAGACTTCTCTGAGCTGGAAGCTGGCTCTATGTTGGCGTGGGTGGAGATCCATGAAGATGAGCCTTTGTGGGAAGCTCGCGACGGAGTCCGCAGCTTGGCGGTGGTGGATCGATATTGTCCGGCCCCTGACTGCAATTGCCATGAAGTGCTGTTGAGCTTTTTGATCCCGGTCTCCAACGAGATCACAGGCGAAGAGCCCGAAGCCACCGTGCGTTATAGTCTCCGCTCAAACGTCATTCATATTGAAGATCCCGGTCCTTTTCCAGATGCACATGCTGAGAAGCTGGCAAAGGTCTTTATGAAGGATGGCAAGCGTCTCAAGGAGGTCAAGCGTCGCTACCAGGAGGTGAAACGCATCGGCAAGCACTTGGGGGAGAAGTATCCTCATCTTGCGGCAGGCTGGGGGATGCGCTTGGAAGCAACAGAAGCTACGGAGCCGAGCTCAGACGACGACGCAATTTTGGGTGCGGGTGAGTTTCTGATCAAGGGACTCTGAACCGCTTTGGATGGAATGGAGAGTCTACTCGAGACCCTTGTTTTGGGCGGGACCACTCGCTTAAGCGGACATTCGATGATGACTACCACTGCTTCTCATTCGCCTCACCGTGCCTTTTTCTCTCATCCCTTCCCCTCGTCCAAAGTCAAAACGAGACACCACTTCGGCCAGCGACTGTGCCATCGAAGCAAGCTGTCGAGACTCATCCTGCACCTTCCCTGCTTCCCGTGACGACGTCGCAGCCTGCGCCTGAACACTCTGAGACTGTTCCGCGATGGTGGCACCATCCCGAGCCGCGTCTGTTACATTCCGTGCCATCTCATTGGTGGTGGCCGTCTGTTCCTCCACGGCACCTGCAATGGTATTTTGCAGCTCATGGATCTGATACACAATCTGGCTGATCTGGGTGATGCTGCTCACGGCCCCTTGAATATCGGCTTGAATGCTCTGAATGGTACAGCCGATGTCTTCTGTCGCTTTTGCAGTACCTTTTGCAAGTTCTTTAACCTCATTGGCAACCACTGCAAACCCCTTGCCTGCTTCACCTGCTCGTGCCGCCTCGATGGTGGCATTGAGCGCCAGCAAGTTGGTCTGCTGAGCAATGGAAGTGATCACTTTGAGCATATTGCCGATCTCATCACTGGACTTGCCAAGGCGCTGAATACGCTCATTGGCATCTCGTGCGACCGCCACCGCTTGCTCCGCCACTTTGGCCGCCGACAGCGAACTATTGGCGATCTCTCGAATGCTGGCACCCATCTCTTCGGTGGCCGCCGCCAACACCTGCACCGAGTGACTGGAGCTGGAAGCCCGCTCCGCCAGCGATGAAATGTCGCGACTGGTGCGTTCCGCCCCTTCCAGCAGCGTGCCACTCATCCCCGTCAGAGTGGTCGAAGTTGACGTGAGTGTATCCGCACTACTCATCACCGTCTGGAGGGTCTCCTGGAGGCTCTCCAGTGTTCTCCGAAGATCATCTCCCATCTGTCCGAGCGGATCACTTCCTGAGATGGGAACTTGCTGATTGAGGCGACCCTGTGCCAGCTCTTTCAGCACGGTACGCAGCGACTCAATCTTCTCTGACAACATCTCTAGGGTCTGATTCATGGCCATACTAAGCTGGGCCACTTCATCTGTCCCTTCCACCTCGCCGCGTGCAGACAAGTCACCTTCCGCGATCTGATTCATGGTCTTGGCCAAGCGTCGCATGGGCTCCGTGATCGAGCTGCTCACCAGCCAATTGCAGAAGAGACACAGCACAATGCTGACGCCGAGTGCCGCAATGGTTGCATTTCGAGCAGATTGAGCTTCCTCATCGCTGCCTTCCATCGACTTTTCTGCATCCTTTTCAATCAGCTCGCCGAGTTTACCCAAACTGTCCTCCAGTCGATCAAAGTACTGAATATAGTTGGGCAGCTCTTGTCTGGCTCGTACCGCACCCTCCTTTTCGGCCAGCGAAATGATATCAGCGGTGGCCTTCAGATACGCATCCAGATCGGGACGGACCTCATTCAGTGCCTTATGTGCTTCATCGGAGATCGTCAACTTGTCCAGATCATGCGTACTCTCTGCTACAATCTCTTTAAACTCTTCCAAGTCTTTCTGAGCTTCACTCAGCTCCACTTTATCATTGTTTGAGGCAGCAATGATTGAACGATAGGCTGCCGCACGCAGACCATCATGCATCATATCGATCAGTAACATGCGCCGAAGCGCAGGGATCTGAGTTTCCGTCAGCTCCTTTCCGATGATGTGAAGCGACTCAATATTTCGATACGCAAACAGATTACCCGCAGCAGCCGTCATGATTAACACGGCCCCTAATAATACCAGTCGTAATCGAATAGACATCGAATTCAGAGTACCCATAATGATTGCTCCCTAAAGATGAATGAGGCGGGGGAGCCATTTGAGCACCCCCCGGAGGGCCATTCAGAAGCGACATATACCTACTGCGCACGTGGTCTTAGAAGCGAGCAGCAGCACTGACTGCCACGCCGAGCTCAGCACCCGGATCTGCCAAAGGCGCACACACGCCCGCATCGATGGCAAAATTTTCTCGCAATGCGTAGCTGACGCCCGCAGCCGCCCCGAGTGATGGAGCAGACCAATCCGCGCCATCTACGTCACCGGAAAGCTCTATGTAGCCACTCAGATCTCCCTTTATGGGACGTCCGAGGGTTGCTGTTGCGTTCAGAGCGGGACGATAACCGACCCCCTCATCTTCTTTCAGCAACGCCACATCTCCTGACAGCGACAGAGACCAGTCATGGGGCAGCACCTGATCGTATGGGACCGTCAAACCCAGCTCCACCGCCTGGTTTCCCATCGCTTTTGTGGGCGTTGGAATCCGTAGATAGGGCATGATTGCCAGTGCCGAGTCTCCCCCATCATTGCCCCACACATTGAGCTTCATGCGTGCCTCGAGATGCTCGGCCCCCTCCGCCACCACCTTGCCGGCACCATCTCGCTCCACGTTGTAGGGGCTCCAATGGAGCTGGATGTCCAGATCCCTCAACACACCCACACGAACGGTCATAGGAGCAACCGAAGTGGAAGTTGACATTCTTTCATCTGAACGAGTCAGCGTGGTACTGGCCAAGTCCATTTCTACCTGAACACGCCCCACATCCAGCGTCTGAGCCCCGTCCACCGTCATGGGGCGGAGCACTTGATCCGGCGTGCGGTTAAAATGAAGGTAGCTGTCCTGCTTCAGACTCACCAAGCTGGTCGGAATGGCCAATGCGGCGACACCCGCGTCGCCTGCCCATACCCACGAGATGGGCAATGCCGTTCCTGCCAATCCCAAAGCAAACCAGAGGGGCCTGCGTATGATGATCTTGCCAATAACTTTGCTCATATTCCAACTTCTCCTTTTATCTCAATTCGTAAATACTCATCGTGCGTCAGTGACAAAGCGTGTCGTCTCTCGTGTCACACATACTAGATCGACGTCCGGCCCAAAGAAGTAAGCTGATAATTTAAAGAGTTAGCATTTTAGCGACCTCCACATCGAACTGTTCTCTCCGCTTTCGTCCACCTCACCATCGACCCAAAAACGCGGAACACTTTCTTGTCCAAGAATTCTTCTTTATATTTGGCAAGCTCTATATTCCATTGCCAGTATTAAAGAGCGCTCCAAATTGTCGCTCCATACAAAAAAGTCAGATCCCTCTCCGCCCTTTTCAGGCTACATTTCCATTGCTCATCACTTTCGTGCGCTCTTCCCCTGTCCCCTGGACTCGGAGCACCCTTATGCCGCCCTCTCGTGAAGACCTCCAGCAGCTTGGCGCGCTCCTACGCTCCCACGCGCATGCTCAGGCCCGCGACCGTGCGGAGCAACTTCTGCTGCAACATCCAGGAGATCCGAATCTTCGCCGCTTGTTGGCTGAAGCCCTCTTACGCTCCGGTGATACCCAAAAGGCGGGCATCCTGCTCAAGTCTCTTCTGCTGGAGCAGCCTGAACATCCGCGCCTTCTGCTCCTGCAAGCCGAGCGCCTCTGGATGGAAGCTCAGCACGAAGAAGCCACCCGGCTCTACCTGGCATCGCTGGAAATTCACGAGGATGCCTACGTGCGCTCCCGTGCCGTCGAAGGGCTGATCCACTGCCACCGGTATGCGGAAGCCGAGACCTTGGTGCTTTCCGGACTGGCCCAACATCCCACCGATCCCTGGCTGCTCCGTAAATATGCTCGCCTGCTGGAGCTCACCGGGCGCGAGTCCGAAGCGGCTTCTACCTATGCCCGCCTCTCCCACGATCGCGCCCACACCAGCCCTCGCGACTACGCGGAATCCATTCGGCTCAGGCTTGACAGCATTCCGTCTTCGCAGCGGCTGGGGGAGCTGGACCGGCTGCTCAAGCTCCATCCACAAAACCCCTGGCTGCTTCTATTGGGGGCGGAGCTGGCCCTTCAGCTTGATCAGCCGGAGCAAGCCCTCACACGCGCGCGCCAAGCACACACCCACACCCAGGCGCAGCACTCTCACGAGCATGCCCTCCTCAAACATCTGGGTTATGTCTTTAATAAGCTGGAGCTGTGGCCGGAGGTTTTGCAGAGCTTGGGACAGGGATTTATCCTCGAACCCCGCGATATTCCTGCTCAACAAGTGCTTTTCAAAGCCGCACGGAAGTGTGGTCGCTGGGCCGAGCTGCGCACCCTCTTGGTCCTGGCCTATGAAAAACACCCTGGCTTTCACAAGCTGAACGGCCTGATCCACAAGGTAGATCGCCTACTTCAAGCGGAGGGGAATCCGTGAAGATCGGAGAGCTGATCGATGTACCCGAGGTTCGCACCGTGGTGCGTATGGACGATCTGCTTCAAGCAGACGCCCGCCAGAGCCTCGCCGAGAGTTTTGTCCTCACCGACGAAGTGCGCCATCACCTCAAGCGCCTGCTTCTGGGCCTGAGTGCTTCCACCGGTGGAGGCACTTTTTTACGCGGTCATTATGGGGCTGGGAAGTCTCACTTTTTGGTCTTTCTCCAACTGTTGTTACAGGGAGAAGTCAACCGTACCCACTTGGCGGAGCTCGAGCCGGATCTGGCCCCAGCCCTGCACACGTTGGAGAATCAACGTTTTGTGGTTGTGTCCGTCTCGTTGGTAAGTCATGCCAGCTCGGAGTCATTGGAAGCCATTCTCAGCAACGCCTTGATCCAAGCGGGAGGTCCAGCACCCCTCCCCTTTCAAGATCCAGCCGCTCTCCAAGCCCACCTGGACACCTTTCGTTATTACCTGCGTAAACATCAGGGAGATACCCTGGAGCAGTTTCTGCTCGAGCATAACCTCACAGAAAAGCAGCTCTTTTCTGTGGAGCACCTCGATGCCCTCGACGCCCTCGCGCGTGAGGTACGTTATCACTTCCGGCCCGACCCAGGGCGATCCGCACGGTTTCAGAGCCTCTACGACCGCCTGGAGGGTGAATCTTGGACGGGGGTGGTGCTGTTGATCGACGAGCTCAGCGAGTTTTTGCATGCGCGTTCCGGTGCCGGCCTCACCGAAGACGTGCGTTTCTTGCAGTACCTGGGTGAAGCCTCTCGCGAGCGCCCGTTGCACGTCATCGCCGCCTTGCAGGAGTATCTGGAGGCCGCCGAATATGGCCTTCCGGGTGAGCTGGTGCGAAAGATCAAAGATCGTTATCCCAATCAGCTTGAGCTGACCACCACACACATCGAAGAGCTTCTGAGCCGTCGGTTGATCCGCCATCGTCCGGGAGCCGATGGGCAGATTGAGCAGGTTTATAAGGAGCTGCGGGCCTACCTTCAGGGATTTCCGGTGCCTTCTGCCCGGTTTATCCGCGCCTATCCGGTGCATCCGGCGACGCTCCTCCTGCTAGACCGGCTCAAAGCCCTGCTCTCCCGCTCCCGAGGCATTGTGGACTTTGTTCATCACCGGCTCAAAGGCAATCCCGCCCGTGGCATTCCGGGAATGCTGGCTGCAGATGCCCACACCCTCCTCACCCCTGACACGATCTTTGATCATTTCCAAGTTCGCATCCGTGAAAACCTCGAGACCCATGCCTTTGAAGCCACTGTGTTTGAGCACTATCGGCGCAACATCGACACCCTCTTTTTGGAGGACGAGCAGCGGGAGCTGGCCTTACGCCTGATCAAGGTGCTGATCCTGCTGGCCCTCTCGCCGGAGCCTCGCCCCTACTCGGTGCGCACCTTGACCCATGCCTTGCTGGTGCGGGTGAGTCGGCTGGATCCCGATGCAAATTTTCTGATAGTGCAAGAAACGTTGGAGACATTGGTCAGCCGTGGTGCATGGGTGGAGCGTGCGCCTGCCCTACCGGATGGGCGACTGAGCTTTGACGATATATACCGTATTTCTTTACGCGCCGATTTGAACCTGGTGGCCGCTCGCCGGGTTCAAGCAGCAGTGGCATCCTTGCACGATGCCCCCGACCTGCGGATCTTTGAAGCCCTCGCCCCCCACCTGATGGTAGAGTCGATGCCGTTGGGAAGGCTCATGGCGGCGCGGGCGCAGCTCCACGCCATTCAGTGGCAACGCACGCAGCGAGATGGGCGGGTGGTGCTCGGCAGCCTGACGAGCCTGGACGTGCCACGGCTGATCGAAGCGGTGGAAGAGCTGGAACAGTCCGAGCTGGACTGGATGGTGTTTCTGGGACTGCCCTACGAGGTGCCGGCTCAACGCCAGCAGCTTGAAGAGGTCTTATTGCCTGCCTTGCGACGTATGGATCGGCCCGGCGGTAAGGCGCTCCTGTTCTGGTTGCCAGAGCCCCTGAGCTTTCAAGGCCGTGACAGTGAGTTTTGGCGGGAGACTCTTGCTCGGCGTGCGGTGCTGTCGCGTGAAAAAGAAGAGGCAGCTTCTAGCCAAAGCAGAGGGCTGATCGAGCTGCTGGAGAAGGCCCTCGAAAGCGACCGTGCCCGGGTGGAGCTGCTCTTTCACCAAGCGTATTATCTGGGACACTTGGTGAGTGTGCAGGGTCCGGGAGAGAGCTTGGCCAACTTGGGGCGGCCTCCTTTTGCGCAGACCTTGTTGGCCGTGTTAACTCCCTTGTTGAACGTGCGTTTTCCTGACCATGCGGCCTGTGCTCCGCTGGGGAGATTGCCCACCCTCGACGACGTGGAGTCGGTGGTCGAGAAGCTCTACCGGGTCGGCAGTTATATTCAGAAGGGGGAAGCCGATCCGGTCGCCACTCGTTTGACATCCTTGTTGCGCCCTCTGAAGCTGCTCAAAAAAGTGGGGAATCAGCTTACCTTAGCGGCGGAGGTGGACAAACCTGGACCGGCGCGCGCGCTGCTCGAAGGGCTCGACCAGACGCCCCGACTGCTCAAGGACGTGGGCCTGAGCCTGCGCAAAGGCAGCTATGGCATCTCTAGTCCGATGTTTCAGCTCTTGGTGTTAGGCTTGGCCTATAGCGGCGCCCTCGTGTGTTTTACCGGAGACCGAAAGCGTGAGGCGGGGCAGCTCTCGGCCCTCAACTTCGATCAGGTGCAGCGGATTCAGCGGTCGGAAGTGGCGGCGTTGGAGCTTTCCCCCCTGACCACGGTGCCGTTCCTGCCGGAAAATATCATTCCACGGGGCGAGCTGACCTTCGCACGTCAAGAACAGCTCTGGAGCCAGCTCAAAGAGGCCCGGGACACCCTGGCGGGGCGGCTCCAGCAGGTGCAACAAGGGCTGATGGGGCTTCAACAGTTGGCGGCGCTGAAGTGGCTGGATATCAGTGGACTTTTGGAGGACATTCAGCGCCTGCTTCCGCTCTCGCAGGTAGGAGGCACCGGAACCAGCCCACGCGAAGGCATCGAGCAGTTTTTGGCCCAGGTTCAAGCCTTGCCTCAGCTTCCCTGGATGTGGGATCGGCTCTCTCAGGCGGCTCGTTTTTTGGGCGCTCCACAAGAGCGTTATCTGTTTATCACCAGCTATCTGGAGCGGTTGCCAACACTCCGCACAGAGCTGATGGCCTCTGCCGTGACACTGGAGATTTCCGCGCTGGAGGAGAAACTTCGCCCCCCGGACTTGCTGGTCTCCCCCGTGCCGATGGAGCTGATTGAAGCGGCCTTTCAGAGCCTGCTTCGGCGTTGGTCGGACTACTACCTCGATATGCACACCCGGGTGCGAGGCCCCGCTCAGCTCGAGCGCGCCCTGGCCCTCCAGCAGAGCCAGACTTGGCGTTGGCTTCAGCGTCTGAGTCGAGTGCAAGGTCTGGTGTTGGACGACCATCTGAGTGGACTGGAGCGGCGGCTGAGCCAGCTTCAAGGGCAGGTGTGTCATCGTTTGAAGCCGGAAGATCTGCGCATGACCCCCCTGTGTCGCTGTGGATTTGTGCCAAATATGGCGAGCCCAGCGCCCCAGGAAGATGAGCTTCTGGTGGGCCTGGAGCGGGCACTGAAGGGGCTGGAGCAGAGCCTTCAGCGGCCTGAGCTGCGGGAGAGTTTGACGCGGCAGGCGTCGAACCTTCATGCGACCGGGCAAGCGGAGGCGGCCCAAGCATTGGAGCGGGTGGTGGAGCAGCTCCCAGCGGAACACGACTCACAATTTACGACAAAAACGGCACTGGAATTGAGCAAGGCGGACGTCTCCGCTCTGGATCAGCTTGAGCGTCGCAGCGCCTCCTTGCGCCAGACCCTGTCCGGTGAGGCCCTAGAGCACGTTGAGCAGGCCCTTCGTGGCACCCTTCAGATTGAAGAGCGTGACCTAGAGACCTTGATCCAGCGCCTGGCGGATCGCTGTTTGCCTCAGAAAGAGCTGGAGCGGGTCTTTTTCGACTGGTTGGCAGGTTCTGAAAACCCGATGAGCACCTCGGCCCGCGCAGAACGCGCTCGAGCGACCTCAAGCAGCACCCGATATGTGAGGGTGCGACGCCGAACCACGGACAGAAATTCCGATACAGAGGGTTCACCGATATGATGCTGGCGATCCGTGCAAAATTCTGGCAGACTTGAACGCCGCTCAACCGATGACTTGGCATTGGACCTAGACTTATCAGATTGAGGCGTCGGGCCTGCTCGACGCCGGGACTCAGGAGCTGCGCATGTCTGCGACCTCATCGCCTCTGCTCGAAAAGATTGGCCCTGTGGCCATCACCCGGCTGGACATCTCTGGATTTGAGGCGCTGGAGCTGCCCCACAAGATTGCGGTCTACCATTTTGCGCAGGCCGCCCGCGCAGGAGACCGCATCACCTTTGATCAGTGGAACCGCTATCATCTGGGGCTGGTTCAGCTTCTCGAAGGGGTGGTGGAAGTCCAGCCGACCCTTCCCGGCGACCTCCTGGACCGGCTTGTGTTATTTCTCAAGCGTCTGTGGCTCAACCGTGGCAACCACGACATGGACTCCACCCTTAAGTTCTTGCCAAACTTTACCCCCGAGGAGCTACGAAGCGCCGTTCAGATCGCAGCACACAAGGGCGCTCATTGGCATGGCCTGACTCATGCAGAGCTCGATCAGCACTTGGCAAGTCTTCAGCCTGCTCTCTTTGATGCTCATTTTCAACCTCAGCTCACCTGCCGAGAGCCACAAGAAGGCAAGGACGTGATCACAGCCTCTGCCGTCAACTATTATCACGGCGTCACCGAGTCGGAAGTGCTGGCCTATCACGGTACACACGCCTTAAACTCCACCCTGACTCGGCAGGGCGATGTGTTGATGGAGGAAGTCTGGCGAGCGGGCGGTGAAGGATTTGCGCCGGGTCGTTACGCCGGTCCCTTGCAGGAGATCGTGCATCATATTGAAGCCGCCCTGCCCTATCTCAACGAAGATCAACGGGTTTATTTCCGCCATCTGGTGCGTTATTTCCGCACCGGCGAGCACGAAGACTTCCGCAACTACAACCGCGCTTGGGTCAAATGTGATCCGGAAGTCGATCTGATCATCGGCTTTCTGGAGCAATATCGAGATCCTCTCGGGCATCGGGGTGAGTTTGAAGGCACGGTGCAGCTCCCAGATCGGAAGCGGGCCCATCTGATGAACACCCTCGCCCAGCGTGCGGCCTATTTTGAGTCGAGAATGCCGTGGGATCCGGCTTGGTCCCGTACCCATCTTGGCTCGGTGCAGGCCCATGTCTCGAACCTGCTGACCCTCTCCGGTAGCTCCGGCCCCTTTGGATACGCAGGTGTAAACTTGCCAAATGAGTCAAAGCTGCGTGAAGAATGTGGCTCTCGAAGCCTCTTGATTGGCAACATCGTCTCTCAGCGGAAACAAGCATACGGTGACGCTTACCTGCGCGAGTTCAGCCCCGATGATGCGTGCTTCGAGCGGGCTCAGTCCTACGGCGCACAGGCCCGCGAGCTGTTTATTGCCCTCCACGAAGTGATTGGTCATGCTTCGGGCAAGGTCAGTGATGAGCTCAAGGGTGAACCGGAAGACTTCCTGCGCGAGTATTATGCCACCCTCGAAGAGGCGCGAGCCGATCTGGTGGCCATGTGGCATCTCTTTGATCCCAAGCTGGTGGAGCTGGGGCTGGCGTCGAGCCCCAAGATGGCCACCGAAGGGCTGTGGGACATGCTGCGTGGCACCATGATCATGGTGTCGAAGCTCCCCACCCCGGTGGCAGAAGAAGATCACCACCGCGCGGAGCTCCTGATCGTTCAGTTTTTGATCGATATTCGGGCGGGTGTGATCTTGCACAAACAAGATGGCAAGAGCTACTGGGTGGTCAAAGATCCCCGTGCCATGCGCCAGGGCATTGGAACCCTGCTCACCGAGATCATGCGCATCAAAGCTACGGGCGACTATGCGGCCATTCGAGCCCTGGTTCAACGTTATGGCATGAAGGTGGATCCAGTCCTGCACGCAGAGCTTCGCCGCCGCGCCGAAAGGCTGGGGGTGCCCGAGAAGCTGGCCTTCATCAATCCCGAGTTTGAGCTGGTGCGTGACAACGATGGCACGATTCGAGATGTTGCGGTGAGCTGGCCCCGCGACTTTATGGATGAGCAGCTCAAGCTCTCTCGATACTACGCGGCGCTCTAAGCGCGTCCCCCCCCCTGCTGATGCCTGCCCAACTCAATCCAAACCAGGTGTTGCGGAGCACTTCCCATACGCTCGTGCGCATCAGACGTACACGAGCGCATCCCACACACTTGCGCAGGCACCCCCACACACATGCGCAGACACGCACACAGACACGCACACAGACACGCTTCCACCCTACGCGGCGCTGGAGAACTTCACACCTTCTTAGAATGACCCTCAAGGGAAGGCCGCTGTCACCATCAGTCCAATGCATATTCTTGAAAAGAGGCAAGCACGTTTAACAAGGTAAGTCTGAATCATTCTGGCGACAAAGAAGGCTGGATTTCGAGCGGGTGGCGCTGGACACAAAAGGGCGGGGCGACGTGCGACTGCCTTCTCCAGAACGCGCTCGCTGGAGAGAAGAGGGGAACTCAGTCACACGTCCCCCCGCGAACCGACAATGGGACTTAAAGCGACCGGGTTAACCTATGCACCCGCTGGGGAGACCAGGCTCAAGAGAGCATCGATGCCTGCTTGCGCCACCAGGGTATCTTCAGCCGGCGTGCCGGAGCTGCAACCAATCCCGCCCAAGAACTCACCCTGGACTTGAATGGGCAGGCCCCCGGCCACAATCATGAACTTGCCATGATTTCTAACGTGGATTCCAAAAGCAGGTTGTCCAGGTGCCGCCAACTGTCCGTATGTAGATGTTGGCACTCGTGCAGCCGCAGCCGTAAACGCTTTGCTCATCGCCACATCAATGCTGGTGATGCGCGCGCCGTCCATGCGATGAAAGGCCAACAGATTGCTACCATCATCACAGATGGCAATGTCCATGGGTTTTCCCATCGCACGGGCTTTGGCTTCTGCCGCCTCGAGCATCAGGCGCGCACCTGCGAGGGTCAAGCGTGTATGCCCTCGGCTCAGCACGGCTGAAGCCAGCGCACCGTCTAGCCCACCGTCCAGCGCGCCGTCCAACCCACCGTCCAGCCCACCTTGCGGCCCCATCATTTCGGGGTTCAAGCTCATGCCCACACCTCAGTCTTTCAGAATCTGTCCGTAGTGAGGCTTCATGGTCAGGCCAGTGCCGTCCGTGTAGACCTGCTTGACCTCCACAAAATCTTCCACCCCATAAGGGCCCAGCTCGCGGCCCAGACCGCTCTGCTTAAAGCCTCCCCAGATGCCCTGCACGGGCTGCGTGTAGGCATCACCCAGCCACACCGTTCCAGCCTGAATCCGCCGAGAGAGGCGCAGGGCGCGGGCCTGATTGCCCGTGAACACGCTGGCCGTGAGACCAAAGATGCTGTCATTGGCGAGCTGAACCGCCTCATCCTCGTCATGGAAGCTGGTCACCGCCAGCATCGGCCCGAAGACTTCTTCTTTGGCCAGCTCGGACGCGGGATCCACCTTGTCGAAGATGGTGGGTGCAATAAAATAGCCGTGTGCATGCTCCTCGGTGGTGAGCTTATGACCTCCGCACAGCAGCTCGGCGCCATCCTTTCGGGCATTTTCGATGAACTTCAGGATGCTCTGCTCCTGACCCCGAGAGATGACCGGCCCCATGTCGGTGCTGGTGTCTTTCGGAGAGCCGACACGCAGCTTGGCAACCTTTGCTAAGACCTTATTCATGAACTTTCCATGCACCTTGTCATGAACCAGGAGTCGAGAGGTCGCACCGCATGCCTGCCCCGCGTTTCGGAACATCCCAAACACCAAGCTGTTGGCCGCAGCGTCCAGATCGGCGTCTTCCATCAGCACAAACGGATTTTTGCCGCCCAGCTCGAGGCTCACCCGCTTGAGGCTCACCGCAGCCCGCTGCATCACCCGTCGCCCCACGCCGGTCGAGCCTGTGAAAGACAGCTTGTCAATCTCGGGATTCTCCACCAGCTCGTCGCCGACGGTGGCCCCCGGACCACTCACGAAGTTGACCACCCCTGGAGGTGCTCCGGCTTCCATCAGCAGTTTAGCCAGCTCATAGGTAGATGCGGCAGTGTACGATGCAGGCTTGATCACCATCGTACAACCGACGGCCATGGCGGGTGCCACTTTCCGCGCGGCCTGCGTCAGCGGAAAATTCCAGGGCAACACCATGCCCACCACCCCGACAGGCTCCCGAAGCAGGTTCACCAGCGAACCGTTGGGCAGGAGAATCGCCTCTCCGTAGATCTTCGTGGCATATCCAGCATAAAAGTCGAACACATCCGCCGCCGCCGCCACATGAGGCAGCGCCTGACGCATAGGCATGCCCACTTCCAAGCTCACCACCGCCGCCAGCCGCTTGGCATTGGCACGCATGAGCACCGCTGTCTGACGCAGCACCTGCTCTCGAAGGTTGGCATTGGACACCCAACCTTTGATGTCCCGATTGAACGCATGACGCGCCGAGGCAATCGCCGAACGGGTCAGCTCGCGCGAACCCTCATCGGCTGTCGTCACCACTTCCCGCACATCGGCAGGATTCTCACGATTGGAGTAGGGGCCATTGGAAAACAACACCTGCTCATTTTGAATGATCGCGCCCACCCGCATAGGAAGGGTCAAGTCCGCTTGATTCATGAGGAGTACCTCTTCTAAAATGACTCAAAAGATGATGGTGATGAGAAGCACACACTAAAAAGAATAGACCGAGACGTCTGTCTTCAGCGCTTGTCTGCTGAGGTGGGCGAAGTCAACGGCTCTGACGGCGTCATACGCGCACTTGCGGCTGCTTGATCAGCACGCATGGTCAACGTACCTCCCAACAGCATGGCACTGACAATGATGTAGATGGGCTGCACTCTGAAGAAGTACATGGCTGCAAATCCACCCAATGCAATCAAGCCCGTCTGTCGATCACCGACAAACTTCAAGTAATCGATGGCCAGCATAATGAAGAGCACCCACACAATGGGCTTCACCCCGTTCATCATGCCCTTCACAAAGGGATAAGATCGGTAATGATTTAACAGCGCAAACAGGGCCAACATGGCCACAGCAGAGGGCAGCACTGTCGCCACCAATGCCGTGGTAGCACCTGCTATCCCCATCATCTTATAGCCGATATAGGCGGCTATTTTGGTGGCAATCGGTCCAGGCAGCGAGTTCCCAATTACAAGCGCATTGGCAAACTCATCCTGCGTCAACCATTGGAATCGATTGCATGCTTCATCTTCAATCAGCGGAATCACCGCTGGACCACCTCCAAAACCAAAGATATTGGCTCTGCCGATGCCGATGAACAGATCAACCAGTGTACTCCAGTCGCTCATCATAACCTCACAGAAGAATGGACAGTGCTGCTCCCACCTCAGTAGACAGGAGCAGCACTTTCACGCGCGGGCGTCGCTCAGGCGTGGGTAAACTGAGCGGTCTCCGTGGACCCTGTCATGGTGGTGGTGGCAGAGCGTCCGCCAGAGATCACCTGAGAGATGACATCGAAGTAGGCTGTCCCCACTTCACGCTGATGTTTGACGGCGGTATAACCCTGATCAGCAGCACGGAACTCCGCCTCTTGAAGCGTCGAATAGGCGGCCATACCATTGTCTTTGTAACCACGCGCCAACTCAAACATGCTGTAGTTGAGGGCATGGAATCCCGCCAACGTGACGAACTGGAACTTGTATCCCATCGCCCCAAGCTCACGCTGGAACTTAGCAATGGTGGTATCATCCAGATACCGCTTCCAGTTGAAGGAGGGTGAGCAGTTATAGGCCAACAGCTTCCCTGGATACTGTGCTCGAATGGCCTCTGCGAACTGCTTGGCTTCATGCAGATCGGGAGTAGAGGTCTCACACCAGATCAGATCTGAATAGGGTGCATAGGCCAAACCACGGGCGATGGCGGCCTCGATGCCACTCTTCACATAGAAGAAGCCTTCCGCCGAACGTTCACCGGTCAAAAATGCTTGATCACGAGGATCAATATCGGAGGTCAACAGTCGGGCACTGTCCGCATCAGTACGCGCGATGATCACGCTGGGAACACCCATCACATCGGCAGCCAAACGTGCAGCCACCAGGGTGCGGATGAACTGGCTGGTAGGAATCAAGACCTTCCCGCCCAAGTGTCCACACTTCTTCTCAGAAGCAAGCTGATCTTCAAAATGAACACCGGCAGCTCCGCCCTCAATCATGGCCTTCATCAGCTCATAGGCGTTGAGAGGACCACCAAAACCTGCTTCCGCATCGTCCACAATGGGCACATACCAGTCGCGCGTCACGCGCCCCTCTGCCGCCTCGATCTGATCGGCCCGCTGAAGGGCCTGATTCAGTCGTTTCACCATACGAGGCACACTGTCTACGGGATACAAGCTCTGATCGGGATACACATTGCCGGAAGAGTTGCCATCGGCAGCCACCTGCCAACCGCTCAGATAGATGGCTTTGAGACCTGCCCGCACTTGCTGCACTGCTTGACCACCGGTCAGCGCGCCCAATGCATTGATATAGTCTTCCGTGTTCAGCATATTCCAGAGACGAACTGCCCCTCGCTCCGCCAGGGTGTGATGCACCTTCAATGACCCGCGCAGACGTGCCACATCCTCATTGGAGTATGGGCGAATGACGCCGTTCCAGCGATTCTCAGTCAGACCGTCAAAGGAAAGGTTGCCGAACTTAAGTGGAGAGTGCATGCTTTTCCTCAATATGAGTGGTGATGTTCTCGTGAAACCCGCCACCGTGGCGTGTGTCACCATGAATGAACATCAGTATCCCGATGAACCGTTACCCAAACGTACCGGCCTGCTGCGTTCTCAGAAGTCTCGGAAGTTCGCTCAAGGTAACGCAGGCAGGCGAATAAACGCATTGGCCTACAAATAAAAACCCGCTTATTCTGCGTACTCAGCAGTTGGGACCTCATCAGTCAAGCGTTAACTTGCGTTACCTCCTCTCGCAAAGAGGGAACGCTTCGATGTATCGAGGCAGGATCTGCCTTCTAAGCCTTTGTGTGGAGCTTCAACGACCTCGCATATTCCATATCTTAACTTCATAATATTTCAGCATATTTTTGAACATCTTGCGAAGGTAACGCAGACCGATGGAACGGTCAGCATGGAATAGAACAGCACCTGCCCAACAAGTAGGAATGCACCCCATCCCGTAAAGGAATTGACGCATGACTTTTTGGAACGCACCAAGATATGAACAGTGCTGAAAAGAATAATATATAGCTGGTCGGGATGACTGGGATGACTGGGATGACTGGGATGACTCAACACCCAATTGTGGACGGGCGGATTCCCATCACAGCGGGGGCTCGCGCGTCGGTCACGACTTCCGTGAGGGTAGGTTGTGGGGCGGGATCAGCAGCCGTGGGCTACGGTTGGAGCGCCTCCAGGATCCCCCTCCAAACCGACTGAAGCGGTCAGAATCGCTTGGTTCAGATGCCGTTTTAAGAAGGCACGCCTATCCGATTCCAGTTGAATATTGTGTGCAATCTGAAGAAGCCGCTGCCGAGCATCACCCAGCGCACGCTCGGCCTCACGCAGGCTACCGTGCTGCCTCAGCGCCTGCGCGTACACATAGAGCGCACGCTGAGGCTGAACCATGCCCTCCTGAGGGTTTAAAGCTCTCAGTATCAGCGGCTCCAGAAGCTCAATGGCGGTGATACTCTGTTGTTTAAGCAAGTGCATTTCGGCCATCGATACCAGCGTCTCATCCAGACAGAAATAACGATCTAATCCGATACAAACGCTCGCGCTACGGTCTAGAGCCTCCTTAGCTTCGTCAATGCGTCCGAGCTTCTGAAGCGCCCTCCCCCGCCAATGGAAGAGACCACCTTCAGAGCCACTGTATCCACCTGCCACCTTCTCCGCGACACGCAAGCCTTCTTCACAGGTCTTTAAGCACTGCTCAGATTCATGAAGCTCAAAATAGAGGTGCGAGAGGCTACTATATGCATACGCTTCTAGCACATGATCCCCTGACTCTTGTGCCAACATGAGGGTTTGATGGAGCAATCCACGTACCACTTCGTAGTGTCCCAGCTCCATCTGAACTTCAGCACTCCACAGCAGCCCACTCAGCTCTTTCCGGCGATCACCAATACGCCTCGCTCGGACGAAAGTCCGCTCAAAGTGAGTACCTGCCTTTGAATACTGCGCTTGAAGATATTGACACATTCCCAGCCAATGTTCATGGCGATTGATGAGGAACTCGTCGTGGATCTCTGTGGCAATTTCAAGCGCACGCACCGTATGTCCAATGGCACATTGAACGCGACCTTCACAGAGGCATGCACGGGCCCGATGCCCAAGTATGCTCTGTCGCAGGTGAGGTTCCGTTTTTGGCTCAGGCCACGGATCATCATCGAGCGGATTGGAGCAGATGCCCGGGGTCGGCAATACTCCAAATGTCTGCCTCAGATAGAGTCTAAAGCTGCTGATATCCGCGCCGAGGGCCTGATCCTGAGCATGCCCCGCAAGCTGATGAGCCCGATCTAACATCGCCAACAGATGTGGAGAGCGAGGAGCATTCTGAAAGATCTCCCGTGCTTCAAAGTAGAGGGCCTTTGCTTCCAGTCCTGGCAGAAGACGTTGAGCCGCAAGGCGACTGGCATCTTGAAGCAGGCTCAATGCCGAGGGGCCTTGACCAATCTTCACCAGTCGCTGTGCTTGACGGATACGAGTCTCTGGAAGCCAGTGGGACTCGGCCCCCGCCTGTTGCGCCAATCGTTCCATTGCATGAAGCGACTCAAGCTGCTCTTGTCGAGCGGCCATGACACCGTGAATATGCTCACAGCCGACATGAATCTCCCAACATACGGCGGGCTGCTGGGGTCCATTCTGAAGTGCTTGAAGGGCGCGCTTAAAAAATCCCAGTGCTTCAGAATAGGCAAAAAGAACCACGGCAGCCTGTCCAGCTTGAACGTAGTGCCCGGCGGCCTTGATCGGCTCAAATGCCCGCTCATAGTGCGATGCAATCTCAACGTGGTGACGAACAGAGACCTGATCAAGCTCCTGGGCTAAGGCCCGTGCGACCTGAAGATGAAGACGACGGCGAGACATTGGATTGATGCTCTGCGCGGTACACTCCGCCAGCTTCCCGTGGGTAAATGCAAAAAATCCGTCCCGTCTCTCTTGGATGAAACCACGCTCGAGCAGCTCAGGAATACCATCATAGAGTATATCGATGGGCAAAGTACTGCATCGCTCTAGCAGCGTCAGGGAGCTTGGACGGGCGATGATGGCAAGCAGCTCAACAAGGCGTCGCAGTGTCTCCGGTAGACTGCTCAGCCGCGCTTCCCAAACGGACTGAAAGGTGGGCGGCAATGGCACACTCTTTTGAGGCTGGCTCAGCAATCCACTTCGCACCAGCTCTGTAATGAAGAGTGGATTGCCTTCACTCTCTTCGTAGAGTCTCTGTGCGGTTGCCTCGGGCAAAGGATGTGGTAAGAGCGAATTGGCAAGCTGGTGTGTCTCTTGGCTGGAGAGTGCCTCCATATTGAGCTCAACCAGCAGCCCAGCGGCTCTCAGCTCCTTCAGCGCACGCAACACCGGACTATTACGGGGAAGCTCATGGGTGCGCACGGTCATCACCAACATCATGCGGGCAGTGGTCCAGTTGTAGAGCAGCAGCTTCAGCCAATCGAGACTCTCAACATCACTCCATTGCAGATCATCCAACACTGTCAAGGTCGGTTGAATGCGGGTAAAGGCGCGACATGAAGCCTCAAAGATCTGCTGACGCCGCTCCTGGGGCGATGACACGGGCGAGGGTGCCAGCTCACCTTGGTCCGCCAGCTCGGGTAGAAGGTGAACCAGCTCACGCCGCCAGCTCGGCTCGAGTCCTTGTAGAGAGAGCTGACGCAGAATAGAGCTCACCAGCATATAGGGCAGCTCACGCTCGAGACGATACGAGCGAACGCTGAGCGTGGTCACGCCTTGTTGTTCAGCCCACTGAAGAAACTCCTCTGCCACCCGTGTCTTACCGATGCCCACCCCGCCCACCAATGCCACACAGCAAGGACGCCCCTGCTCCGCCTCCGCCCACCGCTCACGCAACGTCTGCCACTCTCGATGCCGACCCACCAGCCCCTGACGACTGGCGGTCCCTTGTGCCCCCACCTCCAGCGGCTCTGCCTTCAGCAGCCGCTGAAAGCTGGTCCGCATCTCAGTGCTGGGCGAAACCGCAAGCTCTCGACGTAAGGTCTTGGCACAGGTGTGATAGGTCTTGAGCGCCGCCGCACGATCACCATAGAGCGAATACAGACGCATCAAGTTATGATATGCCACTTCATTGAGCGGATCCTGTTCCAGCAGCCGCTGAGCAAAACCGATGGCTTCAGAATAACACCGCTGAGACTCCAGCAGCTCCACCCCTCGGGTCAACAGATCCCGAAAGTTTCGAGCGGCAGTCTCGCGGCGAGCCTGCAACCAGTCCTCGTAACAGCCCGGCAGAAGCTCTCCCTGATACAGCTCCACAACCCGTCTCAGATCGTCGGTCCCGTTGAGCGAAGTACGGGTCAGAGCTTCGAACTCCAACACGTCAACACGACAATCAATGGTCGGCTTCCAAGTCAAGTGAAGGCGATCTGCCAAGATCAGCCGGTCAAACTCTGTGAGGCGCTGGCGTAGCTCATGCAACAGCTTCCGAAGACTGCCAAAAGCTTGCTGCTCGCTCGATTCAGGCCAAAACAGAAAGGCGAGCTGCTGACGTGATTGAGGGACTCCAGACTGAAGAATGAGATAGGCAAGCAGGGCCTGGATCCGAGGACCACTCAGCCCTTCCACGGACTCCGTACCACTCCGGACACGAAATCCCCCGAACATCTGAATCTGGATCATGGCGGACTCGACTATTAATGGTTTCACTTATCACATAGTTGCACTCACGCAAACGGTCATTTGAGAGTACCTCTATTCTTGAACGAGTATCCAAGAACTGTCAACGTTCCCATGCTTCGCCCTGCGTGGTTTTCAGGAGAACGAGGAGCGTTCATCAAAAAGAATGGAGAGTCACAAAATTTCATCTCTATGACGTGTAGATGCCACTGAATGGTCACAGTACGGCCCCATAGATTGCCTCAGGTGGAGGCTGGATCTCCGCTTGAAGTGAGACCATAATGGATACATATTTCGGTTGAATTGCCCTCTCTGATTCAGCCATCTCTGTCAATCTGAATGCGCTAAAGAAGCATGGTAAGGCAAATTCTCACATAGGCGTCGGCGGGCCTCGGGTGTGCCCAGCTCGTGGCTCAGCCTCAGCAAGGACCGCCGGGCCGACTGAAGCGCCTCCTCGGCCTGCTTCTGCTCTCCAAGAGCACGAGCGGTCTGCCATCTTAAGCCGTGATAGTAGGCCATGCCCTTATAAGTACATGGTTTTCCGTGTGTTTCACGAGCAACCGCCTCCAGCACCGCCTGAGCCTCCTCAGGCTCCTTCGATGCCAGCAGCGCCTCCACGAGGGCAAGCTGAGGATCGCGGTTGAACACCTGCGTCTGCGCAAAGGGCCTCAAACGACTGGCCTCCCGCAGACAGGTTTGGGCCACTCGCGCTTCCCCTTGTTTCAACAAGAGACTGCCATTGTGATAAAGACACTCTATACGTAAATCGGTCAGACATCCGGGCACCCTATGCACCCAGGGATCTAAGACATCACACTCGACGGGTACCATCCGCATCCACGTCTCACTCGGCAACAACTCAGAACACTTGAACTGATAGTATTGTGCGTCTTCCAAGCGATGATACAATACCGCGACCGCAAAAAGGTTGAGATATGCCCGCAACAAATGCTTACGGCTATTACCTTTCTCCGCCTCTGTCTGAGCCTTCAACAGCCATGACCATGCCTGCTCTCTCGCTCCAAAGTGGGCCATCAGATAGGCCGCATCGCCGAACGCACGCTCATGCTGCGGGGCGCTGCATTCCGTCGAGTCGGGGTCAAACCCATAAGACTTCATGGCTTGACGAAACTTCCCCTGCAAACCCATCATCCCACCCAAAAAGCGCTGAAAGGAGCGCACATGCTGATGACACTCGCTGGCTTCCGCCCATTGAATGGCCTGCTCTATCGCTTCTTCAGCGGCTTCATACTGAGCATCCATCATATGCCAGATGGAATGCCAAAAACGGGCCATGCCACTCCAATCACGGCGTCCTTGCGCCTGTGCCAGTTGAAACGCCTCATCACTCAAGGATTGAGCAGCTTCTCTTCGACCTATCCAGACGAATGGAATACATGCTGCAATGCGCACTGCAGGATCGGCGTTGTGCTGAGACAGGCGCTGATAGCCTTCGTAAGCATGTTCACATGCGGACCAGACCGTCTCAAACTGAAGCCGATGGCTGCTGAGCTCAGCATGTAAGACTTGTGCATAAAAGAGTGCAAGAGCCTCTTCGCTGGGCATCACGCGGAGCGCTTCGGTTAACGCTCTATCGGCCTTATCATGCTCATTCAATCGTACTAAGACATGCGCCTGATGAATCAGCGCCGAGGCATAAGCACGTTGGTCCTCCTGTCTCTTGGAGCATGCAATCAGCAGCTCCAGCACGGTCAAGGCATCGTCAAAAGCGCCCAGCATCAGCATGGTCTGGCTAAGCGCTTGAAGGGCAAGGAGTCGCTCCTGCTCCGATAAGGTGGTCTGTGAGAGCGCCTTTTAAAAGTGTAGACGAGCCGCCGGATGTTCTGCAAACTGAGTCGCCCGCTTTCCCGCCGCCATCAGATAGGGGCCTGCCTTCTCTTGGAGCTGTGCCTTCTCAAGCTGACTTGCAATCTGAAGTGCCAGCTCACGAAGGGCCTCGGGAGCGGAACACAGTGCCTCCGCAATACGTCGATGCAATACGCGTCGTTTTGGAAGTGACATGAGCCGATAGACAATCGAGCCAATCAATCCGTGGGCAAACTGAACCGATGCATCGGGACGTTCTTCGATCAGACGTCGGCGAAGGAGGTCATCCAATTCCTGCAAGATCTCCAGCTCCGAACGCTCACAGACTTGTGCCAATAGCTCGACCGATGCGGGGCCCTCCACCGCAGCCAAGGCATCCAGACAGAGCCGCCCTGTGTGAGTGAGTACACTGCATCGCACCGCCACTGCTTCCGTCAGCGTGTGCGGATAATTCCCAGCCATGACCGCTGTTTGAGCCTGAAAGTGCCTTGCACGCAAGAGCTCCAAGAGATACAAGGGTGTGCCTTCTGCTTCTGCGTATAGTGCCTCTAAGAGATGAGGCGAGAGTGCTTCACGCGCTTCTGCCAAAAGCAGGGTGGTGGATTCCTTCTGAGTAAGGGGCCCCAACGTGAGCTCATACAACACCTTTTGGCGCCTCAGACTGGGAAGCAGATCTTGAGGAAGCTGGCCTCGACTTGGTGCATCGTCCATTCTCAAAGTCGCCAGCCACAACACCCTTCGGAGACTAAAGGTGCGGAATAGGTATTGCATAAACTCAAGGGTGGCATCGTCACACCATTGAATATCATCGATCCACAGCAGCAGCGGCTCTTGCTCGAATAAGTATCGAGCCAGTGCCTGAAAGAAGTGCTGTCGCTGTCCAGGCTCGTTGAGGGATCGAACTTCCGGCAGGGTGGGATTTGTTTCGTACACCTCCGGTACAAGTCTGGCGACCTCTGCCAACACCGAGGGTAAACTTGATGCGACAGGCAGCACCTTCAACAGCATTGAAAGGACTGAAAATGCACCACTCAGATCCGACTGTGAGCAGATAGCACCCCCCACTCGATGCCCTTGCTGCTGTACGTATTGAGCCATCTCCTCTGCCAAACGGGTCTTTCCGATCCCTGCTACTCCCTGAATCAAAACGCAGCGCATACCCTCTCGGCTTGAATGTTGCCATGCGCTGAGCAGCTCCGACCACTCATGGACGCGGCCCACCAGTGGCAGGCGCTCGATCACAGGCTGCGCGCGCGAATGGTTGCGTGAGAGCTGCTGAACCGCCTGCTCGAAGACTTGACCCGGCTCAACCTCCAGCTCGCGGGCCAGTATCTCTTTGCACTCCGTGTAAGCACGGTGCGCTGCACTGCGATCTCCCAGCGCCAATCGAATGCGAAACAGCCGAAACCAGCTCTCTTCATGAACCGGATCAAGACTCAACCGCGATTGAATCAGCTCTGCTGCCTCCCCATACTGTCACCGAGTTTCCAGTTGCTTACATAGCGCATCAAGTACACTCAATACTCGGGCTCTGAGGCTCTCGCGACGCTGAAGACACCACGCATCTGTGCATCCAGGCAGGAGCTCTCCCACATAGCGGGTCAATATCCGGCGGAGCTGCTCTTGAGTGTTTGGACCCTCCAGCAATGCCTCCAGCTCCAAGACGTCGCATGCGCATGAAGCGCGCCATTCAATGCTGGACTTGCTGAACTCCAATGGCTCATCTGCTACAGGCAAGCACTCTTTGAGCTTATAGAGTGCCTTACGCAGATGACCTCGGGCTTGCTCCTCCGAGACGTCCGGCCAAAACATGCTGGCTAAGTAGGAGCGGTCAAGCTGTTTATGGGCATTCAAACAGAGATATGCAAGCAGAGACTGAAGGCGCGGCGCCGTCACGGTCTTGAGGGTGCGGCCATTAACCGAAAGCGAAAATCCCCCGAGTAGCGTAAGCTGATACGTAAAGATGGCTGGCGCTGCTTGTCTTGTATTGGATGGAGATGGCATGTGTGCTCCTTCATACCTCTTGCTTGCTGATCGTCAAGACTTGAGCGGCATTGTGTGGGAGGTTCGCAGCCCAGAATACCGGGAAAGGTGCGCTGTGGTGGTAGCGGTTCTCTCCCTTTAAGGGCTATTCTACTCCCAAAATGGCATGATAGGATAGGTCCTCTCTCAGCTTACGTCTTGCCTCTGACGTATCCAACTCAAGGCACATACGATGCAGATGCCGACGCGCAACGCTGAGCGCTTCTTCAGCAGCGACAGGATTGCCAAGGGCGAGGGCGGCCTGCCAGCGCAGTCCATAGAAGCGTGCCAACCCCTTATGGCTCAGAGGGTTTCCTCCTGTTTGGTGATCGATATGCTCAAGTTCTCGCTGTGCATCTCCTGGACGATCTAAAGCAAGGTATAGCTCCGCCAAGGTAAAGTGAGGATCCCATTCAAAGAGCTGAATCTGAGAATAGGGTCTCAGGCGACTGGCTTCACGTACATACGGCAGGGCCTCATGAAGCTTGCCCTGTTTAAACAGCAGTCCTCCATAATTGTATAGGCATAAGATGCGCAGATCACTGACACACGCAGGCACCTTGAGGGCCCAGGGATTGAGCTCAACACCTTCGGAGGGCGCTGTCTCAAGCCAGGTCTTTAGGGGAAAGAGCTCTGCACACTTTTGATGATAGTGCTCCGCATCATCGAGTTTACCATACAGCACTGAAACAGAACACAAGCGTGTATACATACGCAGGTGACGCCATAGACTTGCTGACTTGAGCACTTTCGTTAGAAGTGTGGTCAAGATGGACCAAGCGCGTTCGTAATCACCAAAGTGAGCAGCAAGATAACCCGCCTCTGCATTTGCATGTTGCGCAGCATCGGAGCCATTCAAGGACACTCCAAAGTAGTGCATGGCGCCCCGAAACTTCCCACGCAGTCCCATCATCACCCCGAGAGAGCTCTGAAAGGTGAGCATGTGTCCGTTACAATCACAGGCTTGAGCCGTCTGGATTGCCTGGAGCAGCTCATGTTCCGCTTCTTCGTAGCGTTCCTGCGAGATGATCAGATGAGAGCGCCAATAACGAGCCATTCCAATCCAGTCTCGACGTTCCTGCTGAATGGCAAGCTGTAGTGCTTCTTCACATAGAAGGGAAGCCTGCTCCATTCGCCCCGTCCAGATCAAGGGTACACATCCAGAGATGCGGACAGAGGCTTTATTGTTTTTCTCTGCAACGCGCAGAAAACAAGCATAAACTTGCTCAGAGTCCTCCCAAACGGTGTCAAGCTTGAGTCGGTGGAGCGCCAGCTCTGCACGCTGAATGTGGGCTTGCATAAGGGATAGTTCTTCACCTGAAGGCATCACACTGAGGGCCTCTGCCAATGGCTGATCTGCCTCATTGTGACGTCCCAATCTCTGAAGCACATGCCCTTTATGTACCAGCCCGAGGGTATAGGAGTGACTGTCACCGCGTGACTTTGCAAGGGGTAGACTTCTTTCAATAGCAACGAAGGCGCGCTGAAAGTCTCCCAGCATGATATTGGCTTGGGTGAGACCTTTATGAGCGTTGAGCTGGTCAAGCTCCGACAGGAGAGGAAAGGAAAGAGCCTTTTCAAAGTGTTGACAGGCAGCATGATGTTCGGCCAACAAGACCGCGCGCTCTCCCGCCGCGATCAGATAGTGTCCGGCTTTCTCCAGTATATTAGCACTCTCAAACTGTGATGCGATCTGCAGGGCCAGCCCTCGCTCGGCCTCTGAATGTTTGCTGAGCGCCTCCGCAATCCGTCGATGGAGGGTTCGACGTTTTGGCAAAGAGAGGAGACGATATACAATCGATCCAATCAAACCATGCGCAAAACGCACCGACGCATCTGGTCGCTCTTCTATCAGCCTTCGTCGGAGGAGATCATCGAGGTCTTGGAGCACTTCGAGCTCCGGTCGTTCGCAGACAATGGCCAATAACTCAGCCGAAGCAGTGCCCTCGATGACCGATAAGACATCAAGCACCAATCTTGCGCCTGCACTCAACACACTGCATCGTACTGCCACCGCTTCAGTCAAGGTCTGCGGATACTGTCCAGCCATGACCGCAGCCTGTGCATGCAGATGCCGCGCACGTAACAGCTCCAGCAGATACAGGGGAGTCCCCTCTGCTTCGGAGTACAATGACTCGAGCACATGAACGGAGAGCTCTTCTTTGGCTTCTGCCAGCAGGAGTGTACAGGACTCTTGCTGCGAGAGTGGCCCAAGTGAGAGCTCTGTGAGTACTTTCAGACGTCGAAGCGTAGGTAACAACTCTTGGGGAAGTTGCCCGTAGGTAGGGGCGTCATCCGCGCGCAGTGTCGCCATCCACAACACTTTACGATTGGCAAAATTGCGCACAAAGTAGTGCATAAACTCCAGGGTGGCATCGTCACACCACTGCACATCGTCCACCAGAAGCATCAGCGGCTCATGCTCTAACAGATAACGTGAGATGGCCTGAAAGAAGCGTGGTCGCTGTCCTGGTTCGTTGAGGGACTGAACGTCCGGTAGGTTGGAGTGTTTTTCGTGCAGCTCTGGCACCAGTCGAGAAACTTCCGCCAATACCATAGGAGGTCCAGCCGGGGCAGGAAGTGCCCTCAACAGCATCGCCAGGGCCGCAAATGCGCTGCTCTGATCGGAGGAGGCACAGGTCGCAGTGGCAGTTCGATGGCTCTGTCTTTCAACATAGTATCGCATCTCATCGGCCAATCGAGTTTTTCCGATGCCCGCCACACCATGGATCAAGACCCAACGCGCGCCCACTTTGTTGACATGTTGCCATGCGCTTAACATTGCATTCCACTCGCTCACCCGCCCGACGAGTGGGATTCTTTCATTGGCATCATCTGTGCGCTCTGGCAGACGAGAGAGCTGCTGCACGGCTTGGGTAAAGGCTGCTCCAGGTTCAACGTCCAGCTCTTGCGATAAGATCGACTTACATTCTACCCACGCTCGCTGAGCCGCACTGCGATCTCCCAGGGCTAAGCGCATGCGAAAGAGCCGAAACCAGCTCTCTTCATGCACAGGATCCAGATTGAGGCGCGCCAACATCAGCTCAGCCGTCTCACCATACTGTCGCCGAGATTCGAGCTGATTGCCCAGCTCATCCATCGCTGTTAACACACGATTCTGGAGCATCTCACGGCGCTGAAGACACCATGCATCGGTGCATCCGGGCAGTAGCTCTCCCGTATAACGCTGAAGCGCCCTTCGCATCTTATCTTGGGTAACTGGCCCCTCCAATATGTCTTCAAGCTCTAAGACATCACAAGAAAACTGTGCGCGCCATTCAATGGATGATTTGCTGAACTCTACGGGCTCATCTCCGGCGGGTAGGCATTCCTTGAGCTTAAAGAGTGTCTTTCTGAGATGCCCTCTGGCCATCTCCTCCGATAGTTCCGGCCAAAATAAGCCTGCCAGATACGAACGGTCGAGCTGCTTATGGGCATTTAAGATGAGATAACTCAGCAGGGACTGAAGGCGAGGCGCGGTGACACTCTTCAGTGTGCGCCCATTGAACGAAAGCGAAAATCCCCCAAGAAGTGTAAGCTGGTAGACATACAGTTGCTTAGGCGCTTCAATCCGCTCGGATGAGGCTGACATCTGATCGGTCCCTTTCGTTGGCGATGATCACCCATTGGCTACACACTATCATTCACAGCGGCGGTCAAAATAACATTCATCGCCGTCAAGGTTTGATACGCTCTTATGTTTAATATCAGTGCAACACGACATCCCAATAAAGTCTTCATTGTGTTGCCATAGCTGCACATCCCCATAGGTCAGACGGTCTGCGTTCTCCAGCGCCCTGTCTTATAACGCCGGTGGATGAGAATGGCTCGAATCATTTGATCTAATAGTGCAGCATACCAAGCACCCAGCAGTCCCAGCTCCAACCAGAGCACAAATACACAGGCGAGACTGACTCTGACGCCGAGAGAGCCGACAGCAGCCGCCATCATAGGATAGCGGGTGTCACCTGCTCCCCGTAGCCCTCCCGCGACCACAGTAAAGACACTTTGAGGCAGGGAGATGATGGCATTAATCTTTAACACCATCGCCGATAAAACAATCACTTCTTTTGAGTCGGTGAAGAGGGCTGAGAGGGGAACACCTGCAAAAAAGAACAGTAAAGTCAGGAGTACGGACACAAGATGTCCCTGGAAGAGGGCCTCCCTCCAGTAGCGCGCGCCCTCGTCAGGTGCCTGTTTTCCGAGGGAACGCCCCACGAAGGAGCTGGCTGCGGCACTGAGTGCGGTCACGGCATTCAGTGCCAAAGAAGACACGGTTAAGTTGATCTGATGGGCAGCCACCGCCACCGTTCCGAGCTCCGCCACAATTCGGGTGTACAGAAGCAAGCCCAAGCGTGAGAAGAGCTGCTCACCCGCCGCAGAGACACCCACCCGCGCAATTCGGTTTAAGATGGGCCGATCCCAGTACACGGGGGTGCGGGCCTCTAGTCCAAAGGGGAGCAGAGGAGAAAGCAGCGCCCTCACCGCCAGCACATACGCCACGGCTCTTGCCACAACCGAGGCAATAGCAGCTCCTTGCAGCCCAAGTCCTTTCCAGCCCGGAACTCCCTGGATCAACAGAAAGCCCAATCCCACATGCACCACATTGGAGAGCACGTTGTAGCGCATAGGTGCAGCCGTCTCCCCTGCCCCTCTCAAAATGGCTGCCACTGACGTCGGCAAGCCCTGGAACGCAAACCCCACCGCCATGTACATCATGTAGGGCGTTCCCTCGTGTAATAACGTGTCGTGGGCTCCCATCCCCCTCATGATCTGCTCAGCGCCGAAAATGCCCAGCCCGGCAATGCTCAGGCTGATCACGCTGGAGAGTAAGACCGTCTGCACGGCGATGGACTGAGCCTGCGCTCGCTCTCCTGCTCCAATGGCGCGAGATACCAGCGCGGTGGCCCCTACCGTAAAGGCTTGAAACATCGCCATAAAGATCAACAGGGGCTGGTTACTGAGTCCCACAATGCTGATCGCCTCGGGTCCCAGTCTTCCGACCAACATCAAGTTGATGATGGAGATGCAGGACATCAACAGAAGCTCGGTCATAACCGGCCACGAAAACGCCAGCACTTCACGACGGCACGCCTTCACCAAGTCGGCTTCGGCTTGCTCCTCTGGTGTGGGAGGTCGGCGAAGCACATATAGCTGCCAACGTTGGCGTAGAGAGAGCGAGGAGGTGGCCATAAAGCGGCTTCTGACAATTATTCGGGACGAGGGTCAGAGGAGGGAAACGCGGTGAGCCGCTCATAGAGCCACTTCTCGTCTGTGGTCTCTCCTGCCTGATCATGCCACGCTTCAAAACGCGGCTGTCCCGGACTATAGGCAGGGAGACGGCCTTCATAACCTCGCAGGGTCTCCGTGAGGTGCAGTATGGCAAGGGGCTCAGGACGATCTAACCGAAAGAGGGGGCGCTGCGCTTGGCGTACAAAGAATCCTCTATTCCACCGTAATGTCATCATGTTATCCGCAACTCGGCAGGCCATCGGCATGAGCTGCGGATCGTGCGTGGCGCGATGCAGCTCGAGCAATGCCATCAAGAGTGCGGGATCTTGAGCGCCCGTCCGCAGATTTAGTTGCGCGTGGTCTACCGGCGTCTCTCCCAATGTGCCCAGCTTTAGACCTTGCACAAGCTGACGAAGGCTTGCCCACAAGGCTTCATCTCGAGTCAAGCGAAAGGCCAGGGCATAAGCGCACAACATCGCACTATCGGTCTTGCAGGTGGGCAGACGAGCTCCGGCAGGGCCATAATACCCCGGCTTCTCCAGCACCAACGCGCTCAGTCTCATGCCCTGTATCAACATGGGGTGCCAAACATGGCCTTGAGGATCGTAGGCATGACGCGCCCATGCAAGCAGATCTTGAACCGCATCTTCAAGAAATTCACAGCCTTCCGCACCCAACTGCTCGGCAAGCTGAAGACGACAAACGGCCACCGGCCCCAGCATGGTCTTAAGCTGCTTCGTCGAAACTACCGAGGCTTCAGTCGGCTCGAAGGCCGCCAGTTGCTCCCCCAACTGCTCACGCGCCCGATCCCCTCTGCCCTCTGGCACGTGAGGCGAGCCTTTTGGCAAGATGGAGAGGCTGAACTGATATCCACCCAAACCCGTCACGGGATGGCGGGTCTGCGCATAACGTCTCAGCAGTCGAATGGCCCACGTCAAGGGGGCCTTCTGTCCAGTCAAGAGGGAAAGCTGGACGGCTGCATAATACAAGTCACTGCCAGCATTGCAGAAAGTGAGATCCACTCCCTCAAAAAAAACCGGCGTTTCGGCATATGTTGGAGGCCAGGGCAAAGCGGGAAACGTCATATCTGCTGGAATTCCATGCCGACTGAACTCCAGACGGGACCAATCATGAACGTGGGCATGCCAAAAGGCTTCGATAAATCGTTGGGTATGCGCTGAATGTACCCGATGCAGCAGCGCATAGTTCGGATAGTGCCGCTTGAGCTCATGCATCTGTCCCTTGTTGTTGGCAAAAACGGGCTGTTGTTTGGCAAGATCCCAGGCCATATGGCCTCCCCAGCTCAGCAGCTCTCCCACTCGACCATGCTCGAGCATAAAACCGACGGCAGCTTCTGCGGCTTCCACATAGGCCGGAGCGCCCGTCAGCACACTGACCCCTTCCAAGAGCCGAAGAAGATGCTGCTGGCTGGCCAAGTTGGACAAAACCCAGGTCTCACCCTGAGATAGCCAGGTCACGGGTCGCAAGGTCTCCAGCTCCAGCCCATCGCAGAACAGGGGCACACCTTGCCGCAGCGGATCTCGACCATGCTGGAGAACCGCCTCCGCATGCTGCCGAACCGCATCTTCACACCGTTTAATCCAAGCTCTGTCCATCTCCCACTCCCTGTTGAGACGGCTCGTCGCGTCACCTGCCTGCACTCAGATGACACGCTCGAGGCCCGCCAGCAGCGTCTTCAGCTCCGATTACGACCGACCCATTTCCTGCTTCAGCCAGGCGGCAAACTTTGGAATGCCTTCGCTGACTTTGGTGGTCGGATGATAACCCAGTTCCTCCCGCGCACGACGAATGTCCGCGTAGGTGATGGCCACGTCGCCGGGTTGCAGAGGCAGGGCTAACCGCTGAGCCTGCACCCCTAAAGCTTGCTCGAGCAGGTGGATCAGCTCCGCAAGGGTGGTGGTCTGGCTCTTGCCGAGATTGTAAATACGGAAGCCCTGAACTTTGTCCATCGCACCGAGGATGCCCAAGAGGATATCATCGATGTAGGTGTACTTTCCATCCAGGGCTTCTGCTTCTTGCCGTTGAAGTGCAAGATGATCGCATTGGCCATCAGCTCTTCGTTTCGCAGATTGGTGGGATAGTATGCATTATAAATGGCTGGGAGCTGATGCCATTGTTTATAAAAGCACAGGTTCAAGAGTCCCTGATTGGCAAAACGACTGGCAGGCAGATAACGCTCCGTCATCCGGCACAGCTCACCAAAGGTCTCTGAGGTGATGATATCTGTGCTCCACGACAACACCCCACCGTTAAAGGCAGGCGCATCTAGGTCGTAGAGTGCCTCCAGTTCATCGTAGAGCTCAGGGGCCTTCTCCCGCACGAAGTTTTCGCGGATCGTCGATTTGTATCCCAGCACGGCGTTAAAACCAGGCAGCGTACAGAGCTGATCAATCGACGAACGCACGATGATGTCCACGTCCAAGAAGACCACACTACGCCACTTCTTATACTCCTCCGTAAAGAGGAAATATCGGCTAAACGTTGCGGCTGGCAAGTGGCCATTATAAAACAGATGGTCTACATGTTTGATCAACACACCCCGCTCACGGAACCAGCCCAGTGCCGACTCGGGAACCTCATGGGCCAGCAACAAGATGTCGCCTTTCCAGTGGGCATTATAATACAGATTGGCTACAACCTGTCGAGCTGGATCCAGATAGTTGATGTCACTGGAAATGGCCACCAGATCACGCTCCTCAGACATAATAACTCCTCGACGTGTGCCCTGTAGGGTCCACACAAATGAAGCGGGGGAACTCGATACGAATGAATTCCCCTCACCCAATACTTTGCGCACTCGTAACGAGTCGCATCCCACATCTTCGATCAGTCGTGTACCGTTTAATTGAGTGCTGATGCCGCGACTCGGTTCATGTGCATGGGAAGCTCGCGCTCCATCAGAATGCAGTTGTCGTTGGGAGCTACAAAAGGACGACCCACACAACGATAGATGAAGCCCAGGGCTGCCATGTGCTGAGGATCAAACAGGTTTCGGCCATCCAGGATCAGAGGCGTGCGCAGGCTGTTGCGCACCTGATGCAGATCGGCTTCCGCAAACTGACGCCACTCTGTGCAGATCACCAAGGCATCTGCGCTGTGTAAAGCAGAGTACATGGAGGGGGCATACTGGAGGATATCGCCGAGCACCACGCGCGTGGTGGCTTCCGCTTCGGGATCGTAGGCCACCACCTAGGCACCGGCACGGACCAAGTCCCGGACGACAACATGGGCAGGAGACTCCCGCACATCGTCGGTATTGGCCTTAAATGTCAGACCCCACACCGCAACGGTACGACCGGTCAGATCTTCGCCCAGGGTGTCGCGCAGGCGCGAGATGATCTGATGGGCCTGCCGACGGTTGGCTTCGAGCACTGCCTCCAAGATGTTGAAGTCATAATCGTACTGCTCTGCCGTTGCCATCAGGGCCTTCACGTCTTTGGGAAAGCAGCTTCCACCAAACCCAATGCTGGGATTCAAAAAGAGCATGCCAATACGATTGTCACTGCCAATGCCCAGGCGCACCTGCTCCACGTCTGCACCCACCCGATCACAAAGCTGTGCGACCTGGTTGATGAAGCTGATCTTGGTGGCCAAAAATGCATTGGCGGCATACTTGGTCATCTCAGCCGAGGGTTCGTCCATCACGATGAAGGAGCCGCGCGTCTTTACAATGGGCTCATAGAGGGCATGCATGAGGTTCTGAGAGCGCACGTTGGGGCATCCCACCACCACCCGATCCGGCTCCAAAAAGTCGCGCACGGCCACCCCTTCGCGCAAAAACTCCGGATTGGAGACCACATCGAAGTCAGCGCCCGCAATCAATCCAGCCGCTTCAAACAGGTGACGCACACGCGCCGCCGTCCCCACGGGCACAGTGCTCTTGTTCACCACCACTTGATATCGGTGTGTACCCTGAGCCTTACGGGTGGCCATCATGTTTGCCAGAGTCTTGGCAACCCCTAACACGTGTTTAAGGTCAGCACTTCCGTCTTCATTCGGCGGCGTCGGAAGGGCCAACATAATGATCAGCGTCTCCCGGGTGGCAGCGTCCAGATCGCCCGTAAAGCTGATGCGACCAGCTTCCAACGCCCGCGAAAAAACCAGCTCCAAGCCGGGCTCAAAGATGGTTGGACGCCCTGAGGTGAGGGTCTGAACCTTCTGAGCGTCATTGTCCACACAAATGATGGTATGACCCACGTCTGCCAAACAAACACCCGTGACCAATCCAACATAACCCGTTCCAATGATGGTCGTCTTCATCTCAGCTTCTCCTTCATCATGCGTCGTATGGACCCACCTGAAAATCGAGGGGGGTGTGTGGTTAGGGAAAATTGCCCCCCGCGAAGGGGACAGCCATTCGTGAGATGGCGTCAGCTCATGATGGAGAGAGATTACAAGATGCATCGTCGCCGTATCGTCACCGGAAGCGTCCTCTGGGGACACATTCACGCTCATCTGCGACGCTGGGCTGGAAAATGAGGAGACGATGATTTTTTGAAGTGGAGCGAGGGGAAATAGGAGCCGTCCAGTGCAATTCTCCAGTAATAAGCTGACGGCAGACCATGTGTGAAGTTAACGACAGAGGCTCATAAGATGTCGTAATCAGGTACTTTTTAAGATCGGTATGCAATCATACAATTTCTTTCAGGATAGCTTACCAATGGCAATACTTTGTTGCCATTCAATCTATATTCATCACAAATACAGATTACATATTCCTCATCACCACTCACAAAGCAACTTCGTGTTGACCCTTCTCCTCATATTCAATCTGGGTAATACTCACCCAAATGGCCTACCTCAACACAACATCGGTATTAACTCCTCAGCAAAATCTCAGAACACATGCCAGCATCTGATTCGCCTCGTATGCCGCGATCTATTGCCACACTATTTCTGATTCGTTATCAGATATCAGACATATTCTATCTCATTGAGTAGAGAGCAATGGCTGAAATCAGAGCTTATCATATGACATGACAAAACAGACTACGCCCGATTTTATCCTAAGAAATGAAGCGTCACATGAGTGTGACCGGGCACTGTATCCTCTCAAATTGTGCTTATATGAAACGCTAGAGTAGGGTTAAATGAGCCTCGTGACGAGAGAAGATGAAGGGTACATGCGCTGCGTCAGTATCAAGGCAGTCCAGACCTGCGGCGAAGACCTTGTGAGATCAATAGGGCTCGCAGCTCACCTTGAGCTGGCCAGATAGCCTGTTCGCCTCCTCCTTTGCATATGAAAGATGGAGGGTTCACTTCTCTCAAAATCAACCATCGACACCCCTTCTGAGCTGGAGCACATCATGCCACTGACGGACCAACAGCGGGCCTATATCAAGACACACTTTTCGGGGGCAAAGTTAATTAAGAAGCCCACAGCAGCCATCAAGAGTTACAAGAAACATACCAACATCGTGGAGGCTCAGCTCCAGGGACTCTCAACCGCGCGCAAGCCTCGGGTGTTTATCCGAGCGGTCGAGGATCTTTATACCTCCATTAAGGATACGGCCAATCAGGGCGACTTCAGCCTGGGTGCCGACATGGCGAAGCAGCTTATCCCCCTCACAGAAGGGCATAAGAGTACAAGCCTTAAGCCCTACGTAGCCCTTGACAAAGGTATTCGTGAGCTCTTCACCGCCAGTCAGGATCTTGCTCGACATATCTCGTCACTCTCCGATTGGCTCCACCAACAGCTTCCACAGGCACAAGCGGCCAGCCAATGGGATGGTAATGCGAGAAGAAATGAATTTGATGCCCTCCAAGTACCTCAACAGGTGCAGGCGCTGACCCAATGGTATGATGACTTCTATCAATGCCAGCGTCTCATCGAGGGTTGCCCACGCCCAGAGAAGCGCATCACTCGGATGCTGCAAGAAATCGCCACCAAGTATGATGAATATTCACAAGAGGCATATGCACTGCCCAGTTCAGATGTGCTGCTGACGCAGCTCCGCACGAATCTTACGCAGGCGCTGAATGAGTTTATTGTCTCTCCAACACTGCAATCCATTCGCAGCAATCCCGCAGACTTCACGCCGATTGATCCCCAGCCTCTGTTGGATCAGCATGCTAACATCATGGCTGGCTTTAAGAATACACAAGAAGCGAGATTGCAAGATCTGGAGAGCATGTGGAACACCCTGGAAAAACCAGGAGAGACACCCACGCTTGAGCTGATCAAAGACATGAGTGCCGACCTGTTTCATCAGACTCATCATCAAGAAGTTCAACGGCTTCAGGCGGGAACTGAATCGGGTGTTCATTGGAATTCCATCTTCAGCAAACCACTGCGCACGGTGGCAGGGGGTCAAAAGGCTGCGGGTCTTCAGCAGCTTGCATCACGATGGAAGAGTATGCTGGGCTTCTCGAAAGAGCTTCGTCGTGACGCTGTCTTTGAAATTCTCAGTCTCACGGAGCCACAGCTTATCCAGTTTGTGACGGATCGGATTCAGCAAGTGGATCCCACCATGCTCAATGATCCAGCGATCACAGATGCGCTCCCAGAGCTCGCAGATGTGCTCAAAAGTGTGGCATTTCAGAAGGCGCCGAGCACCTTCGACCCCACGCAACAGCTTCTCATGCTCAACGGTCAGCCGTATTCAGTGGACCGAAAGCTGGCAGAAGGAGCAGCCGGAGAGGTTTACCGATATGTGGATCCTCAGGGAAATCCAGTCATTATGAAGGTCGCAAAAGCAACAAATCCCGAGGTTGCAAAAGAAGATATGGCAAAGGAGCTTCGGGTACATCGCCGTCTCATGAAAGCGGATCCCAATGAGGAGGGTCTCAACTATATCGTAAAGCTGCATGACGCAGCGTATGATGCAAACGGAAATCTCTATGTTGTGATGGAAGAAGTGAAGGGTGGAAATCTGGAAAAGCAACACCACACCCTTTCTTTCATGGTGGATGCAGGCATTGTGCCTCATGAGCTGCAACAGATCTTACAATCAAATCAGGTCAAGCAGCTCGCCATTGCACTCCTCCTGCTCAAAAAGCAGAATGTCATTCACTTTGACATCAAGCCTGAGAACGTTCTCCTGACGAACGAAGGAACGCCCAAGCTGGCGGACTTTGGCTCTGGTAGTATCTCCTCATCGGCCACTGGAGAGAGCCCCGAGCAAGGAGCTGGCAGCCCCGGCTTTCACTTGAAGGATAGTGCCGAAATGGGGCATCAATACGATGATAGAGATGATGCCTTTAGTTTGGGACGCCTGATGCAAATGCTGACCCTCGGCTCCCCCCATGCAGAGCTTGGGTCTCTGGCGAAGGGCGGCACTGTTCTCAACCAATTGATCAGCAGTATCACGAAAGAAGCGCGGGGGGCAGGGACCACCATCGAAGCGGTCTTGGAATCCGCCTACTTTAAGGTGGGTGACTATGTGGAAGAGGCAAAACTGGCAGAGCTCAGTGAGCACATCAAGGCGTATTCAAAAGTCTTGGATGTTCGTGCACGAGAGCTAGGGCTGAAGCTGCTTCAATTCGACCCGACGTTGGCCTTTGGCCTCGGGCAAAATGCGGAAAAGTCTGATGGACAGAACGTTGTTTTTAACGCTCGTTTGGTGAAGACAGAGCTTGAGAAAAAGCTCAACGATCAACATCAGATGTTGCGGGATGCCACGGCGCGGAATGATACAGACGCAGTCACCACAATCCAAGCGCAGCTTCAGAAGAGCTTGCAGGATCTTGAGTTCATCCAGCAGCTCTTGAATGACCTCCGGGATACGGACATCGCAAAAGAAGCGGCTCAGAAGATTCGGACTCTCAGCCAAGAGGCGCTGGGACAGCATCCCAAGCTCGATCCAACCGCCGGCATTGACGTGGACACCTTAGAGGCACAATGGAAGACGTATTTTGAGCCACTTCAGAAGCTTCCAATGGGCCCAACACTGGGGCGCTCGTTTATTGCAGAGCTTCAGACACCCGAATGTGAGGTGTTATTTGAACGCTTCAACTGGGATCTTGAGCTGCTGATCAATCGTCTGGTGGTGTGCAGTATGAGCCCCAGTACACCTCCCGATAAACGACGCCTGATGTTAAATGACTTCAAGCGCAATCTGAAGAGTATTGCCGTTAAAGCAGCGCGTGAACAACAGACCGTCGGGATTCTACGCCGCATTCTGGATGGACTGTATGGAAAGCTGGAGGCTTCAGAGCAGTTTGGAGCACTGTTGCCCGAAGCGCCCACTTCAGACATGGGAACACACTTCATGGAGCAGCTTGATACGCCTCCGATGGTTCAGCTCTTCCAGCAAAATGGTTGGGATCTGGCGCTCCTGAAACCGAGGCTGAAGGTCTGCTCCATCACCCAAGAGATGCCCTCAAAAGAACGACGGGCACTGCTGAATACGTTCCTGGGAGAGATCCCGGGGCTGGTGCAAGAGGTGGCAGCACTTTCACAGGTGGCGAATGGAGGCGGTGCGAGCTCGATGCGAGACCAAGCACGTATCGATAATGCACGGATATTGACCGGTTTGCTGGAATCGCTCCACACTCAATTGGAGCAGCTCCACAAGAACTGGAAACGCGGCGCTTGATGGCCTAACGTTTTAATATCCAACACTTAAGCGCCAACATTCCGACCGTTTTCTGCCCAATTCTCCTGTCGCAGTACCTTCCGCCACCTGGATGGACTTTCCTCTGCGCAACGTCGAGTTCCGTACACTTCCATACGCATGCGGATGCACGCACATACTCGTACACTCGCAAACGCGCGCACACGCACACTCGCACACTCGCACACACTCCCATGCAGATGCATACGCACTTACGCGCATGCATCTGCATACTTGCACACACACGCACACGCACACTTGCGCACACACATAAGTATCGGAACGGTCACACGCAGACGCAGATCATGTCAATCGTATGTGACCAGGGTACAGCCTCGTCCATTTCATGGCTTTTCAAATCGATAGAATGGGCTTTAATAACCTTACCAGCCCTTGGGTCAGCTCGTGGAGGCTGAAGAGTACCACACGCACACTTGAAGGAGTCGTTTATGCCACTGACACCGGAAATGAAAGCATATTTGCAAACACACTTTCTGGAAGGAAGATATCTTCCCAAGAGCAAAGTGAAGATTGCAAAAGAGTTCGTGCAACGACGAGCTGAATTCTTGGCCAGTAGTTCGTGGAAAACGCTACTGCCTGAGTGGGTGCAACCTACCGTCCACAACACGCTGGATGAGCTTCGTGACCAATTCCTCAGCGGCGCTTTGCCCAAAGAGAGAGCCATCAAGACACTCGATCATACGCTGAGAGAGATCGACTCCTTTGCCCAAGATGCGAAGGCAAGAGTCATCGTCACGGAGTTCTATCGAGAGACCAATGCACTCGCAGAAGCGATGAGAGATGTGGCGGCCAACACCATCACATTAAATGGATGGCTTGAGGCAAACTCGGCACGGATTCTCACCCAGCTCCATGAAGAGCCATTGGAAGGTTGGGCAGCAATCCCACGCGATCAGAACGGGCCTATTCAAGACTATCTCATCGGGCGTTACGAGCGGCTCTGCCAGCTTCAACGGGCGGTCGCTGAATGCCCTCCGTCGGACATCCGCCTCACGCAGTTTCTGCCAACAGCGCAGGAGAAGTATCAACGACTGGAGAAGGCTATCGTCGCCTATTCGGCGATTGCCCC
>JBJTQF010000361.1:0-34432 GCA_046075485.1 Myxococcota bacterium | reverse complement strand
GGAGTCGCGTCACTATATGCTGTCGGCGGTGGCGCGGGTGGCGCATGTGCGCACCCTGATAGAGGATATGTCGTTTTTTGTCCTGCATGCGCCTCGTCAGGTGGGGAAGACGACGAGCATGATGGCCCTGGCGGAAGAGCTAACGGATTCGGGACGATATGCGGCGCTGGTGGTGACGTGTGAGCAGGGCTCCGCGTTTCGGAACGATCCGGCGATGTCGGAGCGGGCGATCCTCGAGAGCTGGCTTCAGACGGCTCAAGAGCTTCTGCCCCCGGCGTTATGGCCTCCGCCTGTTCGCGCCTCTGCGCCTGGAAATGGGATCCGTGCTTTTCTGTCGGGCTGGGCGAGCAGTTGTCCTCGTCCGCTGGTGCTGTTCATAGACGAGATTGATTCGCTGGAGAATGAGGCGCTGATCACCTTGCTTCGGCAGCTCCGCGCGGGATTTCCGGGCAGACCGCAGCACTTTCCTCAGTCCATCGCGCTGTTTGGGATGCGCGATGTCAGAGATTACAAAGTAGCTTCGGGAGGCTCGGAGCGGCTGAACACGGCCAGCCCGTTTAATGTGAAGGCGCGCTCGCTTACGTTGGCCAACTTCACCCACGATGAGGTGTTGAGGCTGCTGCGCCAGCACACGGAAGCCACCGGTCAGCTCTTTGAACCTGAAGCACTGGAAGCGGTGTGGGGGCTCACGCGGGGTCAGCCCTGGTTGACCAACGCGCTGGCGAATGTGATGGTGGAAGAATTGGTGGTGGATCGTAGCCAGTCCATCCACGTCTCCCATGTGGAGGAGGCCAAAGAGCTGCTGATCAAGCGGCGAGATACCCACCTGGATTCCTTGGGGGAGCGGCTGCGAGAGCCGCGTGTGAAGCGCATCATCGAGCCGATGCTGGCGGGAGCACATCTGCCGGAGCTTCCGTCCGATGACCTGCGTTATGTGGTGGATCTGGGCCTGTTGGAGCGTGGAGAGGGAGGCGCTCTTCAGATAGCCAATCCGATCTATGCACAGATCATCCCGCGAGAGCTGACGGACGGGATCGAGGCGTCGATGGGGGCGATCCATCCGACGTGGCTGTTGCCTGCTGGCCAGCTCAGCCTGGAGAAGCTCCAGCGTGCGTTTCTGGAGTTCTGGCGGCAACATGGGACACCGCTGCTGTCCACGGCTCCGTATGCGGAGGTGGCACCGCAGCTTGTGCTGATGGCCTTTTTGCATCGGGTGGCAAATGGGGGCGGGAAAGTAGAGCGAGAATATGCCATTGGCTCCGGTCGGCTGGATCTGCTGCTGGAGCTGAAGGGAGTGAAGCTGGCGGTGGAGTGTAAGGTGAAGCGTCCCCGGCGGCGGGATCCGGTGGAGGAGGGGCTCCTACAGCTTGATCGTTACCTGGAGGGTTTAAGCTGGCCGGAGGGCTGGGAGGGAAGTGAGACATTTCAGGCGTGGCTCTTTGTGACAGAGCAGAAAGAGAGCAACCCAGACGACGAGGCCATGCCACCAGCACCTCGCACGGAGTGGCGTCTGACCCCCGAGCAGCGCAAAGTATTGGTGATCTGGGGGTGAGAGCCCCTCACCGATGCAGACCGGTTTGTCCTGAATCACCTGCGCCGAAGCCTCAAACCCGATTCAAAAGAGCTGCTCCAAGATTCTGACGCCAGCCCCCTCCGTGTGAATACTCCGTGTGAATACTCCGTGTGCGTGCTCCGTGTGAATACTCAGTGTGCGTGTCCGGTTTCGTGTCGCAGGAACTGCATGAGCGACTGCTTGACCATCTCTGGCATCTGCTTTTGCAGGAGATCGCGCGAGAGATTGGGCACGTACTCGTAAGTGCGCATAAAATTGATACAGCTTGGGCAATGTTTCAGGTGTGATTCCAGGCGGTTTTCTTCCTCTGGCTCCAGCTCATGCCTGAGATAGTCCATGGCCAGCTCAACGACGTCTTTGCATGATGTCACATGCCACCTCCCTCGCGACTCTGTTGTAGTGGGATCCAATGTCCTGAGCGTTCACTCCTTTGGATTGTAGCTTAAGTCAGAGGTTTCACTGATCCTCTTGTTTACGAGGTCGTGAAAGATAATCGCTCAGCTCTTCGCGTAAAAACAGACGCGCGCGATGCAGCCGCGTCTTCACGTTGGGGATGGTGAGGTTGAGAATTTCTCCGACATCCTTCATCGGAAGTTCTTCAATATCGCTCAGGTGGAAGACGAGCCGGTATTTTTCGGGAAGGCGCGCGATGGCCCGCTTGATATGCTCCCCCAGCTCTTGATTCTCGAGCAGGAGATCTGCGCGGCGTGTCCAGTCCTCGACCGGCGACAAAAAGTGACCATCTCCATCGAAGAGCTGAGGCTCCTCATCCAGGGAGATCTGAGGATCGCGGCGGCGACTTCGCAGCTTCATCATCGCGTTGTTGGCGGCGATCCGGTACAACCAGCTCGAGAAAGCCGCTTCGCCTCGGTACGAGTCGAGCTTTCTAAACACATTGAGAAAGGTATCCTGCACAACATCTTGGGCTTCCACCTCATCCCGGAGCATACTGAGGGCCAGCCCGTACACACGATCTTGGTAGCGGGTGACCAAGACCTGAAAGGCATCAAAGTCATTTTGGCGGATGCGGTCGAGCAGCTCGAGGTCTGGTGGACCATCTGGCTCAGGCTTTCTCATGGGTGTCCTTCATAGAATGGGCATGGATAAGCGCCTCAGCGTTGACAAATGGCGCAGGGCTCACTAAGGATACACCTGCGTGTCTCCCCGTCCAGTGGAGATTGTGGCTCTTGTGTGTCCCGGTTGAGATGGTTTTTCAGGCGGAGTGTTTCATCATGCAGGAATGGAAGCGGGCTTTGTCCCAAGCGTATACCCACCCCAATCGGGCGCTGGAAGCCGCTGGACAATCTGTCCTCCCCGAGACCACCGCACGCGCGCTCACCCAGAGTTTTGCGGTGCGAGTGCCCGACTATTATCTCTCGTTGATTGACCCCGACGATCCCGCCGATCCGATTGCCCTGCAATGCCTGCCACAAGCCCTCGAGCTCAACACCTTTGCCACCGACCTATCCGATGCGGTGGGCGACGAGCTGCGCAGCCCGGTGCCGGGAATTGTTCAAAAGCATGAGAACCGCGTGATCCTCCTGGTCTCCAATACCTGCACCATGTACTGCCGCTTCTGCTTCCGCAGACCGGTGGCACCCGGTCACGCCGTGGAGGGCCTTCGAGACAAGCTCACCCAAGCCTTTGACTATCTCGCCCGTGAGACCACCATTCGAGAGGTCATTCTCTCGGGCGGAGATCCCCTCACGCTCGACGATGAGACCCTGCGCCAGCTTTTGTCTCAGGTGAAGGCCATACCACACATCAAGCTCGTGCGTGTGCATACCCGTGCGCCCGTCACCTTACCCACCCGGGTGACGCAGGAGCTGGTGGCGGTGTTGCGTGAAGCTCAGCCTCTCTATCTCGTGACGCATTTTAACCATCCGCGTGAGCTGAGCCCGCTGGCGCGGCAGCGTCTGGCGTGGCTGAGAGAAGCTGGCATTCCTTTGCTCAACCAGACGGTCTTGTTGCGGGGTGTCAACGATGCCTTGCAGACCCTCGAGACCCTCTGTTGGGAGCTCTTGGCCTGTGGTGTGACGCCGTATTATCTGCATCACTGTGATCGGACACCGGGCACGGGACCGTTTCGGGTCTCATTGGCTCGCGGCCAGGCGCTCTTTCAGGCCCTCAAGCGCCGAGTTCCCGGTCATGGTTTGCCGCGTTACACCCTCGATATTCCCGGCGGTTTTGGGAAGGTTTCCCTCGAGCCTCCATACGTCCGGCAAATGGCACCCGGACGTTGGGAAATCACCAGCCCCACAGGTGAGCGGGTGGAGTATCCCGATGAGGACGAAGAAGACCTTCTTTTCCTGCATGCACGCTCGCGGGAGCAGGAGCAGTGAGCATACAGGCCGCCGACAAGTTCTCATTCGGGACGATGATGGTGAGAACTGAGCAAAAAATAGAGGCTGTGGTTAAAATTCTTCCAGTCCTGTAAGAATCAAACCTTAAAGGGCTGGCTCTGCTGAGCGTTTTGCTGTGAGAGGTGTTTCTTCTTGGGTTTGGGTGCTTGCTGAGGTGCTCCCTGCCGCCTTTTTCTCAGGAGCTTTTTTCTCAGGAGCTTTTTTCCCAGCCTCTGGAGGAGCGGGAGTGATTTCCCCTGCCTTTTTCCCAGCCTCTGGAGCAGCGGGAGTGTTTGCCCCTGCCTTTTTCCCAGCCTTCTGCTCTGCGCCAGCCTGTGTGTCGGTGGTGCCCTTTTTTGTGATACCGGTGGAAGCTGCCGTCTCTTTTTTCTCCGCCTGAACACCCATCGACGGTGCGGTTGGTTTTCGTGGGCCTCTCAGCACGCGGTGGCGGGTGAGGATCTTGTGAACATACCCCTGTGTCTCTCGAAAGGGGGGGATACCACCATATTTCCGTACATTGCCGGGACCGGCATTATAAGCGGCGAGGGCCAGCGCCACATCCCCACGAAACTGGCGGCGTAAGCTCGCGAGGTAGCGTGCGCCAGCGTTGAGGTTCTCATGGGGGTTGAAGGGATCCTTGACCCCCAGCGAGCGAGCGGTCTCGGGCATGAGCTGAGCCAGACCACACGCGCCCACTCCGGAGACCGCATGAGGTCTCAGCCTGGATTCCTGTTCCACAAGTGCTCGAAAGAGCGTGGGCTCGAGCCCATGACGCTGAGCGTAGTGCTCAATCAGGGCGGGGATCTCTTGTTCATCGGCCCAGCTTGTGTGAAAAAGGGTGTGACGCGAGAGCATCCAGGCCGCTTGGGAGCGGGTATCCACATGGCCGAGCTCGAAGATCCCGCTCAGATCATACGGGCGGGTGAGCGCCAGCCCCAGGTTGAGCACCACGTTAAACAGCAGGTAGACCAGGGTGGCCCGCAGCAGCCACGCGCCCAGGGCTCCGGCGGGCAAAAAGGCGGTCAGCGGAGAGGCAGGCGCAGCACTCTTTTTCTTGCGACGTTTGGACGTGCGGGATTTTTTCGCCATGCGCTGGGCTCTCCTGGACGAGCCGCTCAGGGCTTCTCGCGGCCACCTCGGGAGGCTTCATAGACGTACTGTGCGACCGCCTCTTGTTGCTGAGGCGACAGATGTTGCACCTGGGAGGGCATGGCACCTTTTCCGGCCTTCACCGCCTGGAGCACTTGGGCCACCGAGGGCTTGAGCACATCCAAGTTGGGGCCCACGGCACCGGTCGAGCCGGCATCTTCGAGGGTATGACAGACGATACACTGGGGCACCGCCGTCTGCTTAAAGACTTCCTTGCCTTGCAGCGCGCGTGCCGAGAGACCTCCGGGGGAGGCTTGCAGCTCGGGTGGCAGGTTCGGCTGGGCAACGGCATCCGGCTCCACCGGTCTCACCACAAATGCCAGGGCGAGCATGGCCAATGCAGCCACCGGTAGAATCCACACTTGATGTTTGCCCTGATGTTTGCGATTAAAGTAGTGTCGTGTCCCTGCGCCGATCAACGTGAGCCCGATCAAAATCTGCCAGTTATAGGTATGGGCAAACGTGTGTGGATAGTGGTTGCTGATCATCATGAAGAGCACAGGCAGGGTAAAATAGTTGTTGTGCAAGGAGCGTTGAGCGCCTGCTTTCCCCTGCTCGGGATCGGGTGCTTCACCGCGTGTCATGGCATCGACCATCGCCCGCTGGCCGGGGATGATCACAAAAAACACGTTGAGCGCCATGAGGGTTCCCAAAGTCGCCCCCACATGGATATACGCCACTCGTCCGGTGAACACCTGGCTGAGCCCATATGCCAGGGCGAGCACAAACCCAAACACGCTCAAAAAGATCAGGTCATCCCGCTTGCGCAGCGGTGAGCGGCAGAGCGCATGGTAAAACAGCCATCCCAGGGTGAGGCTGCCCAACCCCAGCCCCACCGCGCCGAGCTGTCCCACATGAGCCCACTCAGGCTGGAGCATGGGCACGCGCTGGCCCCAGTAGTACACCACCGTCAGCAGCGCCACACCGCTGAGCCACGTCGTATACGCCTCCCACTTAAACCAGTGCAGGGTCTCGGGGAGCTTCGCCGGAGCCACCCCATACTTCTGGACGTGATAAAAACCGCCGCCGTGGATGGCCCACAGCTCCCCGCTCACCCCCGGTTTGCCGTCCGGTGGAGGTCGTAAGGTGTGGTTGAGCCAGTTAAAATAAAAAGAGGTGCCAATCCAGGCCGCACCGGCCACAAAATGCAGCCAGCGCAGCAGCAGAGACAGCCACTCTTGAACGTACTGCTCCATGCAGGGCTCCTTTGAGAAGGCATCGTGAGCCGTTGGTTTACGGGGGTGAGTCGCTGGAAGAGGCTCTTTCCTGGCGCTGAGCTCGGGTGATGTTGTAGATGTCTAGGGACTCATCGTCCAGGAAGGTCTCCAGCCCGAGCTTCTCGAGCAGGGGGATTTCTGCTTCGTAGAGGGGCACGAGCTGAACAAAATGCAGCCCGTGGCCTTTCCAGGAGAGCTGTGCTTGGTCCTCATCCAAGAAGGTGGGAGGGTTACACACAAACGCGGTCAGCGCGGAGGTTTTATCGATTTGTTCTCCGAAGCGGATCACGTTGCCGGGCTCAAACGGGCACTTTCCTCGGAGCGAGCGGGCCAGCACCCCGAGGGCAAATCCCCAGTCTTCGTTTTCGGACTCCACCGTGAGGGTGAGCTCATGGCCCTGGCCGTCGGGGTCTCCTTCGCCGTTGATCAGCGAGAGTCCAAAGGTGAAGGCGGCGATGCTGCCTTCATCGGGGACTTCTTCGTAGACCACCAGCCAGAGGGGGGGCTCTCCTTCGTCCGCGAGGGGATAGACGGTGCCCTCGTAGCCGATCATCTCCTCCAGTTGTTCTAAAAACTCGTCTAGCTCGGGATGCATACCCAGATTCCTTACGTGCGTGCGCCTGTGCGCGGGTCTTGCGGGTCAACCGAGCCCGAACGTGTGGTCCGGGCTCCGTCATCTTGTCTCAGCGGGTGCGATAGGGGCTCATCAGCGGGGTCTCCTCGAGCCGGGTCAGACCGGAGATGCCCGAGGTATCGGGGAGCTGAAGCCCATACAGCGTATTCCACAGCTCAATCTTATCAAAATCGCTCTGCGGAAGGGGCTCCATCAGCGAGGGCTGATCAAAAGCCATGCGTGAGTAAGCGGTGACACCGGAGGTTTCAAACTTGCTCCAGCTTGGAACGCCTGCGCAGCCGGAGGGATTGCCGGTATACGCCATGCAGGACCAGTGTCCGATCATCTGGTTCGAGAGGGTGGTGCGCTCCTCCAGGGTCTCGCTGGGATAGATGGCGTCGCTGAAGTTGCCAAACACGAAGGGCATCTCGGCGGCGTGACACGCGCCCAAGACGTTCTCGTAGGGCTTCTTGAGGTTATCGTAGCGGAAGGTATACAACCACGTCGGCTGATGAGGGGCCGAGAGCATCGCCGCATACGGGCTGCATTGCAGCTCCAGGAAACCGTCGAGCACATCGGACAGCCGATTATAGTAGAACGGACGACCATACGCGGCCATCGGATAATACGACTCGATGGTCGAGACGTTATCTCCATACAACGCAGTCATGAACTGATTGTATTTGTTGGCCTTCATCCCATAATACGAGGCAATGAAGATCTTCATCTCGTCTCGGTTGGAGCCGATGATGGTGGGCACGCCGGTAAAGTCGCCCCGCTCGAGGCGTCCGAGGGCGTCGGGACGCTGCATATAACCGTCTTCGATGTTGTAATAGATGTCTTCGCGGATCAGATTGGATGCGTCGAGCACCGGGAGGAGCTGCTCCGGGGTCTTGCTGTACAGGTATTGTTTCACCCACGCCGGGCCCATGCTGGTGATATAGGCGCTGGCTTGTTCGGCGGTGGCCAGCCCATCCGATACCACCAGGGCTTCCACCATCTCCTGCGAAAATCCCTGCGCCGTCTGTTTAGACAGGAAATAAGGACACCCGCTCTCCACGATGGCCCGGTGGAAGAGCTTATCGGCTCGTTCGCTCATGATCAGCGCCCAGGTGTTGAAGCCTCCTGCGGACTCTCCAAACACGGTGACTTTCGATGGATCTCCCCCGAAGGCGGCGGCATTGTCTCGGACCCACTCGAGGGCGCGGATCTGGTCGAGCATGCCGAAGTTGCCGGAGTCTCCAGCGGGGTCTCCGGTGGCGAGTGCCGGATGATTCACGAAGCCCAACATGCCCAGTCGATACTGGAGGCTGACCAGCACGACGTTGCCTTGAGCGGCGAAGTGTGCGCCATAATACATGCCAAAGTCGGCGGAGCCAGTGGTATTACCACCTCCATGAATCCACACCATCACCGGACGGGGTGTCGAGGACGCCGCTTGAGGTCTCCACACGTTGAGGTAGAGGCAGTCTTCGGAGCCCCACACGCCATCGGCTTCATTGGAGTCGATCTGCGGACAGCCGGAGGCAAACGCTTGGGTGGTGCGTGCGGTGGTCCACGCGGTGGCGGGCTCTGGAGCCTTCCAGCGTCGAGCTCCGGTGGGTGGCGCGGCAAAGGGGATGCCGAGCCATGCATAGGTGCTCTCTTTATCGGCGAAACCGACCACGGGGCCCTTATCGGTCTGCACGGTGAGCGGATCGGCGCTGACCTTGCTCCCGGTGGGGTGAGGGCTGCTCTTGGGAGCTGCCGTGAGCGTGAGGGGAGCCAGCAGCAGGGCTGCCAGTGTGACCCGTAACCAAGTGACTCGTAACCAAGTGCGAGACCAGCCTTGCATTTTGAGTTCCTTTATGCAGGATGTGAAGACAACGTGGACCCAAAAAAGGTATGAGGGTGAATCTGGCATCATGCGGGCGCGGGCGCAAGCCTCATGCGCGGGCGGACGCATATGAGCGCAGACATCTCCGGCGAAGAGGCTGTCATAGCCCCTAAACGCCTCCTCTGAGCGTCTCCTCTGAGCGCCTCCTCTGAACAATTCCTGCTGGGGGGAGCCCTTGAGACACGCTCAGGGGCCAGGGTCCACCCAAAACGGAGTCTCCGGTGGCAGATTTGTTAACACATGTGGCGCTGGCGCACTGTGTGAAGCGGCTCTCGTGGTCGCCAGAACACGCGCTGCTGTTTGCCCTCGGGACGGCGTTGCCGGACTTGGTGGGGCGAGCGCCGGGGTTGGGCATCGCACTCTTGGAGCAGGCGCTCGGTCAAGACATGCCGTATGTGATCACCCTGGGCTTTGATGCGGTACACATGCCTTTCCCGTACACTGTCTTTTGTCTGTTTGTGGTGTGGTGTCTCCCGGAGCGTGGACGGCGGGTGATCTTTTATAACCTGTTGCTGGGCGGGTATCTGCATTTTGGGGTGGATGTCTTTCAGAAGCATCTGCAAGGTGGATATCACCTGCTCTTTCCCTTCACCTGGTGGGATTGGGAGCTGGGGCTGGTGGGCTCCGAGGACAGCCTCTACGTGGCGGGACCGCTGGCGCTCCTGGCGCTGGGGGTGGAGCTCTTCTATCGACGACGCCGACGTCCGCCGCACCCCGTAGAGGGGCAGACCGAGGGCGCTCCAGAGCCTCTTGAATGAAACGCGGGGGAGGAAGGGCGGTAAAAAACAAAAGGGCAGGGCAGCTTACTGACGATTGAGGGCGTCCAGACGGAACTCGGACTCGGCGAGGGTCTTTCCAGGCGTAAACTCCAGATAGGTCATCTTGGAGTACACCCCGGAGGCCAGCTCGGACTTCATCAGAAACACACTCGGACGCTCCAGGGCGCCATACTTCTTAAACTCTTGGAACTCCAGGCTCTTGATGAGCTTCCCAGACAGGGTATAAAACTCCTGCTTGACCGAGCGGAGCGATTTTTTCTCCAGGGTCCAGAGCACTCGGTCGTAGGTCACGCTGGTGTTTTTGGCCTTCATCTCGAGCACGATCTGGTTGCCATCGTCCTTGAGGATCGAGGCATTATAGTCCTGCTCGAAGTTCAAGTTCATGATGTCGCCGTTGTTGAAGCTGCCTCCGTTGAGGCTCTGCTTGGCGTTGAGCTTCACCGGGCGTTTGGTGTCCGGCATGAACATATAGAGCTGACCCTGGTTGCGCAACATGCGCTGACCCGCCTGAGCCGCTGGCGTGAGGTACTCCGCCCGCACCGAGTCTTTGCCACGCTTGTACAGCATCATGGTCGAGACCGTGTTGGGAGCACCGGGCTTCACCGCCTCGATGGAGAGCTTGGCCGTAAACTGATCCGGGAAGAGCATATCACCGGCCTTTTTCAGCAGCTCATCCGCCGAGGGGGTGGCCGTCGCAGGCGCGGTTGCCGCTGCCACCTGAACGGGAGCTGCTTTTTCAGTTACGACTTTTCCAGTGACCACACTTTCCGTCACCGGCGCACTCAACGCGCTCGAGGCCAGAAACAGAGAGGACACCAAAGACGTGATCACAAACAGGGGCAAGGTCTTCACAGTATATTCTCCTACACGATGAGGCGAAAGGTCCGGGGGAGGGCGGCATCGGATGCGCTCCGAAACATCATCGGAGCAACCCCAGAGAAACACTTGGGGGGCTGCATCACCGCCATTCATGCACTCTGACGAGCATGGCTGACCCTCCATTCAATCAATTCGAGTGCCAGCCCCCAAAATCAGCGCAAGACAGAGATGTCATGCGTAAAAAACCTGCAACAACACATGTTTAACACCGAAAAAAAGATCTGAGCGGCTGGAAGGATGCTTCTCTCTTTTAACCAATCTGCTGCACCGTGTAAAGGAATTTACGTCCGAGTGTAAAGATTCCTGACCTCCTCCTGTCCGCAGACCTCGATCAGCCGGGGGAGGGCGCGCTCCGCGCAACGACGACCCGCCGCGATCATGTCCCGCACCTTGTGGAACTCAAACCACTGGGCCCCCGAGACATCCGGTGCCAGATAGATGTCCGCTTGTCGCCCACTCTCTTCTCCCACCTTGTGACACAACATCTGGATGCCCCGCATCGCCATGTTTAAGGTCGAGAGCGCCGTCACCGGCGCAAAGATCGGCCCAGCCAGGGAGGTCAAACGTGCATGAGTCATCGCCACCTTCTCACGCGCAGGCAGGATATGGCTCAACGCCGGAGGCGGATCCGGAAACGACCCCGGATGCAGATGCGGAATGCAGTTCACCCCAATCGAGATATTACTCCCCAGCTCGTGCAAGACCCCCAGCGGCAAGTTGTTGATCAGCCCTCCGTCCAAGAGCACCCGCCCCTGATAGGTGTACGGCGCAAAAAGCCCCGGCAAGGACGCCGCCGCCGTCACACCCTGATAAACCGGCCCCTGACGAAAGACCACCTCCTCCCCCGATGCCGCATCCATCGCATTCGGCCAGAACGGAAGCTCCAACTGCGTCAGCTCGCGCCCTCGAAAGATGCCCTTCAGAAACCGCTCAAAGCTGTCCGACTTCACCAGCCCCCCATCCCGCAGAAAGACAGAGGGCGTCACCTGCTTCAGAAAGTTCGGATACGCCTCCTCCAAGAGAATCCGCTCGATCTCTCGCCCCGAGTGCCCCGCCGCATACAACCCCCCAATAAAAGAACCACAGCTCGTCCCCGAGACCATGTCCACCGGGATCCGGTTCTCCTCGAGCACCTGCAAGACCCCAATATGCGAAAAACCCCAGTTGCCACCCCCCGAGAGCGCCAAGCCCACCTGCTTCTGCTGCGTCACCCGCCCCAGCCGTCCCACCAGCCGCGACAACATCCCCGGCGCACTCCGCAAATGCCACGGACGCAGCTCCTGACGCCACAATCGCGCCGTCTCCGGCTCCCACGGCAAACGTAAGATGTCTCGTCCCAGATAGGGCAAGCTCGTCCCCGGCCAGTCCGGCACCAGCCGCACCACCTCCCCCGTCAAAACCCCCGACGGAAGACGCTCCACCTCCGGCCTCAAGGTGAGCTGAAAACACCAGGCGCACTCCTCCAGCAGACCCGCCACCCCATCCGCACCCGAGAGGCTCAAGGCAGGCGTATCCAAGATCACCACGTCAAAACGCTGCTTGAGATCGCCGACCACCTCCCGCAGATACGCCGCTTGTGCCCGCTGAGGCCGCTCCAGCTCGAAGATCTCCACCCCCTGCCAAGCACCCAGCGGATCCAGCCCAAAACTCAGACCGCTCGGCTTCTCCGACGAAGGCCGCAGCTTCAGGAGCTGACGAAGCTGAGGCGGCTGCCACGGTGCCACCGTCTCCAGCACCGCCACACGACAGCTCGCCGAGGCCAGCCGCGCTGCAAGCTGCAACGCCAGCGTGGTGCGTCCAAGCCCTCGCTGATGCCCAATCAAGGCCATTGCTTGCCCTTGTCTCCAGCCCGGACTCTGCGCTCCTGCCTGGAGCCGCCCCAACAAGGTCTGCAACAGCAGCGGCGCTTCTTCCGAGAGGTTCAGCACCTCCTGCCGCGTCAGCCTCAACAGCGTTAAGGGCGTCACCGCCTCCAGCGAGACCTCCCGCGTGCCCGAGAGCAGCAGCCCACTCTCTCCAAAGAGATCCCCTTCGGTGAGTGTGGCCACCTCGACTCGCCGACGATTGGCCAGCTCCAGCACCATCCGTCCTTCGCCTCGCACGATCAGCCCGAGGCTCGAGGCCGGATCCCCTTGACGCATGACCAGGGTGCCTGCCGGAATGTGCTCGAGCTGCATGCGCGCCATGACCTTCTCCAGCTCGCGGGGCGGGAGCCCTCGAAAGAGTGCCGTATGCCGCAGCCAGCCGATGATCTGATCCGCAAAACGAGCCTTATACTCGAGGGCTTCGATGGCCTCCTGGAGCCACATGATCGAAGGGGGGAGCTTGCGCAGCGTCTCCAGCTCAAAGGCCAGCAGGCGCGAAGGTTGAGCTGCCACCACCGTGGCCCGATACACTCCGCCCGTCAGCAGGGCCGTCCCCACCAACGAGCCCGCCGGGAGCGTCTGTTCACCGGGGCCTTCCACCCAGCGCGCTTGCATGTTCGGAATGCGGCGCAGACTGCCCTCCAGGAGCAGGTACAGGAGCTGGCCTTCTTGCCCTGCATGATAGAGCGTCTCACCCGTGCTGAGCCGTCGCTCTCGACCCAGAAAGAGCAGAGATTGCAGCTCACTCTCTGGACGTCCTTCAAATAGGCGGGTCTTTTTGAGTGTCTCGAGCATAGGTGTCTCTCCCTGAAGCAAAAAGGCGGCGGCGTCCGTTGGATGATGGTGACAACTTTAACTGGTACACTGAAAATCGACGCTGCGACTGGAAAGGTTAACACCCTTTTTGCTGTCGAAGCGGGAGACGGACGCGCTACAATGGCGATCCCTGATCCGGTGGAGGTGGAGCGATGTCGCGGCGCGTCTGGATTGTGCTGATTTCTCTTGCTGTGCTGGTGTTGAGCAGTCCGTTCTGGTTTCGTCCGGTGACGTTTGCCGTCTTTCAGCGGCTCTGGCCGGTCTTCTTTGAGTCTGACATCATTACCCGCTTTGATCCACAGCGGGGGATGGATTTATTGCCCAACCTCGAGAATGCGCGATTGGTGGCACCGGCGCGTCCTCATCAAGTGCATCGGGTGCAGGATCGGATCCATAAAGCGGAGGTTCAGCGGCGAGCCGTGTTTCGGGTGAACACCAATGCCTTGGCCATGCGCTGCGGCTCACCCTGCCGGACTCCGAGCCTCGAGCACAACCCCAAGCGCCTGCGCATCGCCTGCGTGGGAGACTCCATCACCTTTGGGTGGGGCGTCAGCTACGAGGAGAGTTATCCTGCCTTTCTGGAGCAGCGTCTGCAAGCAGCTCGTCCCGACCGTCAGGTGGAGGTGATCAACGCGGGGATTCCGGGCCTGCCGATGGGCTCGATCCCGGGCATTCTTCAGCACAAGGTGGCACCTCTGAAGCCCGATGTGGTCTTTGCCCTCAAGCTGGGCGATCTGATGGAGCGTGAGCCTCTCACCGCCTATCGTCAGCGGCTCGAGGAGCTGAAGCGGCTGGCCCAGGTGGGGGGTTTTAAGCTGGTGATAGGGTCTCCGCCGATCAGCAGCTTTGATCTGCATCCGCAGGGATGGCAGTTTGCGGAAGCCCTTCAGCGTTACGGCGCGGAGACTCAGACCCCGGTGTTGGTGCTGGCCCCGCTGTTTAAAGAGCGTGGGCTGGGTCGAGGGCTCAAGCTGGAGGTGGAAGGACAGCAGCAGCTCTTGGTGGCCTACGAAGACGGTCAGCGGGTGGTGCGGTTTTCGGCACCTGCCCCGCAGCTCCCCGAGACCATCGCCCCGGAGATCTATGCGTGGCTGGATCGCTCCAACGAGACCGAAGCCTTGTTTTTTGACGATGGCCATCCCGATGTGGAGGGCAATCAGCTCTTGGCGGAGCAGCTTGCTTCCCTGATGTTGGCTCAAGGCTGGTTTTGAGTCCCTCCCGGCAACACCTCCGATTGAGGGTTGACAGTGCCTGCTGAGCGCGCTAGACAATCCACACCCTATCCACGAGAGAGCATATGAATCCGAGACCTCATATTCGACTGGCCCAGCCTGCTTTTGAAGACGATGCGGTGGAGGCCGTGGCGCAGGTTTTGCGCTCGGGAAACTTGGTGCAGGGGGCGCAGGTGGCGGCCTTTGAAGCGGCGGTGGCTGCTTTTACCGGTGTGGCGCATGCGGTGGCGTGTTCCTCTGGCACGGCGGCTTTGCATCTGGCGCTCTTGGCCTTAGAGCTTCAGCCGGGGGACGAGGTGGTGATCCCGGCCTTTGGTTTTCCGGCGACCGCCAACATGGTCTTAGCGTGTGGAGCGCGTCCCGTGGTCGTCGATGTGCAGCCGGATACCTATAATATAGATGTCTCGCGGCTCGAAGCGGCGCTGAGTCCTCGTACCCGCGCGGTGATGGTGGTGCATCTGTTTGGGTTGCCGGCGGAGCTCGCGGAGGTCAAAGCCCTGTGTGATGCGCGCCAAATTCCGGTTTTGGAGGATGCTGCTTGCGCACTCGGTGCTACTTGGACACAAGCCGATGGCACGGTCTCTCATGTCGGTCAGGCGAGCTGGCTGGCCTGCCTTTCCTTTCATCCGCGTAAGATCCTGACCACCGGAGAAGGTGGGATGATCCTGACCCCGCATTTGGCGGTGGCCGAAAAGCTGAGGCGACTTCGTAATCATGGTACTCGCTCGGTGGCGGGGCGTATGGTGTTTGAGCAGGTGGGCTTTAACTATCGTCTCACCGAGATGCAGGGGGCGCTGGGGGCCGTCGAGATGAAGAAGCTGGCCTCCTACATCGAGCGTCGGCGAGTGCTTGCCGCGCGTTACGATGAGGGCTTGAGGGGTTTACCGCTGGGCTTGCCTCGTATTCCTGGGGGGCTTCGTTCGGTTTATCAAGCGTATGTGGTGCGGCTCCGGGATGAGCAGCAGCGGGATGCGATGATTCAACAGCTCATGGCGCGGGGCATTGAGTCTACGATTGGCACCTATGCGCTGCATCCGTTTGGGGTGTTTGTGGAGCAGGCGGGGCTGAGACCCGACGATTTTCCGGGTGCCGATGAAGCTTATCGGTGTGGCTTGGCCTTGCCCCTCCATCAGCGGCTGAGTGAGGAGCAGGTGGACGAGGTGATTTTGGCTCTGCGTGCGTGTTTGGAGTAACGGTTATGCGTGGTATTCGACCCTTTCGCAGTCATGGCAGTGGTCGTTTTGAGCGGGCGGAGCTCAAGCGGTGTGGGGCGCATGTGATCTTGGAAGAGGGGGTGCTGATTTTTCATCCTGAGACGGTGAGCTTGGGAGAGAACGTGTACGTGGGCCATCAGACCTTGCTCAAGGGGTATTATCAGAATGAGCTGGTGATTGAGGATGATTGTTGGATAGGCCAGCAGTGTTTTTTGCACAGTGCGGGGGGGATCTGGATTGAGCCGGGGGTGGGGATTGGACCGGGCGTGAAGATTTTGACCTCAACCCACGAGGAGCCGGGCCTGGGCCGACCCTGGATGGCGGGCGCGCTGAGCTTGGCACCGGTGCGGATTGGTGAAGGGAGTGATATCGGCGTGGGGGCGATCATCTTGCCGGGGGTGAACATTGGTCGAGGGGTGCAAGTGGGGGCGGGGGCGGTGGTGAGCCGCTCGTTGCCGGATTTTGCGATTGCGGCGGGTGTTCCAGCGCGGGTCTTGCGACTGCGTGAGGGCATCTCGAGCTGACGACCGATCCTGACGAGGAGGCGTGTATGCATGAGCAGACAGCAGCAGGTGAGGGGCTTGGTGTGCGGGAAGCGCGTCCGCTCCGGGAGGAGCAGGGGGAGCTGGCCATTGAGCTTCAGGGCTTGGAGAAGGTGTGGCGCACGGGATTTCGTCTCAAGCCGGTGCAGACCCTCTTTGACTTGAGCCTGAAGGTGTATCCGGGGGAGATTTACGGTTTTATTGGTCCGAACGGGGCGGGTAAGACCACCACCATCAAGATCCTGATGGGCTTGGCGCGGCCTACGCGGGGGCGCGTGTTGATCTTTGGGCGTGATGCCCAGGAAGTGGCGCAGAAGGCGCAGGTGGGCTATCTCCCGGAGCGTCCTTATTTTTACGAATACTTGACGGCGGTGGAGTTTCTGGACTTTTACGGCCAGCTCTTTAAGCTCCCCCCAGCGGTGCGGAAGCGGCGGATTGACGAGCTGCTGGAGCGGGTGAGTCTCAGCCCCCATCGGAACACGGCCTTGGGGCGATTCTCAAAGGGCATGCTTCAGCGGGTGGGGATTGCGCAGGCCCTGATCAACGATCCGGCCCTGGTGGTGCTGGACGAGCCGATGAGTGGACTGGACCCCTTGGGGCGTATGCTCATGCGTGATCTGATCCTGGAGCTGCGTGCCAAAGGCAAGACGGTCTTTTTTTCGACCCATATCTTGTCCGACGTGGAGCTGATCTGCGACCGGGTGGGCATCATTGTGGGGGGCCGACGCAAAGAAGAGGGCACCCTGGAGGAGCTGCTGCATCATCGGCTCAAGGGCATCGAGCTGGTGGCGAATGTCGCCGAAGCAGCACGCGGCAGGCTCGAGGAGGCGTTAAGACCTCACAGTCGTCAGTTGAAGTGGCAGAACGAGCGTCTTTTGATCGACGTGGCGGACCAAGAGGCTCAGGGCCGAGTGCTGGCGGTGCTTCAGCAGTTGGGGGCCGGGTTGGAGTCCGTGGTGCCTCGTCGAGAGTCGTTGGAAGAGCTGTTTACGGACGAGCTTCACGAAGTCAAACGGACTGGCAAGGGAGGTTAGAGCCATGCGCGTCTGGGCCATCGCTTTGAACACCTTTCGAGAGGCTGTGCGAGACAAGATCTTATACAGCCTGCTCTTTTTTGCCCTGCTGATGATGGGGTCGAGTGTTTTGGTGGGCAAGCTGACCTTGGGAGACTATACCAAGATCATCATGGACGTGGGCTTGGCCGCCATCTCTTTTTTTGGCGTGTTGATCTCGATCTTTGTGGGCATCCAGCTTGTGAGCCGCGAGATCGAGCGGCGTACCATTTATACGGTGCTCTCCAAGCCCTTGCCGCGCTGGGAATTTGTGCTGGGCAAGTATTTGGGCTTAAGTTTCACCTTGAGTATTCAAGTGCTGATCATGAGTGTGGGGTTATGGGTTTTGATCTACGCGGTGAGTGACCAGTGGGCTTTCTGGTTGTGGCCGGTCTTATTGCTGATCCTGCTGGAGCTGCTCTTGCTGACTGCTTTTGCGATCTTGTTTTCGTGTTTTACCACCCCTACCTTGAGTGGGCTCTTTAGCATCTCGGTGTATGTGATTGGGCATCTGACCTTAGACCTGAAGCAGTTTGGGCAGGAAGCGGAGAGTGTTTGGATCCAGCAGCTCTCTCAAGGCGTGTGGTACGTGTTGCCTAACCTTGAGAACTTCAACTTAAAAAATGAGATAGTCCATCGAGTTCCGCTGGCTTCTGGTCAGCTCTCATTTGCCATTGGTTATGGGATCCTTTATACTGCGGTAGTGCTGGCGGCTGCAACTGCACTCTTTGAGCGGCGTGATCTCAAATGACCGCCCCTGCCCGGATTTCGGCAGACAAGAGATTTGACAACGTGGCGGCGCTGGGGTATCTATGGGGCTACCCGATCTTGAGTAGGAGTGTGGGATGAACTGTCCTCGATGCAATGCAGATGTGACGGCCCAGGATAAATTTTGCCCCTCGTGTGGCTATCCGATGGAAACCAGCAAACCCGGCGGCGGAAAAAAGCCCAACAAGCGCGCCTACGAAGAAGCCAGCACGCAGCTTGTCGATGTGGACGAGTTCCGCAAGTACATGGCCGAAGAGAAAAACAAGGTCAACTTGGCGGGCGCTGACGCTGCCCCCGCAGAGCCTGCCGCAGAGCCTGCCGCTTCCGCCGCCGCACCTGCGCCCGCGAGCAAAGATCTCAGCAGTCTTTCTCCCGAGGCGCTGAAGGCCAGTGGGACGTATGAGCCGGTGGATGCTCCCAAGTCCAGTAATCCGGTCATGCTGGTGCTGGCACTGGTGGTACTGGCAGCCGTGGCCTATTTTGGCTTTAAGATGATGGGGGGCGGCGAGCCTGCACCGGAAAACGCTCCAGCGGGAGAAGCCGCTCCAGCGGGTGGAGCCCCAGCGGGAGAAGCCGCTCCAGCGGGCAAATGACCTTTCTCTTGGGCGGCCTTTTTTTTGGGTGACTCCGATGGCGCGCCTTCCTACCTTCGTTCGTTCTCTTTTGGCCTACGGGCTGTTGATGTTCCTCATGGTGGTGGTTCGTGTGGGTGTTGGGGCCCAAACCTCCTTGGAGCGAGCGCAGCAGCTTGAAGCGCAGTCTCAGCTCTCCGAAGCCATCTTGCAATACGAGAACACCCTCCAGTGGTACGTGCCGCTGCTTCCGCAGATGAGCACGGCCTCTGAGTCTTTGCTTCGGCTGGGCGCGGAGGCGGAGCGGTTGCAGCGTCCTGCCTTAGCCCTTGAAGCCTACGAAGCCTTACGAGGGGGATTATATGCCACTCGCTCGTTTTACACCCCTCAGCCGGAGAAGCTGGCGGAGGCCAACCGTCGGATTGCGGCCCTTCAGGTGAAGGTGCCGGATGCGCGCTGGCCCGATTCGGGTTTGCCGGAGACCGCTCGAGTACAAGTGGCGTTGGAGACCTTGCAGCGCCCGGCAGGACCGGTGCCGATATTTTCAGCGATGGCCTCCTTTGGCTTCATCGGCTGGGTGATCGCAGCGGCAGGCTTTTTCCTTCGTGCATTCAATGAGGAAGGCGTGTTCCAGCCTCGCTCTGCGTGGCGGTGGACTGTCGCTCTCGTCTTGGGATATGCTTTATGGATTGTGGGGTTGATGAACGCCTGAGAAGCGTGCTAAGCTCTCACGTCTTCGGCACCCTGGGGGCGTCCAGCCTTTATCCGTCCCCTACTTCTCTTGTTGAATCCCTCGGAGGAACATCCCATGAAAGTCCCGCTGCTTGACCTTCACGCCAGCCACGAACCCATTAAAGCCCAGATTGAAGCCGCCATTGGTGACGTGTTGGCTTCTCAAGGTTTTATCATGGGCCCCAAAGTCAAGGAGCTGGAGGAGACCCTCGCGCGCTACGTGGGGGTGCCCCATGCCATTGCGTGTGCATCGGGCTCCGATGCTTTGCTTTTGGCCCTGATGGCCTTGGACGTGGGACCGGGAGACGAAGTGGTGACCACGCCCTATTCCTTTTTTGCCACGGCGGGCTGTATTGCGCGTTTGCAGGCCCGTCCGGTCTTTGTGGATATTGATCCGGGGACTTTTAACATCAACGTCTCCAAAGTGGAGGCGGTTTTGACCCCGCGTACCAAAGCGATCATGCCGGTGCATTTGTTTGGGCAGTGTGCCAACATGGATGAGCTCATGGCCCTGTCGAGGCGGCATAATATTCCGGTGGTAGAAGATGCAGCGCAGGCCATTGGTGCCCGCTGGAAGCGAGACAGCGCCGGTGCGATGGGAACCTTTGGCTGTTTTTCCTTTTATCCGTCCAAAAACCTCGGGGGGTACGGAGACGGGGGCCTGATCACCGTGCGAGATCCGGCCCTCGACACCAAGCTGCGCGCCCTGCGGACTCACGGTGGCGTGAAGAAGTATTACTATCAATACGTGGGGATGAACTCCCGCTTGGATGCGCTTCAAGCGGCGATCCTGCTGGTGCGTTTTCAGCAGCTCGAGAAGTTGCACACCGCCCGGCAGCATAACGCCTGTCGATATTATGCGTTGTTTACCGATGCGGGACTGACTGGACTGGTGACCCTGCCGGAGCAAGATCTGCGGACCTTCCATGTCTACAACCAGTTTGTGATTCGAGTGCCTCAGCGTGATGCCCTGCAAGCCTATCTCAAAGAGAAGGGGATTGGCACCGAGGTATATTATCCGCTCTCCTTGCATCAGCAGCCGTGTTTTGAGTACCTGGGTTATCAGGCGGGAGATTTCCCGGTGGCCGAAGAAGCCGCCCGCAGCAGCTTGGCCATTCCGATCTACCCGGAGCTGAGCGAAGAGCAGCGGGCGTATGTGGTGGCCACCATCGCCGCATTCTATCGAGAGCGGGGCCTTTTGCCGCAACAGGAGCGTGCCGCGTGAGTGGACTGGAGCTGTACCTGCATGTGTTGCCGCTGCTGTTGGGGGCTCTGATCGGGAGCTTCTTAAATGTGGTGATTGTGCGCTGGCCAGCGGAGCGGTCGATTGTGACCCCTCGCTCGGCCTGCCCGGTGTGTGAGACCCCGATTGCATGGTACGACAACATTCCGCTCCTGAGTTATGCCATCCTGCGGGGCCGGTGTCGGCACTGTGGCACCTCGATCTCATGGCGTTATCCGGCGGTGGAGGCGTTGACGGCGTTTCTCTGCTGGCTGACCTTTCAGCGTTTTATTCCGACCCCCATGCACTTTGAGGGGCCGCAGGTGGCCGCGTGGCTGCTCTATTTTGCGCTGGTGGCGGGGTTGCTGGCCATCACGGTCATCGATTTTGAGCACTACCTGATTCCCGACGAGATCAGCTTGGGAGGTATCCCGGTGGGGATCTTGGGGGTGCTGGGCTTGGACTATCTCGGCTCGGGCATCATCCGCTTTGAAGAGAGTGTGCTGGGGGCCATCATAGGCGCGGGCGTGTTGGCGGCGGTGCGGGGGCTCTACTTCCTGCTGCGCAAGCAAGAAGGCATGGGCCTGGGGGATGTGAAGATGATGGGCCTGCTGGGTGCCTTCTTGGGATATCACCCGGCCCTGATGTTCATCATCTTTGTCAGCTCGATGTTGGGATCCGTGGTGGGCATCACCTTGATGTTGGTGCGCAAAGAAGGGCTCCAGTATGCCCTTCCGTTTGGACCCTTCCTGGCCATTGCAGGGGTGATCTACCTGCTGGGAGGCTCTCATTATGCGGCGGTGTTTATCCCCATGAGCACCACGCCGCTGCCCATCCTGCCATAACTGTCTAAATGCTGTTGCCAGTTATGGCCCTCACCGTTATAGTAAAGCGATTTTAAAAGCCCTTCTCACGCTCCGTTGAGGTATTTTGTATGCACATGCACGAACTTCTTCTTCACGCCGTCCAGCAGAAGGCTTCTGACCTGCACATCTCTTCGGGCGAAGTGCCAATGATTCGGGTGCATGGTGAGGTCCACCGCCTCAACGCCCCCCCGCTCTCCCCAGATGAAACCAAACGCCTGATCTACTCCATCATGAGCGAGCGGCAGAAGACCCAGTTTGAACATGACCTCGAGCTGGACTTTTCACTGGGCCTCAAGGGACTCGCGCGATTTCGTGTCAACGTCTTCAACCACACCCGGGGCATCGGCGCGGCCTTCCGAACCATTCCCTTCGAGATCGTACCGCTCAAAGACTTGGGTCTGCCGTCGGTGGTGTCGGAGTTTGCCCGCTTTCGGAAAGGGCTGGTCTTGGTCACCGGCCCTACCGGATCTGGAAAGAGCACCACCTTAGCGGGCCTCATCGACTTGGTCAACCAGTCTCGCGCCGATCACATCCTCACCATCGAAGACCCCGTCGAGTTTCACCATCGGCCCAAACGCAGCCTGATCCATCAGCGAGAGCTGGGTGCCCATACCCGCAGCTTCTCCAATGCGCTCCGCAGCGCCCTTCGCGAAGACCCCGACGTGATCCTCATCGGTGAGATGCGCGATCTCGAGACCGTCAGCTTGGCGCTCACCGCCGCCGAGACCGGACACTTGGTGTTTGCCACCCTGCACACGCGCTCGTCGCCGGACACCATCGCACGTATCATCGACGTGTTTCCACCGGCTCAGCAGGAACAGGCACGCTCGATGCTCTCAGAGTCTCTGCGGGCCGTGGTCTCCCAAAACCTTTTACGCGTACGCGACGGACGAGGCCGTGTGTGTGCCGTGGAGATTCTCATCAACAACTTTGCCGTGCGCAACCTGATCCGAGAGAACAAGGTCTTTCAGCTCCAGAGCCTGATGCAGACCTCGTCGCAGGTGGGCATGGTCACGATGGAGCAGAGCCTGAAAGAGCTCGCCCTTAAAGGACGCATCAGCCGCGAAGACGCCATCGAGGTCTCCGGCAACCCCAACCTGTTCAACCAAGAGCAAGGCCCCCGCAACACGATGGGACGCTGAGTAGGGGCGAATCACAGGCAGGCAACGGAGGGGCGAATCACAGGCAGGCAACGGAGGGGCGAATCACAGGCAGGCAACGCAGAGGCGAATCACAGGCAGGCAACGCAGAGGCGAATCAGGATTCGCCCCAACAGGCACTCAGGTCTTATCAGGCTTGGGAGTCTTCTCGGAGCTCGGTGGCAGCGTGGGCTTGGCGATGTACGCCGTGGGCAGCTCCCCGGTGAGGGTCTTGAGCCAGGTCTCGATGCTGGTGACCTGCTCGGGGGTCAGCTCCTTGCCGAGCTGGTGTTTGCCCATCAGCGTGATGGCTTCCGAGAGGGTGGCCACAGAGCCATCATGGAAGTACGGTGCGGCCTTCTCGACGTTGCGGAGGCTGGGCACCTTAAAGACCCCCTTATCCGCCTCGTTTTTGGTGACCTCGAAGCGGCCCACGTCGGTGGCATTGGGCCACGGGGTGACGAGGCCGAGCTTCTGATACATCCCTCCGCCCACCAGGGCACCGGTATGACAGGCCAAACAGCCCGCATCGACGAACGCATTAAAGCCTGCCTTTTCTGCGTCGGTGAGCGCCCCTTGATCGCCGCCCAGGAACTTATCCCAGCGCGCAGGCGTTACCAGCTTACGCTCGAAGGCACCAATGGCCTTGGCCATGTTGTCGTAGGAGACCGGATCGGCTTCTCCAGGGAATGCGGCCTTAAAAGCGGCTTCGTACTCCGGCATGGACTTCAGCGTGGCGACCACCGACGCCTCATCCTTCATGGCCATCTCGATGGGGTTGAGGATCGGACCTTTGGCTTGAGCCTCGACGTCCTCGGCGCGTCCATCCCAGAACTGCTGAATATGGCCAGCGGCGTTGTAGACCGTCGGCGAGTTACGACCGCCGCGCTGCGCTTTGTGTCCGGGAGAGGTGGGCTGATTGTCCACGCCATAGGCTTCGAGCATATGACATGAGTTACACGAGAGCTCATGACTACGGGAGAGGCGATTTTCATAATACAGCATACGTCCGAGGGTCACTTTTTCCTCGGTGCTGGGGCTGGTGGCCACTTCGTAAGAGGCTGGAAGCGGTCCAAAGGAGCCCAGACGAGCGGGATCGATGGTGACACCGGAAGCAGCGGCAGGAGCTTCGTTGGTGGCGGGTGCGGGCTCGGCTGGTTTAGGCTCTTCTTTGTTACAGGCCACCAGCAATGCGGAGAGGGCAAATACAACAGGAAGGGCCGCACGTTTCATGGCATCTCCTCGTTCGTCATACAATTGAAGTTAAAATGAGCATCCGATGTACACAGGTAGGAACACCTTGTGAGCTACACTATCCTGATTTCCATCGCCCGTCAATCCAAGAGGCTGGCTTGACAAGCGCGGCTCCGAACGCCAGAATATCAAGCCAACTGATAACCGTTTGAAGCTGGAACGCAGCTCAGGAGCACCCATGAACTGTATGATGTGGTGGTCAAAAGGGTTTCAAAAGCACCTTTTCCTCACGTTGAGTTTGCTGATGGCAGGCTGTAACAAAGAGACACCTTCGACAAACTCAGAGCCTGCAACCCCCGCCGCTGCACCTGCACCCATCAAACCGCCTCAAAAGTATGCGCAGCAGGTGTGGGTGCTCGGTTTTGATGGGGTGGATCCAAGCTGGCTCAAAAAATGGGCGGACGAAGGCAAACTTCCAAACGTTCAGAAGCTGATGACCGAAGGCTCGTTTATGCCGCTCGGCTCCACCAATCCGCCTCAATCACCTGTGGCATGGGCGTCGTTTGCCACCGGAACCAATCCGGGAGGCCACGGCATCTACGACTTCATCAAACGAGATCCCACCACCTATCTTCCAGCGGTGGGATCAGGAGACGTCAAGCCTCCCGTGTTCAGCGCCGATGGCCGCGTCACCACGCCCCCCAGAGCCCATAGTTACCGCTCCGGCACCTCGTTCTGGAAGCTCGCCTCGGATCAAGGGGTGGTCAGCACGGTGCTCAACGTGCCCTTCGCCTTTCCGCCCGATGAGCTGGTCAATGGAGCCATGCTCTCTGGGTTGGGCACCCCCGATATTCGTGGGACAAACTCGACCTTCACCTACTTTCAGCAGGGGCTGAGCACCGAGGAGGTCGAAAAAGGCGTCGCAGGAGGCCGGTTGGTGGCACTCTCAGGCGCGGGGCCTCGTTTTGAAGCCAGCTTCGATGGACCCTGGGGGCCCAATAAGTCACGCGGCACGGTCTCCGTGACCCTCGAGGTCAAAGGCAAGGACGGCGTCGAGATCTCCCTCGGGGAGCGCAAGGAGCTGGTCAAGGCCCGTGCATGGTCGGATTGGTTCGATTATCGGTTTAACGTCTCGCCACAGTATACCGTGCGTGCGCTGGGCCGGTTTTATGTGGAGAAGCTCGAGCCGCTCACCCTCTACATGTATCCGCCCAATATCCACCCCGAAGAGCCCTGGCTGCCCTTCACCAGCCCGGTGGAGTACGGCAAGCAGCTCTTCCAGGCCGCTGGTCCCTTCAAAACCGTCGGCTGGACCCACGATACCAACGCCCTCAACAGCGAAAAGATCGACGACAAACCCTGGCTGGAGGACGTCTGGACCTCGATGGATAAGATCGGTGAGCTGGGCATGCGTGAGCTGGAGCGTGGACCCGGGAGCCTCTTCATCTGGGTGGAGACCGGCACCGACCGCGTGTCTCATATGTTCACCCGCGCCACCGACGCTCAGAGCCCGCGTTACGATCAGAGCATCCTCAAAGCCGCCGGAGGTGATCCCATTTTGCTCTCGTATCAGCGCATGGATGCGCAGCTCGGTAAGTTTTTAGCCAAAGCCACCCCAGAGACCCACATTCTGGTGATCTCCGACCACGGCTTTCATACCTATCGACGGGGCCTGCACACCAACGCCTGGCTGCTCGAGAACGGATATCTGGTGCTCAAGTCCGGGATGACACCCGGTGACAAGACCAACCTCTTCGCCGCCGTCGATTGGAGCCAGACCCGCGCTTATGCCCTCGGCACCGGACAGATCTACATCAACCTGCAAGGGCGTGAAGGCCGTGGCATCGTCACCTCCGAAGCCTATACGCCGCTGGTACAAGAGCTGGCCCAAAAGCTCGAAGGTCTCACCGACCCCAAGACCCAAGAAAAGCCAGTGCTCAAAGCCTATGCACGAGACGATATCTATAAAGGAGAACGACTCCAGGAAGCCCCCGATATCCAGGTGGCCTTCCGCGAAGGCTGGCGCACCTCCTGGGAAACCATGCTCGGCGGCATCCCCGAAGGTCTCTTCGCCGATAACACCAAAAAATGGAGCGGAGACCATGCCGCTTCCGATGTGGCCGAAACAGCGGGCATCCTCCTGAGCAACCGCAAGATCCAGACCTCCTCCGCCGAGATCATCGACATCGCCCCCACCGTGCTGTCGATCTTCGGACTGCCCAAACCCGCCCATTTGGAAGGCAAAGACCTGTTCAACGGGAAATATACCCAGCCCGCGCTGCCCTCATCCCCCACGACCCCCTCCACGACCCCCTAAACGCTCACCCTCTAGCGCGAGTCTTTAGCACCCCTAAGCGTTTCCGCCCCCCCTCCGCCCCCCCAAATTCTGGAGTGGAGGCTAACTGAAAGTCGATGTCAGAATCTGCTCCCCACAAAAGTCTGAAGGCTCAGATAGGGCGCCAGCAACAACTGCTGCTCCATCCCCACCCGTCGAGGCTCCACCACCAGCGACGGCATCACGCCCAGCTCCAGCCAACGCCCGCGTCCCTGCGTGTGCGCGAGGCTCAGCTCCAGCCCACTCCAGCCCGCTCTGGCCAGCCCCTGCGGAAGCTCCGCATATCCCGGCACCCCATACCCCAACCCGCCCAGGTTGAAGCTCGTGGCCAGCCGTAAGCCCTCCAGCCTTCGCTCCCAGCCCAGCCGGAGTCCATATTGAATCGGCAGTAAGGTGAGCCCCCCTTGTGCCTCCAGCGTATTCCCGCCACTCAGCCCCAGCCCCAAAAGCCCCCCCACCAACACAAACCCTCCCCGCTGCGCCCCGATGCGCCACTCTCGCACCCCCTGGAGCAACAGAGCCGGACGCTCCTGAGTCAGCGAGACCGCTGCGCCCTCCAGCACCTCCGCCCCACTCAGCACGGTGAGCGGGAGCTGTCCACTCAGACGAAGCCCCGTGCTCTCGCGACCCGGAAGTGCTCGCCAGTCCACCTCCGTCTGAAAAGGAGTGCTCGAGAGATAGGCCGACTCCTCTTCACTCAGCATGCGGGCCTGACGCGGAGGCGAAGAAGCGAGCTTCTCCCCCTTAAACAGCCCCGAGATCCAGTATCCACTCAGTTGATCGCCTTGAAGGGGCACAAACCCACGAGAGACCGTCAGCACCTGCTCTCGACCCCAAGCACTGCCCAGAGGACGCCACTGCACCCAATACGAACCCGCCGGGAGATACAGCCGCCGCCGCTCCGCCGGAGCCTTACAGGTCTCGGCCAGCAACGCCCCTCCCGGACGACGAATCCAGAAACACTCGGTGGTCGAGCCAGCACTTCGACTGAGCTCCAACCCACGAGGGGTCAGGGCGCGCAGATCCACCACCGCCGCCGGTTGTTGCACCGGCTTTCGAGGCTGGCGCACTTTGATGCTGTCCGCAAACCCCGCACTCCGCCCATAAGTACGCAGCCACGCCGCCAGCTCGTCGTAGAGAATCCGCCCATCCTCGTCCAGATCGGCAGGCCCCAACAACGCCGAGGCCAGCACATGCGTCACCAAACCCCCCCGGATGAGGGTCCGCTCCTCCCGCGTATACGATTGAGCCGTCACCGCTCCCACCCGCTCGAGGTTCCGCACCGCATCCGCCATCGCGTCGAGCGGCAAAGGCGCCAGTGCCACCCCCTGCGGACGACTGCCACTCTTCAGCCCCAGCCACGCATCCGAAAAACAAGAATCCGCCACCAAGACCACCCCATCCGCCGTCAGCCGATGGAGCTGCTCCTGAAGCTCTCCGCCCGTCAAGAGGGTGTCCGCTAAGTGAACCCCAAACGTATCCCCATGCGCAGAAACAAAAAATAAGACCTGGATCTTCACCCCCGGACGCTCCAGACGAAGCTGCCGCGTCCGCTGCTCCACCCGACTAAAGGCAATCAAGAGCTGGTCTCGCTGAGGCGCACGCCAGGATGACAAACCCAACGCACGCGCCTGCGCCGCCACCTCCGCATCCGGCTCAAAGAGAAGCTGGAGATCCTCCGCCTGCACCAGCGGCTGAAGCATACGCGCAAACCGTAAGACATCGTCATCGGCGAACTGAAGCGGTGGCATCTGATCGGTGCCGTGATAGACCCCACTGCCCACCAAGATGGCTAAGGTCTGCGTCTCCAGTTTAGCAGGAGACAGCAGCGGCCTCGGCACCTCACGCTCCACCGGGGCCGCGTGCAGCCCAGTGGGATCCCCCAAGCTCAGGAGCATCAGGAGCGCCAAGCACAACCAGCCGCGATGCAACACCCCTCCCGAGTCATCCCCCGAGCCGTTCGTCATGGCAGCTCTCAGGGCACCTTTCTTGGCAGCTCTCATGGCAGCTCTCATGGCACCTCCAAGAGTAACGTGGCCTCCAGCCCCTGGACCTCCGGGAGCGCATCCAGCAGGAGCGTCGGACGGGAGAGGCTCGAAGCATCACGGGTGGAGGCCAGCTTCTGAAGGGTCTCGAGCGCCACCGGTGTCTCGGTCAACAGCACATGCAGGCGAAGGCGGAGCGGGCGAGGCGGCACCTCCTGAAGCTCCAACGGCAAGGGCAGGGCATACAGATGATCGGTCTGCGGCAGCCGCTGAAGAGGCCCCTGCAACGGCGCACCCAGCGAGAGCAATTTGCCCTCCGCCGTGATGCCCAAGATCCAGCCGTAACGCACTCGAGCCGCCAAGTCCACATCGCGGCTCAAGACCACCGGCTGAAGCGTCTGGTCTCGCCGGATTCGAGCCGCCCACACACCCGGCGAGAGCTCCTCCAGCGGCAGGCGGTACACCGGCCCCTCGGCTTGATCGCGCGCCACCAGGTTCAGGCTGGCTTGAGGGCGGAGCTGAGCCGGCAGGGTCGGACCTCCCTTAAAGACCGTCTCGGGCTCAGGCTCACGCAGGAGCGGAAGGGCCACCAGCAGCAGCAGGGCCAACGCCACCCCCGCCGAGAGGCTCCAGCGTAACTGCATCCCCAGCTCCTGGAGCTGCTCGCGGAGCTGGCGCAGGGGCTGAAACACCCAACGCTCGAGAAAAGAAGGGTTTGAATCCGGCAAGGCAGGTGAAGGCACACCCCGCTCCGACTGGAGGCGCAGCTCCGACTGGAGGTGCAGCTCCAGTGCAGGCGGAAGATTCAGCACCCGGGGAGGCTCCACCTTGAGCGCCGCCGACGTCTTGGGCACGATGGCCAGCAGGCGGGCTTGGAGTGCGGCTGGCAGCGGCTCCGGCTCCAGATCTTCGGGCATCACCACCGAGTGGGAAAGCACATGCTGGCGCTCTTGAGCCTTAAGCCCCGCGCGGAGGCGTCGAGCGAGGGCCAGCTCCTCCTGCCACGACCGCGCATCGGGATCGGCGGGAGCCTCCCACGAGCCACTCAGGGCGTCGAGGTTACGTTCTTGCTCCGGGGTCAGCTCGCCGAGCAGGTAAGCGTCGAGCACATCTTCAGGGTGTTGCACGGACATCATCGAACCTCCTGCTGAGGGAGGGGCATGCCCTCCGCTTGGCATTGCTGCTGCTGGAGACAGAGCTTGAGCTTTTTTATGGCACGGGTGGCCCGCATCCGGCCCTGGTCGGGCTGAAAGGGTTTCCCGGTTTGAGCGGAGACGGTGGAGGCGACCTCCGCCCAGCTCAGCTCCGGGCCTTCATCCAGCATGGCAGGATCGGAGCAGAGACCAAAGCGGAGCTTTAACAAGGTGCTGTCCAGAGACTCCAGCTCTCCTAAGCAGTGTTTGAGGTGGCCAACGTCGCTGGGATCGGCCACTGGCTCGGGAGGCTCCTGGCGATGCTGCTCGAGCTGCTCTGGGGTGAGCTCCGGCAAGCTCGGATTCCGCCGCCACACGGCTGGGGTGAGCAAGTACGCAATCCGGTGTAACCAGCGTCGAGCGCCTTCGTCATCCCCTTCAAACTGGGGGAGCTTCTGCCACGCGACCACATAGGTATCGTGGATCAGCTCTTCGGCGAGGACACGACGGCCTCCCAGCCGTCTCAAGCACACGGCGTACAGCTCGGGGCCAAAACGGGCCACCCAACCTTCAAATCGAGCCTGAAGCAGGTCTGAAGCACGAGACATAAGTGCTCCTTGTCAGGGCAGGTGCTGCGAATGTGATGCAGTCTCCGCCGTGCTGATGAAAGGATTCTCACTGGGCGAAAGAGCGAACAGCGTAGCGTAAAATAAGGTATAAAAAGATCAACCCTGGAACTGCGCTCGGAGGCAAATTGAAGTACCGACTGCTCCCGTTCACCTCGCTGCTCCCCTTCAGTGCGTTGAGTTTGCTGAATATGCTGAGTATGCTGAATATGCTGAGTATGCTGAGTATGCTGAGTTTACCCCGGCTGTTAAGTGTGTGGAGTATGCTGAGTGTGTTAGGAGCCCTGGCCTGCTCTCGTCCCGAGCCGGTGATGACCAGTCCTCATCCGGTGGATCCCCGTGACCGTTATATCCGCGCCAGCATCGAGATTGGCTGTCAGAGCCGCACCGTCACCGAGCCGCAGCGTCTGGCGAACCTCACCTGGGCACTGTATCAGAAGTATGGCTTCGAGACGCCGGAGTCGTATCTGGAGCAAGTGACCACGGTGGGAAAAGAAGAAGCGGTCCACAAGGCCATTCAGGAAGGACTGGCCCGATGCAGGTGAGTGAATGGCCTTCGGGCGACGAAGCGGCAGCTTCTCCCCGCGCGGAAAGTCCGGTACAGCAGGGAAATTGGTTGAGCTTCTGGGCGAAGTGTCTTTTATTGGGCTTGGTGGTGCGCTTTATTCCCGTCACGCAGGTTTTTAGTGGCGGGGAGGTGCGTCCTTTTGGCACCGACAGCTACTATCACCTGCGGCGAATCGAAGCGGCGGTGCGTGATTTTCCTTCCATGCTGGAGTTTGACCCCTACCTCAACCATCCGCTGGGGGCTCGTCAGCCTTACGAGCCTGGGCTGGACCTGCTCTTGGCGGCTTTTACGCGCCTCATGAGCTTCTCGGAGACCCCTTCATTTCAGCATGTGGCGGCGTTGTGTTCGGTGGCGATGCCCTTTTTGGGCTTGCTGGTGATTCCGTTGTATGCGGCGATGGCACGGCGGCTGGGAGGCGTGGATGCTCAGAAGGCCACGGCAGTGCTGCTGGCGGTGCTTCCGGGGGTGAGCCTCCCAGGATTGGTGGGCCAAGTGGATCACCATGTGCTCGAGCCGCTGGTGATAGGGCTTCCGATCTGGCTGGTGATGAGGGCTCAAGAGGAGGCTGGCCGCCTTCGCCTGAGCCTCTTGGCGGGGTTGAGCTTAGGGCTGGGGCTCTTTTTCTGGCGGGGAGTGCTCTTACCGGCGGGCTTGTTGGCGCTCTTTGTCGGGCTGAGAGCGGTCTGGATGAGCCTCAAGGGGCTGCTGGACCGTTTTACTCGGGATGAGGCCCCTTTTATGCTCCTGACGGCATCGGCCTTGGCCCTTCTTCCGCCGGTGCTGGTGCCCGCGCATGAGCCGTTTACGTACTTTACCATCAGCTTGCTTCAGCCGCTGACGTTGGCGCTGCTGGCGCTGGGCTTGTATTTGGTGGGGATCTTAGCGGTGCAGCTCGCGAGCATGCGTGCGCGCACGGATGCGCTCCACGCGCCTGTGAGGGGACGAGAGCTCTTGACGGCAGCCCTGATGTTGGGCATCGCCGGGAGTGCTCCGCTCCTGCTGGTGGGGTTGAACAACGAGTCTTTGGCGCAAAATCTGCTCGCGGGGCTGGGCTTTTTATCCCGTGAGGATGTGTTTGTGCGTACCGTGGGGGAGCAACGTCCGCTCCTGATGGGGGATGATGGAGATTTTACCCTCTCGTATTTGCTGACGTTTTACGGTGGGTTTGCCTTCTTGTGGCCATTGGCGCTGTGGGGAGGATATCAAGCGGGAGCGCGGAGTCGAGCGCGTCAGCTCACGGCGGGGGTCTTGCCGGATTTTCGGTGGTGGCTGCTGGTGTTGTGGACGTTGATTGCGGGTGGGATGGCGTTTACGCAGCGTCGATATGCGGCTCATTTTGCGCCGCTGACCTGTGTTTGGTTGGGGCTGGGCTGGGTGTGGCTCCGGGAGCGGCTGGCGCTGGGGACGCCCGGCAAGCGGTTCGGGACGGCGCTGGGGCTGACGGTGCTGACTTTTCCGACCTTCCTGACCTACGCGGTGCTGATGGAGACGCCGACTCAGCCTCCGGCGTTGCTGGAGGCGATGCGCTGGGTGGGGCTCAACACGCCGCCGATGCGGGCTTTTTTTCCTGGGACTTGGTTGTGGGAGCCTCCCCCTTCGTTGCGTCCCGAGTATGGCGTGCTGACCCCGTGGGACGAGGGCCATCATGTGCTGGCGTTGGCGAGGCGTCCCAATATTGGGAATCCCTTCGGGATTGCATGGTTCAAGCCGGGCTTGGAGGGAGCTGCTCGGGTTTGGTTAGCACCGGCGGAGCTGTTGGCGGCTCAGCTCGACGCCGTAAAAGCGCGTTATGCGGTCCTGAGCTTTCGGTTGGGGTTGCTGCGGGATGAGGCGTTGTACGTGGGGCTTCCGGGAGATCGTTTTGCGGTGCGAGCAGGAGGGCAGTGGCAGCCGGGGTCGGCGTTCTGGGACTTGGGGGTGACGCAGCTTTATCTGGTGGATGCGCCGGGGGCTCCAGAGGGTTGGCGGGAGCGGCTGTCGGTGCCGGGGGTGCGGGTGGTATGGGAAGGGACTCGTTTGGCACCTGATGCGCCTGCTCGACGGCTGGCGTCGGAGCGCACGCCGGAGTATCAGGTGGTGGAGCGGGTGGAGGGGGCGCGTGTGCAGGGTCAGACCCAGCCTTTTGCACGGGTGAGGGCGGAGCAGGGGGTGAAGATGCCCGGTGGTCGTTCGTTTATGTGGCGGGCGGAGGTGGTGGCCGATGCGCTGGGGATGTACGAGCTGCGGGGGCTCTATCCGGCTCAGCCGGTGCCAGGGGTGGCGGTGGAGGCTCAGGGGCCGCTGAAGTTGATCTTGCCGGAGCGTACCGTGCTGCTGCTGCTGGACGAGGAGTCGATACAGTCCGGGCGTAAGATAACGGTCCCATAGGAAAAGCGCCAATGTCTTGAAAATGATGTAGAAAACAGGAAAATTCTAGTAGAATAGGAATCTGTTGCTACTCATTATGCTGACACTGGAGGCGGTTCATGTCGCTGCTCGGCCTACGTTCGCTGGGGGTGTTCTTGATGGCGCTGGCCCTGGCGTTTTTCCCTCCCTTTTATCCACTCATCGTTGAACCTGTGCTGATCCATGCTTCGCTTTGGGTGACGGGGCGGAGCCTTGCGGGGTTGCAGACGGAGACGCTTGCCAGCACCTTGACCACGCTGGAGCTGCACGAGCGGGCGCTTGAGATGCAGCTCGACCAGGCGGGTGCGGCGGATCTGACGACGTTGCAGGTACAGCTTCATCATGTGAAGCGGCAGCGGGCGCAGGTGCAGCAGGCGCTGCTGATGCACGGCTTGACGCCTTCCAACCTGATGGCTTTGGGGTTGGGGGTGTTGGGGTTAGGGCTCTTGAGTCGTTCGTGGGGAAATCGTCGTCGAGCTGAGGCGCGTGAGGTCTGGGCGAGTGGTGCAGCGGGTGTGATGGTGTCCGCGCCATCGTCGGAGGAGGTCACGCGGCAGGCGCATGCGGCGTTGGGGCCGGAGCTTTCGGCGCAGGTGTTGATGCCGGGCCATTCGGTGGGAGGTGGTGCGGGGCGTCAAGCGGCGCTGGAGCGGTCTCGGGAGGAGACACTTCCAGCTCCGTCGGTGTTTTTGGATGCTTCGGTGACACGGCCTCTGGAGGAGGTGGTGCCGAGGGTGGACGCGGAAGGGCTCCCGGTGGACTTTGATTTCTCGAGCTTTGATCCGGAAGCGTTGATGGCGCGTCTGGAGGTGAAGGCGGAGGCGCCGGGGTGGGAGGTGCTGAGCCAGCAGGTGCCAGAGGGGGAGGGGCTGCGGGTGTTGGTGGAGCGGCTCATGATGTCGGGGCAGGAGCTGGCGGTGTTGGGGGTGCTGAGCCGGTGGCTGGCGTTGCAGGAGGAGGGTCAGGTGCGGTTGAGCCGGGTGAAGGAGCGGCTTGAGGTGTGGTTGATGGGGGAGGGGGGACAGAGCTGCTTGCTGACGGGTCCGGGGGAGGTCTATCAACGGCTGGTGGTGGGCTGGGTGGAGACGCTGAGGCTGGATACGGAGCCGCAGCTTTTTGTGATGACCACGCCGAAGGGGGTGCAGGTGCAGCGGCTGAGGTTGTCGGAGCTGGGGGTGCTCTTGGAGACGGTGAGCCATCATCCTGTAACAATCACCCGCTAAAAACAACAAAAAGGGGTGCAGGGGGCCGCCGCCCCCTGCTGGGAAAGTTTGAAAGGGCAAAGCCCTTTCAATAAAAAAGAAAAGCCGCTTTCTAAGCGGCTTTTTTAAGCTGAAAGGACGCTGTCCTTTCAGACTTTCCTGCAAGGGATTCCATCCCTTGACCCGTGTTTTGTTTAAGCTGAGAGGACAGCGTCCTCTCAGCTTAAAAAGGGTGCAGCAACAGAAGCGCAAAACAAAAAAACAATACACGGGTCAAGGGTGGGTGAGCCGCATCGGGATGAGCTATTGTACTTGCCGAATCATCCGGGGTTATCGGGGGGAGACATCGACTGGGTGTCGTGGGGTTTGCGACGTGTGCTGAGGACTGGCTGAGGGGTCTGCTGGGGTTTCGTTGTGGCGTGAGGCGCGTCACAACTGCCAAAACCGTCGAGACGTCATAAATTGCGGTCTCTTGTGTGATCAGATATCCTGCGAGAGTGTGTTATCCGTCGTCATATTCCCTCAATGACAGGTTCCGAGAATGCTTTCGCTG
>JBJTQF010000360.1:0-7579 GCA_046075485.1 Myxococcota bacterium | reverse complement strand
GTTAGACTGCTCAGACATATGACTTGAGTTGAGTGTAGTCGGAAGCAGGAGGGAAGTCAAGACGATGGGCCGAGCTTGGGAGGGGGATCCCGTTCCAAAAAAACTTAACAAAGGTCACTCATTCCAGCTCGAATCCCCCCTTTGGGCTTCCCAGCCAGCCCCCCTTTTCAGCCGCCATACGCCGAACATGGCGTCTGAGCACTTTCCTCCGTATAATACCACAGCACACCCCTTGCAGAAGCGGAGCCCGTATGACCGAGCTGGATCTGACCCTCGAGTCCATTGTTCACATCTTGCGCAGCATCAGCGGCCACGCACTCACCCCGGACCTGCTGGAGCGCAAAGACATTCAAGGACTCTACGAACGCTGGAGCCGACACTTACTCTTTCTCGAGCATGCACCGGGCAAAGAAGAAGAGCCACAACGACCCACCCAGCGCGATTGGTTTGCCGTGCGCTCCTTTGTCGAAGCACAGCAGACCCGCCAGCAACAGCAGGTGGAGACCGCCCTCCACGATCTTCGGGCCTCGCTTGTGGTGTGTGCCGAGACCATGAACAGCCTGCTCGAGCAGGAACGCAGCCAGGATGCGCTCGCCGAGGCGCAGCTCGAGAGCCTGCTGGGGTCCGTCGAAAATGGGTCTCCCGAAGAGATTCGAGCCGCCGTAGTCAACACCGTCACCACCGTGCGCCTGCTGTTGGAAGAACGTGACGCTCGTTTGCATGCGCAGCTCCAGTTTTTGACCCAGCAAGTGAAGCTCCTGGCCAAAGAAGTGGAGCAGCATGACCGTCCACCCGAGCAAGATCCCGTGACCCGACTGGAGACACGACGCTCCTTTGACGATAAACTCTCCCGCTCCACGGCGCTGAAGAAGCTGACCCGCGACGAGTTTTGTGTGATCCTGGTGGAGCTCGACGATTTTGCTCAGCTCCGCGATGCCGTGGGGGATACCACCGCTGAAGCCCTCCTCCGAAGGGTGAGTCGCTGCTTGGCGCAGACCTTCCCGCGTCGAGCGGATACCCTGGCCCGCTACGAAGCCCACGAGTTTGCGGTGCTCCTGCGGGATGCCAACGCGGAGGACGGACGTAAGCTCTCGGAGCGGCTCCAGGAAGACATCCGCCGAGTGGTGATCGAAGTGGAAGGTCGTCCCCTGCACCTGACCGCCTCCGTCGGTGTCGCCGAGCTCAAAGACGATGAGAACTCCCATCGAGCCCTGGCTCGAGCGGATATGGCCCGCTACAAAGCCCGCCTTCAAGGGGGCAACTGCGTGATGATGGGCTGAGCAGCTCTCCCGCAGGCACGAGGTCGGAGTATTACCCATGACAGAGACATTGGCGAGCACTTGGCTGGAGACGCTGCTTCAGACCGTAAAAGCTCAGGGCACTGCCCAGGGGCTCAACCTGATCGCGTTTTCGGGCGGCGTAGACAGTACCCTGGTCGCCGCATTGGTGAAGCGGGTCTTTCCAGAGCGTACCCGGGCGATCTTGGGAGTGTCTCAGTCCTTGCCTCTTGATCAGCTCCTGCTGGCTCGGCGACTGGCTCAGCAGCTCGAAGTGCCCCTCGAAGAGCTCAAGACCCTCGAAGGAGAAGTGCCGGAGTACGTGGCCAACGAAGGCGCCTCCTGTTATTACTGTAAGTCTACCTTGTATGAGAGCATGCGCCAGCTCTCCCGAGCGGTGGCGGAGCGTCTGAGCGCCTCCGAGCAGCACACCGAGGGCCATGTCGAGGTGGTGTTGTTTAATGGCACCAACGCCGACGATCTCCAGGATCCCACCCGCGTGGGGCTACGAGCGGCTCGAGAGTTTCGGGTGGCCAGTCCACTTTCGACGCTGAGTAAGGCTCAAGTGCGGGACGTCTCCCGCCTGCTGGGGCTGGAGAACTGGGGATATGCGGCCAGTCCCTGCCTGCGCTCCCGCCTGGCCTATGGTGTACCTGCCACACCGGAGAATCTCCAGCGGGTGGAGGCCGCCGAGAAGCTGGTTCGGACGCAGCTCCAGCTTGGACCAGAAATCAACCTGCGGGTGCGTCAGCTTGTGACCGGTGCTGCGCGCCTCGAGCTGGACGAAGCCCTGTTCGCCGAGCAGGGCCTGGAGCTCTCCGGCGTGCGCGAAGCGGTGCTGGCGCTGGGGTTTGTTCGGATGGAAGTGCAGCCTTTTCGGAGTGGTGCGCTGAGCCTGGCGGTTTAGCTTGGCATGCGCGGTGTTCCCAAAACAGGGTTACACAAGCGTCACACAAGCGTCACACAAGAGGAGAGACCACATGTCCTTTGAGGTTCGACAGCTCACGGCCCACGATCTGGACTTGATGGATGCCATGTTGGAGACCTTCGCACAGGGCTTTGACGACGAAGAGAACTACTCCCACAACAGGCCGAGCCCAGAATATCTACGCCGCCTCTTGGGGAGAGACACCTTCATTGCCCTGGTGGCCCTCCAGGACGAGCAGGTGGTGGGAGCACTGGCGGCCTACGAGCTGCACAAGTTTGAGCAGGAGCGCAGTGAGCTGTACATCTACGACTTGGCCGTGCTGGAGGCGTATCGTCGAGCAGGCGTGGCCACGGGCCTGATTGCTCACCTCCAGAAGCTGGGGGCGGAGCGTGGTGCATGGGTGATCTTCGTGCAGGCCGACACCGACGAAGACGATCAGCCTGCCATTGCCCTCTATACAAAGCTGGGCACCCGCGAAGAGGTCTTGCACTTCGACATTCCGATTTCGCGGGAAAATTGACCCCCCTGATCCTGCCCCCTCCGCAGACGGTCTCACGAGAAGTTGTGCCCTCTCAGTTTGCTTCTCCTGACAAGCGATGCTAACGTACCTCTGCCAAGAGGGAGCATCGGTCCTACACCTTATCCCATCAGTCCTTCATCAGAGGAGTCCGCATGGCACCGGAGAAGATCAAAGAGCCCATCGTATTTGTCTTGGGAGCCCCCCGCTCTGGCACCACCCTGCTTCGGGTGATGTTGGCGGGGCATCCGCAGCTTTTTTCCCCTCCTGAGATGGTGATGGCCATCCACGAGACGATGGAAGAGCGTAAGCAGTATCTCGAAGCCCGCTACTGGGAAAAAGGGGGGTTGCAGCGGGCGCTCATGGAGCTGCTCGAGATGAGCGTAGAACAATCCCGCGAGATGGCCGATGGGCTGGTCTCCTTGAGTGTTCCAGAGACCTATGCTTGGTTTAACCGGGTGCTCAACGGGCGTATCCTGGTGGACAAGTGTCCTCACTTGGCTTTTAACATCGCCTGGATGGAGCGTCTCGAAGAGTGGTTCGAGAACGCCCGCTATCTGTGGATCATGCGGCATCCGGGCTCCGTGATCCGCTCGCTCCAGAATATGCCGATGGCGGAGGTGATGCTGGCAGGGTTTGGAGGCTCCGCCGAAGAAGCCTGGATCATGATGAACCGCAACATCCAGACCTTTCTGTCCAAGATCCCCCGCGAGCGTTGGTCCACCGTGGTCTACGAAGACCTGGTCACCGACCCTCGCCCGGTGATGGAGCGAGCCTGCAAAGTCATGGGAGTGCCCTTCCATGAAGCCGTGCTCAACCCCTACGAAGGGGAGCGTATGACCGAAGGGCCAAAAGGCGCTCGAGCCATCGGCGATCCCAACTTGTCGGGACGAGGCAAACTCGACCCCAGCTTGGCCACCCACTGGCTCGAAGGGTACGATCCCGCCGCCGCCAGCGAGGGCATCAAGAGCCTGGCCCGCGAGCTGGGATACGATCTGGCATCCGCCAAGCGGCCCCCGATCACCAAAGTGACCGACGGCCTCAACGCCCTGCTGGACACCGTGCGCGAGCTGGAGCGCAGCATTCAGCTCCCGATGGATCTGGATGCCCTCGAAGGCCGACGTTTCCTCATGCGCATGCTCGGCGCGAGCTGGGATATGATGGTCGAAGCAGGCGATCCCGACCGACCACGATTTGAGCACGCCGAGACCCCCATCCGCAAGATGTTTGGCGACAACCCCGATGCCGACTATATGCGTGCGCCCCTCAAGATGGGCCCTGGGCGCGTATACCGCGTCAGCGGGAAGATCCACCCCAACACCGCCTATTTTGCCGTGCTCCTGTATGGCAAAGGTGGACGAGTAGCCCGACAGCTCCGCGATACCGAGATCCCCATCGGGCCTGCTGCGGGCCTTCCCGACGGCCAGTTTGAAGTCTTCATCAGCACCGAGCCCCAAGAAGGCTGCTGGCTCCAGGCCGAGCCGGATATCGAGTCTACCATCGTGCGACAATACTTCAACGACCGGCGCAAAGAGCTGCCCATCGAGCTGGAGATCGCCTATCTCGGAGAAGCCAGCCCTGGAAAAGCCCTCGAGCCCCTTCCCCTGGCCAGCCAGATCGACCGAGCCTCCCGGATGTTGCGCTCGACGTGGAAACGGACCCTCGGTGCCTATCAGCTTGCCAGCCAAGCCTTCTTCAACCATTTTGGTGTGGTGCCCGCCGAAGGACTCTTCCCCACACCCGACAACCTGTATCAGATGTGCTGGTGGCGCATCGGCTACAACCAGGTCATGCGGGTCAAAGGAAAGCTCCCCAAAGCCCGCTACTTCAGCCTCTGCCTCTATAATGCTTGGATGGAGAGCTACGATTATCTCAAACATCCGATCATTCTCAACCAGACCCAGCTCCAGACCGACGACCAAGGCATGTTTGAAGTGGTGCTCTCTCATCGAGACCTCGGCCAGCTCAACCGCCTGGATACCGCTGGCCACCACGCCGGATATCTGGTCGCCCGCTACCTCTGCCTCGACGGAGAACCCGAAGAGCTGAGCGTCACCATCCAGTACGAGAACGAATACCTCGCCCAGAAGAGCTGAGGCACCTTCACCCGCCAGCGTGTGTGCCTGTCCACGCGGGCGCACGCACATACACGGGTGAGCTTCGGCGTGTGTCCTCTTCGTGTGTTCCCTGCGCGTGTACACAGATGCGCGGGGCGCTCAAATCCTGCTGGAACGTACTCAAATCCTGCTGGAACGTGTCATCCAGTTCGCTGCCTGGATTCTTCGTTGAAGCCAACCCCTGCCAGTGCTATGCTGCTAAAAGGCATTGATAAATCTTGTGACGACATCGTAAGACGAGTGCCGCGTATCCTCCTGAACACCGACTGAGTCACGCGCATCGTCCATCATCCGCCGCCCCCCGCGAGCGCCACACCCTGGAGCAACCGGTATGAACATCCGCCGCCCCCTTCTCTGGTTGAGCCTCTGGCTGAGCTGGGCCCTCAGCGCCTGTGTGCCCGTCTCATTGGGCGAGCTGGAAGATTCTCCGGTGCCGATCACCCCCACCCCCGCGCCGGATCTGGATGGAGACGGATTTGCACCCTTTGAAGGGGACTGCGATGATCAAGACCCCACCCGCTTCCCCGATGCCCCCGAACAATGCGACCAGAAAGACAACGACTGCAACGGCCTCACCGACGACGGCCCCGAGCAGGAAGGATTTGTGGATCTCGACGGAGATGGTTTTGGGACCGAGGCCGTCACCGTCTCCGCGTGTGAGCCGACCCCCGCAGAGCAGCCCGGCGACTGCAACGACGACGACCCGGCGATCTCACCGGCTGCCCTCGACGTGTGTGATGGCCTCGACAACAACTGCAATGGCGATACCGACGAAGGTGCCCTCCTGACCTACTATCCCGACAACGATGAGGATGGATATGGTCGCTCCGACGCCCTCAGCGAAGGTTGCACCGTACCGACGGGCTCCGTCTTGGTGGGGGGCGACTGCGACGATGACAACAGCAAGGTCTATCCCGATGCCAGCGAGATCTGCGACGAGCTCGACAACAACTGCAATGGCGACACCGACGAAGGGGTCCAGATCCTGTTTTATCCCGACAGCGATCAAGATAAATACGGAGACAGCCGGCACCCCGGTGTTGCCGCCTGCAAAGGACTCACCAGCACCATCGCCAACAACCTAGACTGTGATGACAGCCGCAGTGACATCTTCCCCAACGCTCCCGAGCTGTGTGACGACCGCGACAACAACTGCAACACGCTCATCGATGAAACACTGCCCCTGCTCACGAGTTATCCCGACACCGACGACGATGGCTTCGGAGAAGCAGGCGCTCAGGCCCTCGAGAAGTGCAACATCCCCCCCGAAAATGCCTCGGTGGAGGGCGACTGCGACGATCTCGACCCCACCGTCTACCCAGAAGCCCCCGAAGAATGTGATGGGCTGGACAACAACTGCGACCTCCAGGTGGATGAACCCGAAGATCTCGACCTCGACGGTGTGCGGCGCTGTGATGCCGACTCTGGAGAGACCCTCGACTGCGACGACCGCAACCCTACCGTCTACCCCGAGGCACCCGAGGAGGTCAACGACAAGCTCGACAGCAACTGCAATGGCCAGCAAGATCACATGCGCACCTACGCAGGCACCGGCGACAATACCTTCACCAGCGACGGGGTGCCCGCCCTGAGCAGTGCGCTCAACGCGCCCTCCGAGCTGCGTTTTGGACCGGATGGAGCCCTCTACATCGCCGACTCACAGAACCACCGCATCCGCCGCATCGGACTCGACGGCATCATCAGCACCGTGGCAGGCAACGGCACCGCCACCTTCGCCGGAGACAATGGACCCGCCATCCAAGCCTCCTTAAACCTCCCCAACGGGGTGGTCTTTGATGGGAGCGGGCATCTGTACATCGCCGACTCTCTCAACAATCGTATCCGCAAAGTCAACCCCGCAGGCATCATCACCACCTACGCCGGACAAGGCATCGGCTATGCGGGAGATGGAGGCTCCGCCGCCTCTGCTCGTTTTATCACCCCTTTGGGGTTGGGCATCACCGCCGAGCCTGCCTTGTTGATCTCGGACTCCGGCAATAACCGGGTGCGTAAGATTCGGCTGAACGATGATCAGGTCTCCACGGTGGCAGGAAATGGCTCCCGCAGCTACGGAGGTGATGGGCAAGAAGCCACCAGAGCCGCCCTCAACCTGCCCAGTGCCGTGGCCGTGCTCGACGATGGCGGATTTTTCATCGCTGATTCCGGCAATAACCGCGTGCGATACGTCAATGCCTCGGGCGTCATCAGCACCTTCGCGGGTACGGGTGCGACCCCTCAAGGCGGAGAGATCGGAGACGGAGGCCCTGCCACCTCCGCCCGCTTAGGCACTCCGATCTGTTTGATCCTGGATCCCTTCGACAATTTGTACGTGGCCGAACGCAGTGGCAATCGCATCCGTAAGATCTCCTCCGCACAGCTCATCGAGACCGTGGCAGGTAATGGCTCCGCTGGGTACACCGGAGATGACGGCAGCTCAGTGTATGCCACCCTCAGCACCCCTCAAGCGGTCACCGTCGATGCCCTGGGCATGCTCTATGTCTCGGATGCAGGAAACCACCGAGTCCGCTGGGTGGAGTTCTAAGCCATAAACATGAACGCCACCCCTCACCGTGCCCTCGGAAGCTCTGAAATCCTGCTAGATCGGATAATTCGTCAGCGCCTGCACCGCCTGTTGAGCTGTGGGGCGAGCCTCATGCTCGTCGGCTGTGTTCTCTCAAAAAGAGACCTCGACCTGAAAGGGAGGGTGACGCCCCCTGCTGAACCGGAGATGTCCTCTAGC
>JBJTQF010000359.1:0-43509 GCA_046075485.1 Myxococcota bacterium | reverse complement strand
AAGCTGAGAGGACGCTGTCCTCTCAAACTCTCCTGCAAGGGATTCCATCCCTTGACCCGTGTTTTATTTTTATTGTTGAGAGGACGCTGTCCTCTCAAACTCTCCTGCAAGGGATTCCATCCCTTGACCCGTGTTTTGTTGTGGGTACAACTTGCCCTTGCACTCTGTCACACTTCGATCTAACGTTCTAAAATCCACCGCCACCCGCCCGCGAGGAACACCCATGCTCCAGCTCACCACCCTACTCCCCGCTCCCCCCGGTGGCCGCCCCACCTCCCGCGAAGCCCTCTGGGAACGCCTCGTCCGCCCCTTCCTCGACGCCCAAGGCTTCCAAGACCTCAGCCTCACCCGCATCGAACAGAAATCCACTTCTCGCCTCGGCTGGTTACTCTACCATCGCCAAGCCCGCCCCGAGCTCCCCCCCGACCTCCTGATCGTCCCCGAGCTGCAACAGCTCTCCCCCGGCACCCTCCTCGAGGAAGTCCAACAATGGGCCCTCGAGCTCGAGCAATCCCCCCCTCTCATCGCCCTATGTTATCCTCAACGCTCCGGTTATGTGCTCTCCGTCTTCGAGACCCACACCGGAAACCCCGTCGGCACCGCCTTTCCCTCCCCCGCTGAGCTTGGCCTCATGGCCGATGGCCTCCGCCGGAGCCAACGGGCTGCGGTCCCCCTCCCCTCTCACCTCCTGCTCACCCAGCAGCTTCACACCGCACAGCTCACCCACGACAGCACCCTCGAGCTCGAAGCCCTCATGGGCCTCAGCGAGCTCTATCTCCGCCAGGGCCAGTATCCCGAAGCAGAACAAACCCTCTCCCAGCTCGCGCAACGGAGCGAAATCCATCACAACCCACGCCTGCATGCCCACGTACTCCGCGATCTGGGACAAGTCCAGCTCCAGCTCGAAAAACTTGCTGAAGCAGAACAATGGCTGATCGAAGCCGCTGAGCTCTATCGTCGGCAAGGAGACCGCTTAGGTTGGGGAGGCACCCTGCATGATCTGGCCGCCGTGCTCCGCCAGCAAGACCGCGTGGAGTCCGCCCTGCTGTTGCTTCAGGAAGCACTCCGGCTCGCCCAACATGAAGAGCTGCTCTCCTTGGAAGCCGCCGCCCTGCACAATCTTGCTTTGCTTCAAGCCGAAGTTGGCCTGCTCCCAGAAGCCTGCGCTCAGCTCGAACGAAGCCTAGAGCTCACCACGCTGCTGGGACAAGCCGCCGAAGAAATCATCGTGCGCCACAACCTCGCCGTGCTCTACCTGCGACAGGGCCGAGATGAAGCCGCCCTCCGCCTGCTCAAAGAAGTGCGCAGCTTGAGCCAAAAAGCCCCCACCCCTCCTTAAGACAGCGCGTCCGCTGCCCAGCCCCTCACGCCAAGCTCAAGCCCAGCGCACTCAAAACTCACGCCAGCGACGGCATGGGCAGACTCACCCGAAAAACACTGCCTTGTGATGAGGTCGAAGCCAACACCAAGTTGCCCCCGTGCGCCTCAAAGACCTTACGCGCCACCGCCAGCCCCACCCCCGCACCTGGATACTCCTCGTAACGTTGCAGGCGCTGGAACAGCTCAAACGCCTGATCCGCCTTACGAGGCTCTATTCCAAACCCATTGTCACGTATCAAGATCCCCACCTGACCCGCCACATCCCCCTCGTCGAGCACCACCTCCACCCGAGGAGCCGCATGAGCATTAAACTTGATCCCATTTTGGATCAGATGCCGAAAAGCCTGCGTCAGACAGTTGATATCCCCCGTCACCGCTGGCAAGCGAGAGTCGATCACCAACGTGGCCCCCCGCTTTTGAAGCGTGCTCTGGAGGCCAAACCGCAGCTTCTCCAGCAGCCCCTTGAGCTCCACCCCCGGCTCTGGATTAAATCCGCGAAGCACCCGGGCAAACTCCGCCAGCCCATCCACCAAGAGCTGCATGCGATGCGCACTCTTCCCCATCATGGTCAGGTACTGCTGCGCCTTGTCCGGGAGCTGTTCCCGATAGTCCTCATCGATAAACTGACAGAGTGCTCGAATCCCGCGCAATGGTTCTTTCAGCTCGTGCGTAAGCAACGAAAAGAGCGCATCCAGCCGCTCAGGTGAGAGGCCCACCCCTCGCGCCAGCATGGGCATCACCTCCTCCACCGTCGATTCGGACGGCAACGGCTCCGTAGGCCGTACTACCTCCGCCTGGGGCTCTCCACCTGTTTCCACCATCACCGGTGTTTCCAACAAAGTGGGCTCGTGTACCTCCACATCCCCCAGCGCTTCCCCCTGTACCGGCGGCGGTGGAGCCAGCCCTCCTCCCGCCAGACGCTCCAGCGCACCCTCCCGAGCGGACCCCAGCCAGCGCCTCAGCTCCTGCATGGTGATGCCGTGACGAAAACACACCTCCTCTGGACCATGCGCCGAGCCCAGGGCCTCCAGCAAAATCTCCCATTTTTCATGAGGTTTGTACTTACGCACTTTCATTCCGGCGTCCCTTTATGATCGGAGGAGTCGAGGGAAGATGGGGGAGCTTCTCGCACGCTCGCGAGGCCCGCTTGGGGGGTGGTTGAGGTCTCATCGGAGCTGGTCCCCTCGCCGCCGTTGCGTCGCGGATGAGCTTCAAAGGACAGCACCGAACGTCGAAACGGCAAAATGTTTTGTTTGAGCGGAGGCGGAGGCAGCGGTTTCTTACGCCCGCGCACGTACACGAGCCGACGCGAGAGCAGGCCCTGCATGCCCACTTCCTGCGTATTTTCACGCTGATAGGTGGGATCCGCCTTCCGCAGCTCCTCCTCCAACGTCTTAAGATCCTTGTGCCCATCCACCAGCGAGAGCTGCAAAAAAATCCGCTCGTGCAGGGACGTGGTCAAGGTGGGAAGCCCCCAGCGCCGCAGCGCCAGCACCCGCGTCACACGATACGGAAGCGGCTCCAAGTGGCTCTTTTTTTGTCCCGCCACCACATCATACAGATACGTATGCGTCTCCACCTCCGGTTCACGGGCAAAGATCACCTCGTCGAGCGGCTCTGCCGGGTCCAACTGAAGCCTTACCACCGGCTTCGGACGGACACTCGGTTGTTGCACCCATCCCTCGAACTCCAAGAGCTGCTCCAACACCGGCACGAGATGTTCGTCTCCACGCGGCTTCAGGAGCTGGCGTCCCAGCTTCAGCACCGGCTTGAGCGGAGGCCGCCATCGCTCCTGCACCGGCAACGGCGGAAGCTCTCCCAGCTTCTCCAGCAGCACCAACAACGGCAGCTCGAGGGTTCGCGCAAGCTGCCTCAACGTGAGCGGATATACTTCCAGATAGGTCTCGAACGCCCGCTGAAGCCGGAGGAGCCGCGCCACCTGCTCGGGACTCCAACCGGGAGACTGTAAAACTTTCCCTGTAAGACTGGAGCACTTCAGCCCCGGTATTTGCCTCAGCGGATCTCCAGGCAAGACACGCAGCGGTGCCAGCGTCAGCCGGAGATTGGGAAAGCTCAGCGCCTGCTCCACCAGCTTGAGGAGCTTCTCCCCATCATCTTCCGGGCGGCCATAACGCAGCACGAGCTGGACATGCGCATCCAAATTCAGCAGCGACTTCAAAGAGGTACGCTCGATCCACGCCGCTGAGCTCCGTCCATCCGGCCCATGCGCCGTGTGCTCCAGCACCACCTGACTGATCCGGGCGGCTCGAAACCGCTCGATGAGACTGGCATCCGGCAACCGCGTCAGATGGATCGTGATCGGAAGCGCCGGTGCAAGCTGTGCCAGCGCACTCAGCGCGCGCCTCAAGAGCATATGCTGCGGAGACAGCGGTGGCCAGATCTCCACCGCCCGCCCCTCCTTTGGCTTCAGCTCCCGCAGCGCCTGCTCGAGCTGAAACGACGAAAAAACACGCTCCGGCTCCTCCATCGAGCTGTTATAAGACGGCAGAAGTAAGGCATCCGGCGTCAGCAGCCAGGAGAAGACACGCGCGGCGGGCGGCGATTTTTTTGGGATCGGCGTGGCGAGCTCCTCAAGATGCGCGGGAGAAAGGAGCTCCAGGGTTGGCTTGTCGCCCAAATTATCTTGTGGATTCGGAAAGTGAACCACCGTACAGGTCTCGTGCCCGGTCTCGGCATCCGATGCCAGCAGGCGCTTGAGGCTCCAACCCAGCCGGAGAGAGGAAGAGAGCCCCTGAAGTTGAGCCCTCACCTCGTGCAGGGGCGTATCCGCGAGCAGGCGCAAGAGCTTGGCCAACCCATCCACCGGCGAGACACGCAGCACCCATTGAAGTGAAGGATGGCGTAACAGTGCCTCCGTCGCGCCCTCTGGAGAAGCCACCAGCGGCCCCACCCCTCCCACGAGGGCCTGTGGAAAGTGTGCGGCCAGCAGCTCTAAGGCAGGCTCGAGCGCCACCGAATTTTCCGGCGAGAGCCACACCAGCACCACGTCAGGCGAAGCAGGCAGGCTCAAGAGGCTGAGGGGATCCACCTCGAGCGGCTCGCAGGGAGGCAGGGTGCGTATGCAGAGCTGACAATGTGGAAACGGCTGTTGAGAAGAGGAGCTCGCTTCGGAGAGCACTTCAGGCAATAACTTGAGCGCCTGAGCAACCGCCTGGTGAAAGAGCCAGCGTAAGCTCAGCTCGGCACCGTGGGAGGTCTCATGAGACAGCGGAATGAGCGCAAGGGCCCTCAGACAGGTTGGCATGGTGTCTCGACTTCCAGCAGGAGAAAGGAAAAAAGAGTGCTTTACACTAATCGGGGACGCAAGTAACGTCAAGAGCACTGACACCCGCCCGAGGTACGCACTCTGCTGAGGAACCTATGCCCATCATCGCCGACGAGATGAATGCCCGTGCGCTCCACCTGCTCTATGTGCTGCAAATGCACCGCGTGGAGGCTTCTCTGCCCGCCAACCTCTACGTGGTGATCGGCGGAGATGGGTTTATGCTCCGCTGTGTTCGGAATTATCACGCACCCGAGCGGATTTTTTTGGGGCTGAACTGCGGGCGAATGGGCTTTTTGCTCAACGAAGTGCCGGAAGAGCAAGCATGGCTGCCGGAGCTGCTGCGAGTTCCCCCTAAAGTGTTTACTTTTCCACGCATTCGGATGCTCGCCCGCAACCATCGAGGCGAACAGATGGAAGCCCTGGCCCTCAACGACATCTATCTGGAGCGTATGACTGGCCAAGCCTGCCACCTCCGGCTGGAGATCGATGGTACTCAGGTAGTACAGGAAGTGGTGTGTGACGGGATGATCTTCTCCACCGCCCTCGGAAGTACCGCCTACTCCTACTCTGCCGGAGGCACGCCCTGCCATCCCCTGCTCGATATTGTGGCCATCACCAGCATCTGCCCGCATGTGCCCAAGCTCCCCCAGCTCTTTTTTCCGCTCTCGTCGAAGCTGCATGCCAGCGTGCTGAGTGTCGAACGTCGCCGCGTGCGTGCAGTGGTGGATGGGGTCGATTTTGATGACGTGGTGGATGTGACCGTCACCAACGCGCAGTCACCGGTGAAGCTCGCCTTTTTTGAGCAGCACGACTTTACGGCGGCCCTGGTGCAGAAAGTGCTCCACTTTTAGAGATGGCCGCGCTTAAAGCGGTGTGGAGCCGGAATATCTGATCTCGCCGGAGATATCAAGGGTCTTTTGTGATTTTCTTTGCAGCATCAGCGGAATAACGTTATGCTTTTAGCATAATACCAAACAACAACGGCGGGATTATCGTGGAGAACCTCTCCGCGTCGCGCAGAGCGTTTTGCATAAAAAGGAGATCGCCATGTTGATGCACCTGATGCTCATGGTTGTCTGGTTGGTGATGGCCGTGGGCGTAACATATGTGTGGGGCAAGCTGTGTGAGCTGCCAGAGCAGGCGGATTTGCAGCAGCACCCGCCGCACCATCCAGCCATTCAGAGCCGCTTTGCTTCCGGCTCTCGTACCACCGGCTTGGGCTGAAGCCCACCTCGTAGTGACCCCCTCTATCACCCGCATGGGTTCGTGGCTCGCCTCCGCGGGCCCCTGCGTTTGCGGAAGCACGCGCACGACGGCTCCTCACAGACCGTAGCGGAGTTTCTCCCCCCGGACAAAGCCTTCTTAAAATCCTCCTTCGCGCTTTTCCCCGTACCTCTTCTGTTTTATACTTCCAAACACTTGTCATCGGCCTGACGTCTTGTCATTGGCAATGCTTGCGCCCAACCTTCAGGAGTCCCCCCATGAGCCGAGATGCCAAAACCCGTACCGACACAACCGGAGAACGTACACGAGCACCCGCTGGGCTGGGCTCCGAGCTGCTCGCCCTCCACGCCCCCCTGGGCAACCAAGCCATCCAGCGGATGGTGCAGCAAGCGCGTGGAAACGTCGGCCCCTCCACCCCCGCCGTCCAGCGCACCCCCCTGGTGATCCAGCGCTCCATTCGGGACGACCTCATCGAAGCCGTCGATGGACTGGGCACCGATGAAGACGCCATCTATGATCGCCTTCGCCGCGCCACCACCGCTGAGCTGCGCTCCGTCGTGGCCGACCGTGAGCTCATGGGCCTGCTCGAGGATGACCTCTCTCGAGAAGAGATGCTCCAAGTGATGGACTCCCTCCCCATTCCGCTCAAAGACAAGCTCCAGATGGCCATGAGCGGCTGGGGCACCGACGAAGACTATATCCTTCGCACCCTCAACGCCGCCAGCAGTGACGAGCTGACCGCCCTCTCCGCCGACGAGAACATGCTCAACACCCTCGAAGACGAGCTCAGCGGAGAAGATCTCAAGCGGGTACTGGAGCGGCTCAACATCCCCCTGGACCGGAAGCTGAAGTTTGCCATGCGCGGCTGGGGCACCGACGAACAGTATATATACGACAGCTTGGCCGCTGCCCCCATCGACCAGGCCATGTCTCTGGCTCAAAATTCCACCTTACTTCGGGAGCTCGACGGCGAGCTCACCAGCGGCGAAGAAAACCAGCTCTACGGCAAGCTGGCCCGGCGGGTCTCGCTGGAAGGCACCAACAACGAGCTGGCTTTTACCCTGCTGATGGGGGACGACGCCACCCGCAACGCCCGCTTGCTTCAGTTTGGCAGTCTCGCCGAGCAGCGTGCAATCTGTCACGAGAACATCCAGGCGAGCTCAGACCTCCAGCATGTGCTGCAAGCCTTTGAGTCTTACTGGAATGTGGACACGGATCGGGTGGAAGGCACCCGCGAGTGGAGCATCGACACCCTGCGCGCCATCCACAACCAGCTCCTGCTTCTGCCCGAGCAGGATGCCCGTAACGGCGTATGGAGTCGGCTCACCATGGATTCTGGCTCTGGCGGATCCATGAGCTCCTCTGGAAACTTTAAGCTCGGCGAGGATGCCGCCGGTGGTGACGCTCCGTATGGCGTGGGCACGCGCTTGAGCGAAGACGTTGCTGCCGGTGCCACCGAAATCAAGGTGGAGGACGTCTCGATCTTTTCGGCAGGAGACGCGGTGCAGATTGGCAATACCACCGACGATGTGCATGCGGTGGCCTCCGTCGATGCGTCTGCCAACAAATACACCCTGGATGCGGCCTTAACGGTGGCTCATACCGCCAACCAGAAGGTGATCCCCACCGACGGGACCGGAATTCATCGCGTAGACTGGCTGGATGCCGTGGTGCGTCATGAGATCGCCCACGCCGTAGACACCGCCATCGGAGGCACACGCGGTTTTGCCGAGCTGGGCGGCTGGTGGACCGGTCAATCCTTCGAGAGCTGGGTCAGCGCGATGGGCAACGCCGCTTGGGGAAACGACGATGGGGTGGAGATCAGCCCCGAAGACCGCGCCGCCATCCAAGACGTGATCACCTCTGCCCGTGGGACCAGTGGTGGCAACCCGCTCAACAACGGCTTGGCCGCCGATCACGCCATCAGTCGCTATTGGGACAAACACGTCCCGGTCATCGAAGCCGCCAAACCCTGCGTCGAGACCGGCAAGGACTTCTGGCAGAGTCCCACCCGGCTGCTGGCGCTCAACGGCAAACGATTTGCCATGAACTTGTATTACCACGAGTTCCAGTATTACGATGATATTGTGCATACCCGTCGTGTTCGTGATTACGCCATCTTTTCGCCTGCGGAGTTTTTTGCGGAAGTATACACGGTCTACTACGAAGAAGCTGGCATGGTCACCGATGAAGAGCTGGGCCGCCGTGTGCCCGTGGCCTCCTGGAAAGATTGGATCACCCAACACGTCCACAACCGCAACCTCGAGCCTTCTGCTGAGACCGAAGCCAGCGTACCCGGTCCCGCCGTGGGCAAGAGTGCTGGAAAATCCGGCTGAGGATTTGTTCCAGCCCCATTTTGTGGAGGCATTTCATGCAGCATCCCTCGTATTTTCGGGCATCTGGCCTGATACTCTGCTTAAGTTTGTGGGCCTGCGTGCCCCGAAGCTCTGAGGGGACACCCTCCCCCGCTCATCCCACGGCGTCCGCTGTTTTATCTGGAGGTCCGGTCATGTCCAGTCCCTTCTTGCAAGCCCGAGCTGCATTTGAGCAGGTGGCCGCCGGAATTCTTGCCCCTCTGAACTTGCCGCTCCAAATCTTGCCTGCCCGCGAAGAGGTGGTGGGATATCAAGCGCACGCGGTGGCTGCGTTTATCGCGTTTGAAGCGCAACGTCTCGACGGGAGCCACACCAAAGCTCGGCTTCGAGGTTGGGCTAAACCGGATGGTAAGGTGGCCCTGCTGGAAAATCAGACCCTCGGACCCTTGTTGCGAGCAGGAGGGCTGGATCCAGCCTCACAAGGACTGACGGCGGAGCAGTGGGCCACGCGGCTGGTCTGGGCTCAGGGGCCCTCTTTTAGCCTGGTCTTGAAGCCTCAGCAGCTCCCGATGGATGCCGTGTTTTCGTCCACCCTCCTGCCGACCCTGGAGCTGAAACCGGACGGGACGGCCACCCTCACCTACGTGTATACGCGCGCGGAGACCGGTGGTGCAGGTGTGGTGCGGGTCTTTCGGCGCTCCCTTCAGCTCTCGAGCGCGGATCAGGTCCAGGTAGAAGACACCCTGTTGAAGCTGTGAAGGGGCTCTGGCACTATCTCGAGCAGCGGCATGCGCTGGTATGGCCGCAGCTCCAGCGGGATCTGGCACCGTTTGGGCTGGAGCTTGAGCGGCATCACGAGCTGATTGTGGATGCGGATGCGCAGTCGGTGGGGATCCTAACCCGTGGAGAAGGTCTTGACTTTTCGCGGCGGGTGCGTGCTCAGCTCGAGCGGTTGGAGCCCGATCCGCTGGTTCTGGCGCATTTTGACGCTCAATGTGACTGGATGGCGCACACTCGTATGTTTGTGAAGCTGGAGTGGCAGGCGCAGCACTCGTGGCCGCGTGTCTCTTGGTATCATCGGCGGCGTCCTTCGGTGGCCTCGGTCCTGTCTTTTTTTGCCTCGCGTCTTGCTCCGGCAGCTCTGGAGTCTATCTCTCGGCTGGCTCAGCTCCTGGAGAAAGACAGTATACACTTTGTGGCGGGTCATCAGCGGCCGGGCCAGCCTCTCCGCTACAAGGTATATTTCTCTCAGGCCGTTTCGTCGCTGCGGGCGCACGCGGTGGCACATCGGCTGAGGCAGGCACTGGAGCAGGGGGGCTACCCGTCGCCGGAGCTGGCCCGTTGGCAGCTCTGGCATTCACACTGGCAGCAGCAGGCACACGAAGCCACCCTCTTTGTCTCCCTGGAGCTGGATGAGCTTGGACCCTTGCCGGGGCTCAAGCTGGACTATCCGCACATTCGGCCGGCGGATGTTGTCTTCTGGGCGCCTCCCGAGCGGGCGCAGCGGTGGTGGGTGTGTGCCCAGGAGCTCGTGCAAGCGCTCGAGCGGCGACGGCTGAGCCATCTGGGGTTGAGGCTCAACCGTGATCAGGTGGCGGTTCGTTTTTATGTGGAAGGAGTGGTGGCCCCCTCATGAGCAAGATCATGTCCCTTCAGTGGGTCTGTCCGACCTGCCAGACCGCTCAAGACGTCACGCTGTTTGAGAGCATCAACCTGGATCGTATTCCTCAGCAGCTTCCGCACCTGCTGGACGGGAGCTTTGAGCGTCAGACCTGTGGTGCCTGTGCCAGCGCCCATCGGCCTGAGCACGGCATGTTGTTGACCTGGCCTTCTCGACGGGTGTGGCTGGTGATGATGCCTCGGGAGGCCCGGGAGCAATTTCTTCCCCTCGAGCAGCAGGTGAGCCAGCGTTTTGCCCACGAGCGGGTGCAGCTTCCGGCGGTGGTGACGCCCTTACTCGAGGGCGTGAGACCTCAGCTTGTGTTTGGTCAGCCCTGTCTGAGCGAGCGCCTGCGGGTGATCCGGTCGGGCCTGGAGGTGGCGGAGGTCGAGTGTGTCAAGCTCCTGCTCTACCGGCGTTGTCTGCCTCAGCTCTTTAAGTTTGGACCGGTGGAGCTGCTGGTGGAACGTTTTGGCTCCACGGGATTGATGATGGGTGTTTTCGAGCTGAAAACCCTCCGCCGTCGGCTGGAGCTCGAGGTCTCTCAGGCCCTGTTTGACGAGGTGCGCGCCACCCGGGAGCAATTTCGGCAGCTCTACCCGAGCCTTTATGAGCAACCCTATGTCTCTGCCAGCCGTTGCCTGTTTGGAGAGCGCAGCGCGTAGCAGGGCGGCCTCAATTTGACACGTCCTCGGAGATTTTGCGTCCGGATCCTCCACCCTTGCCATTCCCGGAGGGATTGGCTACACTGCACCCTGCACTTGCACGCAGTGAAGGTCACTTCATGTCGCAGAGCGACCCCCTTAGAGCCTATCTTCCCCTTCGCCTCCAGCAGCTTTTGCAGAGGCCCCCGGCCCCCGCGCCTGCCCCTCCGTGGGAGGAGCGGTCTGACGCTGCCGTGTTGTTTATGGATATCTCGGGTTTTACCGCCCTCTCCGAAGCCCTCACCCGTCAAGATCACAGCGGCTCAGAGCAGCTCACCGAGATCCTCAACGCCTTCTACGAGCGTATGGTGGCCACCATTGAGCTGGCCGGAGGGTATGTCGTCAAGTTCAGCGGCGACGCCATCACCGCCATATTTCCAGTCACACAGGACAGAGATGCCTTCGGGGACGCCCTTCACTGTGGCCTTGAGCAGATCAACATTGCCCATCGTATGCCCACCACCGTGGTCGAGGGCCAAGATTTTCCGCTGCGCGTGAAGGTGGGGGTCAGTGAAGGTGCGCTCTACACGGCTGCCGTGGGCTCTTACGAAGGGGAGCTGCGGTACATGGTGGCGGGGCGTCCGGTGCAGGAAGCCTCTCGAGCCACTACTTTTTGTGCAGCCGGAGAGCTGATGGTGCCTGCGCGTCTCGAACAGCGCCTTCCCGAAGATGTGACCTCGCTGAGTGCGCCGGGTGGACATCTCTCGGTGATGTTGGCCTTGCTGCGTCGAGGCAGTAATACCAGTGCCCAGCGTTTTTCGCGTCGTTCGCCGCCGCACGAAGAAGATATTCCGGTGCAGCAGGCCGGTCGTTTTGTGCCTGCCTTGATCTTTGAGCGCGTGGAGCTGGGCCTCTCGCATTATGTGGCCGAACATCGTCCAGTCTCGGTGCTGTTCTGTGAGTTTGTGGGAGTGGAGTTTGAGCAACCCGAGGTGGGCATCAAGCTCCAGCAGTTCCTGGACGCGGTCTTTCGTTGGGTGGCGCATTTCGGAGGCACCATTGACAAGGTGGAGCAGGCCGACAAGGGCAATGTGGTGATGGCCCTGTTTGGGGCACCTCGGGCGCTCGAGCGTCACGAAGAAGCGGCGGTGGGCTGTGCGCTTCGTCTCAAAGCGGAATTTCATGACTCGGACGCCGCTCGTATTCTGCGCTGTGGTATTAACTCTGGGTTGGTGTATGCGGGGCATGTGGGCGCTTCGTGGCGCTGTGATTATACGGTCATGGGGGATGTGGTCAACTTGGCTGCCCGCTTGATGAGCTCGGCGCAGGAGGGTGAGATCCGCATCTCGGCGCGGGTGCAGAGTCGGCTGGATGGCTGGGGGGTGGGGCCTCCTCTCTCGCAGATCTTCAAAGGCAAGAGTGAGCCGGTCACCAGCTATCCGGTGCTCTCGACGCCGGAAGACACCCTGGACGAAGAGGACGAGGTGATCGAGCTGCCCAGCCGAGGCGAGAAGCTGGTGGGGCGTGATGTGGAGCTGGAGATCCTCGAGCGTAGCATCAGCCGGTTGCGCAGCGGCCAGCCTTCTCTTGTCTTGCTGGAAGGTGAAGTGGGGGTGGGCAAGAGCTGCCTGGCATCCTATGTGACCGGGCGTATCTTCGACTTCGGACGGGTGCTTCAGCCTCGCCATCGTCAAGTGACGGGCTTGCCCTACGGCTTTTGGCGCTATCCGCTCTTGGAGGTGCTGGGCGGAGGCCCTGACATCGAGCAGGTGCTGATGGAGCGGGTGACGCGGCTAGATCCGACGGGCATTCCCTGGCTGAGTGTCTTTAATCCGCTGCTGGATCTTGAGCTGCCGGACACCGAGACCTCTCGGAGCGCCGAGCAGCGCCAGCGTGAGCGTCGGATGATGGAGCTGGCCACCCTGCTGGTCCTGGATTTCGCCCGCAGTGTACCCACCTTGATCGTGCTGGAGGACTTTCACGAAGCGGATTCCTCCTCGATGGCGCTCCTGAGACTCCTGTCCAGCCGGGTAAAAGATGAGTCCCTGCTGCTGCTGGTGGTAGCCCGTCCGAATGCCTCCTTGTCGGTCTTAGAGGGCGCACCGGGCTATACCCGCATCAGTCTTCAGCCGCTCAACCGTCAGCAGCTCGAGCATTTTCTGCATGCGCTGGGCCACTCCGAAGTGGATCCGAGCTTGACAGAGCTGGTGTGGCAACATTCTCAGGGCAACCCACTCTTTGCCGAAGAGCTGTGGATCATGCTCCAGCAGCGGGGTCAGCTCCAGCAGGAAGGCGCACGGCTCACCATTGACAGCCAGCGTCTTGAGCTGCCAGACTCGCTGAGAGCGGTGCTACAGGCCCGCTTGGATACCCTCTCAGAAGTGGCTCGAGCCATTTTGAAGCTGGCTTCAACGGCAGGAAATCGTTTTTCGTTGGCCATGCTCAACGCCCTCAGCGCCGATGAGATGAGCCCCGGAGAGCTTCAGGGATATATGGATGCCCTGGTAACGGCGCGTATTTTGGTACACGCTGCTCAAAAAGAGGTATACGAGTTTCGGCATGTGCTCAGCCGAGAGGTGATCTATAACTCCCTGACTCGTAGTCAACAGGCGGAGATGCATCGACGGATTGCCGAGTGGCTCGAGCGCATGGATGCTCATGTGGGGCCGGAGGTCTTGGCCTTTCACTTCGAGCAGGCTGGCGACATGGAGCGGGCCATTCGTTACCATCTCGAGGCCGCCACTCGAGCGGAGCGTGCTTTTGCCAACCAGGAGGCCCTGACCGGTTTTGAGAAGGTGCTCAGTCTTGCCGAAGAGAACTGGAAACCGTTGCCACACGGGGTCACGCGCGTACAGCTCTTGGAGACGATGGCGGATATTCACTTCCGCATAGGGGCTTCTTCTCAGGCGGTGGCCCTCTACCGGCGGATTCGGAATACGGCCACGGACTGGCTCACCAGCGTTCGTTGCTTGCGAAAGGAGGCCGACGCACGCTGTCGTCAAGACGATGTGCCGAACGCGCTCCGTTGTGCCAATGAAGCCCTGGTCCTGCTGCGGGGTGAGCGTGGCTGGAGCTTTTTTTCTGTGACCTTGCCGATGATGTTTCGTTTTTTGTCAGACTTGGTGCGTCCTCCGCCCGAGCGGGTAGACCGTCCGGTCTCCGACGAAGAACGGCCTCGCCTGATCGAGCTGGACCTGGTCTATGCGGTGATGGCCCTCGCCCTCTACTATGAAGGCAGCCGCCAGATCATGGAGGTCATCCATCGCATGTGTGAGCTGGCGTTGCGGCTGGGAGAGCCTGGACGCATCGCTCGAGCATACGCCACTATCTCCTTTTTGTACGCCAGCTTAGGCTTATTCCGCCTCTCGGAGCGCTACTCTGAAGCGGCCATTCAGTGGCTCGAGCGGGCCGATAATCAGGTGGATGCCTTGCAGATGCGAGGCACCATCACCTATGCTCTGGCGGGAGCCAGTCGTCGCATCGCCGCCGATTGGCCACGCGCTCAGGCGTTGCTCGAGCGTTCCATCAGTCTCAACCAGTCCATCGGAGACATCTGGGAAGAGGGCTTGGGCCTGATGAACTTGGCCATCATGTGGAGGGTCAGAGGTCATCATCTGAAGGCCCTGGAGCAGCACAAGCGCATCCTCTCGATTGGCTCGCAGAGTGATCAGCATCTCTACATGGGGGAAGCCCTGGTCTGTGATGGGCTGGTGCTGGCGGAGCTGGGGCGCTTTGAAGAAGCACAAGCGCGCATCGACAAAGCCCTGAGTCTCGCGGGTGTGAACATGCTCGCGCGTGTGAGGGCCATCGGCCATCGTGCGTGGCTGAAATATCTCCAGGGAAAACACCAGGCGGCGCTTTTTGACATGCGAGAAGCGGTGCGTCTGATCCAGCGTAAGCGACTCTCCGGGGAGCATGTGACGGAACTGCTGGTCTGGTGGGTGGAAATTCTTGCCATATGCCGCGTATCGAGCTGGGAAATTCAGTGGGCATTTCTGCGTGCGGGAAGGGCTGCCGTTCGGCTCCCAAGCATGCGGGGCTGTCTGCTGCTGGCTCGAGGGATTCACGCCACTCAAAAAGGAAGGCTCGGGGCGGCGGCGCTCTTGTTTGGCCAAGCGGCGGAGCAGCTCCAGAAGCTGGGGCGGCTGCGTGAAGCGGCCCGCGCCTTACGCTGGCAAGCCTCGGTCCAAAAAGGAAGGGCGACCGTGCTTCAAGCGGAGGCGGCGCGTCTTCTTGCCCAGTGTGGGTTGCCGGAGAGTTTACCCGGAGCCCCATAAGTCTGGTCTGACACGCTCGCCGTCAGAAAAATACCCGCGCCCCACCCTGTCCTCTTTTAAGGCATCAAAACCCGAGCCCCTTCCCGAGCCACTTAAAGATACCCGAGCCGCTCATTTATAATAGTAAGCCACGGTGGTGTCGGAGTTCTCCAGCGCCACCATACGCTCCTGTCTCATGGGCGTCATGGCCACCACGATGTGCTGCATCTGTGCGGTGCTGAACGCATGGATGTTGTGCCCGTGCGCGTCGGGAATCTCCCCCACACCATGTTCCTGGCACCACACCTTAAGCTCGCAGTCCACGATATCATCCTCCAGCACCCTCACCGAAGCACATGGCCCAGCCACCTGCCCATGAAAGCTGCTGATCGTGACCCCCAGCCGTTTGGGCTCCGTGCGGGCGAGCTCGAGCAGGCGCGCATACGAGCCTTTTCCAGCACTTCCGGGCATGGCGGCATAGACGAGCTGCCAGCCATCTCCGGGAGAAAGCTGCGTCTGGGAAGCCGTGCTATAGCTGATCTGGGTCGGCGTGACCTCCACCGACGTCGTCGGACTGGGCGTGAGCGCCCGACTATTCGAAACCAGACGCGCTGCCGACGCCGTCACCAGCTCCGCCGGTTGAAGAGCGCGGCTGGTGCTCTGGGCCGGTGCCGGAGGAGGCCATATGAGGCCCAGCGAGGCCATGCTCATGGCAAAAACGAGGGTGCGTTGCATAAAGGACTCCTCTCAGCGTATCCTAAGCGTGTCGAGTGGACCGCACTTATTCTTTCCTAAAAGCCAATTTTTGTCTATATATCGTTCATATTTCTTCAGGTGCCAAAGTTGGCATTAGAAATATGACAGTTTTGAAGGGCATGAAATACGTATTTCCTTCACTCACCGCAATCCCCAACGCTCGATTTCCGCCAGCATTGGAAACGTTTCGACCCCTTCTTTCGATAAACATCGGTGTAAGCTGCCCAAAGATGAAGATAAATTTCGCCCTCGACAGACGATCTTTGTACGCAACCCCTGCAACGAACGTTAGGATGCATCCGTGATGGAGATCCGTCCTCACACGATCCACGTTCTCACCGACAGGAGAGCCTGATGAAGCGCATTCAGACATTTAACCGATCTGGCTGGTTGGCCCTGATGCTGGCCCTCGCGCCCGCAACAGCAGACGCCGCTCGCACCTCCACCCTTACAGCCTTCACCGATATTTATCGGGCGGAAAGTGCAGGTGAAAACCTCTCCCGAGGCTGGTTACTCTCCAGCGTAGACGGAGATGGCCTACCAGAGCTGGGCATCGGCTCACCCCTCAACGACGCAGCCGGAGCAGACTCGGGGCGCTTTTACCTCTTTCAAAACGTGGACGTGGAGACCGGCACCGTAAATGTCTCCAGCGCCAGCTTGGTCTTGACCGGAGAAGCCAGCGCTCAGCTCGGTGCAGCCGCCGCCAGTGGAGACCTCAACGGGGATGGCAAAGCCGACTTGGTGATCGCTGCACCCGGCTGGAACGGAGGGGCTGGACGGGTCTATCTATTTTTCTCGCGCACCTCGTGGGCTGGCGTGCAGCTCAGCGCCGCCGATCTGATCTTGAGTGGCGATCAAGCGGGGCAAGGTCTGGGAGCCGGTGGTGTCCTCATCCCCGGAGACCTCAACGGCGATGGGTATGCCGACTTGGTGATTTCGTCTCCCGGACGTGACGCCAGCAGCACCGCACGCGACCGAGGCGCCGTCTACGTGCTGCTCGGCAACTCGCTGGGCTGGAGTGCTCGCACTCTCGCCACCGCCGATATCCTGTTGCTCGGAGATGGCAATGGCGATAACTTCGGTGTTTCATTGGCACTGGCGGGAGATGTAAACGGGGATGGCAAGCCCGATCTGGTGGTCGGTGCGCCCCGAAACGATGACAGTGCCACCGATGCAGGGCAAGCCTATCTGTATTTTGGTGGTGCGCTCCCCCTGGGAGAAAACAGCGCAGGGCCTTCCGCGAGCGTGCGTGTGCGTGGAGACATCTCCGGCGATCAGCTCGGCAGTGGGGTCAGCGGGGGGGGAGACTTTAACGCCGACGGCTTGCCAGACGTCTTCTTAGGAGCACCCGGCGAAGACAGCAACGGCTTAGATGCTGGACGGGTGTATGCCATCAACGGTCGAAAACGAGACTGGCCGCTGGGCCCTGTCCTGGCCAGTGCGGGCTCGACCCTCTCCTTTTTGGGCGCAGCCACCGGTGACCAGCTTGGCACTGAGAGCAGCTTTGTTCAGGCCGATCTCTCCAACGATGGCATCGCCGAGCTGATCCTGGCCGCTCGCGGCGCGGCGAGTGCTGCGGGAACTGCCTATATTTTTCTCGGACGTGCCTCGGGCTTGGGTGTGGCCAACAACGTCGCGGCTGCGGACGTGGTGCTCAACGGCAGCACCGCAGGAGATCGTGCCGCCTTTTTTGCCGGATCCGCGCTGGATGTGGATGGCGACAAAGTGCCAGAGCTGGCCCTTGGCATCCCTGGATTTGACGGACAAGGCACCGACTCGGGCGAAATCCGCTTGGCAAGTGCGCTCAATCGCTGGTTCGATCTCGACTCAGACGGCTTCACCCCCGAAGAAGGGGACTGCGACGACCGGGAGCCCTCCGCCAATCCTGCCCAGACCACCGATGATCGAGACGACATCGACAACGACTGTGACGGTCAAGTGGACGAAGATGGCTCGAGCGGCTGTGGTGGGCGCAGCATGGAGCCGCTGGTAGGACATCGTGGGCTGGCCGGGGTGGGGCTGCTGAGCCTGCTGGCCCTGGGACAGCTCCGGCGGCGGCGGCGTTAAGCCTCTTGCCGGACCTCTTGAGCTTCATCGAGGGGTCGAACGTGTGTAGCGTGCTCAAGTGAGAACCTTCACATCCCTTCCCTGCCAGACCTCTTCCCTGCCAGACCTCATCCCCGCCAGACCTCTTCCGTGCCAGACCTCTTCCCCGCTAGACCTTAACGGATTTTGCCGCTCCCGCTCAGAGGGGCGAGCTGCTCCGCTCAAAAAAAAGCTGGCAAGTCACAATTCTAGTGCTTCCCATTTGCCCCGAACACTGGTATGACAAGAAGCAGGCGAGCGCACTCCAGCTCGGTCGGAACTGTCAGGTACTGCGGCCACAGATGCATGGGGAGGCGATATGGTGGGCACAGAGACGGTCTGGTATCGACGCTATCGCAACGAGCTATTACTGACAGCATGTTGTTTTGCCTTGGCCGGAGAAGTGGCGCTGGTGGGTCACTACTCGGATCTTTTTGCCACCACATGGGACAGCGTGAAGTCGCTGGCCCCTCACAGTCGAGACAAACGAGCAGACTACGTGATCATTGAGGAACGAGCAGCGGATCGGGCGCGGGCGTCTGACAACGTCTCGATTGAGTCGCGGCTCTCGGCACCGGCGGAGCATGCATTTCAGGGTTCTGCGTCGGGAGAATGAACGGGTCGGGACCATGAGCGGGTCGGGACCATGAGCGGATCGGGACAATGAGCGGGTCGAGCTCATCTGTTTTTGTGGGCGTCCTCAGTGTCAGGCGTCTACGGCGGGCTTAATACCTGCGTGAGTGGATCGATGTTGTCACTTCTTTTCGGCGGCTTTGCGGGTACGTTCGGTGACCTCTCGCATGGAGCTGCCCCCTCCTACATTCAGCGCGGTGCGCTGCATCCAGCTTTTCCCGACCAATTTTAGTGTATACGTGTGTAACGTGCGCTTGGGATCCCCTTTGTAGGGCTCAAACAGGTGAGAACCGATGTTGGCGGCCAAGTCATTTTCGCACGGGCGTTTTTCGCTGTCGGTACAAGGGACTTGTGCGGGATTGTTGACCAGGGTCCAGAACGTGCGATACCGATTTGCGGCAGCCTCCTCCAGATGAGCAATGCGGATCAAGTAGCGGGTCTCAAACCCGAGTACCGAGACACGGGTCCAGAAATCCACCGTCTCAGCCCCTGCTGAAACGGCCCCTTCGAGTGGATAGCGGCGGATCACTCGGCTCTCGACGGTAAACGGCATGGTCTTGGTATAGTTGTCATAGAGCTTGACGGCCTTATAACACGCCTCCGGCGACGCATTGATGAGGCCCATCGTCTGAGCCAGCGCGGTATCGGAGTTGACTTGTTTTTCTTTGTAGAGGATTTCACCTTTTTCGAGGGCCGGATAATCCGGTGTGGTAATGATCTTAAAGTATGCTTGATCCCAGCCCAAGGGGAGAGACTTGGTCTTGGGATCCGCCGCTGGATCCTGAGCGGAGAATGCATGTGAAACCAGGAGACCACTGCTCAAAAGCCCACATACCAGGGCCAGCGTGGTGCTCCATTTCATACGCGCGGGGAGCGATTTTAGGAAGTTCATGATGGGCCTCAAGCGAAAAGAGATGTTAGAACGCTGCTCTTTTATACCACCATGAGAAGGACGCTGCGAGAGGTGAATTTGTTCAATTCTGAGCCACAAAGGTATTTCAAAGCGTATCTTGAAAAATTCAAACGAGAAAGTAGCAACCCTCAAGTTGGTGCGTTTGTAAGCACAGAAGAGAAAGCAGGAGGCGCATGCAAACCGACGAAGAGCTGATGTTGGCCTACAAAGCGGGACATCGACCCGCGTTTGATGTCCTGGCCAAAAAGTATTGGCAACCGATCTATGCCTTTCTGCGTCGCCTCTTGAAGGATGAGCTGCTGGCGGAAGATGCTCAGAGTAAAACGTTTCTGAAGCTGCACAACGCCGCTCCGACGTATCAGCCATCGGCGCGTTTTTCAACGTTTCTCTTCACGATTGCCTATCGTGAAGCCATGTCAGCCCTGCGCACGCTGAAGCGTCAGGGCCAGCAGGTTTCCCTGGATGAGCCCTCCGAAGGGCAGCGGGAAGCACTGGTACAGCCGGGGGAGCTGAGTCCTGAAGAGCAAGTCTCTCGAACTCAGTCCCTGGCCACGATGGAACGGGCCTTAACGCTTATGCCTCCCCCTTATCGGGCGGCATTTTTGATGTTTTACCGAGAGGGGCTGCCCGTCCAAGAGATCGGCGAAATCTTGGAGCTACAGCCCGGCTCAGTGCGAGCTTATTTAACACATGCGCGCGCCATCGTGCGCAGTGAGCTGGAAGCGGCTGAATCGGAGGGCACCAGTCCAAAGGTGTCCCGAGTGGCAGTCAGGAGGTAGAGACTGTGAGCTGCACCCCATTTGAAGAGTTGCTGGATTGTCCTGCGGAGCTCTTAGAGCCGCAGGAAACACAAGCCCTCGCGGGCCATCTATTCACCTGTCCAAGCTGTCAGCATCGAAAGGCCATGCTGGATGCGGAGCTGGCAGCATTTCAACACATCGAGGAGCCATTGGCACCGGCTGGTTCCCTCGAGCGGTTTCTCAGCGTCCTGCCTCCTCCGGGTGTTCCGGCAGAAGTGGCCGCTGTTCAGGCGCTTGCGCCCTCCGCAGCTCTTGCCAGTGCAGCGCTTGCCAGTGCAGCTCTTTCCAGTGCTCCGCTTGCCAGCGCGCCAGCGCGCTCGAGCGCCCCTGCCTCACGACGAGGTCCGGGGTTATCGGTGCGGGGTGCCTCACGCTGGATGAAGGCCACGGTGGTCGGTGCGGTGATGATGGCCGGGTTGGTGGCATTCTCCTTCAGCCGTGGCATTTCCACCGATCCGGCTGAGGGCTCGGCGGACGACGTGCGCTTTAAGGGCCAGCCGGTGGTGGTGGTTCAGCCTTCGGTGGACCTTCAGACCTTCACCGAGCAGCTTGGCCGAGGTGGTGCCACGGAAGTGCATGCCACTGTAGATCGTGATATGCTGTCTTCAGACGAGGGCCTGCTCTTCACCTTCCAAGTGCAGGGTGGTGCCCACCTGTTGCTGATGGAGCGAAGCCCGGAGCATGTCCTCAAGGTGCTCTATCAACGCCAAGATCTGGTCAGCGATAGCCCTGCTTCTCAGCAGATTGAGATTGTGGGCGACTCGGGACGTTTGATGCGTTATCGTCCTTCTGGCCCTCAGGGAGAATATACGTATGTGGCGGTGCTGAGTTCTCATGCACTGTCCACCGATCCCACGGCACTGGATGCGTATTGGAGCCGTTACTTGGAGCTGCAAGACGATGCGTTAAGCACGCCTCAAGACGGTGGTTTGCGCATCGACGCCATTCGGGTCCAGCTTGCAGCCCCGGCTCGTCTTCGTAACCCACTGGAGTAATCCATGGCGCGTGCCTTCCGGTCTCTGCGCTTTCCTTCTCTGCTCCTGCCACTCTCTCCGCATGCGCTTCTGCGGTGCATCACCCCTATTGCCTTGTGGCTGCTGTTGTTGTCCAGTGTGAGCTGTGTGCATGCCCCCCGCTACACCGCCAAAGGTTTTGAGGAGTCACGCTCCACCCGTGCTCAGCTCGAGGCCAGCATGGAGCCACGTCGGTGGGCGGTGGTGATCGGCGTCAATAAATTCGACGACCCCAGCTTCACCCCTCTGAAATGGGCAGAAGACGATGCCAAAGATGTGGCCTGGGCCCTCCGCCATCCCAACTTTGGACGTTTTGATCGGGTGATCACGCTCACGGGCTCAGATCGCACCACCCGCAAAGCCATCTTGGATGAGCTGTTGGCCCTGCGCAACGATCTACGACGCCAAGACACACTGGTGATCTACTTCTCCGGCCACGGCACGATGGAGTTCGATAAGGACGGAAACCCGCTCCTCTATCTGGTGGCACAAGATACCCGGGTGGCCGACCTCTTCTCCACCGGCTTGGAGCTGAATGCGCTCCGCCGGTATCTCACCGACCTCAAGCCTCAGCGTAAGGTGTTGATCCTCGACAACTGCTTTGCTGGCACTGGCAAAAGTCGCATCTCTATGTCCACGCGAAGGCGGCTCGAAGCCTCTCCCACGGTCTGGCAGAGTCTTGAAGGCAGCATGGGGCAGTCAGAAGCCGTCCTCATGGCCTCTACGATGGGCGGCGTGGCACAAGAGACCGATGAGCTGCGCCATGCCACCTATACTTATTATCTGCTCAAGGCACTCACCGATGAGCTGAGCTTGGCCGATGCCAATCAGGACGGAGCCATCACCGCCTACGAAGCCCACGACTATGCACGCCTGCACACCATGGAAAAGACCAAACGGGACCAGATCCCCGAAGGTTATTTCCGCGTGATCGGACGGGCCGAGATGTTTTTGTCAGGCAAGCCCAACCCTCAGCATAGCCAAGACGCGGCCTTAGTGTATGCCTACGGCACCAATCGCCAATCCAATGCCACCCTGGAGATCAATGGCCGCGCCAAAGGTACATTCCCCGGTACGGTCGCCGTTGAACCCGGAACCCATCGCCTGACCATCAAAGATGATGCGGGGCGCGTTTTGGCAGACAATCGCTTACGCATCGACAAGGGCCAGGCTTGGTCACTGGGCCTGCTGATGGATGAGCTGCAAGGATATCGCCGCTTTTTTTCAGTGAACTCGGGAGGTTTTGCTCAGCCAGTGGGAGAAAGCCGAGTGTTGTGGGGAGAGTCCGCACCTCGTCTGGGCCTCACCAGCGGATATCGTGTGCGGGGAGGTGCCTTTCGTGGGCTCAGCTTGAGCTTCGATCTCGGCTGGAGTCGAACCTCCCCCGAGCTGTTGGAGGTGAGCACCGACACTCGGCGGCAGGTCTTCGATGCGGGGCTCTCGGTGGTGATGCGTCGTCCCGTCGGCAAGTTCCAGCTCGGCGCGGGCTGGGCTGGATCCTTGGTCTACGTCGCCCCGGTCTCACTTCCAGAGGGAACCCGCTTCACCAGCGGAACCGCATCAGTGGCAGAGCCCTGGCTGATGTTGCCGGGTGGTCCCATGCTTTGGCAAGGTTATTCGATCAACAAACAGCTCACCCTCACCTTTGAAGAACGTCTCGCCGTTTTTGCCAGCAGCTCCGAGCTGAGCAACTCCGCCCATGCCCAGCAGCTCGCCTGGGGGAACGATTTTGAGTCTCAGCCCGTCAATGTGCTCCCGCAGGTTCGCGTGGGGCTGGAGCTTGGCTTCTAAGGGCACTCGTTTTACGTATCGCTCCATCCCTCACGCATACGCACGCATACGCACGCACACACGCATACGCACGCACACACGCATACGCACGCCTACGCACGCATACACACGCCTACGCACGCATACGCACGCCTCAGCATGCACGCACGCATACGCACCAGCACGCACGCCCCAGCAGGCACGCACGCACGCACATGACATTCGTGGGAGGGTCTCGGAAGGGAATTCTTAGGCGTTCTCGGGGTTTAGGCCATGTATGTTTGCACGCGCCATACCAGAGCAGGCATCAAGAGCAGCCATCAAGAGCAGGCGTGTGGTTCAATTGGCGCAGAACGTGCTGAGAGAAGCGCAGTTGTTCAGAGCGAAGCTGCGGGTGACCTCTTGGTTAGACACCCACTCGGCCTCGATATAATAGCCCGTTGCGGGTTTGACGAAGACACCATCATCATCCATTTGAAACCAGAGCCACTCCACTGAGATGCTGCGACCCGGCGGAATGATGGCTTCAGAATCCAGCTCGCTGCAATCGTCTTGGAACGAGGCGATCACATCACTGGAGTCGTCACGCTGAACATCCCAGAGCAGTCGTCCACTGAAGCTTTCGTAGATCTTCATCTCTGCGAAGCAGATGGTGTCGGACTTCAGAATGGCGTCTACAGTGCAGGTATTCTTGAGGCTGGTGCGGAACAGGATGGGCGCTCTCGGATCGATACTCTCACCGACCTTGACCTCGTCACCATCCACATAGAGGGTGAGGGAGGCTTGAAGGGCTTCAACGTTGCAGGCGGGGCATCCGTCGGAGGGCTCACCATCACAGTTGGAGTCTAGGGAGTCGTTGCAGAGCTCAGGTAAGCCGGGAGCAACACTGGGGTCGGCGTCGTTACAGTCCAGAGTGGCATCCACACCGTCGCCATCCGCATCCACCACAGGCACGGCTGTGGGGGTCGGCGTGGGTCCAGGTGTGGGCGTAGCGGCAGGTGTTGGCTCAAGCGTGGGTGTTGGCTCGAGCGTGGGTGTTGGCTCGAGCGTGGGCGAAGAAACCGCGGTATCGTCCTCCTCCCTGTCGGGGGGCGTGGTCACCTCTGCGACCGGCTCGTCCCCCAAATAAATGCTGACGCAAGCTGGGCTCGAGAGCGAAAGCGCGATCACCCACCAGGAGCTGCCACGCACGCACGAGCACCGAGATGTTACAACATTCATCAGGAAGCCTCCATCCGGAACGATACCTGCATCATGTTAAGCGCCGCTGAGGATGAAAAGCTACTCAGGAGTGCAAAAATTCCAATCATTTTTTCACTCGAGCTAAGATCGTCTCAAAGCTCGCCACATTCACCCCTCACCTTCACCTTTCACAATCAGAGGAGTGCCATATGGAGACCCTTGCCATTCGTGTCCACCAACCTGGAGGCCCCGAAGTCATGCGGCTTGAGAGCGTGGTGGTGCCAGAGCTTGCCCCCCACGAGGTCTTGTTGCGTCACACAGCCATAGGGGTTAACTTTATTGATTGTTATCATCGCAGCGGCCTCTATCCTCTTAACAGCCCCTTTACGCCGGGAACCGAAGCCGCAGGCGTGGTCGAAGCCGTTGGCGCTCACGTCGGAACCGTGCGGGTCGGGGAACGTGTCGCCTATTGTGGCCAGCCACTCGGAGCCTATGCCGAACGTCGTGTCTACCCCGCCGACCGCTTGGTGAGCATCCCCGAAGGGGTCTCCGACGCTGTCGCTGCTGCCGTGATGCTCCAGGGAATGACTGCTCATTACCTCCTGTTTAAGCTGCGGAGTTTCAACCCCGGTGAGACGGTGTTGGTTCACGCCGCTGCTGGAGGAGTCGGTCTGTTGCTCTGCCAGTGGGCTCGTCTGCTGGGTCTTAAGGTGATTGGGACGGTCTCGACGGAGTCCAAAGCAGTGCTGGCCCTCGACCACGGCTGCACCCACGTCTTAATTCATGGTCAGCAGCCGCTGGTGCCGGCGGTGAAGGCCCTCACCCACGACGAAGGGGTCTCGGCGGTCTTTGACTCGGTGGGGCGTGATACCTTCATCGCCTCGTTAGACTGTCTTAAAGTGCGTGGACTGATGGTAAGTTTTGGACAGTCCTCGGGTCCGGTCCCGCCCTTTGAGGTGAGTGCTCTTCAACATCGGGGCTCGCTGTCGCTGACCCGCCCTGTGCTTCATCACTTTATTCACACGCGACAAGAGCTCCAAGAGACAGCGTTTGAGGTGTTCTCGATGGTGCAGCGCGGGCTGCTCAAGGTGGGCATTCATCAGAGCTTTCCGCTGGAGAAAGCGGTGGAAGCACATCGCGCGCTCGAAGGTCGCCTGACGACGGGCAAGACCTTGCTGACCTGCTGAGAGCAGCAGCGGGAAGCTCAGCAGCGGGAAATTCAGCAGCGGGAAATTCAGCAGCGGGCCCCCAGCCGTTGGAGTCCAGAGCGGGGGCCTGCTCACACGGGTGTGCTTACAAGACCGGCATGCCCAGAATCATTCCACCGTTGCCCACAGCGCCCGCCACAGGACCGGGGACGGGTGCTGGAGCGGCACCACCGGCTCCAATCACCAGCATGATCATGTTGGTGGCTTTCCACAGGGTAAACATCGTATTAAACGCCTTCGCGAAGGAGTCAAAAAGCGCATCGGTATGATTTCCCGGAGGCCCATAGGCTGCGGACATCAGGTTTTTGAGCTGTCCAGGGCTGACCATACTCTCGGCGGACGAGTTGCCGGTCACCAGCGGAATGGGGATATTCGGCGACGGGATCATGGAGCCGAGGGCCACCGCACCACCCGGGAAGGGAATGGCGGAGTTCATGTAACCCATCGCCCAGGCCGAAAAACCATCGCAGATGCCCTGGCAGATCGCTTTACCGACTTTAAATCCCTGGATCATGGCCAGCAGGTTGTCGAGCCCAGGTTTGACGCCCCAGGGAATCCCCATCACCGTCATCAGGATGGGCTTGATGGTGGGCCCTAAGATCATGCCGCCTGGGTTGAGCATGCCCATCGGCCCGTTGATCAAGATGCCCGTGAACTTGGTGGTCAAAGCCCCAAGATTCCATGCCAAGATGATGCCACGGGAGACATCTTCGATAAACGACTCATACTGCTTACCGATCTTAATGGCCGTGCTGACGTGGATCTTAAAGGGACTTGGGCACTTGATGAGGCTCATGGCCAAACCTGCCAAGTCACCGATTTCAAACTGCGGATCCCCCGGTCGATACTTCACCAGCATGCCCGGATCGAACTTGGTGGGCACCATGATGAACTTTGACATGAAGTTCAGCTTGACCAAGTTGGCAAAGATGGTGGGCAAGTTGGGTGCCGAGAGATTCACCGCTGGCATGGTCGGAGCCGCCGTGGGCGAATCCGGCGATGGGTCATCTGCCGAGTCAGGTTTCGGATTTTCAGCCTGCTCCAGTGCCTTTGGTTTTTTGCCACGCACAGCGGGCACTTTGGGCGGCGCAGGTGGCTCTGGGATGTCCATATCGGCACCCCCAGCGCCTCCACCGGCGTCATCGTCCTCAGAGCTGCTTTTGTCTGCCGCTGGACGTCCTCCCGCAGCGGGTTTTTCGGGGGATTCAGGCTTTTCGGCACCTGGTTTTTCGGGCTTATCATTCTCCTGACCCGGCTTGAGCTTGGGTGGCTTCTTCGGCGCCTTGAGCTTTATCACGGGTGGTTTATCGGGTGCGGGCTGAGCGGCTTCGAGAGCTGCTGCCGCTGCTGCCACCACCGCTGCCGCCTCCAATGCTGCTGGAATCAGCTCTTTGGCCTTATCTCCGCTCTTATCTTGCGAGGCTTCGAGGGCCGCTTCAGAGACCTTCGCGATGGCTTCCTGAGCTTTTTTGAGGGCTTCACCGAGCTCCCCTGCAATCTCGACGGGGGGTTCTTCTGCCGGTGCTGCTTTTTTGCCGGGTTTCTCTTTGGGCTTGTTGGCTTCAGCCGCTTTTTTGCGTTCAGCGGCGAGCTGGGCAGCTTTTTCGACTTCTTTGGCGGCGGCAACGGCTGCAACGTGGCGTGCCTTGTCCTTTTCAGCGGCTTTGGCGGCTTCTTTGGCCTCTTTTTCTTGAGCGGCAGCGGCCTTTTGAGCGGCTTTGTCGGCGGCGGCTTTATCGGCGGCAGCTTTATCAGCGGCGGCCTTTTCGCGCTCGGCGCTCTCTTTCTTGCGGGCTTCTTTTTCTTGAGCCTGCTTGTCTTGTGCGGCGATGGCCTTCTCGCGGGCGGCCTTATCGGTTGCAGCCTTTTCTTTGGCTTCTGCCTGACTGGCCTGCTGAGCGGCTTTTTGTTTCTCGGCCTGTGTTTTGTCTGCCGATGCTTTCTGAGCGGCGGCGGCCTGTTGAGCCGCTGCTTCTTCATCATCGGCTTCTGGGGAGGCCGCAGCCGGTTTTGCGGGCGAAGCCGCTTTTGCCCCTGCTTCTTTTTGATCGGCACTGGCAGCGGCCTCCGCTGCTGCGACTCCTGCTGCGCCGGTCACCGCTGCGGCTGCGGCCACGGCTGCCACGGGACTCTCCGCTACCGCCGCTGCTCCTGCCGGTTCTGCGGCTGCTGCGGCTGCTGCCGGTGCTGCCGCTGCGGCTGCTGCCGGTGCTGCCGCTGCTGCCGCTGCTTCTGCTTTTGCCTCTGCTTTTGCTTTTGCTTCTGCTTCTGCTTTTGCCTCTGCTTTCGCTTCTGCTTTTGCGTTGGCCTCTGCCGCTGCATCCGCTTTGGCTTCCGCTGCATTCGCTTTGGCTTCCGCTGCCGGTTCTGCTGCTGCCGCTCCTGCCGCTGCTGCTCCCGCAGGCGCTGCGGCTGCTGCTCCACCTGCACGGGCTTTTTCAGCGGCACTTGCTTTGGATGCGACTGCCGCGGCACCCAAAACCGCCAGGGCTGCTGCCGCTGCAACCGCTCCAGTGCCCACGCCTGGTCCGGCCCCTACTCCGATGCCTGGGGCGCCTGGGGCTGCTGGAGCTGCTGGAGCTGCGGAGGGGGCTCCGATGACCGCTGCTGCACCCGCTCCGGGGCGACCTGCTGCCGCTCCAGCACCTGCCACCACCGGCACTGCCAGCACTCCCACCCCACGATTGACGAGCTGCGGCTCCTGATCGTTGGGTGATTCCGTCCAGCAGCGTTCGTGACCGGTGGAGGTCCAGCGGAGCACCGTCGTTTCCTGAACGGGCTGGCCCGTGGGCATGGCGGTCTCTTCGAGGGCTCGAATGCCTGCGCGTGCGCGTGCGACCAGCTCACCCAGACTGGAGAGGCGACGGTCTAGCTCATGCAGTAGCCGCTCTCCTGAGGGATCGTGGTCGAGCAGGCCCCATTGCACGCTCTCGATCTGACGTTCAAACAGAGACATCCAGCCACGGCTCAGCTCGCGGGCGGCAAAGGAGATCTCTTGACGGCGCTCTTCGGTGAGGCGCTCCAGGCGTCCAGCCCGGTCTGGCAGGAACTCAAACAAAGCTCGGCGCACCTGGAGCTCCGCCAGGGTATGGAAAGGGGTATGATAGGCATGGGCCAGCCTGCCTGCGCGCCCTGCCACTGCTTTAAGCAGGAGCCCACCGGGTTGAAGTCCTTTTTCGCGCAGGTCTCCGTGAATGCCTGCGTCTGCGAATGGCCGGTACGGCGCCATCACTGGCTGTTCTGGCAACCAGATAAAGCGGAAAGGCAGGCCCGGATATGCCCGCAACACGTCGGTCACATTCATCAAGGCATCAAGGCTTGGGCCGGGATACCACGCCAGCAGATGCACTTCCATGCTGATCTGGGCAGCACGAAGGGTCTCGAGTGCCCGGGCCAGCACCCGCTCGCGGGGTTCGGTGCGGATCTGCTCGGCCTGAGGAAGCTGCCAGCGATGCCGCAGCATCACATGCACCACACCGGCTTGCTGAAGCTGCTGAACCCGCTCGGGGGTCACTTCATCGGAGTGGAGCTTGAGCAAGAAGGCCATGCTGCGGGGCTCAAACCCTTGCACCACTCGAGCGAGCTGTGCCGACCAGTCCGCTTCATGCTGCGCATCCACCCCCAACGGATCAGGCGACTGAAACACAAAGATGCGGGCCCCTTGCCGATGGCTCTCTTGGAGATCCCGGCTGAGGCGCTCCGGCCACATCGAACGGAGGGGAAGCTGTTGTGCTTGAGGCTCACCTGCCGGGCAGCTTGGACAAGCCGCCGCACACCCCAAGCTCGTGAGCAATGGTGCGACTTTGTGTTGCAGCAGGCGCGGCGAGAGAGACGCAGGCAAGGGAAAATGAGGCCAAGCAGCCGGTGCAGGCGCATGCGCTACGGTGGGCAGGACAGGTCCACGCTCTCGCCACCAGAGCCCCGGAAGCTCCGCCGGGCTCATTCGCAGCTCGAGGGTCTCCACCAACGCCAGCAGGCCCTCTGCCGGACGCCAGGTCAGCAGACCATCCACCCCTTCATGACCACGCATGAGCGCGGAGGGCTCGTGCCAGCTCACAAGCTGAGCCAGCACCATCGGAGCAGTCGCACCATGAGCGCGCAGCAGATCGGCCAGCCGTGCGCAGAGCACCTGTTCGCCCGCCGAGGTGGGAAAGAACACCACCAACCCTGCCGGTAGACTCCAGCCCAGGGAGGCCCAGTCGGTGGCACTCCAAGCTCCTTCTGGCGTCTCCTGTTGCAGTCGCCGAGCGAGCTGCATCACCTCTTGCAGGGGCTGCACCTGAACTTGAAATCCCCGAGCTTCCAAACTGAAGCGTTCCCGCTCCACCACCAGATGACCCTCTGAAGGATGAGCAATCAAGCGTACCAAAAAGCGCATGTCCGCCATGAATTCCGCCTCCGCATCCGCAGCATGCTGCCGACGTGCGATTCCACCGAGTTTGGGGTCGAGCATTGGCTGAGGTTGCGCTGGGAGCGGCATACCTCCTCGACCCGGCGAGCAGTTGAACGGGTGTTATGTCAAGTCCCCCATTCACATGCCGCAGATCATAGCCGAAAAGATGAGACGCGGAAAGTATCAAGTGTATGCAGACGGTTAGCCTCTTCATGAGAGCCAGGGCAACTCAAGAAGTATGGCCAGTGCCCTGGGGAGAGGCTCCGCCAAGTCCTTATCTACGCCATACTTCGCACATCCACTCAGGCTCCGTGACCCTCAGTCTGGGGCGCACATCGTGCCCACCACGAGCACCGTTTACACCCGGAATCCTCTGGCGAAACGGTTGCGTCCTGTGTACGCTTCCCGTATGATAAGCCCACCTTCACGACGACCCTGATCTCTTGGGCTGTCCCCTCCGCCCGCTGTGGCGGACATGCAGCCCCTGACGCGAGCCAGCCATGCAAGAGCTTGAACAAATACCCCGACTTCAGGTCTCTGCCGGAGGGATTGTCTTTCGTCCGCTCACCCTGGGGGACCGCATCGAAGTGGCCCTCATCCGAGTAGGACGTCTTCACCGCTGGCAGCTTCCAAAAGGCACGGTTGAGCTGGGAGAGAGCCTCGAAGAAACCGCACTGCGCGAAGTACGCGAGGAAACCGGACTCCAGGCCCAGCTCCTTGAGAAGCTGGACACCATCGAATATTGGTATCGTGCCATCGAAGAAGGTCAGCGCATACAGTTTCATAAGTTTGTGACTTTTTATCTGATGCGATATCTCTCCGGCAACGTGGCCGATCACGATCACGAAGTGCATGAAGCCCGCTGGGTTGAGCTTAACTTGGCCCTCCGCATGCTCTCGTTTGAAAATGAACGGCGACTGGTACGGGCTGCCCAAGCGCGTATTGTGGGGGGCCCCTCCAGTGTCTGAGGGTGAAAATATCCGATGAGGCAGGCATGATAGCGGCATCCGCAACCACCTTTGGCTCCGCACTTCTTCGGACCTCGGGCCCTCGCAGCAGCATCTTTGACCTGTGGTATGGTCAGCTCCTGCCTGATCAGAATGGCCCCATCTGTTTGATCCGCCGCATGTTGCCTCCTTATAGTCAAGCCCCCGATTATGTCCATCTGCTCGAGGAACGTCTCAACGAAATCCATCGTTTTTCTCATGCCTCTGTGCTCTTGCCACGTTATTGGCAGGTTCAGGAGGGTGCGCCCTATCTCCTGCTGGAGGCCCCAACCGGCTACAACCTCCAAGATGTGCTCAAAGAGTGTCTCGAGCGTCAGGTACCCATTCCGGTGGACTTGGTGTTGCAGTGGATCTATCCGGTCACACACGCGCTCGCGAGCGCCCATTCACGCCCTCAAAAGCCGCTGGTTCACGGCGCACTGCGTCCCAGCGCCATCTGGCTGGAAGAGGATGGCCGCCCACGTCTCGGGGACTTTGAAATTGGCGCGCTGGCGGAATTTGACCTGCGAGGCAGTCACGATTTTGAGCTGAATGGCTGGCGCTGTCTGCCTCCGGAGCGGCAGCAGTCGTGGGAGAATCCTCCGCCGGGCTGCGACGTGTATGGGGTCGCTGCGATCCTGCTGGAGATGCTCTGCGTCGGACGTACCAGCGAGGTCCAGTATCAGTCGGGCATCCAAGATCGGCTGGCTGTGCTGCATGCCCGCCACCTTCCCATGCCGCTGCTGAAGCTCATCGCACGCGCGCACGCGGATGAGACCTCAGAGCGTCCGAGCATGTCCGCGTTGATGGACGGCTTAAAGGAGGTCGGACAGCAGACCCCGAGCACGTCTCCACCCGGGCAGTTTCTGGCGCAGCTCTCCCCGTTTCGTTCGGACTTGGCGGCCCAGGCCCACAGCGGAGCACTGGAGGCTTATATTCGTCAGCAGCCTCGGCGAGGCTTTGAGCCCGACAAACAAGACCATCAGCTTCCGGTGATGGCCCAAGCGCCCCAAACTGGCGGCAGCAGCCGGCGTAGTCTGGTGCTGGCGTTGGTGGTCTTGCTCCTGCTGGTGGGGGTGGGCGTGGCTGCCCGAGACCCGCTGAAAGCCCTGCTGAGCCCCAAACCTCCGGCAACACTGGAGCTTACCTCCGAGCCGAGTAATGCAGCGGTCACCACTCGCGAAGGCGCTCCGATTGGTTTTACCCCTCTGAGCCTGCCCGTTACCGTGGGGGGAGGGGGGGAGCTGGAGCTGATCGTACAACATCCGGGGTATGAGCCTCAGACGCTCAAGCTGGTGGTGGACGCAGGAGGGCGCATGGTGGGTCATGTGGAGCTGGTGCGCTCCGCGAGGGCGGGTGCCGCGCCCTCAGCATCGGCGGGTTCAACGGCTCGGCCCGCAGGAAAACGCAGTGGCGAGCGAGAAGGAAGCCTGCTGGTGACTTCCAGCACCCCGGCACAGATCGACGTCGATGGCAATCCGTTTGGTGATACCAGCAACGCTGGACGAATAAAGTTGACACCGGGTCGTCATAGCGTGGAACTTCGACCGCTGGCAGGTGGAAGCAGCGTCCAATACGATGTGCGTGTGGTAGCGGGCAAGGTGCTGTCCCTGCACTATGACTTTGACGAGAGGCGCTGGCGGATGGGCGAACGTCCCGCCGATGCCGGTGGACAAACCGAAGGTGAAGCGGCCTCCTCTCCAGAGGCTCGCCCCGACGGAGCCTCACAAGAAACGCAAGCAGGAACTCCGGCGGCTCCGGCCCCCGCGAGCTCTCCCGAATAGACCAAGCTGGAGCGAAGACCACCGCTTTGGCATAACCTGAACAGATTCGACACTCGGCCCGTGACATCCTACACGTGCCCGCGTGTAAAGACGAAGGAGTTATCTGAAGATGGACCATCTGAATCGTCGAGAGCTGCTGCTCTCGCTTGCCGGTGCAGCCCTGGGTGCCACCTTGTCCGCCTGTCAATTTCCCTCGGCGCGGGTGCAATCACCTCCCACCTCACTGGGGGATCAGCTTCGGGGCAAAAAGCGGCCCAATATCCTGCTGATTGTCACCGATCAGGAATTCCATCGCCTGCCTCGTCCAGAGGGTTTTAGCCTACCCAACCGGGAGTGGCTCAAAGAGCGAGGGGTGACGTTTAACAACTATTATACGACCACAGCGCCCTGTACGCCGTCGCGGGCCACCATCTTCACGGGGCAGCATGTACCGCTGACCCGTATGTTTGACAACATCAACTTTCCGTATGTGGGCAACCTTCCGATCTTGCAGACCCTTCCGACGGTGGGCAATATGCTCCGCCAGTCAGATTACCACTGTGCTTATAAAGGCAAGTGGCATCTCACCCGTGGCGCGGGCTCCGAGATGAAAGACAAGGGTGGCAAGAGTTTGGTCAAGGCGCTGGACCCCTACGGCTTTGAGTCCTTTAATCCGATGGGCGACTTCCACGGAAACTCATGGACCGGCTTCCTGCACGATCCCGAGATCGCACAGCTCGCCGAAGAGTGGCTGGTGAAGGAGGCACCCTCGCTGAGCGATGACAAGCCGTGGTTTTTGACCGTGGGTTTTGTCAATCCGCATGACGTGATGTTTGCCGACAACAACGTCAACGGCGAGAAGGTTCAGACCAATACCGGCCCCTTCAAGATCAAGACCCCTCCCGAGGCCGCTCAGTATAAAAAGGACTGGCGTCCTGACCTCCCATCCACCCTGCATGCCAGCCTGGATGACAAACCCCGCGCCCATAAAGACTATCAGCGCCTGATGGATCTCTTTTTTGGTCCCATGCCCACCGACCGCGAGGATATGTATCGGGCCAACCTCAACTATTATCTGAACTGCCTGCAAGACGTGGACGTGCAGATTGGTCGGGTGCTTAAGGCACTCGAGCTGAGTGGGCAGGCTGACAATACCATCATTCTGTTTACCGCCGATCACGGGGATATGATGGGCGCACACGGCTTACGTCAGAAGGGACCGCTGATCTACAGGGAAAACCTCAACGTGCCGATGGTGGTGGTCCATCCCGACAACAAGGGCAAGGCAGGCACCAGCTCCGACGCCCTGGTCAGCAGCTTGGACCTCACCCCCACCCTGTTGGGCTTCGGAGGTCTCTCGCGTGAGATGCGCATGTCGTATTTCCCCTTCTTGAAGGGCTTCGACTTTGGCAACGTGATCACCGATCCCAGCCGTGCCGGAGAGCGCGCCGACAAGGCAGGTGCCATGCTCTTCACCTACGACAGCCTCAACTCCGTCGATGTAGACTTCATGACCGCCCTGACAAAGGTGGTAGACGAGGGCTTCCGTGGACTGGAGCTGACGGTGCCTCCGGCCCTCCGCCCCAACTTTGAGAAGCGTGGTTTCCTGCGTGGCATGTTTGATGGACAGTACAAGTTCGCCCGCTACTTCGGCCCCGTGCGTTATAACCGCCCCCGCTCGTTTGAGGCGCTGGTGGCCGAAAACGATCTCGAGCTCTACGATGTAAAGGCCGATCCGGACGAAAAGAACAACCTCGCCGCTCAGCCGGAGACTCAAAAGGAGCTGATCACCCGGCTGAACTTTAAGCTGGAGGCGTTGATTACGGCTGAGATCGGAGACGATACCACCATCGACCTGCCCGAGCTGCCCAAGCTCCGCCCGATGCAGTTCCAGACCTGAACCTTGCCTTAACGGAGGGAGGCGCTCCTGACCCCGCTCCTGCCCCCGCTCCTGCTACTGACTCTCGCCCCCGCTCTTGTTACCAACGCCTGCTGATCTCCCAGCGTTTATGGATACTTGGGGACAATTTCCGACTCTTCAGGAAGCAAGCTCGCCATCTTCTCCCAGCGGAGCTCGAGGCACACCCGTCACACGAGGGCCTTTTGCCGGCGGTCGGCGCGCCACTTGAGGCTGACCTGCATGCTGCTGCCGCATCGCCTCCACACACGAGCTGAGCCCGCTGAGCGAATGCACCACCAGCCCTTCTGAGCTCATGCTCACCAACCCGTTACGCTCTAACGTGCTGAGCAGCTCCTTGATCAGTGAAGGGGGACGGCCCACCTTTCCGGCCAGCCACTCGTAGGTCACAAACGGCAGCAAGCCATGATCAGAGAGATGTGCGCTGCGACTGGCATCCGAGAGCACCTCGACCAATAAAGGTGCCACATCCCAAGGCTGAAGCGCCGCCACCCGTGCAGCACTGCCCCTCAGACGCTGCGCCATCAAGCGCAAGATGGCCTCACAGCGAGCCGGATGCCCCAAGATATGTGCTCGAAAGAACGCACGATCCATCACCACCACATCACACTCCTGTGCATATGCGCGCACGGTAGCACTGCGGGCGCCCTCGTCGAGTAAGGCCAGCTCTCCAAAGATCGAGCCGGGCGGGAGAATGTCCAGCAAAACCTCTCGTCCATCACCACCTCGCGAAGTCACACACATGCTGCCACGCACCACGAGATAAGCCGTATCCCCATAATCTCCTTGAAGAAAGACCAGCTCGCCCGGTGCGTAGATGGAGCGTTGCAGATGCTCGCCTAAGGTATCGAACCAGGGGGTATGGGTCCACTCCAAAAAAGGAGGTACAAAATCGGCCATGTCTGCATACAACGACATGAGCTGCCGACCCTGCCCTCCCAGCGTAACCGGAGCGCCGACGGTGTAAAATCCCGCCTGCTGAAATGTCGGCAGCAGCTCCACGCCCACCATCGCCAGCAGATGTTCACAGGAGCGTGCGCGCAGGAGCTGAATGGCCGTCTTAAGGATGGCCACCATGATGCCCTCCCGTCCTTGCCATGCCGGAAGAAGCTCACAGGCATCGAGCAGGTAGGTCACACCACGAAGCTGGGAGCGGATGTGCCGGAAGCTCTCGAGGGTGCGGCTTGGCAGCTCTCCCTGACTCACGGCGACCATGCGCAGGCACGCAATCGGCTCTTGCTCATCGTAGGCCAGAAGGTGTCGGGTGGTCTCAAGTTGATCCACGGGCTCTAGCTGAGGCGTCGGAGGGGAGGTGGGAAGCAACATCCGGATGGCTCGCGCCCGCCCGCGTACTGCACGAATATGGGTTAACTCTTTGGGTGAAAGTACAGTTCGTATGTGAATGGCCATGATGACCTCCAGCTTCGTGGTCTTGCGTCTGGCCATGCCAGTCCAGCACTATTTCTATTGGGATCGACCAATTGGAGGCCCAGTTGAGTACAACCTGAAGCATGGGCCAATTTACTGGATGCTGCGGCTGAGCAAGCATGTGGGGCGACCGTGCTGAGCAGGGTGGGCGCGTGTGTTGGGCGGGTGACGAAGATCAGGATCGTCCGGTGAGTTGTTCGTACATCATCACAGCATAAGTATCGGTCATACCACAGATATGATCCAGGGCAAGCTGCAACCGGTCGTAGGGGGTGCGCTGAGTGTGCCGTTCTTGAAGGCTGCGCATGCTGGGGCTCATGAGGGTGTAAAGTTTGCCCTCGAGGGTGTTCAGCTTGGGGTTCTCAACCAGAGAGGCGGGCACGAAGCGCTCTAAGAGGCCCCGGATCACCCGGTCACCAAACACTTCGAGCTTGAGGATCTCCGGTGCGCCGTAGATATGCTCCTTGCCCACTTTTTTAAGCAAGCCGTGCAGGATCTTGGCACTGGAGCGTTCCATGAGCTCCGATTCGAGTGTGCCCTCGAGAATGGCCTCGTAGTCGGCTGAGAACTGCTCCACCACCGCCTGGAACATGATGCCAATGGAGTCGATGCGAAACCACTGGATGGCACTGGTGAGTCGTTCCTCACGGGGGACGGTCTGATCCACAAGGCGTTTCTTAAACTTGTCTACCAGCCACTGCTGCTCCGGCGGGAGCTGGCCGTCTTCAAGGGCTGCCAAAAAGAGGTCACTGGACAGCACCCGTTTTTTAAAAGCATCTTCTACATCCACCACAGAATAGGCAATATCGTCTGCGGCCTCCATCAGATACACGAGGGGATGGCGTACCTCCTCAAGACCCACCAGTAGCCGTACCTGCGCAACTTTGGCGGCTTCGGATTGAAAATAGCCCACCTTGCTGTGACCTTTGGGCTGCTTTTGAATCCGATCAGAGGGGACCACGTATTTCATGAAGCTGGCGAGTGTTGCGGCGGTGAGGTTGAGCCCGTTATCGTGTCCCAAAGACTGCAAGAAGGTGAGGATGCGTAAGCCCTGAGCATTTCCATCGAAGTTCAGAAAATCGTTTTGCTGTGCAGGGGTGAGCGTGTTGGCGATGTCTGGATGTTCCTGAAAGAAGGTCTTAAACCACGCCTGGATGACACTCTCTCCGAAGTGTCCGAAAGGTGGATTGCCAATATCATGGGCAAGACAGGTGGTGGCCACAATGGTGCCCACGTCGTCGGAGAGCAGCTCCTCCCCTTTCTCGTGACGAATGCGCGCGGCGACTTGACGTCCCAGCGAGCGCCCCAGGGTGGAGACCTCCAGCGAGTGTGTCAAGCGTGTGCGGACAAAGTCGTTGTGTTCAAGCGGAAATACTTGTGCCTTATCTTGCAGACGGCGAAAAGGCGAGGCAAAAATCAGGCGGTCATAGTCGCGCTCAAACTCACTCCGTGCATCGGAAGGCGGGCGGGTACTCTTGGAATTGTAGAGACGCTGAGCATTCAGCAGAGCAGACCAGCGGGAGGACATCGCAGACTCCAGACAAGGGCCTTCGAGCCGGAGAGACGAAGGCCCCACGATCATTTCGGAAAGCTCAAGGGAGACCACCGGCCTTACACTTGTCAAGGCAGGCTTCAAACTCCGGGGAGGAGGTCCAGCCGCAGATATTGGTGGACTGAGCCTCACAGGTGGCATACTGATAACAACCATACTCACAGGTATATTCGCAGGTGCTAGCCACAGGTTCCCAAGCACAGATCTGACCGGAACATCCCGTGGCACCACAGGTTCCGCCCGGTGGGATGGTGGGCTCCGAGCTGGGGGTCGGGGTTGGCATCTCACCTCCGCAGCTCTCAAGCTGGCTGGAAGCCCCAAAAGAAAGTGGGACTGCAATCAACATGCCGAAAAAAAGTCGTGACATCATAAAGCACTCCTATGCGGGATGACTGCTGATGGACCAAGCACTTCATATCATTAGACCCCGCGCATTTCAATCTCTGCAAGCGTTCCCGCAGGTGAAATGTGCGTTTTTGATGGAAGCCTGTAGACTTCCTGACTAATATGCAGTGCGAGCAAAAGGCTCTGCCCTGCTGTCTTCCTACCCAATCGTCAAACGTGGGGATGAGAATGCCTGACCGAAAGAATAGATACGCCAACAACGCCCCGGGTCGGTATTACGTAGATTCGGAGTGCATTTTCTGTAATCTTTGTGCGGATCTGGCCCCTGCCAACTTTGATATTGATGATGAGGGTGGCCACGACTATGTCAAAAGGCAACCCCTAAACGCCGTAGAGGAAGAACAGTGTCAGGAAGCTCTTCGTTCCTGTCCGGTGGAGGCCATCGGCTGTGACGGGGATGAGTCCTAGCGCTCTCTTGTCGAAGAAGAGAGGCTGAACCTCCTAAATTCGGCTCATTTCCATGAGGTGCTGTCCATGCTTGCCCATGTTCCTGCTTCTGCTTCTGCTTCTGCTTCTGCTGAGTTTCAAATGCTGGCGCAACGGTTTCTCGACGAGCGCCATGAGGAATCCCCCACGTCGGCAACCTCCGCTGGGTTGCACCAGCTTGATCATCTGATGGATGAGATGTCTGCGGAGGCGCATCAGGCCAGCTTGAGCTCGCTGAAGGCCACCCGTGCCCAAGTGCTGGCGCTGCCGGAAGACGTACTCCCACTGGAATTCCAGGTTGACCGGTCGCTGCTGCTCAATGCCATCGAACGTGGCATCCTCGAGCTCGAGGAAGTCCGAAGCTGGGAATGGAACCCGCTGGTATATGCTCAACTCCTCGGGGGTGGCCTCTTCTCGCTGATCAGCCGCGATTTTGCACCCTTGCCCGAACGTATGGAATCGGTCATCGCACGCCTTCGTCAAGTGCCGCGTGTGCTCACCCAGGCTCAGCAGAACCTCCAACAGACCTGCAAAATCCATGTGGAGACCGCCATCGGGCAAAATATCGGCCTCGAACACTTGATCGACCGGGATCTGCGCACCCTCTCCGAGCAGGTCTCGCCCCTCAGCGCCGCGTTTGATGAAGCGGCTCAGATGGCTTTGCGGGCCCTGCACACCCACGGCCAATGGCTCAAGACCGAAGGCATGGCGCGCGCCAGCCGCAGACCGCAGCTCGGACGTGATCTTTGGGAACGTAAGCTCAGCCTGACCCTTGAGAGTGACTTTACCGCCGATGAGGTGCTCGCCCGCGCCCACGGGACCATCGATCAGGTCCGTGGCGCCTTGTACGAGCTGGGGGTGGAGCTGCTGGGTGCGCACGGCGGTTCGCGTTTTCCAGCGAAACCAGATGATGCCACCCGTCGGCAGGTCATCCATGAGGCCCTCGAGCTCGCCAATGGAGAGCGGGTGGATGCCTCTTACCTGCTCCAGGAAATTCGCCAAGCGGTTAAGGAATGTGAGCGTTTTACCCGAACGCACGACCTGATCACCCTCCCGGAAGAGCCGCTGGATGTGATCGAGCTGCCGGAGTTTATGAAAGGGGTCGGGGTGGCGTATTGTGCCAGCCCGGGCCCCTATGAGCGCCACCTCAAGACCTATTATATGGCGTCCCCTCCCCCCTCAAGCTGGAGTCCGGCTCAGGCGGAAAGTTTCCTCCGGGAATACAACGTCTGGATGCTCCGCAACCTCTCGGTCCATGAAGCCATCCCTGGACATTACGTTCAGCTCGCACATGCAAACCGATATCCCTCAGTCTTGCGGGCGATTCTCGCTTCTGGCACTTTTGTGGAAGGATGGGCCGTCTATTCTGAGAAGCTGATGGCCGATCTCGGCTTTGCCGATGACCTCCGGCTCAAGCTGATGCAGCTCAAGATGCAGGCGCGGGTGTCCGCCAATGCGATCCTGGATCAGTGGGTCCACGTCTATGATCGCAGTGAGGCCGATGCCATGCAGCTCATGGTCGAGGAGACCTTCCAGGAAGAACGTGAAGCAGCCGGCAAGTGGCGCCGGGCGCAGCTCACGGCATGTCAGCTCTCTACCTACTTTGTGGGTCTTCAAGAATGGCTGACACTCCGCCGGGATGCAGAAGCAGCAGCGGACGCTCAACACCAGAAGCTGCACTTACGACGGTTCCACGACCGGGCCCTGTCTTATGGCTCTCCCCCGATGCGCTGGGTTCGTAAGCTGCTTCTGGCCGATGGTGGGCTGGTCTGAAAGCTCGCTCATTCCACATTTGAGGCACAAAAAAAGAGGGGCTATTTTATTGCCCCTCTCTTCTGACTTGATTGTCTCGTCGTTGGCAAGATCCGATTGCCCAGCGCATCAAACACGGAGTCTTGCGCGCTCAAGATCGCGGTGGCGGAGGAATCGGCGGACCCGTTCGCCTTCCGGGTCGTCGTGATGGGGGCGTTGCAGGTCCAGGACGCCGCTCCGGTCCTCCACGCTGGGCCCGATCAAAGGGTGGGAACTGTCCAAACAGCAGGCCCACGTTGAGCCCCGCATAGTGCCCCGGCCCCCCATCCTCACCCATTCCCGGCAAGACATCCAGCTCGAGCTTGGCAACCACCGCCATCCGCCCCAGATTCCACTGAGATCCGATCTCAGGGCGGAAATAAGCACCAGCGCCAGCGGCGGACGGTCCCAACATGGCGGGGCCTCCCAGCAGACCCAACCCAGCGCCTACGAAGATATCGGCATTGGCAATCTCGGTGAGCACCAAACCGCCGAAGACCCCCGCGCGGAATCCGGCACCATTTTCAGAGCCACCCAGGAGGGCCACATCCCCCCCGACCCGCAGCTCTGGACCGCGACCGAACCGGCCTCCGAGCTGCTTGACACCCTCCAAACCGATCCCCCCCACGCGGCTGTCAAAACCGCTGGCGTCCCGTCCAGAGAGGCCAATCAACGTAACACCGCCCCCCCCTCGTCCGGGGCCAGCCGCTTCGGCCTCCTGAGGGGGCAGTAGGCTAACAAACGCCCCCAGGGTCAGGGCGAGGGTTTGGAGCACCGTCTTGAGCTGCATAATCTCCTCCCACGTGGGGCCGCACGCCCACACGCACACATACACGAACAGAATTTGTGGATTGATTGAGCTGGGTTACCATCACCGCCTGTCTGAAGAGACGCAGCAGGCTGGGGCTTCATTCAGACACCGCTCGAAAAATATGGACACCCCATTGAAGCACACTTAAAAGAGATTGGGCCAGCAGGAAGGTTACATGTTCACGGAGCGGCATCTGGTCCACCGTATGCGCCCATGTCCGCCCGAGTACCATCCAGGTCTTTTGCGGAGTTTGGATCCCCCGCATCGACTGCCGAAGCGTTAGAGACCAACCGCAGATTGGCGGTATCGTAACTTCCCACTTCATATGAGACAAAAAACGGCTTGCTGCGGATGTCTTCGCTCATGTTGCCATACTGACCCATCACCGAAGCGTTAACACCATTTAAACCAGAGCCGATGGCGGATCCGGAGGAGGTAAAGACAAAGTTGTAAGCGATGGTCCAGCTCACGTCGGTGTCAAGGTTGTAGATGGCAGCGCCGTTTCCACCATCCAGATCGACCACAATGTTGTTTTGAAAGGTCACCTTGTCTGCCGCAAAGATATAGAAGGTATCACCCAAGCTCAGCCCGGCTGTGCTGTCATTGTCCACAAAGGTATTGTGCTCGACCACATGCGCGGTGGTATCCGAGATCTCAAAGATATCCACGCCACCCGCATAATAGGCATCATTTCCCATGAAGATGGAGTTTGCCACACGAGCGGACCGTCTCAGCATCACACCTGCACCGTCGGCGTAATTATTTCCACCCGGACATAGATTGGAGACAAAGGTAGAACGTAACACCAAGGAGGGATTGTTGATGCCTCCCCCGTACTGTTCATCCGCTTGATTCTCTGCAAAATAGCTGTCACGTACTTCCAGGATGGTTTCGTTTTCTCCTGAGAGGGCACCGCCATATACCTTAGCACTGTTGTCGATGAACTCTGACTGCTCCACATAGAGCTGTCCCGGCACTTTAGAGGAAGACTCACGCACTTCAATGGCCCCCCCCGCAGCAGACTCCGCCCGATTGCCGTAAAAGGAGCTATCAATTACCCAGACGGATGCACCTCGAATGGCAATGGCGCCACCCACGCCCGCTCGGTTATCCGAAAACTGAGAACGGGTCACCACCACATTGGAGCTGAGCTGAACCAACATCCCACCGCCATTGGCGTTTTTCACCGTGCAGGAGCTGATGGAAATATCTTCGAGCCGCACATCTGAGCTCTCACTGATCCACAACGCGCCGCCATCGGAGGTACGCTGAGAGGTGCAGCTCAGGTCAAATCCTTTTAAGGTGAGCTGCTGAGAGTCTTCGATGACAATGGCCTGAGCTCCTGGGGTGCTCTGACCAATCCGCCCATCGGCTTCAAAGGGTTGAATGGTGAGCGGGAGCTGCCGCGCCATGATCAAGATCGGGTCTGAGTAGTCGGCTTCCATCACCAAGATCTGACCACAATCATCACCGGCCTGAAGCGCCAAGGGGATGCTGTTAAAGGGCGATAGGATACTGCCATCCCCTTCGGCACTGCCTCCATTTTTATCCACCAGGAGGGGGTGTAGCAATGCGGTGGTGTCGTCACAATCTAAGCCCACCATCGAAAACTGCGGATGACTGGCACACAGCTCCACTTGAGACGCGCCATCGTCTCCAAAGCCATCCCCGTCGAGATCGGAATAGTAGAGGTTCGAAACCTCCGGCGCATCCACACAGTCTTGATCCACACCATCACAAAGCTCCGGTGCACCTGGATAGACGTTGGGATTGCTGTCTAAGCAGTCTTTGTTGTTGCGGACAGTCCCAGAGGTCTCACCACAGTTTTCAACGCAGGCTTCGCCATCCTCACCAAATCCATCACCATCTTTATCGGGGCAATAGAGACCAAAGGTCTCATCGGCAGCTCCATCACAGTCATTGTCGATGCCATCACACAGCTCAGGAGCCCCCGGAAAGATGTCGGCATCATTCTCAGTACAATCGCCTGTGACAGTCGCCGTTCCAGAGGGCTGAAGGCAAGCAGCCACCGTGTTGCTCCCGCCCACACCATCACCATCTTCATCGATATAATAGCTGAAAAGTGGAAGCCCATCGTCCACAATGGAATCACAGTCATTGTCGATGCCATCACACAGCTCAACGGCACCGGGATAGCTACTGGGATCGGTGGGAGCACAGTCTTGCGCGTCGAGGCTGCCATCACCATCGCCGTCCGTTGGAGGCGTAGGACTGTCCGGCACCACGCTGGGCGGGGGCGTATCCGGCGGAGCGGTCGGGCTCTCAGTAATAGGCGTCGCGGTCGGGGTTGGAGAAGGGCTTATCGCCGGTGTTCCGTCCAAAAACGAAGCAGGATCATCGGCAAAACAACCCGTCAATATTACAAAGACAGTATAAAAGACACACTTCACACATGTGCGGATGCGCATAGGAACCTCTGCGGATGACATCAGGATCAACACTGCTCTTAGTCTACACCATTTATGCGGCATGTCACGCCTTCTACCTTTCGTTTTAAGGAAAGCTCAAGGTGAGCAGTCCGGCGATGGCAATAGAAGAAGGCAGGCGAGGAGGTGTCAAAAACTCAGGGGGATCAGCTTCAGGTCCAAGATCTCAGGACATCCCTGCTGAAGGGTGTCCATCAGCGCCACGGATGGAGAGGCGTCCAAGTTGATGCGGGCAACGGCAGCTTTTGCGCCCGCAAAGATGATGTTTTCAGTCTCTTGCACGTTGATATGATGAGCCTTGAGGTGATTGAAGACGTGGGCGAGCACGCCCGGTCGGTCGAGGTGACGTACCACCAACATACAAGAAGCGGGGGTACGGGTACAGAGATTGACCACATTGGGCACCTTCCCACATTGTTTGTAGGAGCTGACAATGCGCACGGTCTCGGCGGCGATGGCCTCCT
>JBJTQF010000358.1:0-2600 GCA_046075485.1 Myxococcota bacterium | reverse complement strand
CTCGGGACCCAGCAGGTGTACCGCCTCGACCGAGGGAAGCGACCAGACTCGCGCCTCAGCCGAGCCGGCGGCCGGAGAGAGCCACTGAAAGTAGGCCGATCCCGGGTTCCAGGACTCGCTGGCCAGGACGCGGTGCTCCCGAGATGGGTTACGCATTGGCTGATCCGTTATCCCATTCCCTGGCGGAAGGGCGGACGCCCGTCACAGGCGCCCGCCAGGTTCCAGGGTCTTCAGATTAGGGCCTCGTGTTCCCGCTACCCCCCGTTCCCCCGCCTCCCGGGGTAGTCGGAGTCGAGTCGTCACCCGCCGAGGTGATGTACTTGCCCGGGAGGTACTTGGAGATCCACATCTGGGCGAGCTGCTTCTTGGTGATGGGCTTCAAGTAGTAGTTGATGGGCACGCCGCAGTTTCCGGCGATGGCCTTGTTCACGAAGTCGGTGAAGGCGACCATCATCGAGTTGATGTCGAGCATCTTATTCTGCTCGGAGTCCAGGTCGCCCACCGCGGACACCGCGGCCTTCATCTTGGCCGTCTCCAGGGATACCATCTGCGCCCCGGTACGGGCGGCGGAGGCGGCCTGGGTCACGCTGCTCTGGGAGTCGGCGGTGGCGTTCTGGAGGGTGGCGAGCTGACCCATGGTCTGGTCGGGGCTGAAGTTGGTGAAGCCCTTGACCACGATCTCCACCGTATTGGCCTCGATGGTCGGGATGATGCCCATGCACACCAGGCTGACGTGGGACTGAATATTCTGCTGGCTCAGCAGGTTCTTGACGCTGTCCGAGAAGCTTCTGTCGACGCCGAAGCCACCCTTGGCAGAGGCGAACCAGGAGCCCGTGGTCATCTGGGCCTGGAGCGAGGCGGCCGCCGAGAGCATGGTCTGGGAACTCTGGGTGGACGAGGCCTTGAGCACGTGCACCATGCCCACGAAGCTTGAGCCGAAGGTGGCGCCTGACAGGATGTTGTAGAACTTCGGCTGACCCTGGGCGTCCTCGGCCTCGATCGCGCTCATGGACGCGGCGTTGTCCATGTCGATGTGGTCATCCTTGAACATCTCGTTCCAGGCGCGGATGCCTTTGTCGACATCGATGAAGAAGGGCGCCCACATCGAGGCCATCTTGTGCGTGACGCTGGCGGTGATCACCAGCGTACCCTCGATGTCGTGGTTCTGCCGCTGCGAGTTGGTCTGGCTCATGGCCGTACCGGAGACCTCCGAACTTCGCTGGCCACCCATGAAGGAGGTGCTCGCGGAGATGAAGGCCTTCATGGAATTCATGGTGTCTTCGCTGCTCTGCACGTTCTCGTCGAAGGAGAAGTACTGGCACTCCAGCTTGAGGCCGTCAGCGGCCAGCGGAATCTGCTTGAGCTCGCTGCGCACGTAGTCGATGGGGCTCTCGATCTCGAAGGAGAGGCTGTTGGCGGCGGCGGCCCCAGTCGCGCCCTTCTTCACTTCAGCGATCGCCTTGAAGTTATCCGCGGCAGTCGCGGCGTATGCCTTGGCGGCATCTGTGATCGCCTTGTCGACATCCTTGATCGTCGCGATCAGATCCTTGGGATCGATCCCCAAGTTGGAGATCTCCTGGACGGTCATCTGCAGGCTGCGCTTGAGCAGCAGCTGATCGTTGAGCGCGTCCTGAGCTGCGTCGATCGCGGCCGAGAGTGCCCCAATCTTGAGCTGGGTCTGGATGCGGTCGTCCGGCACGATGTTGCCGAGCGTTAGCCTGGGGTCATACGGGATGGTAGTCGGCATGTTAGTTCCTCCATGCAAGATAGCCGCGCTCCCCGCGGCGGGGGGAAGACTCGTCCACGCTGTGGGACTAGTCTCGAGTTTCGCACTTTTTCACGGACGCGGTCGCCTGTAAGCTGCTGATTTTCCTGAGCCCGACCGCATGCATTCTGACTTTTCGGCACACCCTATGCGATTCGGGTACCCCAAAAAGTGCCCCAATTTTTCTGTACACAGGACACATGGCCCTCTTCGATATGAAAAACGAGCCTAGAATCAATATGTTATGCATCGAATCACGCAAGGCGCACTCCTGCGCACCGGTGCGATAAAAGCCGAAAAAGTGCGAAACTCGAGCCTGGTACAGCCTGGCACGAGTCATCCGGGTGAGAAAATCGGCACTATCCCCCGATAGTCGCAGGGAGTGATTGTTGATTTTTCAACCCAATCATTCATGCCAGCGTCTACTGGTGCGAGGCGGGCAGGGTCAGCGAGCGCAGCTCCGCCAGCGAGCAGCAGTAGCGGTCGAGGTCCACATCGCCCGACACGCCAGAGACGCTGCCGGTCGCGCTGTACTGCCAGAAGGTCCAGGACTTCCAGCTTGTGGGTATGGATGCCTTGGAGCCGTACTGGGCGAGCCAGAGGGGATATCGGCCGAAGCTGCCGTCCATGTGCGCGTTCCAGAACGCATGCCCGGTGTAGATGATTGGCTTCACGCCATAGTGCGCTTCGAGTACGTCCAGGTAGACGTGCAGATCCTTCACCAGGTGCGACTTGTCCTCGGCGGACCTGCCCATCGTCTCGATGTCCACCACGGGCGGCAGGTCGCCCGGCTCCATGCGCACCCGCTTGATGAAGTTCTGAGCTTGCGCCTTGG
>JBJTQF010000357.1:0-20409 GCA_046075485.1 Myxococcota bacterium | reverse complement strand
TCCAACCTCCCCCCCCAATTCTGGTGTATCGGCTAACTAAATGTATTACCTTTCCAAAAGTTGGTGGAGGCCAGGGTGGGGGCGGCCTTCGCCTTCCCTTAAGGGCCAGGGTGGGGGCGGCCTTCGCCTTCCCCTCCCAGCGGCTTGATCTCCACCAAGTTGTCGTAAAAGGTCGCTCCCGCCCCCAAGTCGGTTAAGGCTTGAGAGGTGGTGTCGTTGACAGTACGTCCGTCTCTGGAAAGTCGCGCCCACCACACCCCCAGGGTTAAGATCACCCCCGGCTGCACTTTGTCGGTCAGCTCAGCACGCGCTTCAAAGGCTCCCCGCTCATTCCAAATACACACCTGCATACCGTCGGTGATGCCACGCGCTGCCGCATCTCGCGGATGCACTTGCAGGAGGGGCTCCTTCTCGTACCGCTGCAACACGTTGCCAAAGGTGCTGTTTAAGAAGTGATGGGCCGGTGGCGAGAGTAAGGTCAACGGAAAACGCGCAAATAAAGCCGGGTTCTCTTCTTCACTCTCCAACATCGGAATATACGTCGGCAAGGGATCAAATCCCTGCGCTTCAAGCTGCTGGCTGTACAGCTCACACTTGCCAGAGGGCGTGGGAAATCCACCCTCGGCGTAAGGGGCAAACGGTCGAGGCAGGTTCAGACGCACCCAGCCCTCCCGCTTCAGCCGCTCAAGGGTAATGCCCTGCATGCTCACCACGCGACTCTCGAGGGCCTGGCGGGCGATGTCGTCGTCACCGTCTCGAAGACACGGCTCGGTGAAGCCCATGCCAGCAGCCAGTCGCCGAAACAGCTCGGTGTTGGGAATGGATTCTCCGACAGGCGGAATCGCAGGCTCGTTCCAGAGCACGTACAAGTGGCCGTAGGCTTTGTGCAGGTCGGCATGCTCCAATTGAGTGGTGGCCGGTAAGAGCAAGTCCGCATACATCGCCGTGTCGGTCTTGAAGTGCTCATGCACCACCGTAAAAAGATCGTCTCGCAAGAGCCCCCGCTTGACCACCCCCAAGTCAGGCGCCACCGCCGCCGGGTTGGAGTTGTACACAAACAAGGCCCGCACCGGCGGATCACTCAGCGCGGTGAGGGCCTCCCCCAAACGCGACATATTAATAGTACGAGTCCCCGGCTGAATCAGGTCGGGACGCTCCAGGGCCTCCGCGTTGAGCCCATAATGCCCACTGGTCGAGAGCACCACGCCCCCCGCATGATGTCGCCAGTCTCCCACCACCGCCGGAAGACAGGCAATGGCTCTGACGGCAGAGCCTCCCCCCCGATGACGCTGCAAGCCGTAGTTGACCCGAATGGCACTCGGTCGGGTGGTGCCGTAGGCATGCGCCAGTGCTTCGATTTCGTCTTGGCGCAGGCCGGTAATGGATGCCACACGCTCGGGCGGATAGGCTTGCACACGCGCACGAAGGGCTTCCGCACCCACACAATATCGGCTCAAGTAGTCGGCATCGTGCAATCCCGCTCGAAAGAGAAGGTGCATCATGCCCAGAGCTAAGGCCGCGTCGGTCCCCGGCTTGATCGCCAGGTGCTGATCACACTGCTCCGCCGTGCGGGAGCGCCAAGGATCAATGGCGATCACCTTTGCTCCCCGTTTACGTGCTTCTTTGATAAAGGGCCAGAGATGGGGGTTGGAGGTTAAGGTGTTGGTGCCCCACAACAGAATCAGCCGCGCATCTGCAAAATGCTCCGGGTCCATGCCCGCGTTGGCCCCCAGGGTGAGCTTCATGGCCGTAACACCCGCCGTCGCGCAGATGGTCCGGTCCAATAACGATGCCCCCAGTCGATGGAAAAAACGCCGGTCCATCGAGCTGCCGTTGAGCTGGCCCATCGTACCCGCGTAGGAGTAAGGCAGGATAGACTGCGGCCCCACTTCGTCAGAGAGGGCTCTGAAGCGCGTACAGATCTCGGAGATGGCCTCGTCCCAGGTGATGCGCTCAAAGAGGCCCTGACCTTTGGGGCCCACCCGCCGCTGCGGATACAAGAGCCGCTCGGGGTGATAGGTGCGCTCCAGGTAACGGTTGACCTTGGCACACAAAAAACCCCGCGTGGTAGGATGGTCGGGATCGCCCCGGAGCTGAATGGCACGCGAGCCTTCGATGGTGACCAGCATGGCGCAGGTGTCAGGGCAGTCGTGCGGACAGGCCGCTCTGACCACACGAACACTCGAGACAGAGCTCGACGGCTCGGAAGCAGCAACAGTCGCAGGGGGCAGGCTCATGAGATCCTCCAAAGAGCTGTGAGGTGCAAGGGGCATCGTATTGTACCCGAAAAAGTGGAACGGGTTCAGCAGTGGCGGGAAATGAGCAGGAAGTAGGAGAATGGCAGGGAAAGGGGAGAGGCAGAAAGCCTCACGAACAGCCGCCGGGAAGTATCACCGGGTATGGCTCACTGCACCTGAAATCGCTGCACCAGCCCGCTGAGGGCCAGCGACATCTGCGAGAGGTGCTCGCTGGCCTTTGCCATGTCCCGCGTCTGCTGGTGCGTGGCCTGGAGATTGCGCTGAAATCCGGCCAGACACTTCCGGATGTCATCACACTCCTCCGCCGCTGAGCTCATCTGTTGGGCGATCTCGTTCACCGCCATACTTTGCTGCGTCACAGACGCCGCGATCTGCTGCTGATGCGTGTCGATCTGCTCAATCAGCTTGACCACCTCCGACACCGTCGAGACCGTCTCCTGCACGTCCGTCTGCATGGCGCCGAGCTTGTGAGCAATGCCCTCCGCCGCCTGCGTGGTGGAACGCGAGAGATCCTTCACTTCATTGGCCACCACCAGAAAGGTGCGTCCCAGCTCCCCTGCCCGCCCCGCTTCAATACCTGCGTTGAGCGCCAAGAGATTGGTCTGACGCGCCAGGCTGGTGATCGTACTCAAGACCGAGCCAATCTCCTGATTACGCTGTTGCAGACGCGAGATCACTTCCGTCGAGCGAGAAGAAGCCTTCACCGCTTGATCCACCACCGCTCCCGCAGCCCTCGAAGCGCCTGCAATCTCCCGGATGCTCGCGCTGAGCTCCTCCGTCGCACCGGCCACTTGTGTCACCACATCGTTGACTCGACTGCTCGAATGAACCACCCCGCTGGCCTTCTGCGCGCTGTCTACCGAGCCCTTCTCCATCTGTTTTCCCAGGCTCTTGAGCTCTTCCGAGGCCCTGGCGAGGTCGTCCGCATTCACCGCAATCTCCCCAATGCTTGAGCGCAACGAGAGGGTAAGCTGCTGAAGATGCTGCCCCATCCGGCTGAGTGGATCGGCTCCCGAGAGTCGCACATCATGGCGCAGATCCCCCTTCGCGGCAAGCTGGAGCCCATGCAGGAGCTGCTGCACGCGCCCATTGATGTTGGACATCACCGAGTTGAGCGCCGATGCCATCCGGCCCACCTCATCACGCTGCTGGATGTGGAGGGTCCGCCCATAATCACCACGATCCACCGCCTCGAGCACCTCCATGGTCTGCTGAAGGGGGGTCACAATGGAACCTCCCACCCGCCAGGAGATCATGATCAAGAGAAAACCCGTCATCAAGCAGAGGGCGATCATCCCTTGGTTTTCGCTCGACAGGACCGCAGCCGTGTGTTGTTCGACGGTTTGGGTGCGCGTACTGGCCAATTGAACCACCTCCTGGATGGCGCTGAGATGTCGATCAAAACAAGGAGTGAGCTCTTCGCGATAGATGCGGTCGGCTTCCGTGTGATCTCCTCGGTCCAGCGCGGGTAGAAAATGCTGTGCTCTGAGCTCAAAAAACTGCTCGGCTTCACGATCTGCGCGCTCCACGAGCGCGGAGCGGAGCGGCCCCGGTTCAAGTTTTTCGGCCCAGTAGGTGTGGCGGGTGTTGTAGTCGGCGATCATCCTCTCGGCGGTGACCCGGAGCTTGGCGCGCTCTTGCCCATCGTCGGTATGCAGCAACAGCAGGGTATTGAGATATAACTCGGTGATATAGAGCGGAGGGGGTAACACGTCCGCCACCAGATCCTTATTATCAACAATTTGATGATAAATGGGCCCTGTTACCTTCACCTTCTCGAGCGTGGAGAAGCTCCAGGAGGCAAATAGTAAGAGCCCACATAAGGCGCAGCCGACCATTGCCATGAGTTTTCCGGATGTAGAGATTGCAGATAACATATGTAAACGCCTCCAAATTTTGATGAATTACCAGTTGCGAGTGGAATACTCTAAGAACGGATCCGGGGACATTTTGTAAAGCGAATCGCTCTGTGCAGGAATTTTAGCGGGTTCAGAGCGACACTTCAGATGCAGGAGCGATATGACACATGTGGAGTTCGGTTATGCAGTCATATGGGGAGGGCCAACGACACGGGGAGGAGCTCGGCGGAGGGGAAATTATACCTGAAATCGCTGCACCAAGCTGCTGAGGGCCATCGACATCTGGGAGAGCTGCTCGCTGGCCTGTGCCATCTCTCGTGTTTGAGCGGAGGCGGTCTGCATGTTGGTCTGAAAACCGCGTAAGCTCTGCTGAATACTGTCACTCTCCTGCGCCGCCGTGCCCATGCGCTGGGCAATCTGATTGACCACATCACTCTGCTGCGACACCGAGCTGGTGATATGCTGCTGATGAAAGTTGATCTGCTCAATGAGCTTGATCACCTTTGAGACACTCTCCACGGTATCGGCGACATCGGCTTGGATGGCGCTGATCTTTTCGGCGATGCCATCGGCGGCTTGACTGGTGGAGCGGGAGAGATTTTTGACCTCATTGGCCACCACCATAAAACTCTGGCCGAGTGTCCCGGCACGGGCCGCTTCGATGCCCGCGTTGAGGGCCAGCAGGTTGGTCTGTCGCGCCAGCGAGCTGATGGTGCCCAAGACCGAGCCAATCTCATCGTTGCGCTGGACCAGGCGTCCGATGGCCACATTGGAGCGGGTGGAGGCATCGACGGCTTCGTCTACCACCGCTGCTGCCGAGCTTGCCGCCGAGGCGATCTCCCGAATGCTGGCGCTGAGCTCCTCGGTGGCACTGGCCACGGTGATCACCTGCTCATTGACTCGGCTGCTGGCCTGGACCATGTCCACGGTGCGGGAGGCGCTGTCTTCGGAGCCCTGACGCATCTGCTGGCCCAACGTGCGCAGCTCACCAGCGGCCTGAGAAAGTCCATCCGCGTTGTGGGAGATCTCACCGATGCTCTGACGGAGTGAGACGGTGAGTTTTTGAAGATGAGCCCCCATCCGGCTGAGAGGGTCGTTGCCACTCAACCGCACGTCATGGCGGAGATCGCCGGTGGAGGCGGCCTGCTCCACGGTGAGGAGCTGCTGCACTTTTCCGTTGATGGCCAGCAGCACCGCGTTAAGCGCCTGCGCCATACGCCCCACCTCATCGGCTTGTTCGATGCCCAACTTCTGGCCATAGTCTCCTTTTTCGACGGCTTCCAGCACCTCCACCGTCTGTTGTAAGGGGGTGACGATGGAGCCTCCCACCCTCCAAGAGACCAGCAGCAGCAGAAGGATGGTGATACCACCGACCCAGAGGAGGTAGTTGATGCGACTGGCGATGGTCTCAGCGGTCTCTTTTTCGAGCTTTTTGAGCTCTTCGCCGTCCAGCCGGACCAGCTCTTGGATGGCATCATAGTTTCGATTAAAGAGGGGGGACAGCTCCTCCTGATAGATCCGGTTGGCCTCTTGGTGGTCGCCTCGCTCGAGGGCTGGGATGAACTTATTGGTGGAGGTTTTGAAGAAGGCTTCTGCCGGCTCATGGACTTGGATGATTACCACATCTCGCAGGGGCCCGGGTGGCAGCTCTTTTTCCCAGCGGATGTGCGATGTTTCGTAATAACGACGCAGCTCCTCCCCCTGGCGCTTCAGCTTGTCTCGCTCAGCGGCGGACTCCGCATTCAGCAGCAGCAGCGCGGTCACAAACGACTCGCGGATGAAGAGAGCCGGGGGCACCCCATCTGACATCAGGTCTTTGCCCAGGCTGATCTTCTGGTAAATGGGGCCGTTGACCTTCACTTCCTCGAGGGTGGAGAGGCTCCACGCACCGAAGATGAGCAGGCCGATCACTGCGCATCCTGCCATTGCAGTCAACTTCATGGAGGTAGAAAATTGCTGTAGTATGAGGTCTCCTTCCGTTCTCCAAGGGGTTGCCAATTGTCCCAGGCAATAGATCGGCAACGACTTGATAGCCTTTAGCCCTCATGTTATTTTATACATCCCACATTTCTGTTCTATCGGACTGCCTCGACTCCGTTCTTCTTGTGTACGCTGTTTACTTTTTTCGGAACATTTTCAGCCGCTTGTTGTTGAACCCGTTATAATGAGGCTTAATGTTTCTGACAGCCCTCTGTGCGGCCTCATCCAAAGAAAGAAGCGTGTGGATCCCGAACTCCTGCTCCGCCAGCTCCAAGAAGCCCTCGACGAAGGGCTGATGTTGCAGCTCTACCGCTTGGCCTCGGTGGACCCCGACGAAGTCCTGAGCGCACATCGTTCACATGGCGTCGAAGTGTATGCCCTCGGAGAGCTGTGGCGAGTGCCCACCCCGATGTTGGATCCAGGGGCCGAGAAGCTCCTGCGCAACACCCACTGGCGAGCGGTGGCAGGCAGCACCGGTTTTGCATTGGGGGGCCTGCTCACCGTCTTGCCCGAGCTGCTCTGGTATACGGTGGTGCTTCTGAGACTCGGTCAGCGGGTGGCCCTCGCATATGGGTACGATGTCCACACCACCCCCGGCAGGTTGGAGCTTTGGCAGACCCTGGCCACCAGCCTCAAGATTCCGGTAGAGTTGGAAGGGGTCGAGTCCTGGCGTGCGGTGGTGCTCCCCGTGCCTCAGCTCGAGCCGGGCATGCGTGATGCCGTGGTCGAGCGTTTGGTGCAGCGGGTGATGACCGCTCTGGCCCTGCGCATGGTCAAGCGTGTGACCCGTCTGGTGCCGGTGCTCAACGCCGGCATGGGTGGCGTGGCGAGTCATCGGCAGCTTCGGCAGCTCGGTCAGCACTTTTTGAGCAGCTATCGCAGCCGCCATCAGCTTCGGTTATTGAATCTCATCAGTTTTGATTTATCACAAGATGTCCCCTTTACCTTAGAAAAGCCGCGTCGCTGAGCCGATGCGTTCTAACCTGGAGATCATGATCGTATGGATTCCCTGGCACACCTGAACCTGTTGCTGGCCCAGACCGTCCCCGCCGAGGTGGTGGCGGGCCCCAAGAGCACCCTGGAGATCATCAAGGACTCGGACCCGCTGCTTCAGCTTACGCTGGCGGTGTTGGTCTTTTTTTCGGTGGTGTCTTGGGGCATCATCTTGTACAAGTGGCGCTTCTTGAACCAAGCCCATCAAGAAACCGGCAAGTTTCTGGAAGCCTTCTGGAGCGCCGACCGGCTGGATGAAGCCTACAAGACCGTCGAAAACTACCCGCACTCTCCTGTTGCACAGGTCTTTCGCGCTGGCTTTGCCGAGCTCCGCCGTCTGCTCCAAGACTCCGGCGAGGACAAAGACAAAAAGGAGAGTGAAGGGAAGAGCTCCAGCAACATCGGACCTTCGGGCATCGACAACGTGACCCGCGCGCTGCGTCGTGCGGGAACCGCTCAGATCACCACCCTCGAGCGTCGCCTTCCCTTTTTGGCCACCTGCGGCTCCACCGCTCCCTTTATTGGGCTGTTTGGGACGGTGTGGGGCATCTTACAAGCCTTCCAGAAGATCGGTGCCACCGGTAATGCCTCCATCCAGACCGTTGGACCTTCGATCTCAGAGGCGCTCATCGCCACCGCCGTGGGTCTCTTCGCCGCCATTCCCGCCGTCATGGCCTATAACTTCTTTTTGAGCCGGATCCGAGTGCTCAGCGCCGAGATGGATAACTTTTCGGCGGACTTCCTCAACATCGTCAAGCGGCACTTTTTCAGAGGCTGAGGGCTCACACGCGCCCGCGTATGCAGGCGTGAGCCCGTGACGAGCAGCCCGAAGAGCACGCGGCAGGACATCGTGTATAAGGCTTCCGCGCAGAGGCGAAGCAGATATCAAGCGCGTTTCGTCTCTTTCCCTCGACGGGACTGAGACAACGCAAAGAGGAGCAGAATCATGGGCATGTCAACCGGAGGCGACCAGGGCGGCCACGGCCACTTCAACAGCAGCGGCAGCATGATGGCCGAGATCAACGTGACCCCGCTGGTGGACGTGATGCTGGTGCTGTTGATCATCTTTATGGTGACCGCTCCCCTGATGCAACAAGGGGTGGAGGTGGCGTTGCCCAAAGCGTCGAGCAAAGGGCTCAACAGCTCTCAAGAGACCCAGCTCGTGGTGAGTGTAGACAAAGCCGGGCAGATCTACATGGCCAGCGAGCCAAAGTCTCTCGAGGAGATGGGCGGGGCGCTTCAGCAGATTGTGGTCAACAACCCCGACAAGCAGGTGCTGTTGAAAGCCGATAAGGATGTGCCCTACGGCACCGTGGCGCAGGTGATGGCCGCCATTCGGCGCGCAGGTGTCACCCGTCTGGGCATGGTGACCCAGCCCGGAGAAGGATCAGCACCGTGAGCGCGCTGGGGAGAGTCATGGGTTCTCATGGACTAGAAGATCAGCTCTTTGCGCGATGGCTGGGGGCCTCATTGGTGCTGCATGTGGGTGTGGCGTTGCTGGTGACCACCCAGCAGCTCCTGGCTCCGCCGCCACCGCCGCCGCCGCTGATCAAGCCGGTGGAAGTGGAGCTGCTGGTGGCCGCGCCCGAAGACGATGGCGGTGGAGGCCAAAAACGCGGGCTGCCCAACAAAGAGACCTTCGTGCCCGTGGCCGCGCCCGAGCCTCCCGAAGAGGTGGTGATCGAAGACAAAAAACCACCGGTGGAGAAAACCGAGACCCTGCCGCATAAGCAGGAGAAGGTCAAACCCGAGCCTCCCCGAGAAGCTGAGAGTGTGGCAGAGGCGCTTAAGCCCGATGTGCCGCCTCCTCCGTCACAAGATCCGGGACTGGATGAGCAAGCCCGCCAAGCCATGCAGGAGCGCATCAACCAGCTTGCCGAAGCGCAACGTCGCCGAGAAGCCATCGCCAAACTCTCCGGCGTGGCGGGGCTCCGAGATCGGTCTGCCGGTCGTGGCAGCAGCAGCGGAGACGGTGAAGGCAGCGGCATGGAGGGCAACGCACTCGGCATCGATCCCGCTTGGGCCCGCGCGCTCAACGAAAAGATCCAGCCCCTCTGGATTGTCTTGCCCACCCTGGCGAATAAGACCCTGCTGGTGAGCGTCTATGTCACACTGGACGCCGAAGGCAATGTGCGGGATGCGGTGGTACGCAATTCTTCAGGCGAGCCCAGCCTCGACAGCTCGGCGGTGCGCGCCGTCAAAAAAGCCCAGAGTTTGCCTCTTCCCAGCAAGGGAGAGCTCAAAGCGGCGGTGCTCTCCGAGGGGTTTGAGCTGGCCTTTAACCCACGAGGACTTGCCCCGTGATGGGTCTGCTTCCCGGCTCGTCAACGGCTCTGATTCCTGATAGTATGTGCGCCTCACGCGAGAAGGTTTCTTCCGCGCGCAGGCTTTACAAAATGGTCCTTTGCATGAAGGTCTCAACGTGAAATCAGCAACACGTATTCATAGGTTCTGCACACTGCTGGCGCTGTTGGTGGTGGTCTCGCTGCTGAGTGCGCCGCTGATGCCGCTGGCGCAAGCACGGGTGTATGTGGAGATCAACCAAGCGTCTCGTCAGCCGTTTCCGCTGGCGATTCCGAAGTTCAAAAATCTGGGGAAAAATGCAGATCCAGACAATGTCTCGGAGCAGCTTGCCGACTTGGTGATGGCGGATCTGCGCTTGACCGGGCTCTTCAACTTGCTGGACCGGAAAGCATACATTGAAGACAGCGCCAAAGCGGGCATCATGCCCGACCAGTTTGACTTTGCGTCTTGGAAGCAGATCGACGCCCTCGGCCTGGTGAAAGCCGGTTTTACCGTCACAGGCTCCACCCTCAAAGTGGAGACACGCATCTTTGATGTGCTGGCGCAAGCTCAGATCGGCGGCAAGACCTATGACAACGGCTCGGTGAAAGACCTGCGCCGGATCGCTCACCGCATCGCCTCCGACATTGTGTATCAGTTCACGGGCGAACAAGGCTTCTTCATGTCGCGTATCACGGCGGTCTCGTCCCTCACCGGCAACAAAGAGATCGTGGTGATGGATGTGGATGGCAAGGCGATGGTCTCCCTCTCGTCGAACAAGAGCATCAACTTATTGCCTGCCTGGTCTCCACGGGGTGATAAAATTGCCTACACTTCTTATAAGGCCAACAATCCGGATATGTATGTGGCCGATCTGGTCAAGGGGGTCACAAAGCGCGTCTCGGCTCAGCAGGGCATCAACAGCGGTGCGGCGTTTTCACCGGATGGCAAACAGATCGCGCTCACCCTCTCCAAAGATGGGGATCCCGATATCTACCTGATCGACCTCGAAGGCCAGGAGGTGGCACGGCTCACCAAATCGTATGGGGTGGACTCCTCGCCCACTTGGAGCCCGGACGGAAAACGTTTGGCCTTTGTCTCTTCTCGAGCCGGTGGCGCTCATATCTTTGTGATAAACCGTGATGGCAGCAATGTCAAACGACTCACCTTTGCAGGCTCCCAGAACGTCTCGCCTCAGTGGTCGCCGCGTGGCGATAAGATCGCCTTTCAAGGCCGCGACCAGGGCGCTTTTGATGTGTTTGTGATGAATGCAGATGGCTCCAACATCGTGCGTCTCACGCAAGATCAGGGAGATAATGAGGATCCCTGCTGGTCTCCCGATGGCAATTATCTGCTCTTCAGCTCCACTCGGAATGCCAAAGGAGGCCATCTGTACATCTCAAGCGCCGATGGACGCTCGCAGGTGCGCATCACCGATGGCCCCGGCGGTTATACCAACCCCGACTGGTCCAACTTCTTGAGCTGGTGAGCCGCTCCCGCCTCAGCTCGTCAGGCTGAGACAGGTTCTAAAATCCTCCCGCACACGAGCGCCTGCTGTGATCTCATCTCGAACCCTCTCGTTTGACCGACTCCCCCACCGCTTTGCCAGCTTTGACCTGGGCAGCAACTCCACCCTCTGCCTCCTGCTGGAGCGACAGCATGAAGGGCCCCCGCGTGTGCTCGAGGATCTCTCGATCATCACCGGTCTGGGTCGAGGGCTGGTGCCCGGTGGTCCACTCAGGCCGGAGGCAAAACAACGTCTGCGCTCGGCGCTGCAACTCATGCGCGCCCGCATGGATGCGCTGGGGATCTCGGAGGGCATCGCACTCACCACCGCTGCCATGCGGGAAGCCTCGGATGGCCCCTCGTTCGCCCAGGAGCTCGAGGCGCTGCTGGGTGTGCCGGTGCTGATCATCTCGGGAGACGAAGAAGCCAGCTTGACCTTTTTAGGCCAGGCATGGGGAGGACTTCCACCCGGTCCCATGATGCTCATCGACGTGGGAGGACGCTCGACGGAGCTGCTGGTGGGAACGTTGGGGGATGAGCACCGTCCAGGCACCCTGCACGGGCGGGTGAGCCTGCCGCTGGGGGCCATCTCCGGGACGGAGCGTCTGCTGGTCGGAGATCCGGTCTCGGCGGAGAATGTGCAAAAGCTGCGGGCACTGGTGCGCCAGATGCTCGAGCACGTACCGTTTCAGCCTCAAGGGGAGCGGCTGGTGGGAGTGGCAGGAACCTCTCTCACCCTGGGGGCGATGGGACGAGGGCACGAGGGCCTCCCCTGGGAGGAGGTGGAGCTGCATGGCACGGCGCTCCGGCAGGAAACGCTCGAGCAGGTGATCGACGAGCTCCAGCGTCGCCGAATCGTGGAGCGCATGTTGATGCCCGGTCTGCCTGCGGAACGCGCGGAGCTGGTGCTCGGAGGTGCTGTGGTGCTCTCGGAGGGGCTGCGCTGGTCAGGTGCTCGCGAGCTGCTGCTGTCCAACTGGGGGCTTCGTCACGGCGGCGTGTGGCGACTGGCAGGGTTGCTGGACTCCCGCTGAAATCACGCTGGCTCAAAACTTCCTGCCTGAGCATCGTGTCTGCTGAAATCACCCATCCTGAAGCGCCACTCAGCTTCCCAGTGCGTCGTCTCACCTCCAAAGCCTCGGTGAGCTGGCCGCTCAACGCTGAGACGTCTATTCCCTTAGACCGCTGTGCCTGTGTCCAACACGTTCTGCCTGTGTCCACCGCTCTTTGCGTGCATCAAAGGCTCAGCCCCGCCCCTCTAGCACTGACAGACGCGCCCTGCATCGCTATAATGAGTCGAACGTGTTTCATCTGGGAGGTTCCCCGTGTCTGCCAGCACTCTCCACGACATTTCAGCAGCCATCGTTCCTGCAACGCTTGAGCAGGGGGAGGCTCACCCGCTGCCCAGCGTGGACACTCCTACTGCGCGCCGAGGTCGCCCCATTGAGCTCGGCTCCAGCAACTTCGTCAAGCTCCGGAAGTTTGGCAGGCTCTACGTCGATAAGTCTTCCTTTATCTCCCATATTCTGGAGGCCGGGCCGGAGGTCATGCTCTGCACTCGCCCTCGCCGCTTCGGTAAGACCACCAATTTGGCGATGCTCCAGGCTTATTTTGAGAAACGCGACGAGGATTTTACGCCCTACTTCCAGGATCTTCAGATCTGGAAGGATGCCGCCGCTCGAGAGCACTTCCAGCGGTATCCGGTGATATTCTTCACCTTCAAGGATTGTAAAGCACGCACATGGGAACACTGTCGCGCGCAGCTCCACGCGACCATTCAGAATACCTTTCGGTGCATCGCAGACGCTGGGAAAGCCCCCACATTTCCGCCAGCGAGCGCCAGGGCATGGACGCGCTTCTCGATGGCTCCGCGCCCCCCGAAGCCTATGAGCAGTCCGCCTTTCGACTCTCTCAGTTTTTGTCTCGCCTCGCCGGTGAGAGTGTGATCTTACTCATCGATGAGTATGACTCCCCCATTCATGCGGGTGTCGAAAACGGCTTCTATCATGAGGTGATCGACTTCTTCCGCACCTTTTTTGGAAGCGCCCTCAAAGATAACCAGAGTCTGTTTAAGTGTGTGATCACCGGCATCATGCGCGTGTCCAAAGAAGGACTCTTCTCCGCGCTCAACAACCTGCGCGTTTATACCGTGCTCTCCGATGAGTTCCAGGCCGACTTTGGCTTCACCGAGCCCGAAGTGGAGGCACTGCTTCAGGAATTTAAGCTCAGCGACCGGCTCCATGCCATCCGCCGTACGTATAACGGCTATCGTGTCGGTCGAAATAAGTTTGTCGATCTGTATAATCCTTGGTCCATGCTGGCGTACCTCAACAGCTCTGGGTTCACGCTGGAGCCCTACTGGATGAATACCGGCAGCACCGAGCTCATTGATGCGTTGGTCTACAAACACGGCGACCGCATCCGGAAACCCCTCGAGACCCTGCTCACCGGAGGCGCCATCGACTGTCTCTACAACGATAGCCTCACCTTCGCGGCTGCTGAAGAAGATGAGGACTCATTCTTCACCTTCCTCCTCCATGCCGGATACCTCAAACCACGCGCGGTCAGCGTTCGTGAAACCGAAAACCGCGTGCTGCTCGAGATCCCTAATCAAGCCCTGCTGGACGCACTCCATCAGGCCGAACGTGAACTCAAACGTATCGCCCAGAAACAAGCGCTGGAGCAAGAACGACTCGCCAAAGAACAGGAAAAACCCAAGGCAAAAGAACAAACGAAGGCCAAAGCGCACACACGACGCACACGCAAAAGAGCACTCTCCCTCGAGGAACGGCTGGCGCTCGAAGACAAAATCGTGCCACATGTCACAAACCCACAACTTGCGGCAGTCTGGACAATGCTGGGATTTGCATTTGCAGACATTCCCCACATGGACACAGCCATCGTCTGGAACGACCTGCTCACCCGCTGCGAGCAGTCAGCACAGCTCGGCTCCCTCGCGAAGCTGCTGGAGCTGAAATGTCCTCCCCTCGTCGGGGAGCCCCTGCTGTCCGTGTTGAAGGAGAAATAACAAAAAAATGGCGCGTTATGCGTCAGAACAGACCAATCGAGATGTGCATCACATAACCCGGCTCGAGGGCCTCACAGCGTGTCCCCTGCGGAAAACCCACGTCAAACCGCATCGGACCAATACTCGTCCGGTAACGTAAGCCCACCCCCACCGACGAACGAAGCCCCGACGGAATCGCCAGCGCAGCACACGTCGTCGCCAGCTCACCCCCCTGCCCCGCCTGCGTGTCCGCCGAGACCTGCGCCTCATACGCCTCCGCACTCGCCCCCGCCCACCAGACATTCCCCGCATCGCGAAACAACGCCAGCTCGAGATCCTCCAGCGCTCTCCAGAGACGCTCCAGCGGCACAATCGCCTCCGTGGAGTACCAGAAGGACGCATTCCCCCCCGTGGCCACCGCTGTTGTGGCCTGCACCAGCTCATCCGGCAAGAGTTTGTCTCGAAAACGATGAGGGCCGAGCCAGTCTTGCGCAAAACCCCGTACCGTACTGGCACCACCCAGGAAAAAACGCTTCTCCACCGCCACCGCCCCGTCCTCCGTCCCCAATGGCAGCAGATAGCCCCCCTGTGAGCGGGCCTCCAAGCGCAAGAACGAAAACGGCGTCCAGAAGAGTGAAGCCGACCCCGACAGACGCCACCAGCCTTCCGCTCGATCCAGCGGGGTCTCCGTACACGGCGTGACACTGTTCCACACATAAGCGGCACCACAGCCCAGCCCCTGCCCCAGCTCCCCTTGGAAGCTCAGCAGATATCCATTGGCCGGACGTGCTCGATCATCACGCTTGTCATGCAGGAGCGCCATGCTGCCCTGCGCGAAGATCCGCATCTGCTCATCCAGCGGCCATAAGACCATGCTGGGATCGGTCTCCTCCAGCTCCGGGCGGCGAAGGGTCGCCTGCGCCTGCAATAACAAGCTCGTCCGCTCCGAAAAACGCCCCGAGACCGCCCACGCCAAGCTGTTACGGTTTAGCAGATAATACGTCTGCCGCTCCCGCTCAAAAAACGTCGCCGTCAGATTTGAATCCGTTGCCGGACCCAGCAGCCAGGGCGCTTGATACGTAAAGACCAGCCGTCGGCTGCTCGCCTTGTCCAAGTAGGCCAGCAGATCCGTCCCGATGGCCAGCGCATAGTCCGGAAAGAGCGGCAACCCACCTCGTTCCGGCAAGGTCGGAGGATAAGAGCTCGCCAGCTCAAACTTGACCCCCGCGCGATGCCCTCGCCCCCCCACATTGTAGTGCGTCAGCTCGAGCGTGCTGTCCAGCCGGGCATCACTGGGCTCAAACGCAAAGGTCGAGAACAGCAACCCCAGCGAGAGTGAAGCGTTGATGGCCTTACGCTCCTGGACATCCACCATCAGATCCCGCACCCGCTCCCCCCCCAGCGGATACAACGAGACCCGCTGAAAGAGACCCGTATTGCTCAAGTTCTGGCGCGTCTTTTCAATGGCCTCTGGGTTGTAAACCGCACCGGTCTGGATGGAGACCTCCCGGCGAATCACCTCCGGGCGTGTCACCCGCGCACCCCGCACGATGATCTCCCCCACCCGCGCTTGATCTCCTGGGTCGATCTCGAAGCGCACCAGCACGTCGTTGGGAGCGTCCCGCGTGACCTCCCGCTTCACTTCCACCCGCGCGGAGACAAACCCTTGTCGGGCAAACTCTTTACGAATGGCCTCCACATTGGCCTTAACACGGGTGGGGTCGTAGGGTTCTCCCGCCTGAAGGGTCACCAGCCCCTTGAGCTTTTCCGGCGATACCGGTACTTGCTCGAGCAGGCTGGAGAGCCCACGTCCATCTTCGGCCACCGCTCCCGGCGCGTAGTCGTAACGCACCTCCGGCATCAACACCTCACGCACCAGGGTGCGAGGCCCCTCCTCCACTTGGAGCGTCACCTGCGCACTGGCACTCAGCGCCGACTCGTTGAGCTTCACACTGGGGCTCAAGCGCACATCCAGAAACCCCTGGCTGCGGTAGTAGTCCGACATCAGGGTCAAGCTCTGCTCGAGCGCCTCTTGTGTGAAGGTGCCCGCCGGAGAAAAACGGGCCATCGCTTCTCGAAAGAGGGTGTCGAGCTGGCGCGCATCCAAGAAGCTGTTGCCCTGGAAGATAAACGCCTCCAGTCGCACACGGCGGCCCGGCTCGATCACAAACCGGAAGGTGGCCTTCTTCCCGTCCGTGCTCCGCCGGATTTCGGCTTTCACCGTCGCCCCATTGTATCCATCGGAGACCTTCGCCGAGCGCAGACGTTCCTCGGCCTCTTCCGCGAAGGCTTCGGTGAGCTGCTGCTCATCGTCCACATCCAGCACACGCAGGAGATCTCGACGGGCCAGCCAGCCCACCCGCCGAGGCACCCCATCTTCTGGCACAAACGGAAGCCAAGCGGTGAGCATCTGGAGCGCTTGCCCACTCAGCGGCCCCACCGCCAGCACCCGTGTCCGGTAAAACTCAAACGAGACCTGCGGCCCCTCGTCGATGTCGTAGCGCACGATGGCCCACAGCTCATCGGCATCGTAGGTCACACTCGAGCGGATGCGGGCCTCGAGATGGCGCTGGCTGCGATAAAAACGCTGGAGCGCCTGACGTCCTTCTTCCACCCCTTCTGCCAGGAGCGGGCGGCCTTCCTCAAAACCCGTGACCTGCTGGAGCAGGCGCGGTGGGAAAAACTCCACCCCTTCAAAACGGAGCTCTCGCAGGCGGGTTTGCTCCCCTTCTTTGATGCGGAAGGTCACATCCATACCGGTTCGACCGGCTCGCACGGCCTCCGGCACCACCCGCGCGCGACGAAATCCTTCCAGGGCGTAGGTCCGCTGGAGAAGCTGCGCTTGGGCCTTCGCCTCCTGAAAGGAGTAGACCGAAGATTCCCGGAGCGTAAGCTGAGCCCTCAAGGTTAAGTCACTCAGCGCGTCGTTGCCACGAAAGCGCAGCCGTCGTACCGTGATGGCAGGCCACACCTTAAACCGTAACAAGACCCCCTCGTCGAGCGCCTCCGCTTCTGCCAGCACATCCGCCACTCCACCTTGACGATAGAGCAGCTCGACGGCTCGTGTGATCCCTGCCTGGGTGAGCGGCTGAGATACGCGGAAGGGGATGAGCTCACGCAGGGCGGGCCGTTCTGGTCCTTGCATCATGCGCAGCTCGATGCGTTGGATACGCTGGCCTTCGAGGGCCTGAGCCCGTGCCGCATCGGGCAACACACTGGGGCGTAAGGTGCGAGCGGGTGGAGGTGGGGCTTCGGCGGGCTCCAGCTCCACGGTGGGAGACGGAGGGAGGGCGGGCGTTGAGGACGTCGCGGCGCCTGCACCTTCGGAAGTGGTTGAGGACGTCGCGGCTCCTGCACCTTCGGAAGTGGTTGAGGACGTCGCGGCGCTGCTGGCATCTCCAGCTCCTTCGGCGGCGGCCTGAGCATACACCTCTCCCGTGAGGAGATTCACCAGCAGATGGAGCCCACCGAGGGCGATGTGCAGGCCCTTTTTCACTCCAGCTCCAGCTTGAGCTTGAGTCGGATGCCGGGGCTGATGGAGAGGGCCCCTGCCGACTGGTTATTGTCCAAGCGGAAGATCAGCGAGCAACAATCCAGTGCGCGCCACTCAAAATCCGCCAGAAAGTCCTGATTGCCTGTAAACGAGAAGTCATAATATCCACTTGCGAAGAGGGTATTTTGCACCAGCTCTTTTTCGCCATACACCCGTGCTGCGAGGTCTCCCGACGCATCGGTCGCGGGGGCGATGGTGAAGCGGTCCAACATGGTAAAACTCTGGAGCTGATCCAGCAAGCCAAAGCGCCCGATGAGGAACTCTAGGGCCGGAGCGGCGACGGAGCGCGCGTCATTGGCTTCGGTGATGCTGTCGGCGAGGGTCCGAAATGCAATCAGGGAGTTGATATCCCGCTCACTCAGCCCTGCGTCCGAGCCCGGGATGAGCTGCCAGTTATCCAGATCGCCGATGATCGAGTAGAAGACGGTGTACGACTGGATTTGGGTCTGCATCTTCATGTTGATCCGGGGATTATAATAGTCCCCTTCAAAGTCCAGCCGTGCTTGTGTCACGTCAAAGGTATTGTCGAGCATCTCCAGGGTGCCGCGCACGCTCTCCACGTTGCCGTAGAGCCCCATGTTATTGGTATCGCCGGTGAGCTGAAGGTCCGCTTTTAATTGGAGGTTGCCAATATTGTTGCGAATGTAAAACGTGCCGGGCACATGAATCCGAATGTCGAGGTTGAAGAGGGGATCTTCTTCTTCTTCGTAGGCCACATCCTCGAGCTGGTAGGTGCGGAAGTCGGTGAGGATCTTCTCCCAGTTGTAACGTTCGCGGTACACCATGCGCTTGAGGTAGATGTCTCCGGCGAGGAGCAGATTTTCGACATCACCCGAAAACTTGAGGTCGAGGTCGGAGGTGCCGGGGGGTAAAAAGCTGGGGTAACGCAGGAATGCATCCCGGCCATGCAGCTCCAGATCATAATGTACGGGCAGATAGTCGGAGCCCAACAGGATGGTGCCTTGTCCTTCGAGGGGGCCGCCGCCTAAAAATCCCGAGAGTTTTTCCAGCTCCACTTCATCGTCGCTGAGGCGGAAGGTGGCGTCGAGTCGATCAATGGTGGGTGGGAAGGCGTAGGTGCGGATCACCCCATCTTTGAGGAAGATCGGGCCGTCGAAGCTCAGGCCGTCGAGGGTGCCGCCGATGCGGAAACTTTCCCCACTCCGCCGCGACTGGATATCCCCCAGCACCAGGGAACCTTCGATGCGCTGAAAGGTCTCCGGCACCAGGGCGTCGAGCAGGGCCAGGTTGATCTTCCCGGAGGTCTTCAGGCTCACCGGCCCTTCCAGCGCCACTTGTCCTTGCAGTGAGATCGCGCTGTCGTCTCCTTCCAAACGTGAGCCCGGGATAAAAATGACGCCTTTCTCTAGCACATACTGTTGTGCGCCGGGCATGCTCAGCTTGAGTCCTTTATGCTCGAGGCTCACCTCGGTGGTGGTGAGGGTCATGCTGAGGGGTGTCTCATCGCCGAGGGCGCCTGATGCGCGCACGTTGGCTCCCAGGCGGAGTCGAGTGGGGGGCTCTTCGGGTCGTGCGGTGACTGTTTCCGGCTCAAACAGAAATTTTCCTGCTTCAAAACCTTCGATGCTCGAGCGCAGGGTAAAAGGAAGCTGCTCGGTGAGGCGAAGGTTGGCGTCGATATTGCCCAGTCCTCCGAGCAACAGCCCTCGAATGCTGAGCTGGTCGCCGGTGGTGCCCAGGGTGAAGGTGGAATCTCCCAGGCTTTTGTCGGCCAGGTGGAGCTTCTGAAGGCTGAGCTGTCCCAACACGGCGGGTTCGTCGAGGCTCCCGCCAAAGGTGAGCAGGCCGTTGGAGCGTCCTTGCAGTCCGGTGTCCGCCACCCCCAGCAGGCGCTCGAGGGGCAGCGCCTCCAGCTGCAGGACGGCACTGATGGCCGACGAGGGGGCGAGGGTTCCACTCAGCACCAGCTCCGCTTCTCGCGAGGCTGGATCTGAGGGAGGCTCCAGCTTGGTCGAAGGGGAATCTTCCGACGTCACCGGTGCTTGTCCCAGCCAGAGGGAGAGCGGCTCGAGGGCCAGCACGCCTTCTCGCAGCATCAGGTCGAGGGTGGCTTGTTGGAAGGGCTGGCCATAGGCGGTCAGCTCTTGAACACTCAGCCGTCCTTGCCCGGAGAGCTGTGCCGGAGGCCCCATCACTTGGACCTCACCTCGGAGGGCTCCGTCGAGGGGATCTCCTTCCAAGCTCCAGCCTGGAATGGTGAGCAGGTCTTTGAGTCGGCCTGGGCGGGCGCTGGACTCGAGCCCTCCTGCCACGTTCAGATCTGCCAGGAGCGGATAGGGTGCTTCAAAGACGATGGCGACGGGGCCTTCGATGTCGGTGTTGCCTACCCGGGTGCGCAGGTCGGGCAGGAGCAGCATGGCGGGCGAGCGGCTCTTGAGCTGACCTTGAAAGACCGTCTGATCGCACTGTTTGAGGCGCTCGTCGAGGATGTCGAGCCCCGGAACGCTGTAGAGGGCTTCGGGGCTCATGCGCTCGCCGGCCCGCGCGCGTGCGAGGCGTGCCAAATACGCGCTGCTGTTGAGGGGTGCTAAAAAGGTGGAGGTCAGATCGCCCAAGAAGTAGTCGTCAAAACGAGCTCCAAAGAGGGACACTTCGGCCCCAATCCCCAGGTCGGAGAAGGGACCATTGACCATGCCTTTTCCCCAGCCGGTGCCTGCCAGCACAAACCCCGAGAGGGGCGAGAACTCTCCCACGTCGAGGGCCACTGCTTCCCAGCTCAGGTTCAGGCGCTGGTTAAACCCAATCGAGCCGTCGAGAAATACTCGGCTGCGGGAGGACTCGAGCAGTGCTCCGCGTAAGACGGCGGCTTTGATGAAAATCCGACTCCGCAATATAAAGTGCGCCGACTCCGGAAATAAGCGCCAAATGCCATCAATCAAGAACGTCACAGCAGAATGAGGCTCAAAACGTGCGCGCCGGTATTCCGCCCAGTACAGTTGCCGGTTCCAC
>JBJTQF010000356.1:0-33499 GCA_046075485.1 Myxococcota bacterium | reverse complement strand
TTTTCATTGAAGAGCACCTCCCCGGCGTTAAACGTGGGCGTCCCGATGACCAGCGTGTGGCTGGACGGTGTGCTGGTGCCCGCGTTTAACGACAGCGTGAACGGCGCGGCCCCGGAGCTCGGCGCTTATGAATACGGAGTGACGAAGTGGACGGGCGGCATCAGCACCCGCTTTAAGCCAGCAGCACCGACATCACTGCAACACCGTGAGCGCCACCGTCAAGTAACACCAAAAACAAAAAGGGTCCAGGGGCCGCTGCCCCTGGTTATGAGGGGTTCGGGGAGAGCGAACAGCTCTCCCCGTCCAAAAAAGTCCAAAAACAAAAAGGGTCCAGGGGCCGCTGCCCCTGGTTATGAGGGGTTCGGGGAGAGCGAACAGCTCTCCCCGTCCAACAAGCTCACCTCATCCTCTCCTCCTCAACCCTCCCCTACATTTTTTCCAGCAGCAGTACCCCGGTGGGCGCGACGGGCAGCGTGACCTTGCCTTCTTGCACCGTGGTGGAGCGTCCATAATAAGCATCTCGGATGGAGGTGCCATCGGGCCAATCAGCGCCGACCTCGACGGTTGTTTCCCCGGACTCATCCGCATCCCCTCTGAGCAATATATAGACGACATCATCCCCGAGAGCGCGTTTGAACGTATAGGGTGTATCGGCGAGTTTGGTATGGTTCCCGGCGCCGACGGCCTCATGCTTGCGGCGGAATCGGCCAAGGCGTGCCCAGTGGTCGAGCACCTCTGGGTTGGCGTTCCAGAGATAATCCGAGCGGGTGGCCTGTTGAGCGTCGGACGTCTTGGGGCCGGGAGGTCGAGCATTTTCGTCGCCGTAGAAGATCTGGACTGCACCCGGAGTCAGGAGCAGCAGCGAGCCCGCTTGTTTTTGTTTGTCGAGTGAGCCCTCGGCATATCGATCAAAAAAGAGCGACGTATCATGCGACGAGACATAACTGAGGGCATTAAAATCGGGGTCTGAGTTGATGCTGTCTGCATAATATTGCCAGAGCTCATCGATGGCGAGGGGGTTTCCGAGGGCCTTACTGGCGGCGTCTTGGAAGTTGAAGTTGATGAGGGCATCAAATCCCTGCGCAAAATAGCCATCTTTACTGACCCCATGACCGAAGACCTCACCGACCATCCAGAAGGGGCGGGAGGGATCCGGGTACAGCGCATCGTCGAAGGCTTTTTCGGGGTGATTGGCGCGCCAGCTCACGAGCGCCACATGTCCAGCTTCTTTGAGGGCCAGCCACGAGTCACCCTCGACATGTTTGACGGTATCACAGCGGAAGCCATCGATGCCGTAGGTGGAGACATACTCCGTGAGCCATTCTACGAGGTAGTCCCGGACGGCATATCCTTCGCGGGGAGCGGCGAGGGAGTCCGATTTGAGTGCATAAAAGGGAGGCAAGTCGATGGGTGTTGTGTCCTCCGTCTTGAAGTCGGGGAGATAGGCCAAATTTTTGGTGAGGTCATCGGTGCCACCGGGATCATAACCGCCGCCGAGCCCTGCGCGGATCCAATCGACCCCCCACCACGAAGCAAAGTCGGGATCCTGAAAATCGATGAGGTCATAATAATTGTCGAGGGTGGCATTTTCCCAGCCCGATTTGAGGACATCCACTTGGAACTCGGCGAGGTCTCCGATGTTGGCATAACCGGCGTGGTTCATGACCACATCGAGCAGCACCCGGATGCCTTTGCGGTGAGCGGTGTCCACCAGGTCCATGAGCTCCTCTTCGGTGCCGTAGTTGGCGTCGAGGCGGGTAAAGTCGAGAGGCCAATAGCCATGATAGGGGTAGTGGATAAACTCTGAGTTTGCGCCGGGAACCCAGCCATGAATCTGTTCGTAGGGGGCGGTGATCCACAAGACGGAGACGCCGAGGGCGCTGAAATAATCTTCCTCGAGCTTTTGGGTGATGCCACGGAAGTCTCCGCCGTGGAAGGTACCGATCTCGTCGAGACCGTCTGATTGTCGTCCATAAGCATTGTTATTGCTCGAGTTGCCATCCAAAAAGCGGTCGGTGATGACAAAATAGACGGTGGCGTTGTCCCAGGAGCCGGGGTCGTACACCAGCGTAACCGGTGGTGTGGGCGAAAAGTCATCGTCCGAGCTGGAGCAGCCGAGAGAAGTCAGGGGCAGAAGCGGCAGCAGCAGCCAGCCGATCCGGGAGCGGTTGAGCAGTGGCGTGGGGGTGCCCATCATAATCCTCACAGCATGGGGCCTCACGGGGGGCGGGAGAGGTGACTCCGGCGTGCGTGCGGCGATTTGTTCGGGTCTTGCGCCAGGATCTTGCCACGGTGCGGCGCTGAAAGCAAATGGTGTGTACACGTCCGAGCGAACCTGCTGCATGTGTTGCACTTGCGGGCGCATGCTCGTATACTGGCCAGACCTCAGCCGACACTTCACCGGCCCTGGAATGGACGCAGGGACTGAGGCAATATTCCGAACAGGCGGGAGCGGGCCTGCACCTTCCAACCTTCGAGGCCGTGCATGGAAGCGTATCGAGTAGGCATTCTGAACGACGATGTGATCCCTCCGGGTCAGAGTGGGTGGCCTTTTCACCGACCGAATCTCAACGAGGGGTATGCGCAGCTCATGTCGCGTGCGCGTGGGAGAGGTTTGCCGATCTTGCTGGTGAACGATCAAGATTATCAGGCGGGTTTTGCGCGGCGAGGCTGGGTGCATGATGGGCATCGTTGGGTGGGGTTGGGGGATGTGCCCTTGGCGGCGGCCTACGATCAGTTTCCATCGACGCAGGAGCAGGGACGGTGGAAGGTGGCGGATCTTCAGTCACGGGGGCTGAAGCTCTGCAACGATCCACGTTTGACGTTGATGGTGGACGACAAGCTGCTGACCTGGATCAACTTTCCGGACTTGGTTCCCTTCACCTATTATTTCCGGGCGGGCCAAGACGATCCGCGTCAGGCAGTCGAAGCGTTTTTGCAAGGCTGCCAAGCGCATGGGTTTGGGGAGATCGATGCGTTTGTGGCCAAGCCACAGACGGGCTGGGCGGCTCGAAATCTCTTCAAGTTTTCTCAAGAGAACTTGGGCGAGCTGTATCAGCTTCCGCATGAGGAGTTTGTATTCCAGCCGTTCCTGGAGTCGCGGCATGGCATCCCGGAGGTCGGGGTGCGAGGGCGGCATGACTTCCGCATTGTGCTGGCGAATGGTCGTTTTGTGGCGGGGATGGTGCGTCAACCGGCGCGGCATGAATGGGCGGCCAACTATTTTGACCCCGACGAGCTGATCTTTTTTGATCGGGCGGAGGACGTGCCTCAAGATCTCCTGGCGGCGGCCTATCGAGCAGATCGGACCTTTGGTGAGTTTTATCCGAGGATGGTCTCGTATGACCTGGCGCGGGTGGAAGGCCGAGTGGTGTGCTGGGAGATGAACTCTCGACCGGGGATATGTGCGGACTCCCTGCGACCGGAGGATCAGCGCAACGCAGCGGCGCTCCAGGAGAGTATTCTGGACTGTATGGAGATCATGGTCGGCTGGCGTGCCTGAGCGCATCGGGTCGCCTGGAGCTGGAGCGCATTTTAGGCGGGCGTGCCTGAGCGCATCGGGTCGCCTGGACGGAGCGCATTTTAGGCGGGCGTGCCTGAGCGCATCGGGTCGCCTGGATGGAGCCTGCACTCAAGAGGACTGAAGGATGAAAGATCTGGATCGGGCTTGGAAATCGCTCTCGGATTGGATGGTCAAACACCCTCAGGAGGCTCTGACCAGCCGCCGGGAGCTTCAGGAGAAGCTCATCAAGAAGCGGTTTGTGTACGGGGACAGTGCGATGCAGACGACGCTGATGCCCTTGTATCTCAAGCGTAAGTCGATGGAGAAGATCAAGTATGCCTCGCTGGTGCTGGATCGCATCGTCGATAAGGTGGTAAATCTGTACTTCACGGATGAGCATGTGCGTGAATACTTTCCCACGCATTATGAAGTCCCGCATGAGTGGTTGCACTCGGATCCGGGCTATCTCAAGGCGACGCTGTTAAACCGTTTGGATGTCTTATTTGACGGCAAAAATCTGAAGTTCATCGAGTTTAACACGGACAATCCCGGTGGCAAGGGCTGGGTGGACATGCTCGAGCATCTGTTCTTGAGTCATCCGATGTATCGGGAGCTGGCGGACTTTTCGGATATGAATGACCGCTCGATTGTGGGAGCTCAGTTTAAGGCGACCATGCGCGCATATGAGCAATTTGGTGGCGCCGAGAGTAAACCTCGCGTCGCATTGGTGGGGTTCTCGGGGCTCAGCAATCGAGGCGATGAGGAGATCGTTCGAGACTACTTTATTGAGCACGGGGTAGAAGCGAACCTCTTGGATCCACGGGATTTTGAGCATCGAAGTGGTCGATTGTATTCCAACGGTGTGCGATTTGATATTGCCATTCGTTGTATGACCTCTCGTTTTTTCCTGCACTATCCCCGCGAGGTGAAGGATTTTCTGAAGGCGGCAACTCAGCGTGGCGCGTGTGTGGTCAACTCGTTTCGGGCAGTCTTGGGCTCTGAGAAATCAATCTTATCGTTTCTCACCAATCCCTTAAATCATCACTACTTTGATGCAGAAGAGCTGCGGGTCATCAAGGCGCATGTGCCGTGGAGCCGTAAGTTTGATGAGACCGTGACCCTCAGCAAAGAGGGCGAGGAAGTCAGCATCAAACGATATATGCTGGACCACCGCGAGGAGCTGGTGATCAAGCCCTCCAACGGCGCGGGCGGATATGGGGTGATGGTGGGCAAAAGCACGGAGCCCCTGGCGTGGGCGGAGGCCATTGAGGAAAATGTCGGCTCTCCGAGCTGGGTGGTTCAAGAATATGTGGAGATCCCCACCATCAAGCTGCCCGTAATCAAAAATCATAAGGTGGTGATGGAACAGAAGTATGTCAACCTCTCGCCCTACGTGTTCGGCGGTGAGTATGCGGGCATCCTGGGGCGTGTGTCCGATAAGTCGGTGATCAACGTGAGTGCAGGGGGCGGGATGATCCCCGTCTTTGTGCTCAAGGAAGACGACAAACGCAAAGGTGAGGGGGATGACGACTCGGACGGATGACACCGTCCCCAAAGGCCAGCGTGAGCAGCACGCGCCCCTTACGCCACGCGGACAACCTCAACGCCGCCATCCCCTAACCAGCCACTTTTGCCTGCGCACCCTCCACCTGCCGCAACGCCCACGTTGAGAGCACCGTCGCCAAGCCCTCGAATCCCAGCGCCCCGAGGTTAAAACCCTGCGCCCCTCCATCCAGCAGCACCCCCACCACACGCCCCAGCGCCAGCCCCGCAAACAGCACTTGCATCAACTTCAGCCCGTGGTATACCCCCGCCTCCGTGCGAAGGCTCCACATCAAAAATACCGCCAACGAGAGCTGGAGCATCCCATAATAGGCCCTCACATCCGTCATCGCTGCGGGCGTCGGCAAGAGCATGCCCGTCCAGCCCGCTGAGCCCACCGGATCCACCACATACAAGACCCCCACCGGCAGCAGCACGATCACAAAAAACCACAACAGAAGCCGGGCAAACTTCATGAGACCTCCTCACCCCGCTCAACCTCGAGCATGGGCATTGATCCGCCTTCGTAAGAAAAACTTTCGCAGCTCCTCCACCCACAACACCGGACTGGCCACCAGCCCAATCAACAGCACCGTGTCCCACGCAATCGGGGTGGTGTGAAAGATGTCATTCAACACCGGGATGAAGATCACCCCCATGTGCATCACATTCCCCACCACCAGCCCCCCCACCAACCACGGATTCTTCAACGGATTCTGCTGAAAAACACTCTGCCAAGAAGACCGACAGTTCAATACATTAAACCACTGACACACCGCCAGCACCGTAAAGGTCTCCGTCTGCACCTCCCGGAACGGCGCGCCCGTCGAGAGCTGCCACACAAAATACCCCAGCGTGGAAATCGCCATCGTCGGCGCCAGTAACATCATCCGGCGAAACAACGAAGGGGTGATCAACGGCTCATCCAGCTTACCCGGAGGCCGACGGAGCTCATCCCCCTCGGGTGGCTCCATGATGAGGTTGACCGTCACCACCCCATCCGTCGCCAAGTTGATCCACAAGATCTGCACCGCCGCCAGCGGAAGGGGCAACCCTCCCAGCAACGCCAGAAACAACACCATCAACGCCGCCACCGCCGTCGAAAACAAATATAGGAGCAGCTTGCGCACATTCGAGTACACAATCCGTCCTTCCTCCACCGCCCTCACCAGGGTTGCGAAGTTATCATCGGTGAGCACCACCCGCGCAGCAGCTTTTGCGACATCCGTTCCGGTGATGCCCATCGCCACCCCCACATCGGCCCTCGCCAGGGCAGGAGCGTCGTTCACCCCATCCCCCGTCATCGCCACCACCGCCCCTTGACGCTGGAATGCCGTTACGATGCGCAACTTCTGCGCCGGATGCACTCGAGCAAAAACCGCAATACGAGAGAGCTTCTCCGCCAGGGCATCCTCCGAGAGTCCCTCCAGCTCCCGTCCATCCACCGCCAGATCCTCTGCCTTGGCGATGCCCAACATGCGCGCGATGGCCATCCCCGTGACTTTGTGATCCCCCGTCACCATCACCGGACGAATTCCCGCCGCCAGACAGTCGGCCACCGCCTGCTTGACCTCCTCTCGAGGCGGATCGAGCTGCCCCACCAGCCCCAAGAACACCCCCTGCCCCTTGAGCCCTTCATATCCAGCCTCCGGCACAAGCCGCATTCCATGCACCACGGCCACCGCGAGCACCCGGAGCGCATCACGCGCCAGCCCATCCGCATGCGTGTACACCCCTGCGCGTGCGTGTGCATCCAGCGGCTGCCGCTCCAGCCCGACCTGACGGGCGTAACACAGCTCGAGCACCGACTCCACCGCCCCTTTCACCACCACCAGCGGTCCTTCGGGGGTCTGATGTTGGGTGGCCATCATGCGGATATTGGCATCAAAGGGCAGCTCCGCCACCCTGGGATGACGATGTTTGAGTGTCTCATGTTGGACCCCTCCCTTGAGGGCGAGGGTCAAGAGGGCCGCTTCGGTGGGATCTCCCACCGCACGCCAGCGTGGATCCGCGCCATCGGGTGCCACCAGCTCCGCATCGTTGCAGAGCACCACCGCCTCCAGGAGGGTGAGCAGCGGCGCATCGTCTCCCGGAAAGAGCGGCGAGGCTGGACCGACCGTCGGATCGGGCTCGTGGGGCTGAAACTGTCCTTCCGGCGCATAACCGGCCCCTGTGACCTCCAGCGTGCGTCCATCCGCCAGCACCAGCCGGGTCACCGTCATCTCATTGCGGGTTAAGGTGCCGGTCTTGTCCGAGCAGATCACCGTCGTCGAGCCCAGGGTCTCCACCGCCGAGAGTCGGCGCACAATCGCTCCTTGAGCCGCCATGCGCTGAACCCCTACCGCCAGCGCCACCGTGATCGCCACGGGAAGTCCCTCGGGCACCATCGACACCACCTGACCAATGCCCACCATCAGGATCTGGCCCAGCGGGAGCCCTCTGAGCAGCCCCAGCAGCACCACCGCTGCAAACATCACCCCCGAGGCCACCACCAGCCAACGGCCAAACTGAGCGATGCGCTTCTCCAGCGGTGTCGGAGGCGCTTCTGCCGCCACCGTCATGGCCGCCACTTTGCCCACCTCCGTCGAGAGCCCCGTGGCCACCACCACCGCTCGGGCTCTCCCGGAGGACATATGGGTGCCTGCGTAGACCATATTTTTGCGATCTGCCAGCAGTGTCTCCCGCTCCAGCGGCGCAAGATGCTTCGGCACCGGCAAGGACTCCCCGGTGAGGGCTGCTTCCGCGACCTCCACCGCTGCACCTTCGAGCAGGCGAGCGTCTGCTGCCACGGCATCCCCCGCAGCCAGTACCAAGATGTCTCCGGGCACCAGGGCTTGGGCCTCGATGACAACTTCGTGGCCATCCCGCAGCACATGGACCCGCAGCTCTGAGAGCTTCTGGAGGGCCTCGAGGCTACGTTCGGCCCTGCCTTCCTGCAACGCGCCGATGATGGCGTTGGCCACCACCACCACCAGAATCACCAGGGCATCGCTGTATTCTCGCAGCATAAAGGCCACCGCCGCCGAGACAAACAGCAAGTAGATCAGCGGGCTCTGGAGCTGCGCGACGATCAAGCTGGCCCAGCTTCGGTGCGGCGCACTCGGCAGCCGGTTGAGCCCATACTGCGCCAGCCGCTGCTCCGCTTCTGTTGTGCTCAAGCCTTGTTGTGCATCGCTGTGGAGCTGCGCGAGCACCAGGTCATGCGGATGTTCATGCCATACCGGTGTGATGGAACCTGAAGGGTTGGAGGCCATCAGCAAGACTCCTTTTAACAGCATCCCGTGGGGCAAATGAGCTCATCCCCGTCCAACGCCGGTCTTCATGCCAGCCTGCTTGACATGATAAACGTTGGAGGGCTTCCGCAACATGATCACGGTCATAGGACAGCCGGTCATGCCAAAATCGGTGGCATGCGAAGGGGGATGTGGATCACGCACGAAGGTATTTGTCTTGCCAGGTCTCTCCACACGAGAGCACATCCAACTTCTGCCCGAGTGCGGCTTCTATCTGCTGCACAAAGGCATCCAGCTCGAGGGGAAGGCGAGAGGACGGCGCTTCACACCAGCGTTGAAGGGCACTCCTGGACCAGCCGGGCAACACATGATAGACCGGCTTTGCCTGCGCGAGCGCCTCCGTGCGGGTGAGAGGGTCCGCAGGCCAGCCCTCCACATAGTGCGTGCAGAACCGAACTTCTTCCCGCTCGACCAGTCGGTCGATGCAGGTGAGCGCCAGCCGATCCACCGAGCCCCCCTGCGCCAGTGCATGGCGAATGAGCGGCAGGTCCAGCGGTCCCACCCGAAATCCCCCCTGCCAGGGATGAGGCCCATTGGCCGGATCCAAGAGGCGACGGGTATCTTCCGCTCGTTCGGTGGGCATGGGGCCGGCACCATGTCGGGTCTGGTAGGCTCGAAAGACACCCCAGGTCTCGATGCGCGCTCGGGGAAGGCCGTCGAGCAGCTCCAGGGCCGCCTTCAGGCTGCTGGGGCTGACGGTGACATGCGGAAAAAAACCCACACTTGGGTCGAGCAGGGTTCCTTGAGCGCCCTCCAACACCGCCGCTTCACGGGAAAGACGCTCACGCAGGATGGAACGACTGCCGATGCGCAGTCCACTGGTCATGAGAAAACGTATCCAGGTATCGGCCACCCGCTCCACCAGGGCGGGCTGTTTGAGCTCGGTCTCGAAGGCTTCGATGACCTGCTCTGCGTCCGCTTGAGACTGGCTCGCGAGCTGCTCCAACAGGAGGGGCACCTGATTTTTTTTTGCCTGGGCCACCGCCTCGAGCTGCTCACGAAGCTGACGGGGCGAGCTCAGGTCACGCACGCGCACACACGGACGCTCCGCATGGGCCGCGTCGAGTAAGGTCTGTCCCACGCCCATGCCGCAGGAGCCATGTCGTTGATCTCCGCGTACCAGCTCCTCCAGCCGGTTGAGCATGCGGTGCCAGGGGGTGATCAGGGGGGTCTCCGGCTCCACCCACACCCGAGAGAGGGGTCGTGAGACGCCTTTCTGCGCCAGTGTTTCGGCCTCGAGCCTCAAGCTGAAGAGATCCAGGGCCACCTGAGCGGTATGCCACGTCTCCACGCCGGGCACAAAGGAGCCGGACCCGAGCTGGCTGAAGATATGGCTTCGTCCGTCCGGGAGCACCACCCGATGAGCGGCTTGAGCGCCTCCGTTCCAGCGCACCACGAGAGAAGCCCTCGTGCGTCGCACCAAATAGTCGGTCAGAGAGCCTTTTCCCTCGTCGCCGAAGCCCAGTCCCACCACGACCGAGAGTGGAAGTGGCACCGATGTCATGGCTGAGTTCTCCGCAGGGTGGGTGATGGCATGCCATCCACAAGACACATGACCGGCGCGATCACAAGCGAGTCGATGAGCCGCCGCGTTTACGGGCTTTCTGCGCACTGGGCAAGCTGGCCAGAGACTGAGCGGGGATCTCCACCTGGCGGCTCCTGAGCCCTTGAAGGGCACGGGTGGTATCTGCTCGTCGTGCGGGGGTGTGCTCCCGGGCTTGGAGATCGTCCATATATCCTTCGAGATCGGTGCTGCCGCTCGAGATGGCGAGGGCACCCAGCACCACATCCACGATGGAATGAGGACTGTCGATCAGCAGGATATGCTCTCGCGGCAGGACGGATGCCCACTGCTCGAGGATGAGCTCATCTTGATATCCGGCATACTGCTCATCCTGGCTCTTTTGAGCGGGGCGCTGAGAAGGATCGTAAGTAAACTGTGTCACCGTGACATTGCTGGCGGCTTGGACCTCTTGATGAGGAGAGATTACCCCATCAAAGTGGGAGATCTGACCATTCACTTCGAGCTCGACGCGGAAGGTGGTGGGGGCCTTATCCGCCTCATAGAAGCGGAAGTTTTGTACAAAGATGGTATAGGTGCCAGCGGGCGCTTCGCCTTTTTTCCAGCGGATGTTTTCTACGGGTTTGATGCTCTCGCCGCGCACGTTCATGTCCACATCGAGCCAGCCTTTGCAGCGACTCTGCTTGTGGTTGAAGAAGATCTCTTCTCCGGAGGGTGTGACCATGTGCAGGTCGAGGTCGTTGGTATTGTTCCAGATGAGGGAGGCCCGTACATCGACCCCTTCATACTGTCCACCGGCGGCTTCGACTCGCTGCTTGATCTCGGCGTCGATGTCTCGTTTGCGCTCCTCGAAGCTCTTGCGGGGATAGATGAAGAAGACTTCAAACTTCTCTTGGAGTGCGCGAAAGGATGCAGCGGCATCCACATCCTGATCGGCGGGCTGGCCCAAGAGTGCTCGAATCTGATCGGCGCGCACCTGTGGATAAAATCCTTCGTCGCCGATGAAGAAGAAGAATCCTTTGCGGCCTGCTTCGACACAAGCCAAGCGGGTGAAGTGTGCATAATAATGCGCTATCAGCTCATAGGATTCTTGACCGGTGCCGCCGCCTCCTTCTTCAATCCAAAAGTGAGAGAGTACCTCATCTAAGCGGTTATCGGCCTCAAACTGGCCCACTTGAATGGGCGCTTGATCTCCGCTGGAGGCATCTCCAATGGCGGCAAAGCTGATGGCCACCCCTTGGACATAGTTTTTGACCTCGATCTGTCCCATCAAGGTGGGGAGCTTCTCGTACATGATGCGCGTGTCCTGCCCACGCGAGCGGGTAACATCCATCGCCACCACCACGGCGGTTTGGTTCACACATTCCCGGATCTTGCCGTGAATGTTGAGGCGCGGATGTACTTCTCGGCGCTGAGAAGGATCGTTGGCAGCCACATACTGATGAATCGAGAAGTTTGTACCGCTGGTGGAGCGGGTCTGTTGTGCCACATCATAGTCATAATATCCACCACCCATAAATCACAGCCTCCTTCGTACTCGATACGATCAAAAAATGCTCCAGAAACAGTCCTGGGATGGATTTCCACTCGGCGCTGAGCGTCATTCTATCTCATGGTCATGGCATCTCGAACTCCAGGAATCGATGGGGACCATAGATCTCTTTGCGCAGGGTGTCAAGCGCATGGTAAAGCTCCCACGCATCCTGCGCGCGCTGAATCGGTGAGTCTTTGATGAAAAATCGAAGGAAACGCTGGAGCCGGTCATCCACCCGAGCGGGCAGCTCTCCCGTCTCGGGATCGCCTCCTAAGAGGTAGATCATACAGCGTCCCAATGAGAAGAGATCCGCCGAGGGCAGCGGTGGTTTTTTTTGGGCCACCTCGGGGGCACTGTAGCGCGGATTGAAGGTCTTAAATCCATCCCCCGAGAGCTTGGGCTGAAGGATGGCGCTGCTCCAGTCGATCAAGCTGACGTTGTGATCGTAAGGTCGAATCAGGATGTGCTCTGGTGATACATTCCCGTGCAGAATGCCCTTCTTGTGTGCATAACCCAGGACACTCAAGACCCGCCGAAAGATCCAGATGATGTGCTCAGGGGGGACGCCATCCACATACTTCTCGCGAATGGAGATCAGATCGTATCCTTCCACATACTGCAACACAATCCCCACCCGCTGGTCGGAGGTCTTAAGCTGGTCGTAATACTGAGGCAGATGTTTTCGCTGAGGGGATGCATCCGCATGCAGCAGCCTCAAGGCCCTGACCTCGAGCTGGAGCAGGTCGTTATTGGCCGGGTCATCGGCGATCTTGATGGCCACTTGGTCGGTGAGATCACATCCTCGATGGCCCGCATACACGGTGGAGAGATCCCCCTGCGCCAGGGCCGCCGTGATGGTATAGGTGGCGCGTGGGGTGGTGAGGGTATAAACCTCTCCCTGATCCGGCCCCCAGGGTGCCATCCGATCTCCAAAGTGGCCCGCCTCGAGCTTCTGCAATGCCCCCTGGTAGAGCTGGCTCAGCCGAGCGAAGGCTTCACGCGCCAGCGGCTGCGCCAGCAAGTCACCTTCGTAGCGGTCGGGATGCGTGCGGAGGGCCAGCGCACGATAGGTCTGGCGAAAGGCTCGCCCCACCAGCTCCAACAGCCGCTCGTCGTCGTCGGGCAGCTCGGAGGGCAGGCTGAAGATGTCTTCGGGATGGGTCGCAGCAAAGAGCTGCTCATGCAGCTCACGAAGGCTCTCAAGGCTCACGATGATGCTCCACAGTTCGCAGCCGCCGCCATCAGACGCGGTCGGGAAGCTCCAGGCCCGCTCCAACGGTCATGCCACCATCGACCACCAGAGCGTGGCCTGTCACAAAGCTCGAGGCGGGATCGGCCAGAAAGAGCGCGGCGTTGGCCACGTCTTCGGCAGTGCCGATGCGTCCCACCGGGATGGCGTCTTCACATTGTTTCTTCAGCGCGGGCATGTTGACGATCACCCGGGTCATGCGGGTGGTGATAAAGCCGGGACAGATGGCGTTGACGGTAGCGCCTCGTTTGGCCAGCGCCAGGGCCAATGAACGTGTCAACCCCACCACACCATGTTTAGACGCCGTATACGCTGGCGTCACCCCCGTGCCTCGAATGCCCTCCACCGAGGCAATGTTGATGATGCGGCCTCCCGGCTGAGCGGTGAGGGCTGGAATGGCGTAGTGGCTGGTGAAGTAGAGGCTCCGCAGGTTGGTGTCTACCACCAAATCCCAGGCTTCGGGGTCGATCTCGTCGAGATAGCCTGCTTTGCCGACCCCGGCGTTGTTCACCAGGATGTGGAGGGCTCCAAACTGGTCGAGGGTGGTCTGGACCATACCCGCCACCGCGTCTTTGTCTCGCACGTCCACGCGCACGGGACACGCGCGACCTCCTGCTGATACGATGGCTTCAGCCACTTTTTTGGCGCGTGTGAGGTTTAAGTCGGCCACCACCACCGCGGCTCCTTCATGTGCGAAGGCCAGAGCGATGGCTTCTCCGATACCCGAACCGGCTCCTGTCACCAGGGCCACCCGCTGAGAGAGACGCATGATAAACCTCCGAGCTGTGAGAATCACCGTTGACGGCATAAAATAAGCGTTCATGATAACGACAACACACGGTAGCATTGCAAGTCTCTTCTGTGCAAGCTCCAGACCGACGCAAGCTCCAGACCGACGCGGACCCTTGAAGGTGAGGTAGACATGTTTTCTCCCCGTTCGATTCTCGTGGCCACTGATTTTTCATCCGCCGCGGCAGAGGCGGCACAAGCAGCACTGCGGCTGGCTCAGGCGTTTGGGAGCACGCTGCATGTGGTGTCCTGTATCGAGCAGGTGGCTGGATACGGTGGGGTGCGGGTCATGCAGGTGACGGATGCTCCCGAGCTGCTCCAGGTGACGGCAGGTGAGGCGCTGGCTCAGCTCGAGCAGGTGGCGCGTGAGCAGCTTCAGGGGTTGCCTCCTGAGCAGCGGCATCTGCGGGTGGGGCGTCCGGCTGAAGAGATCCTCGCGGCGGCGCAGGAGGCTCAGGCCGAGGTGATCGTGCTGGGCACTCGGGCTGCCACTGGGCTGGATCGTTTTTTGCGCGGCAGTGTCGCCGAAGCGGTGATTGAGCGCAGTGTTCGTCCGGTGCTCTCGCTGGCGCAGGCGTTTGAGCCCAGTCGTCGAGAGCCGATTCTGGTAGCGGTGGATTTTTCCCTGGCGTCTCAGGAGGCGCTGGAGGCCGCGGAGGGGCTTGCGCGGGTGCTCGAGGTGCCGTTGCACTTGGTGGCGGTGCTGGAGCCGCCGCGTCGTTCGTCGCTGTGGCAAGCTGCTCCGACGGAGCCGGAGGAAGCTGCTCGCGAGCGGGTGTTGTCTCAGCTCGAGCATTTTGCGGGCAAGACCCTTCGAGCGGACACCTCGCGGGTGTATGAGGTGGTGGTGGGAGGTGTTCCCGAGTCGCTCCAGAAGGTGGCGGGGGTGTTGAAGCCTCAGCTCATCGCGATGGGAACGCATGGGGAGGAGCACTGGACGGAGAAGCTCCTGGGGGGTGGAACGCTCCGCATGTTGCGGACCTGTGGCATGCCGTTGCTGACGGCGGCGGGTCAAGCGGGTAAACATTGAGGCTGCTGCTGTAAGGTTCGTTCCTGTCTTCACGCCTACAGGTATTGTCATCGAGTCGTTTTATCGAGAGCTGCTTCGAGTCGTGGTATCGAGAGCTGCTTCGAGTTGAAAATCCTGCTGGGGGTTTTGTATGACCATCCCATCGACGCCTGAGCTGTCCCGTGGAATTTCTCCAGCCTTGCTGGTGGTGTTGGGCGGGCTGTTGCTGCTCTTCGGAGCGGAGACGGCGTTGATCCTATGGCGCAACGGGGGTCTGCTGACCTACACCCTGGATGATCCCTATATCCATCTGGCGTTGGCGGAAAACATCTGGCGCGGACACTACGGGGTCAACATGGAGGAGGTGTCGGCACCTTCGTCGAGCATTCTCTGGCCGCTGCTGCTTGCGCCGCTGGCGGGGACGGGGCTGGGGATCTGGTGGCCGCTGGTGATCAACCTCGCGCTGAGTGTGGCCAGTGTCTGGCAGGTGAGTCTGCTGCTGGAGCGGGTGATGGGCTGGAGTGGGCAGGTGCTGCCGAGGCTCTTACACGGGGGCTTGTTGGGTTTTTTTGTCTTGAGCACCAACATGCTGGGACTGGCGTTTACGGGGATGGAGCACAGTCTCCAGCTCTACTGTGTGGTGCTGACGGCGTGGGGGCTGGTGGAGGAGCTCGAGACGGGCAAGGTGTCTCGGACGCTGATGGCGGCGCTGGTGATGGCCCCGCTGGTACGGTATGAGAGCTTGGCGGTGGTGGCGGGAGGGCTCTTATATTTGTTTGCGCGCGGGCATCGGGGGCGTGCGGTGGGGCTGGGGCTGGTGGTGCTGATGTTGCTGGGGGCTTTTTCGGGGTTTCTGGTCTCCTTGGGGCTCTCGCCGTTTCCGACGTCGGTGATGGCCAAGTCTGCGGTGGTGGAGAGTGGAGGAAAGGCCGGCTCGATCTTTGGCAATCTGAAGCAGAACTTGGGGAGTGACCGGGGCATGCTGCTGGTGATATCTGGGCTGGTGCTGGCGGCGTATGGGCTCTGGGAGCAGGCGGGGAGGCGCTGGCTGGCGCTGGGGGGAGGTGTGGCGATTGTGCTTCATCTGATGGTGGGGCGTTATGGTTGGTTTAATCGGTATGAGATCTATATCTGGGCATTTGTGCAGCTCTGTTTGTGGGTGCTGGTGGCCCCGAGGCTGGCGCGACTGCTGGCGGAGCGGTCTTTACGGGAGCAGGTGTGGAAGGTGTTGGGGTTATCGGGGCTGGCGCTGGGGGCCTTGTGTATGCACTATGTGTATGCGCTGGCGCTGATTCCGGGGGCGGCGAGTAATGTCTATGAGCAGCACTATCAGATGCATCGTTTTGCGACGCAGTTTTATGGCAAGCCGGTGGCGCTGAATGATCTGGGGTATGTGGCGTATCAGAATCCGGCGTGTGTGCTGGATCTGCATGGGCTTGCGTCTCTGGAGGCGCTGAAGATGCGCAAGACGCGCACGGACGGGGACTGGATTCCGCCCTTAACGGAGCGATATGGGGTGAAGCTGGCGATGGTCTACGATGCCTGGTTTGTGGGCCGCATTCCGGGGAGCTGGATCAAGCTGGGAGAGCTGAAGCTGGGTCGTGCGCGTGTGACGATCTCGGAGGATGCGGTGGCGTTTTACGCGCTGAGCCCCGAGGAGGTGCCGGTGGCGCAGGCGGCGCTGGAGAAGTTCTCGACGAGCCTCCCCCCCGGGGTGCATTTTGTGATGGCGGCGGGGGAAAAAAAGGGGGAGACGCTGGGGGAGTAGCTGGGAGAATAGCTGGGAGAGTAGGAGGGGCCACCGTCGGTTAAAGAAGCCGGAGGACGGATGCCTTTGGAAAAACTGAGGGCCCTTAGCGTCGCCTTCACGCGCGTGTTGATATGGGAAGGCATGGGGATGCACTCGTGTCAGCGTATACTGAGCACACGCAGGCGCTCGCACACGCAGGCGCTCGTCCTCATGCGCTGCGGAACTCAACACACGCTGCGGAAAGGCTGAGCCCTCCCGCATCCCCTGAGGCTTCCATAAAAACATCCCTGAGCACCTTGCTGCTCCTGTTGCCCTTCACCCTGTCCACGCTGAGCGAGACCTCGGGGTGTGATTCGACCTCCCCCACCCCGACGGTCACCCCCAGCCCCAGCCCCAGCCCCACCGCGACCCCACTTCCGGCTGTACCAGAAGCACGTCCAGCGTCTACCCTGGGCCAGCTCTCCGCCCTGCGCTTTGATGCCCACACCCACCCTTATACCCGTGTAGATGGAAACCTCACCTACGATCAAGGGGTGAACCTCGCCGCCGTGGTCAGCAACAACAACCTCGCCGCCGTGCTGTCTTCCGTGCGCATGACCGTGTTCAACGAAGTCGAAAACGGTGAGGCCATGCGCAGTATGGCCCAACAATACCCCGCCATCGTGCCCGTGCTGTGGGTCCACCCCGCTCACGGTGGCAGCGCAGAAACCGCCGAAATCTACCTGCGAGACTACCAATTTGCAGGACTCAAGTTCCACCCCGCACGGGAAGAGCTCCCCGCCGATAGTCCCCTCATCGATCCCTATGTGGAAGTGGCCGTCAAGTATGGCGTCCCGCTGGTCATCCATACCGCCTCCGATGATCCGTCTTGGCCAGAACGGGTGGGAGCCCTCGCCGCTCGCCATCCCAACGCGCGCATCGTGCTCTATCACGCCGGACTCAGCACCGATCACAACGCCGCCATCGACGTCGTGCAAAATTACCCCAACACCTGGCTGGAGACCTCCTGGGTCCAGTACAATGATGTCCTGTCCGCCATCACTCAAGTGGGGGCAGAACGAGTCCTCTTCGGCACGGACGCCACCACCGACGGCAGCACCCACTACGAAAATAACTGGACCAGCGGCATCGGCAACGGAAGTTATGACGCCGAGCTGATCGCCCTCGGTCAAGGACTCCCCCGCACCGACTACCGCCAAGTGCTCGTGCAAAATACCGCTCGCGTCTTTAACTTGGTCACCATCCATACGTATCGACCCGGGGCCAGCAAGGTCTCCATCCGCTTCGATAACGGCTCGGGGAACCTCGGGGACGCTTGGGCCATGCAAAAAGAAGGCACAAGCTGGTGGCGTCGAACCGTGCCCGCGCTTAAGTCCGTCCGCTTTCAAGTGCTCGTCGATGGGCTCGACGTGGATGGTACGACCGCTCAAACGGACGCCTGGGAAGTCTGGCAAAAAGAAGGTGTGCTCCAGACTCAAGTGCCCGAGACCACCCTACGCATCACCTATAACACCGGGTACGGACACAGCATCTTCGTCCGGGGAGACCGCTGGCCCCTCTCCTGGACCGCCGGAGAACCCTCCACCTGGAGCACGGGAAACGTCTGGACCCTCACCCTCACCGGCGTCGTCGAGCCCCTCAGCTTTAAAGCCCTCATCGATGACAGTAGCTGGGAACAAGGCAGCAACCATACCGTCTCCCCCGGCGAGACTCTCAGCATCACGCCCACGTTCTAAAGCCAGCAGGAGAGTGGAGATTCCCAGACTTTTTTTGGGGGGAGGTTGGAGGCAGGGCAGGACCAGAACCGAGGATGGCTGGAGGGGTGCAAATTCAGAAAGGCGGCTCAGAAAGGCAGCTCAGAAAGGCAGCTCAGAAAGGCAGCTCAGAAAGGCAGCTCAGAAAGGCAGCTCAGAAAGGCAGCTCAGAAAGGCGGCTCAGAAAGGCAGGGACGGCTCAGATCCCATCATCCGGCCCCTCAAAAGGAGCCCCCATGCCTCGGCCTCCACCTTGAGCACCGTTGGGACCCCCCGCACCCCTTCCACCTTTGCCTTCACCTCCACGCTCTCCACGGCCTCCTCGCTCCTTCATGCGCTCTTCGTGCAGCGCCTTGAGCTGCTTACGCTGCTCCGGGTTCAGTTGAGCCCGCATGTTCAACAAGGTCAGCGTGCGCTGCTTTCGCAAGTCCAGCTCGGTCTTGTTGAGCGCCTCCAGAGCCTTGACCACCTCGTTCTCGTTCGGCTTGTCCTGATCCAGCAGACGCTTGAGCGCCATCCGCTGGAGCTTCACATCGGCCTCCATCCGGGTCATGTCCTGCTGCGCCTTGTATGCCATGTCCGAGAGCTTCTGATGAGTGGTGTCATCCAAGTTCAGCTCGTCGGCCACCCGGTCCAAGACCTCCTGACGGAACAGCGGAGGCCCCATCTCACCCCCCAGGCCACCCCCACGAGGACCAGCTTCCGCCACACCCGAGAGGGCCAACAACATCAGAGTCACCGGAAAAAGACGCTTGATCTGAGTCAACATAACAACCTCCAGCATATTGAGGGACTTTACTCGTTTAGAGGGACTTCACATCTTCAGACCGATCCGAAAGCTGCCCGCTCTAGGGCTGCTCCAGATCCGTCAAGCACCTTCGCCCCAGCACATCGCCGGGACTTCACAGGCCCCAGCACCATACCGGGGCAGCTCAGCACCCCGGCCATACGCCTACCAGGGCTCAAGAACCATTCGACAACACATCGGCCAAACCTTGATAATCATCGGGCATCCACTCGTCGTCCGCGCCCGTGTCCAGCACGTCTTCGGTTAAGGCCAGCAGCTCCGTTTCCTGCTCCGGCACCGGAGACACCATCAGCTCCTCCAGCTCCAGCCAGCCTTCATCCACCACCAAGATGTCTGAGGCATCCGCCGCAAAGGAGACCCACGCACCAGAAGCGCCAGGCTCCACCGTAGACAGACTGGACCGAAAGAAAAAGAGGGCCAACGCCGCCGTCAACACCATGCCAAAACCCGCCATACTCCAACGCTGCACACGGGCTCCGCGCGTCAACCGCGCTTGTAAGGCCAGCTCAAAGCGCCGAACCTCCCCCGGAGACTGCACCGGCGGGCTATAATGCCGACGATAAAGCTGAACCAGCTCCTGATCGGCCTCCGTCAGCGTGTTCTGGTGTAAAGACTCCATCAGCGTTCCTCCTCGACATCGGGCAGTCGAACATCTTGAAGCGACTCCCGAAGCGACTCAAGCGCCCGGTGAAGGTGACTCTTGAGCGTGCCCGGGGCCTTGCCCAGCAGCTCCGCCACCTCCGTCAGGGTAAAACCTTCCAGATGAACCAAGACAAACACCTCTCGTTGCCCCGGTGAGAGCTGCTCCAGCGCCTTGGCCAGCCGCTTCTGAAGGGCAGCATCCCGCGAGAGGTCGTGATACCCCTCCTCGGACTGCACCTTCATCAGCCCATGCCAGAACGTCCGCACGCCCTGCCAGCGCCGATGGTTGGCCGCTTGCCGAAGCAAGATCCGATAAAACCACGTCGAGAGCTCACTGTCTCCACGCCAGGTCGGAAGGGCCTGCCACGCCTTGACAAACGCCTCTTGTGCGATGTCTTCGGCGGCGGCGAGATCTCCTCCCACCAGACGCCAGGCCATCCGCACCGCTCGCTCGCGATGGGTGCTCACCAGCGCCTGAAATCGCTGCTCCAGCGTCTCGGGGGCGGTTATGGCAGGCTGAATTGTAAGGGCTGCTGGTTTCACCGACGGCTCCTTGCTGGTTACGCTTATAGGACACCCATGATTTTGAGACGGTTTACTTCGGTGAGGGGATTTTTACGGAAAAAAAAGAGGGTGCTATTGGGAGGGCGAATCATGATTCGCCCCTACAAGGCCCGGACCAAAAACGCACCAAAAACAACCGGATTCGGGAGGGCGAATCATGATTCGCCCCTACAAGGCACGGATTTTTTGGCCACGGATGAAACACGGATGAAACGCGGATGAGGAGGTTCGGATTCAGGAGGTTCGGATTCAGGAAGATGGTGTGGAGGTTTTGGACGGCCTCCGCGCGCTCGGCTCTTCTCTCTCAGCAGGTCTACACGCTGCGCGGAGGTACGTCTCAGCGGCGAAGCATCAGCTCGTCGGCACCCAACACCCCACGCAGGCTGAACTCGAGGGTCGAGCTCGTACCGCTGGGCGTCTGATAGCCGATGGACTCGTTGATGCGCACCGGCACTTCCATCAGGGCCAAGCCCCTAAATCCGAGCGTGGCATCGACCTTGCCCACCATCACGTCCCTCGCGAGGGCAAAATGCCCCGTCGAGAGAGTAAACTGCCCCGGCACCACCATCGGCATGCTCTTCACCGTCATGGACGCCGCATATATCGGAGAGTTGTTCGGTGCGCGCAGCTCCATCACCGTCGGAAGCGCCGCCACCGCCAAGTTCAGCTCCTCGACCACCAGCGGGAAAATATAGGTCTCCACCAAGTCGTAGCTCGGATACAGCTCGGCAGGCAGGTTGGGCAGCAACGAAGCCAGCTCCGCATTCAGAATGTCCACGATGAAATACAGAGACTCCGTGGTCACCTGTCCGTTATACAGCGGCACGTCGATCCACAAGGGCTCACAGATGCGCTGCGGTCCAATCGCAATACACACCTCCACCGAGCCGTTGAGTGCCAAATAACTCAGGTCATACACCCCCGAATAGTTGATTCTTGGGGCCGGCACCGGCGGAAGCTGAGGCTTACTCGGAGCAGCCTCGGCACTTCCAGCCCCCATCATCACCACCAAACTTCCCAAACATACGCTCTGAAGGATTGACTTCACGACATGACTCCTTTCCGCATTTCGCGTGCGGCAGCTCAGCTTACGAACGGAGAACAAATTCATACAAAAACTTGATGCAAATCATATCTGTAAAACGCTAAATATCAAAATATATTAACTATTTTTCCGATAATTTTTGTAAAGGCAACATTATTCCCACCAACAGCAGCTTCCTTTAAGCGCACACCGATGACAGATCGCATCCTGACGACGCGCAGGACAATCCCCCGCCATACCCAAATGACATAAGGCAAAATCATATTTGACCGGATCGTGCGGATCCAGTTGCCTCAGCCGAGCCGTCACCTCCAACGCCGTCCGCCAGCTCTGATCGGTGCGCTGAGTCAAACCCAAGTTGTAGCTCATCCGCAAGGTATGCGTATCCAAAGGCAAAACCAGCCACGAGGAAGGTATCATTGTCCATCCCCCCGGCTCCAGCCCCGGCTGATGTCGCACCATCCACCGCAAAAATAAGTTCAGCCGCTTACACGCACTCCCACTGGCCGGATCCGGTATCAGATGTTTTAACGCACGCGAAGGAGGCTCCGGGCTCAGCGCATACAGACGACGCACGAAACACGAGAGCAATACACCCACCGTCTCAGCCCCCTCCCGCAGAGACACCGCAAGGGCTGGCTCAAGTCCTCCCTGCTCGTCCAACAGCCGCTGTAAAGACAGCAGAAGCTGAAGTAAGGTCTCTCCCCCCGTCACCCGATGCCGCCAACGCTGGAAAAATGGATCCGCACGATGGCTCTCCATCCGAGAGACCACCCCCGCCGGACCTCCGCGCTCATCCATCCACTCAAAAAGCTGAGCCAGCTTGGGCAGAAACTGAGCCGCACGCCCATACGCCAGGCTCGCGGAGAGCAATGCCACCAGCTCCCGATCTGCTATGCGCTCATATCGATGCACATACTGCACCGGATCGGCCTCTCGCCGCACCTCATACGGAAAGTGCTCGTAGAGCGGATCCAACACACGCCGCAAATGCACCACCCGCGCAGCGCTCAATGGAACCAACGCCGTCGGCTCCAAACTCAATAGCCGCACCTGAGCGGATCGCATATAGACCTCCTCCGTTGAAGCAGGGACGATGGAATGCTAAACTGAGCCTCGCGTGTGGGTCGGAGCGGAATCTTCTCGCATCCCCTCACACCCCGGCTGAATCCACAGGAGCCCTTCATGAGCACGCCGCCGCTGACTCCCGCGCCCGCTGAGCCGATCTCCCCCTCTTCCACTGCTGCCAATCCCTCAGATGCGGCTGCTGAGCCGAGCTCATCCGAAGATGCGCCGCTGCCTTCTCCAGCCCTCAGCATCCACACACCCGAGAAGGGCGCAGTTTGGGGTCTGTCTCGACCCGCCTGGGGCTGGCTCATGCTGGCCATGCTGGTGTATTTTGCACAGGCTTCACTCTACTTAAACTGGTTTGTAGACGATGCCGCCATCTCTTTTACCTACGCTCGCCACCTCGGCACCGGCGAAGGATTGGTGCTCACCCCCGGCGGAGAACGCATCGAAGCCTACTCCAACCCCCTCTGGGTGTTCCTGCTCGCCCCCTACGCGAGCTTAGGGATCTCAATCTTCAGCGCCGCCAAAACCCTCAGCCTGCTCTTGGGAGCCCTCACCCTCCTGGGGGTGATGCGGCTCGGCATACGGCTCAGCCCTCAACATCCCGAAAAAGTCGGAGGTCTGGCCGCTCTGCTCACCGCCCTGCATCCGCCGTTCGTGATCTGGACACAGAGCGGACTGGAAGGCCCCCTATACGCCGTCCTGCTGGTGTTTGGACTCGAGCGCACACTGGCAGAGCTGGAACAACGCCTGCCAAGTCCCGAGACACGCTCCCCACAACAAGCACATAGCACCTTCTCGAGTGCCGCACTGCTGCTCGGCGGTGCCACACTCACCCGCCCCGAAGGGCTGATGTATGTGCTGGTGGCCTGGGGAGTGCGCTGGCTGGGCATCTCACTCCGATATCTCGAGAAGGCCCCCCAAGAACGGCGGGGAGTGCTCCCCCACATACTGGGCCAGGAAGCCGCAGCGGTCGGACTCTTTGTCCTGCCCCTGAGCCTGTATCATGTGTGGCACGCTTCGTATTTTGCAACCTGGCTGACCAATACCTACTACGTCAAACGCCCCGCACTGGCCCTCGGCGAGCGCCTGCTCAACCTCTCAAGCCCCGGCTGGAACTACGTCAAGAGCTGGATAAGACTGTATGAGCTGAGTTATACGCTCCCGGTGATCGGCGTGGGCCTGCTGACCCTTCGACGGCTGAGCACGCCTCAAGGGATCGCTCGGCTGGGAGTGCTCGGGTTCACGGGCGCAGCAACCTTTTTTGCCCTCTACGCCGATGGAGACTGGATGCGCGCTCACCGGTTTATGGCACCGGTGGCTCCGTTTTTCTTCCTGCTGGTGACCGCAGGGCTGGAGACACTGCTCGGCTCCATACAGCAGCTCCTGAAGCAGACAGAACCTCACCCCGTCCTGTTTGGTCTGGGCTGGGGCGGGCTGGCGCTGAGTGTGGGGATTCCTGCTGTGCAAGATGGACTCACGCAGCATCAGACCCCCGAGGTCGGTGTGGCCGATGTACGCGCACGCGCCGATTTCTTCCGCGAAGCACGCGAAAAACTCGGACTCGAAGGCCCGGTGACCTTTCTGGATCCCGATCTAGGAGCCACCTCGTTCTACTCCGGCATGAAGGTGGTCGATACCTGGGGACTGGGCGATATCGCCTTCGCTCGCCACGGGACCAACCAAGCCTTCCCCATCGACTATGTGCTGGAGGAGGTTAAACCAGACTTCGCCCACATCTTCGGCTACTGGAACGCTCAGACCCACCTGCTCGACGATGCACGCTGGAGCTCGTATTATGTGGGGCTCCCGTCGTATGCCATGCGCCGAGGTGGGATGGATGGCGGCAACTACGTGCTCCGCTCACACCTGCGCGGGAGTCCCAAAGACTTCGTCGGCATGGAGCCGCTCCGCCGCTACGCCGGAGGGCTGGAGCTGGTTTTTGTCGGGCTGGAGTCCAGCATCGTCCGGCCCGGTCAGACCGTGGTGATGCGGCTGCTCTGGCGCGTGACACAACCCTTTTCTCAAGAAATCACCCTGCTCACCCGCTTCTCAGGAGAAGGTCTGCCCCTGCTCAACCTCGATCACGCCCCGATCTATGGCTGGCTGCCCCCCGCCCAATGGCTCCCGGGAGAAGTGCTGCAAGAACGCCTGCTCGTCACACTGCCCTCCCAGGGAGAAGGCACCTATACCCTCGAGGTCGGGGTCATGGAGGTACGCTCCGGTCAGGCATTGCAAGAAGTCTCACCCACCCTGAGACCACTCCCCACCCTCACGCTACACGCCACGCGCGCAAGAGAGTGGGCCACCGGGATGTTGGACCAGGTTCGCCAGCAGCTCGAGCAGAAACAAGGCGAAAAAGCCTTCCAGCTCATGAAGCCGCTGCTCACGATCCTCGAGGATGACCCCACCGCAGCCTCCCTCGCGCTGGATGCAGAAGAACAATGGATGCAACAAGAGCTCGAGGTGGCTCAACGGCTGATGAAAGAAGCCACCGCACGGCAAGCAGCAGAGACCCTCGCCCCCCATCACCACCGCTGGCGTCATCATGCGCAGTGGCAGGCCGTCTGCACTTCGCTGGCCACCGAAGCCTTCAAGCGCGGTACTCAGCTCGAAGCGGAGGGCAAACTCCAAGAAGCGTTTGATCACTTTCGCTCAGCGGTGCGGCTTCAACCCTCGCGTGCGGATGCCCGCCTGCGCGCAGAAGCCCTGCGGATGAAACGAGATGTGTCTGGGCTTCCCTCGCCGCCGGTGGACAATGCCCGCTGGATTCAAGGGGTGGTGCTGGGCACGGGGCAAAATGGAGCACTCACCGAGACCCGTCAGCAGCTCCGTCTCGGAGAGCCGGTACGGGCGCAGATCTACTGGTCAAACCCCGCAGCACATCGCACGGAATGGCGCTGGTACGATGCACAGCAGACGATGCGCTTCAAACAATGGCAGTCAACCGGATACAACGCGGGCACGTCCTTTGCGTTTGTCTCACCTCCAACGGTAGGGGCCTGGACCCTAGAGGTCTGGGTCGATGGCCAAGTGGTGGCAGTCCGCACGTTTGAGGTGCTCCCGAGCTGAGCAAGCGTTGCGCTCCGATTTCCGCTGGCGCTTTCCTCTCTCCTTTCCTCCCTCTTTTCCTCCCTCTTTTCCTCCCTCCGCAGCACACGCCAGGTTTGCCCACGCTCCCACACGAGCAGCATTTTTCACGAACAAGATATCCCGAAGCGACATCTGTTTTCAAACGGTTGAGGTTTGAGTGAGGTGCCAAGCCCCCCGTGTGTCCGACGTTCACGCCGCAGCTCACCGCATAGAGAGTTGAGGGTGCAGAAAATTCCGCATCTGCCGGTAAAAAACTGCACACTTGATCATAACTCGTTGTACCAACTATGGTAAACCCAGGCAGAGCAACACACCATGCTCACTTGAGCGCTCGCGGCACGAGTCCACTCACCTCGTCATGCAGGTGACTCCAAACACATGGGAATGGAGTCTCACCGGCTGGGCAAGACACGCCTCAACGGGATGGCCCCCAGCGGTTGTGAGATTTCCTGACCTGCACACGCGCGAGCTCAGGTGAGTCCCTTTGAGCGGGTTTTATCGGGCAGAATAGGTCTGTCTGAGACACGACCCGCGAGACACGTAAGGAGCATTTTATGCGCCCTCCCTCTCTGAGAAGCACCCGGTCTCGGTCTTTAGAAATGCCAGGCGTGAGCCTCGCCCTGTTGCTCTTTTTATCGCTGGGTGTCGGGTGTAGCCCCGAAGAAGAACAAGATGAAGATGTGACCCCCTCGGTAACCCCCTCTGAAGCAGCGCAGAAGGCCATCCAAGAGCGGCCACCTGCCCCCGTCGAGCCACCCAACCCCGCCGTCCATCGCCCTCCGACGGATAATCCCGGCGGACTCAATCGGTTTCGCCCCGCGCGTCCCATCCCAGGGCTCGAGGGCTCGGAGCGTTGAGCCGCGCCAACCGACAGGCCGACTCAGGACAAGATGAGCTTACATCTCCATCGGAGGATATGACCCATGACCCAGGATCTTCAACGTCAGAGTGGCTTTTCTCAGCACGGGCTGAAGAAGCTCGTCGGTCTCGCGCTGCTGGTGAGCAGCTTGATCGTGGCCACGATCAGACCCGCCACCGCAGAAGTCATGCAGCGTCGCGACTGGAAGATCGATGTCTCGCAAGGCAGTGCGAGCACCAAATATGACATCACCGTCCCTGCCTTCCACGAAGTGGCCCCCAAGCTGGCCCTGGCCTACGACACCTCGATCCAGGGAGGCTGGCTGGGCGCTGGTTGGACCCTCAACGGCGTCAGCCGCATCGAGCGGGTGATCAAAGGTCGAGGAGTCCCCAAATACGACAACAGTGACGTCTTTTTGCTCGACGGCCAGGAGCTGATCCCCTGTGCAACCGGGAGTGTCAGCCCAAGCTGCACCAACGGCGGCACCCACTCCACCAAGATGGAGAACTACTTCCGCATTGCACTCTCAGGCTCAGGCACCACCGCGCAGTGGACGATCATGGCCAAAGACGGCAGGCGCATGTTGTATACCCCGGTGTATCTGGTCTCCAACAACAGCTTGGTGTTTAAGTGGGGACTTCGGCAGGTCATCGACACCAAAGGCAACACCGTCACCTATAACTGGACCAATAACCTCTATGGCTGCTGCTGGGAGTCTCCCGACTCGATCACCTACAACGGCACCACCATCAAGTTTTATTGGGAGCAGCGGGGGGATAACGACTGGGGTGCCCTGGGCTCTCCCGGCTTTTCGGTGCTCTGGGGTCGCCTCAAGACCATCGATGTCTCGGTGAATGGCAGCCGCGTGCGTGCCTACCGGCTCACGTATACCACCAGCGGTCCCACCGTGAAGTCCCTGCTGGCCAGCATTCAGCAGTTTGGCAAAGACGCCACACTCGACTCGACCGGCACGGTGACCGGCGGCACCAGCTTACCTGCCACCACCATGACCTATCAGGCGGGAAATATCTCCTTTGTGGCAGGCTCACTCGATACCTCCATGCAAGACGATGTGAACTCCCGCTTCTTGGCGATGGACATCAACGGCGATGGCAAAACGGACATGCTGGAGCTCAAAGCCCGCTCCACCGCGTATTCGCGGGTGACGTGGATTTCTTCGGGCACCGGCTTCACCAAAGCCTCCGAGGATAGCACCGGGATCAAGCAGAACGCCAACTCACGTTTTATGGGTGCGGATGTCAACGGGGACGGCAAATCAGACCTCATCGAGATCCACCCGCCCGGCACTCGCGTCGGTAAGTGGGGGCGGCATATCTGGCTCTCGAACGGAACCGGCTTTACGTCGGGCACAGAGGACTCCACCAGCGGCGACTATAACCTGTATGTGCGCCACCTGATGATGGACGTCAACGGAGACGGCAAGAGTGATATGGTCGAACTGTATCAGAGCACAGGAGGGCTGACCTACCTCCGCGCCACGTTCCTGTCGAATGGGACTAAGTTTACCCTGGCTTCGACAGAAGACGGGATCGTGTACGATAAGTATACGCAGTTCTTCTCGATGGATGTGAACGGCGATAGTAAGGCCGATCTGGTGGAGCTCCGCCCCAATGCAGTCACCTGGGAACGCCGCATCTGGCAGTCGAACGGTAGCACAGGCTTCACGCTGGTGAACACCGACAACAACATGGCCTATAACGCGGGATCGTATCAGCTCCCGGCGGATATCAACGGCGACGGGAAGACGGACATGCTCGAGCTCTTCCCCTACGGAGGTGCCTTCTACCGACGGGCTTGGCTGTCCTCCGGCTACTCCTTCACCAAGTCCAGTGATGACTACGGTCTTCCCGCAGATGACTCCACCCGTTTTGTGGTGGCAGATGTCAACGGGGACAGCCGAGACGACTTTATCGAGCTCTACCGAGCCAAGTCCACCCGCCGCATCTGGCTGTCCACCGGAAGTGGCAAGTTCACCCAGGGCGGAGGCGATGTCACCAGCATCAGCAGCAGCACCGCATCGATCCCACTCTCTGGCGACTTCAACGGGGACGGACTGGGGGAGATGGTGGAGCTGTTTTCGGCAACCGGTGGCATGGCGCGTCGTGCGTGGCCCATCGCCGGTCCCTTTCCAGATCTGCTCACCTCCATCACCAACGAGGGCGGAGCGGTGACCACGTTGAGCTACAAGCCATCGTCGGCGTGGCAGAATACCAACAATCCCCCCATCATGCAGACGGTGACGGGGGTGACGGTCTCCGACGGTCGAGGTGGCACCAAAACCACCACCTACTCTTATGCGGGCGGGCTCCACGACACGCTCGAGCGTCGCTTTTTGGGCTTCCGCTATGAGAAGGAAATTTTACCGTGTAATGCAGGAGAGACGGCCTGTCCCTACATCGAGAAGTGGTTCCGACAAGACTACGGCGCGGCATCCAAAGCGGAGCGCCTCGACTATCGCACGGGAAGCGACCAGCTTCTCAAGTCCAGTGTCTATGAGTACACCACCAATGGCGCCACGGTGCCCTGGACGTCTCTGCTGACTGGCGAGTGGGACTATACCTTCATCGGCGCAGGTACAGCTTGTCCAGGAGCAGACTGTAAACGAAAGTATACCAGAAAGACCTTCAACGCCTTCGGAGAAGCCACTCAAGAGGTCCAATACGGCGACTACGAGGTCAGCAGCGATGAGGTCACCACCACCACCACGTATGTGACCAACACCTCCGCCTATATTGTCAACAAGCCCTCCAGTGTGAAGGTGTACCAGAGCATTGGGGCGACGGGCACGCTGCTCAACGAGAACCGCACGTACTACGACGGCTCGACGCAGCTCACCAGTACCCCGAGTGCGGGTTTCCCCACCAAAGAAGGCCGCTGGCTGTCCACCACCAACACCTTCGTCGAGACGCAGAAGGAGTACGATGCCTGGGGCAATACCACCGCCGAGCTCAATGAGCTCGGCGCGCGGACCAGCTTCACCTTCGACGCGACGTATCACCAGTATAAGACGTCAGAGACCAATGCACTCGGCCAGACGAAGACGGAGACCTGGGATCCGGTCTGTGCCGTCCCGACCAGGGCCACCGATCTCAACGGCCAAGCGACCACGCTGACCTACGATGCGCTGTGCCGGCTCACGCAGAAGACGGAGCCGGGGGGCAAGTACGAAAAACATGCTTGGTTTAATATGGGCAATCCCGCCACGCAATACGAGCAGATCGAACGTCCACCGGCAGATGGCACCACCAGCCCGCTGTGGAGCCGCCTCTACTTCGACGGTCTGGGCCGCACTTGGCGAGAGGTCAACCAGGGTCCAGATACAGCGACGGGTGACATCTACGTGGACACGACCTACAACGCACGGGGTGAAGAAGCCTCCAAGACCCTTCCTTATTATTGGGTCTCGGGAGCGGCTCAGCCGACGACGTATACCACCACCAGCACTTATGATGCGCTCAATCGTCTGACCAAGACGACCTTCGCGGATGGTGCCTCTCGCTCGAAGAGTTATGGTCTGTGGTCGATGACGGAGACGGATGAGCTGGGCCGCTCCAAGACGGATCGCATGAACTTTGCGGAGAAACGTATTGGCCATGATGAGACGGTGGGCGGAGTCACCAAGAGCACCACGTATGTCTACGATGCGCGGCAGAACTTGGTGCGCTCCACCGATCCCAATGGGAACGTGACGCAGTATACGACGGACTCGCTGGGCCGGGTGACGCAGACCATTGATCCCGACATGGGCACCTGGCGCTATGAGTTTGATGCGGCGGATCGCCAGACGGCTCAGACGGATGGTAAAGGTCAACGCACCACATTCACCTATGACGCGCTGGATCGAAAGTTGAGCAAGACCACCCAAGCGGGGACGTCCTCCGCCGTGACGGTGACGTGGACCTACGATCAGGCGCGCTCGGGGTACTACAACGTGGGGGCTTTGACCACGCTGTCGGATCCGACGGGCAGCAAGAGCATTGACCTGGATGTGATGGGGCATGAGGTCCGCATCATCCGCACCATCGACGGCAGAAGTTATACCTTCCAGCATGGCTTTGATGCGGGAGACCGACTGCTGTGGACCACGTATCCAGACGGCAGCACGCTGGGCACGCCGAGCTCACCTCAGCTCTACGACGGAGCGGGGCGTATCAAGTCGATCCCAGGGTATGTGACAAAGGCGGTCTACAATGCGGGAGGAAAACTCACGGGGCTCACCACGAATAATGGTGTGGTGACCACACGGACGTACTCGGCTCAACGTGGCTGGCTGACGGGGATCAGTGCGGTCAAGGGCACGACCACCATCCAAAACTTGGCCTATACCCGTAACAACAAGGGGCTGATCACCAAGGTCACCAGTCCCTTCGCGTATGAGGGCTGGACGTATGCCTATGATGAGCTGGATCGACTGATCACGGCCACCAACACCTCCAGCGCGACGTACAATCAGACCCTGACCTATGATGCGATTGGGAATATCACCACCAACTCGCGGCTGGGGACGTACACGTATGGCACACGCCCACACGCGGCGACGGCGGCGGGCACGTATGCGTACACGTATGATGCGGGCGGACTGATGACCTCCGTCAAGCAGTCTGGCACGCTGCTCCGCACGATGACCTGGAACGGGGATAACCGCTTGGCCACGGTGGTGGGGACGGATGCCAACCTCGAGTTCAGCTACGACGCCGATGGAAACCGCATCGAGCAGGTGGAGGACGGCATTGTGCGTCACTATCTGGGCGATGACTATGAGGTGGAGGTGGGAGGCGCGTCTCTCCGGTATATCGCCATCGCGGGCTCGCTGGTGGCGCGGTACGACGGCATCACCACCACCTATGTACACACCGATCATCTGGGCTCGATCCAAGCGGAGACCAATACGTCAGGGGCGGAGGTCCACAGCAAGGTCTATCGTCCTTATGGTGAGATCATCGAGGAGTCGGGGACGCTGGCATATGAGCCACGAGGATTCTCGGGGCAACGGCACGATGTCTCGGGGCTGGTGTACATGCATGCACGGTATTATGATCCGATCTTGGCCCGCTTTATCTCGCCCGATGTGCTCATCGATGGAGAGGATACGGTGGGGCTCAACCGTTATGCTTATTGCCACAACGACCCCATCAACCACACGGACTTGGAGGGCACCAGCACCGACGAGGATGCGCCCGGGGAGGACAACGAAGGCGCCACGGGCCAGCAGGAGGAACCTCCGGCGGCCAAGACGCTCAACGTGGATGCTCAGGCGCAGGAGACCGGATACTGGTGTGGTCCGGCCTCGACGCGGATTGCGCTCTCGGCCCACATGACACCGCCGAGCCAAGCGGCGCTGGCGTCGGAGCTGGGCACCACCACCAACGGGACGGACTGGATCGGGCAGATCACCGGAGAGCTCAACGCTTATCTGGGGGCTGGCACGTATGCCACGCACGAGATGCCCAACGATCCGGCCAGTGCTGCTCAGAAGGATCAGCTCTGGTCAGACATCACCCATAGCATCGACAATGGCTATGTGGTGGTGGCCAATATTGTGGCACCTCCGGGTAATCAGCCGCCGAATTATCCGGCGGATCAGACCATCTACCACTATCTGACGGTCTATGGCTACGATCAGAACACGCAACAAGTGCAGATCGCGGATCCAGCCAACTTCGGAGGCACCACGCGCTACTCGCTGTCGTTCGACCAGTTTTCAACGCTGGTTCCGCCGAAGGGGTATTCCTCTTACGCTGGTCAGTAAGACCAGGGTCTCGCGGAAGCTCTCGCGCTCCTCCACTGCCTGCCTGATATCCTGCCTCATGCGCTGCCATCCGTGAGCTGCGCGTCTCCACCGCACATCCTGGTGAAGTCATACCGCTTCAGAAGCTGGCCCGATGGGTTCAGGCGCCGAGAACGGTGGCGCACACGCTCGACTTGCTTGCTGGACCTACGTCTTAGAGCCATGACTTGGAAGGCTTTTGGAGGGCTCTTGGAGGGCTCTTGGAGGGCTTTTGGAGGGCTCTTGGAGGGCCTTCAGGGTCGAGCGGCTGCACCCGGAATGGAGCAGGTGATGGCGTCGGTGTCTACATCGGCGTTGAGCACGTTGGACTCATTTCCAGCGGCATCCACTACGCTGATGCGAAAGACATACAGCTCAAACGGCATGAGCGGCTCGGCGTTGAGGCTGATACGTCCGGTCAGGCCCAAAGAGGCTTCAAAGAGAGACTGTGGAGTCTGCTCCACATCGTCGATCCACCAGCGCAGGATGGCACCTTCTGCATCGAGGTCTTGATCACCATCGAGATAACGCCACTGAAAGGTCGCGCGATACCGGTCATTGGCTGGATCGTCGAGGTCTTCGTCGGTGGCCATGACAGAACAAGTCAGCTCCGTCAGGGCGGGAACTGGAGAATATTGTTCTTCCTCTCGGCACGCCACGAGGCAGGCCAAGAGAAAGGCAAAGATCAAAAGTCTCATGGGTTTACTCCTTTGAGTACTATGTGAAGCCGACGCTCTCCAGCTTAATCGGGATAGGAGGCGCTGTCAACGGAGCACCAATGTCAGACATCAGGCGGGAGCCGAAGGGTTCATGTGATCCAGTGCTTGCCAAAAAAGAACGATAAACCGTCAGGAAGAGGTGCGTAGGCGCTCGAGCTCCGCTTTTAAGGCGCTCATCTGGCGCTCGATGTTCAGGGTCCGCTCGAGCTCCGCTTGACGCTCGGCTGCCGCCCATGCTGCTTCGGCCTGGGCTCGCTGTGCAGCTTCTTGCGCCTGCGCGAGCTGGGATTGGGCTTGCGCCACTTCCGCTTGTGCGTGAGCGGCTTCTGCTTGGGCCTGCTGCGCCGCTTCTTGTGCGTGTTGGGAACGGGCGGCTTCTGCCTCCAGTGCTGCTGCGACCCGAGCCGCTTCCGATTGCGCGTGAGCGGCTTCCGCTTGGGCTTGAGCCGCTTCCGCCAGCGCGTGAGCCGCTTCCGCTCGCGCGTGAGCCGCTTCCGCTTGGGCTTGCTCCGCCGCTTGTTGCGCTTGTTGGGCACGGGCTGCTTCTGCCTCCAGTGCTGCTGCCACCCGAGCGGCTTCCGCTTGGGCTTGAGCGGCTTCCGCTTGGGCTTGAGCGGCTTCCGCTTGGGCTTGAGCGGCTTCCGCTTGGGCTTGAGCGACCTGAGCCTGGGCCTGAGCCGCTTCCGCTTGGGCTTGCTTCGCCTCATCTTGCGCGTGTTGGGCACGGGCTGCTTCTGCCTCCAGCGCTGCTGCCACCCGAGCCGCTTCCGCTTGGGCTTGAGCGGCTTCCGCTTGGGCTTGCTCCGCCGCTTCTTGCGCGTGTTGGGCACGAGTGGCTTCTGCCTCCAGCGCTGCTGCCACCCGAGCCGCTTCCGCCTGCGCGTGAGCCGCTTCCGCCTGCGCGTGAGCCGCTTCCGCCTGCGCGTGAGCCGCTTCCGCTTGCGCGTGAGTGGCCTCCGTTTGCGC